>NZ_SMKW01000009.1 GCF_004348985.1 Saccharopolyspora elongata | reverse complement strand
GGTGCGGTCACGCTCCGCGGCGGCGGCCGCCCGCGCACGCCCCTTGGCTCGCCCGTTCGCCGGAGCAACACCAAATGGTCGATACCAATTTTGCCACAGCTGGTCCACAATTCAACTGATTCGAGGCACGACCGACGATCGCGCAGCGGCATTGCCAGGCGTCCACGAAGCGATGAAGGAGTTGTTTCCCGCCTTAAGCACACCCTAGTTCCTCCTTTAGTCGTAGACGCCTACCGGAACTCGGTCGTTGCGCAACGTAGACCCCACTGATTAGCGTAAGTTCGGAATTCGGCGGACACGAGGAGTAACGATGACCGGCCCGAAAACCGAGGCTCGCCCGGCCACCCACCCGGCCGTCCGCGGCACGCAGCAAGGAGCGAACGCTTTGTCTGCCGAACTCTCCGAACTGCTCCGAACCGGTCCGTTCGAGGCCGCCCTGCGCACCGCGATCCGGGCCAGCCGGCTGAGCCTGGAACGCATCCAGCACCGGCTGCGCGCCCGCGGCACCCCGGTCAGCATCACCGCGCTGAGTTACTGGCAGTCCGGCCGCCGGCGCCCCGAGCGTCCCGACTCGCTGCTCGCCCTGCAGCAGCTGGAGCAGGTGCTCGGCGTGCCGGAGAGCTCGCTGTCGGCCCTGCTCGGCCCGCCGCGCCCGCGCGGCCGCACCCGGCAGGCCCCCGCCGAGGCGCCGCCGCTGAGCGCGCTCTGGTCGGAGAACGAGTCCGCGGCCGAGCTCCTCACCAAGATCGACACCAGCCACGACAGCAAGCTCGCCCGGCTGAGCCACCACGACGTCGTGCACGTCGACCAGCGCGGCGAGCTGCGCAAGATCCGCACCCGCAAGCTGGTCCGGGCGGAGACCAACGGCGTCGACCGCTGGGTGATCATGTTCGACGGCGCCTCCTCCGGCGAAACGCCCCCGATCATCCGGCCGATCCGGTCCTGCCGGTTAGGTCAGGTCCTCACCGACCACGCCCGCGATCTGGTGGTGGCGGAGCTGCTGTTCGACCGGGCCTTGGCGCGCGGCGAGACGCTGCTGCTGGAGTACGAGATCATCGACCCGCCGACCGGCCCGAACGAGGCCGAGCACAGCTTCTGCCGGCTGTTCCGGCTGCCCGTGCGCCAGTACGTGGTGGAGCTGCAGTTCGATCCGGCGCACCCGCCGACCCGGTGCGAGAGCTACGTCGGCGACTCCACCACGCAGGAGGTGGAGCCCCCGAAGCCGTTGACCGTCGACCGGTTCGGCCGCACGCACGCGGTGGCGCTGGACTTCGGCATGGGCGTCTTCGGCGTTCGATGGCAGCCCGAGGAGCAGCTGGGCTCCAGCACCTCTTCGCGCACCACGACACGTTGACCCGATCCGGGGAAGCGCCGATCGCAGTCCAGCACGGTAGGTAACCATGAATCGGTGGCGCGCCGAGGCGCGAGCGAATTATCAACATCATCGGCGCTTTTACAACCCCGAAACGAACGGCGAAGTTTCCGGACTAGTCAGAAATCGTTTTCCTTAACATTGTCCTATCCCAATCGAAAATGATGTGCATTTCCCAGAACCACTCCCGATCGTCGCCGACCGGGCTCACAACAGGCTGAGCTGACGCACTCCCTCCTCCTCGGCGGCGGACCGGGCGGCACCGGCCCCGACGTCGCGGAACGCCGGCTGCCGCGACGAGCCGATGCCGTGGCGGCGCTTCGCATCGGCCACCAGGGCGAGGACCTCGCGCTGGTAGGACTGCGGCAGGTACGAACCCTCCCGGTAGAGCCGGGCGTAGCTCGGCACCAGCTTCGGGTGCTCACGCTGCAGCCAGGCCCGGAACCACTCGCGCGCCCCCGGCCGCAGGTGCAGCAGCAACGGCGTCACATTCGCAGCACCCGCCTCGGCCAGGGCCCGCACCGTCGCGTCGATCTGCTCCGGCGCGTCGCTGAGCCCCGGCAGGATCGGCGCCATCAGCACCGAGCAGCCAATCCCCGTGTCGGCGAACCGGCGCACCACATCCAGCCGCCGCTGCGGCGACGGGGCGCCCGGCTCGACGGCCCGCCAGAGCCGTTCGTCGACCGAGCCCACCGAGACCGCCACCGACACCGGCGCCACCTCGGCGGCCTGCACGATCAGGTCGACGTCCCGCAGGATCAGCGTCCCCTTGGTGAGGATCGAGAACGGGTTGGCCCGATCGCGCAGCTCGGCGATGATCTCCCGCATCAGCCGGTAGCGCCCCTCGGCGCGCTGGTACGGGTCGGTGTTGGTGCCCATCGCGATCGGCTCGCCCGCCCAGCGAGAGCCGGCCAACTCCTTGCGCAGCAAGGTTCCGGCGTTGACCTTGACGACGATCTTGCTGTCGAAGTCGTGCCCCGCGTCCAGGTCCAAGTACGTGTGAGTGCGCCTCGCGAAGCAGTACCGGCACGCGTGGCCGCAGCCCCGGTACGGGTTGACGGTCCACCGGAACGGCACCTGGGACTCCCCCGGCACCCGGTTGATGATCGATTTCGCGTGGATCTCGATCGCGTACGCCTCGGCCGTGCCCGCCTCGATCGGCACCGGCTCCGGCAACCGCAGCCCCGCGCGCCCGCCGGACCGCGGCGGCGGCTCCGGCAGCTCGAGCGGGAGCTCCGGCGCACCCCCGACCGGTGGCTTGACCCGTTGCTGTTCCCATCGCATGTTTCAATTCGAACATAGTTTCGACACCATGTCGAGCGCCGTTTCCGCATGTCCGCCAATCGAGTGGCGGGGGTGCTCAAGGCCCGGCCAAACGCCCCGCTTCGGGCCGCGACGAGCGGTCCGCATAATTGCCCGGTGACCGACCGCCGCCCCACCGGAGAGCCTCCCGAGCCCGGAGGCGGCCATCGTGCTCGCCACCGCCGCGCCGCCGACCAGGCCCAACCGCCCGTCCAACCGGCTGCGGACCCGCCGCAGGGCGGTCGCCGCACGAACCCCGACCCTCGGCGGGACGACGGCCCCGCCACCGGGCACGGTCACGGCCATGGGCACGGCCACGGCCCCGCCGAACCGGCGTCCAGGCAGGTCAAGCGGGTGCTCGCGATCGCCTTGGCGCCCTTCGCGCTGGCCGCCGTCGTCGGCTTCCTGCTGCTCTACCCGTTCGACCACCAGCAGCGCACCGGCGCCGACCTCGGCTTCGGCCAGTACCCGGTCAACGCCGTCATCGTCTCGGCCGCCGCAGGCTCGTGCACCCAAGGCTCGCCCGACGAGAGCGGCTGCGTGGTGCTCGGAGTCCAGATGCAGGACGGGCCGCGCCCCGACCGGACGATCGAGCAGACGGTGCCGACGGACCCCGGCACGCCGCGATTCGCCGTCGGCGACCACGTGGTGCTCAGCTACGCCGGGGCCAACCCCGACGACCCGACGTCGTACCAGGTCGTCGACTTCCAGCGCGGCATGCCGCTGCTGGTCCTGGCCCTCGTGTTCGCGGCCGCGGTGATCGTGCTCGGCCGCTGGCAGGGCGTCGCAGCGCTGGTCGCGCTCGGGCTGAGCTTCGTCGTGCTGATCGGCTTCGTGCTGCCCGCCATCCTCGCCGGCGAGGACCCGCTGCTGGTGGCGGTCGTCGGGGCCGGGCTGATCATGTTCGTGGTGCTCTACCTGACGCACGGCTTTTCCGCGCGGACCTCGACCGCGGTGCTCGGCACCCTGCTGAGCCTCGCCCTGATCGGCCTGCTCAGCGTGGTCTTCTCGGCTGCCACCAGCCTGACCGGGCTGGACGAGGACACGGCGAGCCTGATGGGAGTGCTCGGCACGCCGATCGATGCGCGCGGCCTGCTGCTGGCCGGGATCGTCATCGGCGCGCTCGGCGTGCTCGACGACGTGACCGTCACCCAGACCAGCGCGGTGTGGGAGCTGCGCAAGGCCAACCCGTCGTTGTCCTGGCGGCAGCTCTACAAGGCGGGCCAGCGGATCGGCCGCGATCACGTGTCGTCGGCGGTGAACACGCTGGTCCTGGCCTATGCGGGCGCGGCGCTGCCGCTGCTGCTGGCGTACACGCTCTCCGGCCGGACCTTCGGCGAGGTGGTGAGTTCGCAGGCGGTGGCGCAGGAGGTCGTGCGCACGCTGGTCGGCAGCATCGGCCTGGTCGCCGCGGTGCCGATCACCACGGCGATCGCCGCCGCGGTGGCGATCCGGGAGCCCGCGAAGAGCTCCGGCCGCAGCGGGGGCTCGGTCGCGGACCGCGTGGGGCGAGCGGCCGCCACCAGCGCGGAAACCCCGACGGTGCGCCGACGGCCGCCGCACCTCAGGCCCGGCCGCTGATCCGCCCGCCCTCGGCCCCGGTGGCCCGCAATTTCAATGGAAATCGAAGGTCCAATTTCCATTGAGCGTTTTTCATCCTGGTCGGCCCGCAGCCGCGGGTCGCAAAGCTGCACGTCGATGGGGTGCCGCATGCGCCGCAGGCGCATAACCCACCTACGACACCTGCACCGCCGCGGGTTCACTGTGCCCGTGCCCCTGGGGCACTCCTGGGCGGGACGGCCCTGACGCCGTGTATTGGACATACATAAATCAGGGCACCCACAGACCAGGGAGCCTCTGAGGTTCCGCCACCCGCACCGCCACGCAAAACGAGGTTGGAAAAACCTCCTTGAAATTGCGGACTTGAGCAGTCGGTGAGGCGCGCTCCTACCCCAGTGCGGCGACGAACCTCGCGACCGCGTCGGGATGCAGCCGCTGCGCCATCCGGCCCACCGGCGCGACCGATGCCAGCCGGTACAGCGGGCGGTCCGGGGCCGCGTCGCCGCGCGCCTCGGCCCGCAGCTGGGCCACGATCAGCTGTGACAGCACCAGCGCCCGGGTGTCGGCCGAGCCGGCCAGCGTGTCCGCCAGCCTGCGCAGCGCGTAGATCCCGAGCTCCCGGCCGCCGGTGCCCGCGTAGAGCGCCAGCGACACGCTGATCGCCTTGCCCTTGGGCGGGCCGCCGACCAGCAGGTTGACCGTCCGCGCGCCGCGCAGGTCGGTGACGAACAGGTCGAACCGATCCGCGTTCTTCACCTCGACCACGCGGGTGCCCATCGCGCGGGCCACCAGCTCGCCGCCGCGCAGCTCGATGGTCTTGCGGGACTCCGCGAAAGCCAGCAGCAGCAACGGGATTCCCACGATCGCCGCAGTGATCGCGAAGCCCGTGGGCCCCGCGAACAGGCTCACGATGCCACCCATCGCGGCGGCGACGATCAGCGCGGCGATCGCGACGTTGCGAGCCCGCGCCCGGACCGTCTTGCGGTCCAGCAGATCTAGCGGAACCGCCTCTGCTTCGGTCATCTCGGCTCCGCGACCGCGTCCCGGACCTCGGCCTCCAGCGAATCCAGCGACACCGCGCGCTGTTCGCCGCTGGCCAGCTCCTTCAGCTGCGCGGTGCCGGCTTCGAGGTCCCGCTCGCCGAGGACCAGCGCGAACCGCGCGCCCGAGCGGTCGGCGGCCTTCATCGCGCCCTTGAGGCCCTTGCCGCCGTAGGCCACGTCGACGCGGACCCCGGCCGCCCGCAGCCCGCCCGCGGCCGCCACCAGGCGGCGCTTGGCCGTCTCGCCCATCGGCACGCAGTACACGTCGCAGCGCGCCTGGTCGCCGACCTGCAGCCCCTCGGCCTGGCAGGCCAGCAGGGTCCGGTCGACGCCGAGCCCGAAGCCGACGCCGGAGTACTCCTGGCCGCCGAGTTCGGCCATCAGGCCGTCGTAGCGGCCGCCGCCGCCGATGCCGGACTGCGCGCCGAGTCCGTCGTGGACGAACTCGAAGGTGGTCTTGGTGTAGTAGTCGAGGCCGCGCACCAGGCGGGGGTTCTCCACGAACGCCACGCCGAGGTCGAGCAGGTGCGCCTTGACCTGCTCGTAGTGCTCCTTCGACTCCGCCGAGAGGTGGTCGACCATCAGCGGCGCGTCGGCGACGAGTTCCCGCACCTCCGGCCGCTTGTCGTCGAGCACCCGCAGCGGGTTGAGCTCGGCACGGCGCCGGGTCTCCTCGTCCAGCGGCAGCCCGCGCAGGAACTCCTGCAGCTTCGCCCGGTAGGCGGGGCGGCAGGTGTTGTCGCCGAGCGAGGTGATCTCGATGCGGTGCCCGCTGAGCCCCAGCCGCCGGTAGCCCTCGTCGGCGATCGCGATGACCTCGGCGTCCAGCGCCGGGTCGTCGACCCCGATCGCCTCCACGCCGACCTGCTGCAGCTGCCGGTACCGCCCGGCCTGCGGCCGCTCGTAGCGGAAGAACGCGCCGCTGTAGTAGAGCTTCACCGGCAGCTGGCCGCGGTCCAGGCCGTTCTCGATGACCGAGCGCATCACGCCCGCCGTGCCCTCCGGGCGCAGCGTCACGGACCGGCCGCCGCGGTCGGCGAAGGTGTACATCTCCTTGCTTACGACGTCGGTGGACTCCCCGACGCCGCGGGCGAACAGCGTGGTGTCCTCGAACACCGGCAGCTCGATGTAGCCGTAGCCGGCGCGGCGCGCGGCGTCGGACAGGGTGTCGCGGACCGCCAGGAAGCCCGCCGACTCCGGCGGGTAGTACTCGGGGATGCCCTTGGGTGCGGTGAACGTGCTCATGAGTGGTGGTTCAGTCCTCGTCAGGAAATGGCGTCGGAAGCCGGCAGGCCCTGCAGGAACGGGTTGCCCGCGCGCTCGCGCCCGATGGTGGTGGTCGGTCCGTGGCCCGGCAGCACGACGATCTCGTCGTCCAGCGGCAGCACCTTGGTGCTCAGCGACTCGAGCATCCGGCCGTGGTCGCCGCCGGGCAGATCGGTGCGCCCGATGGCGCCGGCGAAGAGGGTGTCGCCGGACAGCAGCAGCCGCCCACCCTCGTCGGTCCCGACGCCGAACAGCACCGATCCGCCGGTATGGCCCGGGGTGTGCGTGACGTCGAAGCGCAGTTCGGCGAGCTCCAGCACGTCGCCGTCGGCGAGGTCGCGGACGTCGGCGGGCGCGTCCATCACCGGGCCGTCGCCGAAGAGCTGCCGCCCTGCCGGGCCGAGCGCGGCGCCCGGGTCGGCGAGCATGAAGCGGTCGGCCGGGTGGACGTAGGCGGGCACGTCATGCGCGGCGCAGACCTCACCGGCGGAGAAGACGTGGTCGAAGTGCCCGTGGGTGAGCAGCACGGCGGCGGGCGCGAGGCGGTGCTTGCGCAGCTGTTCGTCCAGCGGCGCCACTGCGTCCTGGCCGGGATCCACGACGACGCAGGGCTCGCCTTCCCCGCGCGCGAGCACGTAGCAGTTCGCCTGCAGCGGTCCTACCGGGAACCCGAGGACAAGCACGAAGCGCGACCTTTCGTTGCGGCGACACCCGATGGGGCGGGTCGGTCCCCCAAGGTTATCGTCCCGCCCACGTGCGCCTTCGCGCGCGGCAGGCACGATGCGCAGGCTCTCAGGAACGGTCCGCGACCGACCCCATAAACTCCCCGGAACAACATCAGGTTCACCGAATCCGGGGAGGGAGCAGGTGCCCAGCAACGAGCAACGTCGCCAGGCGGCCAAGCGGAAGCTCGAACGCCAACTGCAGCGCCGGGCGGAGCAGGCCAAGCGACGCCGGATGATCACCATCGGCGCGACGATCGTCGTGGTCATCGCGGTCGTGGTGGGCGTCTTCTACTTCACCCGCACCGGCGACGACACCGCCCAGCAGCAGCCGCCGCAGGCGCAGCCGGAGGTCCAGATCCCCACCGAGCTCGCGCCGCCGCCGGCCCGGCCGACGCCGCTGGCGGATCCGGTGTCCTGCCAGTACCCGCCGGACAGCAAGGGACCGAGCAAGCAGGTGCAGCCGCCGGCCAACGGCGAGGTGTCCTCCAAGGGCACCGTGCAGGCCACCATCAACACCAGCCAGGGTGCGATCCCGCTGACGCTCGACCGCGCGCTGGCGCCGTGCACCGTGAACAGCTTCGTCAGCCTGTCCAAGCAGGGCTACTACAACGGGACCGCGTGCCACCGGATCGGCACCGAGGGCCTGCAGATGCTGCAGTGCGGTGACCCGACCGGCAAGGGTTCCGGCGGCCCGGGCTACAGCTTCGACGACGAGACGTTCCCGGAGCTGCAGTACGGGCGCGGCTACCTCGCGATGGCCAACGCGGGCCCGAACACCAACGGGAGCCAGTTCTTCATGGTCTTCGGCGAGGCTCCGCTGTCGCCGGACTACACCGTGTTCGGCACGATCTCGGAGGAAGGCCTGAAGGTCATCGACGGCATTGCCCGCGCGGGCCACGACGGCGCGTTCGAGCCGTCGCCGGGCGGCGGCCACCCGAAGCAGGAGGTCAAGTTCGAGTCGGTCGACGTCCAGGCCTGACGCGAACGCCGGAAGGGGCGCGGCCAGCGTGAACTGGTCATGCGGGCCGCGCCCCTTTTCGCTGCGCAATTGGTGTCGTTCGGCCTGGCCAGCACCCGTGAGTACTTTCCGCTGCTATTACGACCAAAAGTACTCACGGGTCCTGAGCAGCGGAAACGCGGGCTATGCCGCGGAAGTCACGCGGTAGACGTCGTAGACGCCCTCGATGTTGCGGACCGCCTTGAGGACGTGGCCCAGGTGCTTCGGGTCGCCCATCTCGAAGGAGAAGCGGCTCACCGCCACCCGGTCCTTCGACGTGGTCACCGACGCCGACAGGATGTTCACCCGCTCGTCCGCCAGCACCTTGGTCACGTCGGAGAGCAGCCGGTGCCGGTCCAGCGCCTCCACCTGGATCGCGACCAGGAACACCGACGACGCCGACGGCGCCCAGTGCACCTCGACCAGCCGTTCGGGCGTGCGGCGCAGGTCGTCGGCGTTGGTGCAGTCCGTGCGGTGCACGCTGACCCACCCGCCGCGGGTCACGAAGCCGAGGATCTCGTCGCCCGGGACCGGCGTGCAGCAGCGCGCCAGCTTCGCCCACACGTCCCCGGCGTCCTTGACCACGACGCCGGAGTCGCCGCTGCTGCGGCGCTTGCCGCGCAACGTCGACGGCGTCGACCGCTCCGCGATCTCGTCGGCCGCCTGCTCCGGGCCGCCGATGAACGCCACGAGGCGCTGCACCAGGTGCTGCGCCGAGAGCTGCTTCTCCCCCACCGCCGCGTACAGGCCGGTGACGTCCACGTAGTGCAGCTCGCGGGCCACCGCGCCGAGCGTTTCCGCCGACACGAAGCGCTGCACCGGCAGGCCCAGCCGCCGGATCTCCTTGGCGATCAGCTCCTTGCCGGACTCGATCGCCTCCTCGCGGCGCTCCTTGGCGAACCACTGCTTGATCTTCGCCTTGGCCCGCGGCGAGGCCACGAACGACAGCCAGTCGCGGCTCGGGCCGGATCCCTCCGCCTTGGAGGTGAAGATCTCGACGACCTCGCCGTTCTCCAGCTTGCGCTCCAGCGCCACCAGCCGGCCGTTGACGCGGGCGCCGATGCAGCGGTGGCCCACCTCGGTGTGCACCGCGTAGGCGAAGTCCACCGGGGTCGAGCCCGACGGCAGCGTGATCACGTCGCCCTTCGGCGTGAAGACGAAGATCTCCCTGGTCGCCAGGTCGTAGCGCAGCGACTCCAGGAACTCGCCGGGGTCCGCGGCCTCCCGCTGCCAGTCGAGCAGCTGCCGCATCCACGCCATCTCGTCGACCTCGACGGCCGACTGCGCGTGGCCGTTGCGCCCCTTGGTCTCCTTGTACCGCCAGTGCGCCGCGATGCCGTACTCGGCGGTGCGGTGCATCTCGTGGGTGCGGATCTGCACCTCCAGCGGCTTGCCCTCCGGGCCGATCACCGTGGTGTGCAGCGACTGGTAGACCCCGAACCGGGGCTGCGCGATGTAGTCCTTGAAGCGGCCGGGCATCGGCTGCCACAGCGCGTGCACCACGCCCATCGCGGCGTAGCAGTCGCGGACCTCGTCGACGAGGATCCGCACGCCCACCAGGTCGTGGATGTCGTCGAAGTCGCGGCCCCGCACGATCATCTTCTGGTGGATGGAGTAGTAGTGCTTGGGGCGGCCCTGCACCTTCGCGGCCAGCCGGGCGGTGTCGAGCTGGTGCGACAGCTCGTCGATGACGGTGCGCAGGTAGGTGTCGCGGGACGGCGCGCGGTTGGCCACCAGGCGCACGATCTCGTCGTACTTCTTGGGCTGCAGGATGGCGAACGCCAGGTCCTCCAGCTCCCACTTGATGGTGGCCATGCCCAGCCGGTGCGCCAGCGGCGCCAGGACCTCGAGGGTCTCCCGCGCCTTGCGCGCCTGCTTCTCCGGCGGCAGGAAGCGCATGGTGCGCATGTTGTGCAGCCGGTCGGCGAGCTTGATCACCAGCACCCGCGGATCGCGGGCCATCGCGATGATCATCTTGCGGATGGTCTCGGCCTCGGCGGCGGCGCCCAGCTTTACCTTGTCCAGCTTGGTGACCCCGTCGACCAGGTGCGCCACCTCGTCGCCGAACTCGCCGCCGAGCTTCTCCAGCGAGTAGTCGGTGTCCTCGACGGTGTCGTGCAACAGGCCGGCGACCAGGGTGGTGGTGTCCATGCCGAGCTCGGCGAGGATCGTCGCGACCGCCAGCGGATGCGTGATGTACGGGTCGCCGGACTTTCGCCGCTGACTGCGGTGCTTCTCCTCGGCGACGTCGTAGGCGCGCTGCAGCAGCGCGAGGTCGGCCTGCGGGTGCAGCTCCCGGTGCACCGTCGCCAGCGGCTCCAGCACCTGTTTTACCGCGGCGGCCCGCTGCGCCGTGATCCTCCTGGCCAGCCGGGCTCGGACGCGACGCGTCGCAGAAGCCGCCCGCGGCTCGGCAGCCGGGTCGGCTGCCGATGCAGGAGATTCGACGTGTTGGCTCACCGCACGCTCCCGGGCTCGTGTTGCTCTCGTCCCAGGTCCGGGGGACCCGGACACTGAGAATAACGCCATCCGAGCGACGGACCTTCCCAGGTGTGGGTGTGATACGCCCAGCGGTCACTCGGCGCAGGTGAAAGACGACCGAACTTCAGCCGCACCGATCAGCGACGAAAGCGCCGCCCGCGTCCCGGTGACCGGGTCGCGGGCGGCGCTCACCTCGTCTGATCAGGCCTGCAGCAAGGCCCGGACGGATTCGCCCATGATCTTGTCGCGGCCTTCGAGGGCTGTGAGTTCGAGCACGACAGCCGCCGCCGCGACCTCCGCACCGGCCTGGCGGACCAGGCGGCAAGCCGCGCCCAGGGTTCCGCCGGTGGCCAGGACGTCGTCCACGATCAGCACCCGCTGACCGGCACGAAGCGTGTCCGCCGGGAGTTCGAGCGTGGCCTGGCCGTACTCCAGCGTGTAGTCGACCCGGTCCGCCACCACCGGCAGCTTGCCGGGCTTGCGGAGCCCGATCACGCCCGTGCCGAACTCCTGCGCGACCGCCGCGCCGACCAGGAAGCCGCGCGCCTCCACACCGGCCACCACGTCGAACTCGATGTCCCGGCCCAGCGCCGACACCACGGCGTTGAGCCCGGAGCCGTCGGCGAGCAGCGGGCTGATGTCGCGGAACAGGACCCCCGGCTCGGGGAAGTCCGGCACCTCGCGGATCAGCCCGACCGCCTGCCGGAGCGCATGATCGGTCGCATCGGTCACCTGCACGGAAATGGCCGTCTCCTCCATCGCGGTCAACGCCGCCGCTTCCCGGACGGGCGGCCGGCCTTGGTGCCGGGACGCCCACCGCGCGGGCCCGTGCCCGCCGCGACCGCGTGCCTCGGCTCGGCCGGGACGTCCTCGCCCGCTGCCTTGGCGGCGGCGCGCTCACGGCGCTGCCGCACCTTCGCCGCGTGCTCGCGGTACTTCGGATCGCGCATCTTGAAGTCCACCAGCAGCGGCGTGGCCAGGAAGATCGACGACACCACGCCGGCGATCATGCCGACCATCTGCACCAGCGCCAGGTCCTGCAGCACGCCGACGCCGAGCAGGCCGGCGCCCACCACGAGCAGACCGATCACCGGCAGCAGCGCGATCACCGAGGTGTTGATCGAGCGCATCAGGGTCTGGTTGACCGCCAGGTTCGCCGCCTCGCCGTAGGTGCGGCGGGTCAGCCCGAGCAGGCCGCGGGTGTTCTCCTTGACCTTGTCGAAGACCACCACCGTGTCGTACAGCGAGAACCCGAGGATGGTCAGCAGGCCGATGACCGTGCTCGGCGTGACCTCGAAGCCGATCAGCGAGTAGATGCCCGCGGTGACCACGACGTCGTGCAGCAGCGCGACCAGCGCCGCCACCGCCATCCACTTCTCGAAGTAGAACGCCAGGAAGATCGTGACCAGCACCAGGAACACGCCCAGTGCGATCAGCGCCTGCTGCGTGATCTCACCGCCCCAGGTGCCGCTGACCGCGCTGTCGCTGATGACCTGCTCGCTCGGCTTGCCCTGCACGTCCAGCGGCTGCACCTCGTTGAACAGCGACTGCTTGACGGCTGCCACCTGCTGCGGCGTCAGCGCCGAGGAGCGGATCTGGATGCTCTGGTTGGCCCCGGCGCCGACGATCTGCACCGTCTCGGCCGGGTGGCCCAGCGCGTCCTGGAACGCGTTCTGCACCTGGTCGGTCTGGATCGGCCCCTGGGCGCCGACGGCGGGCAGCTGGAGCTTGGTGCCGCCCTCGAAGTCGATGCCGAGGTTGAAGCCCTTGAACCCGATGGCGCCGAGGCACACGAGCACGAGCAGGCCCAGCGAGATGTACCACCGGGCGCGCTTGCCGATGATGTCGAAGGCCCCGGTGCCGGTGTAGAGGCGGTGGAAGACGCTTTCGCGCCGTGCGCCTTCGGTTCCTGGAGTCGTCACCTTCACGCCTCCTTGGCGGTGGTCGCGGCCTTGCGGGCGGCCCGGGTCTGGTCACCGAGCCGTTGCACCGCCCCCAGGCCGGAGACCGAGGGCTTGGACAGGAACTTGTTCTTCGAGGCCATCGCCACCAGCGGGTGCGTGACGAGGAAGACCACGACCAGGTCCAGCACCGTCGACATGCCCAGCGTGAAGGCGAAGCCCTTCACCTGGCCGACGGCGAGCACGTACAGCACGGCGGCGGCCAGGAAGCTGACCGCGTCGGCGGACAGGATCGTGCGCCGGGCCCGCGTCCAGGCGCGCGGCACGGCCGAGCGGAACGTCCGGCCCTCGCGGATCTCGTCCTTGAGCCTTTCGAAGAACACGATGAAGGAGTCGGCGGTGATGCCGATCGCGACGATGAAACCGGCGATGCCGGCCAGGTCGAGGGTGAAGCCGACCCAGCGGCCGAGCAGCACCAGCACGCCGTAGACCACGCCGCCGGAGAGCACCAGCGACAGGACGGTCAGGATGCCCAGCAGCCGGTAGTAGAGCAGGCAGTACACCGCGACCAGGATCAGGCCGATGCCACCGGCGATCAGGCCGGCCTCCAGCGAGGCCACGCCGAGGGTCGCGGAAACCGTCTCGGCCTCGGACTGGTCGAAGGCCAGCGGCAACGACCCGTATTTGAGGATGTTGGCCAGGTCGGTGGCGCTCTCCTGGTTGAACTGCCCGTTGATGCTGGCGTTGCCGCCCAGCAGCGCCTGCTGGATCTGCGGCGCCGACACCACCTCGGTGTCCAGCACGAACGCGGCCTGCTGGCCGACGTTGGCGGAGGTGAAGTCGGCCCAGACCTTGGCGCCTTCGCTCTTGAAGTCCAGCGACACCGTCCAGCCCGGAGTCCCGGCCTGCGGGTTCGGCGGCTGGGCCTGCGAGTTCGCGATCTCCTTGCCGGGCAGGAACACCGGCTCCAGCAGGTACTTCTGCTGGCCCTCGCGGTCGCAGGTCACCAGCGGCAGCGTCGGGTCGTCGTTGCCGCGCAGCGGGTCGTCGGCGGTGCAGTTCAGCGACTGCAGCGCCTGCAGCTGGACGTTCGGGTCGGTGCTCTGCCGGAGCGCCTTCGCCTCGTCGATGGCCTTCTGCTGGTCGCCCGGGCCCTGCTGCTGCGCGACCTGCGGGGTGGTTCCCGCCGGCGGCTGCGCCGCGGGCACCGCGTTGACGACCTTGCGGAAGTTCAGCTCGGCGGTCTGCCCCAGCTGCTTGGCTTCCTCGCCGCCCTCGCCCGGCACGGTGATCACCAGGTTGTTGCCGTCCCGGGTCACCTCGGAACCGCTGATGCCCATGCCGTTGACGCGGGTCTCGATGATCTGCCGCGCCTGGTTCAGCGACTCGTTGGTGGGCGGCTGACCGTCCGGCGTGCGGGCCGTCAGCGTCACGCGGGTGCCGCCCTGCAGGTCGATCCCGAGCTTCGGCGTCGGCTTGCCATCACCGGTGAAGAACACCAGTGCGTACAGCCCCACGACGATCAGCGCGAAGATCGCCAGATAACGCCCTGGGCGAATCTGCCCGGCCGGAGGTGCCACGGTGCGTCAGTCTCCTGTCCACGGTCCGTATCGGGTGCGCGGTCGGTTCGCGTAGGCGTCGCCTGCCGAACTGCGCAAGCTGCGGCGAGCGGTTCCGCCCGCCGACGCCAACCTACAGCCGGGCTCGCCAGGTTCCCCGATCGGCGCGATCTGTTGGCGATCTTCGCCACCACCGGGCGGCGGATCGCCGAATTCCTTCGGTCCAGTCTGACAGGCCGGGCGCAGGCTCCGGCGATGCGGGTGGCGACCGTGCGTTGATCGACGACTACGCACGGACGCGGGCCCGGAAACCCGGTGCCCGCGTCACGACCTGGCTGCGGCGAACCCGCCCGCCGGGCGCCCTGCGGCGCCCGGGGGGAGGCGTTGCGCCTGCTGTCAGTTGGTCTTCTGCTTCTCGATCGGCTCGGCGATCTCGGCCTTCGACTCGGGGACCGCGGCCTCTGCCGGGGCCTCCTCGGTCTTCGCCGACTCGGTCGACTCAGCCGACTCGACCGCCTCGGCGGCCGGGGCGCTGTCGGTGGTGACCTTCTCGCGGACCGCGGCGCGCACCCAGGTTGTGGTCATGCCCGGGGCGAGCTCCAGGTCGATGGTGTCGTCGCTGGTGGCGACGACCTTGCCGAACACACCGGAGGTGGTCATCACCTTGTCGCCCGGCTCGATCGAGTTCTGCAGCTTCTGCTGCTCGGCCACGGCGCGCTTCTGCTTGCGGGCCTGCAGGAACAGCGGCACCGCCAGCAGGACGATCAGCAGCGGAAGAATCAGGGATTGGAGGTCCATCGTGCTCCGTTCAGCGGACGCTTCGGGGCCCAGCCCTCGCAGTACTGCGCCCGAATTGTTCGGATGTTCTGCCCCAGTGTGCCAGGTCAACTCGGGTCGACGTCCTCTCCCGCTGGGAACCAGGAGAGTCTCCCCGCTCTCGCGCGGGGCGCGGTTCGTGCCTGCCGCGCGGCTCACCACCCGTCCGGCGGTGCCGCCTCGCGCGGTTCACCACCACCGAGCGGGACGTGAGGAGGATAACGTCACGCCGCAAGCACGGACCAGCGCCCCGCCTGCGAGCCGATGGCTGGGCGACGCACACAGTATCGGCGATTTGTCACTATTGGATCACTCGGCGAAGAAGTCGGTCTGTGCTTCGCCGGGCGCGTGCTGCGGCGGCGTGAGGCCCACGTGCTGCCACGCGGCGACCGTCGCGACCCGGCCGCGCGGGGTGCGGGCGATCATGCCCGCGCGCACCAGGTAGGGCTCGCAGACCTCCTCGACCGTGCTCGGCTCCTCGCCGACCGCGACCGCCAGCGTCGAAACCCCCACCGGGCCGCCGTGGAACGACTTGACCAGCGCGGCGAGCACCGCCCGGTCCAGCCGGTCCAGGCCCATCTCGTCGACGTCGTAGACGGCCAGCGCGGCGCGCGCGACCTCGCGGTCGACCACGCCGTCGGCGCGCACCTCCGCGAAGTCCCGGACCCGCCGCAGCAGCCGGTTGGCGATCCGCGGCGTGCCCCGGGACCGGCGGGCGATCTCGGTCGCCCCGTCGTCGCGCAGGTCCACGCCCAGGATCCCGGCCGAGCGGCGCACCACCAGCTCCAGCTCCGTCGCGGAGTAGAACTCCATGTGCGCGGTGAAGCCGAACCGGTCGCGCAGCGGCCCGGTCAGCGCGCCGGACCGGGTGGTGGCCCCGACCAGCGTGAACGGGGCCAGCTCCAGCGGGATGCTGGTCGCCCCCGGGCCCTTGCCGACCACGATGTCCACCCGGTAGTCCTCCATCGCCAGGTAGAGCATCTCCTCGGCGGGCCGGGCGATCCGGTGGATCTCGTCGATGAACAGCACGTCGCCCTCGGCGAGGTTGGACAGCATCGCCGCGAGGTCGCCGGGGCGTTCCAGCGCCGGGCCGGAGGTGACCCGGATCGAGGCGCCCAGCTCCGTCGCCATGATCATCGACAGGCTGGTCTTGCCCAGCCCGGGCGGGCCGGAGAACAGCACGTGGTCGGGCTGTTCGCCGCGCTTGAGCGCGCCGTGCAGGACCAGCTCCAGCTGCTCGCGCACGCGGGCCTGGCCCACGAACTCGCTCAGCTTGCGCGGGCGCAGCGTCGTCTCGACGTCCTGATCGCCCAGGTCCTGCTGCGGGGTCAGGGCGACGCCGTCAGCGGACGGCGGCCATTCGTCGTTGTCCTCGTGCATCAGGCCGGCCTCACTTCGGGCCCAGCGTGGCCAGCGCCTTGCGCAGCACCGCCGAGGTGTCCAGGTTGCCGTTGCCGGCGGCCAGCACCGCCTCGACGCTCTGCTCGGCCTGCTTGGCCGAGAAGCCCAGCCCCACCAGCGCCTCGGAGACCTCGGAACGCACCCGGCCGCGATCCGGCGAGGCAGCCGGTCCGGCCGCGGTCCCGGCCACCACGCCGACCTTGTCGCGCAGCTCCAGGATCAGCCGCTCGGCGCTCTTCTTGCCGATGCCGGGCACCTGGGTGAGCACAGTCAGGTTGCCGTCGGCCAGCGCGTGGCAGAGCTGGTCGGGCGCGAGCACCGCGAGCGTGGCCAGCGCGAGCCGCGGGCCGACCCCGGAGGCCGTCTGCAGCAGCACGAAGAGGTCGCGGGCCTCGGCGTCGGCGAAGCCGTAGAGCGTCAGCGAGTCCTCGCGCACGATCAGCGACGTCCACAGCCGCGCTTCCTCGCCGCGGCGCAGGGCGGCCAGCGTCACCGGAGTGGCGTGCACCGCCATGCCCACGCCGCCGACTTCGATCACGGCGTGGTCCAGCCCGATGGACAGCACCGGACCCCGGACCGTGGAGATCATCGGGAAATCCCTCCAAACCTGTTCATGGGCTAGTTCTGCGCAGGTGGTCGCTCAGCGGAACCTCGGAACCCGCCGGTGGTCACCTTGCGCACGTGGGCTGAGCGGCTTCGCCGCTTCGAAGACGAACATCACGATCTTCGGTTGGCTTGCGCGGCGGCCTTCAGCCTGGCGCGGTGGTTCCGGGCGAGCTCGGCCGCCCTGGCCTCCGCCTCGGCGAGCCGGGCCGCCATCGGGGCGCGCCAGATGTGGCAGACCGCGAGCGCCAGCGCGTCGGCGGCGTCGGCCGGCTTGGGCGCTTCGGCCAGCCCGAGGATCTTGGTGATCATCATGGTGACCTGGCGCTTGTCGGCGCGGCCGGAACCGCTGATGGCGGCCTTGACCTCGCTGGGTGTGTGGAAGGCGACCGGCAGCTTGCGGCGGGCGGCCGCCAGCGCCACGATGCCCGAGACCTGCGCGGTGCCCATCACGGTGCGCACGTTGTGCTGGCTGAAGACCCGCTCGATCGCCACCACCTCGGGCCGGTGCGCGTCGATCCACTGCTCCACCACTTCGGACACCGCCAGCAGCCGGCTGGACAGCTCGTCCTCCGGCGGGGTGCGCGCCACGCCGACCGCGACGCAGGCGACCTCGCGGCCGCGGCCGCCGTCGACCACGCCGAGGCCGCAGCGGGTCAGCCCGGGGTCGACTCCCAGCACGCGCACGACGCCACCTGCTCCCGCCTGATGAACACTCGTTCGAACCCTATCGAACCGCCGGAGCCCGCGACCACACCGACACGCACGCGCCTCACCCGACCGGGTCAGATCGCGCGGTTCCTCGCCGGTCAGGGACCGTCGGTCCCGGGCGTCCAGGATTCCGGGAGGCCGCTGTCGGTCAGGACCGGCTGGTACTCGCGGAAACCGCCCGGCGCGTCGGGCTGCCACGGGAACTTGCCGTCGTCCGGGCTGGAGGCGATCAGCTGCACCGCCGGGAAGTCCGGCCCGTTGTAGACCAGGAACGCGCTGCCCAGGTACTCCGGGTAGTGCTGCAGCGCGACCTTCTCGAAGGTGACCGGGCAGCCCTGCAGGAAGCCGTCGTAGAGCTGCCCCGGCTGGAACCGCTCGCCGCCACCGACCCGCTGCACGTAGGTGTTGACCACCGCGTGCGCGACCTCCTTGGGCAGACCGATCACGACGACCTCGGGCTTGCCGAAGCGCCGCCACGCGCCGACCGAGAACGCGTACGCCGCGCCGCTGTCGTCGCCCGCCACGTGCATCACCGCGGCCCCGTGCTTGTCCGCGGTGTTCACCATCCACTTGCGCAGAGCCTCATCCGTGTCGACCACGGCGCCATTCTGCCTGCGGAGCAGATCCGCTCCCGCCGGCACCCGGGCGTCGGCCACTGTGGACACCGGCGGGAGCGGGCCGAGCACGCCACGTGTCCGCCATGACCTCGGCGACACGCGGAACCCGGCGAGGCTCCACTTCGCGACTCCCCGTCGGCGGGGTAGTGGTGCAGTTGGGCGTGGTAGGGCGGGCTTTTTCTTTGAAGCGGCGCAGCCGCTTGGCCCACCCTCGCAACCGGCACCGCCGCGGGTTCTCAGACGTCGTCTGGCGAGGACAGCCCCGAAGCCGCGTATTGGACATACACAAATCGGGGATCCCACAGCCAGACGGCGTCTGAGGTTCCGCTACCCGCACCGCCACGCAAAACGAGCCTGGAAACAGGCTCTACGCGTTGACCTCTTCGAGCACCGCGTCCGACACGTCGAAGTTGGCGAAGACGTTCTGCACGTCGTCGCAGTCCTCGAGGGCGTCGATCAGCTTGAAGATCTTGCGGGCCGCGTCGGCGTCGAGCTCGACGTTAACCGAGGCCAGGAAGTTCGACTCCGCCGAGTCGTACTCGATGCCCGCCGCCTGCAGCGCCTTGCGCACCTCGACCAGGTCTGCCGGGTCGGCCAGGATCTCGTAGCTCTCGCCGAGGTCGTTGATCTCCTCGGCACCTGCCTCCAGCACCGCGGAGAGCACGTCGTCCTCGCTGAGCCCGTTCTTCGGCAGCAGCACGACGCCCTTGCGGGTGAACATGTAGGACACCGAGCCCGCGTCGGCCATCGAGCCACCGTTGCGGGTCATCGCGGTGCGCACCTCGCCCGCGGCGCGGTTGCGGTTGTCGGTCAGGCACTCCACCAGCACTGCGACGCCGTTGGGGCCGTAGCCCTCGTACATGATCGTCTGCCAGTCGGCGCCGCCGGCCTCTTCACCCGCGCCGCGCTTGCGGGCGCGCTCGATGTTGTCCATCGGGACCGAGTTCTTGCGCGCCTTCTGGATGGCGTCGTACAGGGTCGGGTTGCCCTCGGGATCGCCCCCACCGGTACGAGCGGCAACCTCGATGTTCTTGATCAGCTTCGCGAAGAGCTTGCCGCGCTTGGCGTCGAGGGCGGCCTTCTTGTGCTTGGTGGTGGCCCACTTGGAGTGGCCGCTCATCTCTCCTCCGTCTTTCTACGCCTGCGCCGTGGAACCAAGCCGCGCGCGGACGATCTGTACGAAATAGCGGTGCACGCGCTCGTCCCCGCCGACCAGCTCCGGGTGGAAAGCGGTGGCGAGCACCGGTCCCTGCTGAACCGCGACGATCCTACCGGCGGCCGCATCCCGCCCGGTGGTGTCCGGGTCATCGGGCCCCGAGTCAGGTCCCGAGTCAGACACCTCGGCCAGCACCTCGACGTCCGCACCGACCTTCTCGACCCATGGTGCGCGGATGAACACCGCGTGCACCGGGCCGTCCGGAATGCCGGCGAATTCCAGGTCCGTTTCGAAGGAATCGACCTGCCTGCCGAAGGCGTTGCGCCGCACGACGACGTCCAGCGCGCCCAGCGGGCGGACCGCCGGCAGTTCCCGGTCCCCTCGAATGTCACTGTCGAGCACCTCGCGGGACAACATGATCATCCCGGCGCACGAGCCGTACGCGGGCAGACCCGCCGCGAGGCGTTCGCGCAGCGGCTCGTAGAGCTCGAAGGTGTCGAGCAGGCGGGTCATGGTGGTCGACTCGCCGCCCGGCAGCACGATGCCCTGCACCGCCGCCAGCTCCTCCGCTCGGCGAACCGGCCGGGCATCGGCCCCGCTGCGCTCCAGCGCGGCCAGGTGCTCGGCGACGCCGCCTTGCAGAGCGAGGACTCCGATCACGGGTTTCGTCACGGTTCCGATTCTCCTGCACTTCCGTCCACAACCGAAGGCCGGGATGCGCGGCCCGCAGGCCCCCGGCAGTCCGACTGCTGCAATTCCGATGGAAATCGAAGGCCCGATTTCCGGCGACCTACCCCGCCAGGCCGGTGAGGCGCAGCAGGGCCGTGGTGGCCGCCGCGGCTGCCACCACCAACACGAACGGCGCCCGCCGCCAGGCCAGCACCCCGCCGACCGCGACGCCCGCGAAGCGGGCCCAGCCGGCGAAGCTGCCGGACTCGAACGCGGTGCTGGTGGCGACGAAGGCGCCGAGCAGCACGATCGCGGCGATCGACAGCAGCTGCTCCAACCGCTCGGAGATCTGGATCCGGCCGCGCAGCAGCGGGCCGGCCAGCCGCATGGCGTAGGTGCCGGCGGCCAGCGCGAAGATCACGCCGAGAGTCATCGGGCCTCCTCCCCCGCCAGTCGCTTCGGCAGCGGCAGCGCGGCGGCGAGCCCGACCAGCGCGGCCATCACCGGCAGACCCTCGGGCAGCACCGGGGTGGTCAGCAAGGCCACGAACGCGCCCACCGCGACCGCCCGCAGGGTCCGGAACTCCCGCAGCGACGGCATGATCAGGGCAAGCAGGGCCGCGGGCATCGCCGCATCCAGGCCGAAGGCCCCCGGATCGCCGACGCTCTGGCCGAGCAGGCCGCCGAGGAACACCGAGGGGGCCCAGGCGCAGTACAGCGCGATGCCGGTCAGCCAGTACGCGCGCTTCTTCTGCGCCGTGGTGCCCTGCGCCAGCGCGAACGCCACGGATTCGTCCACCATCAGGTGACTGCCGATCAGCCGGCTCGGCCAGCCGCGGTCCAGCAGGCCGCCGACCGCCATGCCGAACGGGAGGTGGCGGGCGTTGAGCATCAGGCCGCCGAGCACCGCGGTGACCGGGGCGGCGCCCGCGGTGACCAGGCCGACCACCATGAACTCCGAGCCGCCGGCGAACACGACGGCGCCCATCAGCGTGATCATCCACAGCGGCACGCCCTTGCTCACCGCGATGGCGCCGAGCGACGCGCCGACGATGGCCATCGCCAGGGCCATCGACAGCACGTCGCGCACCAGCGCGTCCCGCCAGAATCCCGCTCGCGTTCGCTCTAACGTACTCACGTTCGTTATCCTGAACACCAAGGGCGTTGTTCGTCAAACCGAATTCAAGGACCGACAGAGCGAACAGGCATGAGTGAGACCGAGAACACGGCGGCCGCGCCGCCGCTGGAGACCATCGCCGCCTCCCTGCGCCGCGAACGCGACCGCGCCGGGCTGACCCTCACCGAACTCGCCCGGCGCGCCGGGATCGCGAAATCCACCCTGTCGCAGCTCGAATCCGGCACCGGCAACCCCAGCGTGGAAACGCTCTGGGCACTGGGCGTGGCGCTGGGCGTGCCCTTCAGCCGCCTCGTCGACCCGCCGACGCCGCAGGTGCGGGTCGTCCGGGCCGGGCAGGTCCCGCTCGTGCGCTCGGAGCAGTCGACCTACGCCGCGGCGCTGCTGTCCTCCGGCCGCTCCGGGGCCCGTCGCGACCTCTACGTCCTCGAACTGGAGCCGGGCGGAGTCCGCCACGCGGACGCCCACATCCCAGGGTCGGTGGAACACGTCGTCCTCACTTCCGGACGCCTGCTGGCGGGCCCGGAGGAGAACCCGGTGGAACTCGAGGTCGGCGACTACATCTCGTTCTCCGGCGACGTGCCCCACGTGTACGAAGCCCTCGAACCGGCCACCCGAGCGGTCCTCGTCATGGAGCACGCCTGACGCGCGGCCGGGGCGTCGCCCGGAGGCACCCCGGCCGCGTCGGGGTCACCAGCCGCGCTGGGCGTAGCGCTGCTGCTCGGTGAGGTCGTCGAGGTTGATGCCGACCATCGCCTCGCCGAGGCCGCGGGAGACCTTCGCGATCACGTCCGGGTCGTCGTAGAACGTCGTCGCCTTGACGATCGCCTCGGCGCGCTTCGCCGGGTCGCCGGACTTGAAGATGCCCGAGCCGACGAAAACGCCCTCCGCGCCCAGCTGGCGCATCATCGCCGCGTCCGCCGGGGTCGCGATGCCGCCCGCGGTGAACAGCACGACCGGCAGCTTCCCGGTCCTGGCGATCTCCTGGACCAGCTGCACCGGGGCGCGCAGCTCCTTCGCCGCGACGTAGAGCTCGTCCTCGCCGAGCACCGAAAGCCGCCGGATGTCGGCGCGGATCTGCCGCATGTGGCGGGTCGCCTCCACGACGTTGCCGGTGCCGGCCTCGCCCTTGGAGCGGATCATCGCCGCGCCCTCGGAGATCCGCCGCAGCGCCTCGCCGAGGTTGGTCGCGCCGCACACGAACGGCACGGTGTAGGCCCACTTGTCGATGTGGTTGACCTCGTCGGCCGGGGTGAGCACCTCGGATTCGTCGATGTAGTCCACGCCCAGCGACTGCAGGACCTGCGCCTCGACGAAGTGGCCGATGCGCGCCTTGGCCATCACCGGGATGGAGACGGCGTCGATGATGCCCTCGATCATGTCCGGGTCGGACATCCGGGCCACGCCGCCCTGGACGCGGATGTCGGCGGGCACCCGCTCCAGCGCCATGACCGCGACCGCACCGGCGGCCTCGGCGATCTTGGCCTGCTCGGGCGTCACCACGTCCATGATCACGCCGCCCTTGAGCATTTCTGCCATGCCGCGCTTGACCCCGTCAGTGCCGGTCCGGGCGTTGTTGGCGGTGTCCTTGGCGTCGACGGTAGTCACCTTCGGCCTTCCTGT
This sequence comes from Saccharopolyspora elongata, assembly GCF_004348985.1. Lineage (GTDB taxonomy): Bacteria > Actinomycetota > Actinomycetes > Mycobacteriales > Pseudonocardiaceae > Saccharopolyspora > Saccharopolyspora elongata. The sequence goes on along the minus strand of NZ_SMKW01000009.1, from coordinate 133,556 downwards.
CGTCCTGCTCTGCCGCGACCAGGCTATTCCCGAACTGGACCATTTCCACGGTCCACTAACCGCGATTTCCGGTAGTCCACTTGCCCGGCGGCGACATCACTCCCACGTCAGGTGACCACCGGCCTTGCACGACCCGAACACGGGGTGTGTGATCGGAGACACAGTCGGTCGCCGGGAAGCTCGCAGGGAGTACTCATGGGCACGAAGCAAAGCGGCACAGTAGGAGGGCCGGCGATACCGGCCCCCTCAGATCCCGCGAAGATCCGCAACGTAGTGCTGGTCGGCCCGTCGGCCGCCGGCAAGACCACGCTCGCCGAGACTATGCTGGCCGCCACCTCGACGATTCCCAGATCGGGCACGGTCACCGAGGGCACCACGGTGTGCGACCACGAGCCCGCCTCGATCGAGCAGCAGCGGTCCATCGGCCTGGCCATCGCGCCGATGAACCACGGCGACATCAAGATCAACCTGATCGACACGCCCGGCTACGCGGACTTCGTCGGCGAACTGCGCGCCGGGCTGCGCGCGGCGGACGCCGCCCTGTTCGTCGTCTCGGCGACCGAAGGCGTCGATGCCGCGACCCGCGCAATCTGGCAGGAGTGCGCCGCGGTCGGCATGCCGCGAGCCGTGCTCATCGCCCGGCTGGACCAGCCGCGCGCCGACTTCGACACCGCGCTGCTGAGCTGCCAGGACGCGTTCGGCTCCGGCGTGCTGCCGCTGTACCTGCCGCACTTCGACTCCGACGGCGAGTTCTTCGGCCTGATCGGCCTGCTCACCGAGCAGATCTACGAGCTCGGCGGCACCGTCTCGGCCGACGAGCGGCTGCGCGAGCAGATCGACCGGCCGCGCGGCGAGCTCATCGAGGCGATCATCGCCGAGAGCGAGGACGAGTCGCTGATGGACCGGTACCTCAACGGCGAGCAGATCGACGAGGACACGCTGATCGCCGACCTGGAGAAGGCCGTGGCGAAGGGCGGCCTGCACCCGGTGCTGCCGGTGTGCGCACTGACCGGGGTCGGCATCCACGAGGTGCTCGAAGGCATCCGGCGCGGCTTCCCGTCGCCGCTGGAGCACCCGCTGCCGGAGTTCACCGACCCGCAGGGCCGCGATCCGCACACGCTCACCCCGGACCCGGCGGGGCCGCTGGCGGCCGAAGTGGTGCACACCTCGGTGGACTCGTACGTGGGCCGCGTGTCGCTGGCTCGGGTGTTCTCCGGCACGATGCGCCCGGAGCGCCCGGTGCACGTCTCCGGGCACGGGATGGCGGCGCGCGGGCACCCGGACCACGACGAGGACGAACGGGTGGCGCACCTCTACTCGCCGCTGGGCGTGAACCTGCGCGAGGTGTCGCACTGCATCGCGGGCGACCTGTGCGCGCTGACCAAGATCGGCTCGGCCGAGACCGGCGACACGCTGTCCGATCCGTCCGACCCGCTGCTGCTCAAGCCGTGGCCGATGCCGGAACCGCTGCTGCCGATCGCGGTCACCGCGCACACCCGCAGCGACGAGGACGCGCTGGCGCGCAACCTCAACCGGCTGATCGCCGCCGACCCGAGCCTGCGGCTGGAACGCGACAGCGAGACGCACCAGCTGGTGCTGTGGTGCATGGGCGAGGCGCACGCGGAGGTAGTGCTGCAACGCCTGCGCGAGGGCGGCGCCGAGGTCGACACGGTGCCGGTGCGGGTGCCCTTGCGGCAGACCTTCGCCCAGCCCGCCAAGGGCCACGGGCGGCACGTCAAGCAGTCCGGCGGGCACGGCCAGTACGCGGTGTGCGACATCGAGGTGGAGCCGCTGCCGCGCGGTTCCGGCATCGAGTTCACCGAGCGCGTGGTCGGCGGCGCGGTGCCGCGGCAGTTCATCCCGAGCGTGGAGAAGGGCGTGCGGGCGCAGATCGAGAAGGGCATCAACGAGGGTGCCCCGCTGGTGGACGTGCGGGTCACGCTGGTGGACGGCAAGGCGCACAGCGTCGACTCCTCCGACGCGGCGTTCCAGGCGGCGGGCGCGCTGGCGCTCAAGGCCGCCGCCGAGCAGGCGGGGCTGGTCACGCTGGAGCCGGTCGACGAGGTCGCGGTCCGCATTCCCGACGAGCACCTCGGCGCAGTGCTGGGCGACCTGTCCAGCCGGCGCGGCAAGGTCGTCGGCACGGAGCCGGAGGACAGCGGGTGGACCGTGGTGCGCGCGCACGTGCCCGCGAGCGAGCTCGTGCGCTACACGGTGAACGTGCGGTCGCTGAGCTCCGGCAGCGCGACCTTCACGCGGCAGTTCGAGAGCTACGAGCCGATGCCGGAGTCCCTCGTCCCGCAGAAGTGACCAGGGCGCCCGGTCCCGCGATTTCAGTGGAAATCGGACCTTCGACTTCCATTGGAATCGCGGGGTGAGCCGACGTCGGGGCCGCGTCAGCGGTCGCGGTAGGAGGTGTGCACCGCGATCAGCCGTTGGCCGATCGTGACCAGCGACAGGGCCACGAGCAGCCAGACGGCGACGTCCAGCACGTACGGCACGCCCAGGCCGTGCAGGCCGGTGCCGACCAGGACGACGAGGAACCGCTCGGCCCGCTCCGCGAGGCCGCCGTCGGCGCTGAGGCCGTTGGCCTCCGCGCGCGCCTTCACGTAGGAGATCACCTGGGCGCTCACCAGGCAGATCAGCAGCGCCAGGCCGCGCAGGTGGTTCACGTCGACGACCAGCGCCCACCACACCAGCGCGCCGAACAACGCGCCGTCGACCAGCCGGTCGCAGCTCGCGTCCAGCACGCCGCCGAACCGCGTCGCCTTGCCGCCGGCCCGCGCCATCGCGCCGTCGAGGATGTCGAAGAGCAGGAACACCGCGACCACCACGGTGCCCACGAACAGCTGGCCGCGCGGGAAGAACCACATCGCCGCCCCGGCGCTGGCGACCGTGCCGGTCACCGTGACCGCGTTCGGCGACAGCCCGAGGCGGACCAACCCCGCGCCGATCGGGTCGGTCAGTCGCGAAATGGAAGCCCGCGCGAAGATGTTGAGCATTGCGTGAAGTGTCAGCCGCCTGTGCACCGAGTGTCGTCTCCTGCAGATTAGCCGCAGCTGATCAATCGCACGGAAGATGTGCGCGAACAGCCGGGTGCCGTGACTGCGAACACAGGCGGAATAATTGAACTTTCAATCTTGTTCTTCGGGCGAGATTTCCACTTCGTTCCCCCTGGAGGCAGCATGACCGCAACCGCGCAGATCCCCGGCTACGTCGCGGGCACCTGGGACATCGACACCGTGCACTCGGACATCCAGTTCACCGTGCGGCACATGGGCGTCGGCAAGTCCCGTGGCCGGTTCGGCGCGTTCCAGGGCGAGATCGTCACCGCGGCCGACCCGCTGAAGTCGACCGTCACCGCCACCATCGACGCCGCGTCGATCGACACCGGCAACGCCGACCGCGACGCGCACGTGCGCAACGCCGACTTCCTCGACGTGGAGCAGTTCCCCACCGCGACCTTCCGCTCCACCGGCGTCCGCCAGGACGGCGAGGACTTCGTTATCGACGGCGAGTTCACCCTGCACGGGGTCACCAAGCCCGTGTCGCTGGAGACCGAGCTGGGCGGCTTCACCGAGGACGGCCTGCTGGGCCTGTCGGCCAAGGTGGTCCTCAACCGCACCGACTTCGGCGTCGGCCCGGCCGGCGGCGCGATGGTCGGCGAGAAGATCACCATCACGCTCGACATCGAGGCCAAGCTCCGCGGCTGAGCCGGCCCGCAAGACCACGACGAGGGCCCGGGGAACACGTCCCCGGGCCCTCGTTCTCGTCCGATTTTAGGCAAAATCGGGAGCACTTCTCCCGGCACCCGCGTGCGCGAAGCACCCGATTTTAGGCAAAATCGGGAACCGGCTCAGTTCACTTCGGACCAAGCGGTGGCCAGCAGCCCGCGGGTCTCGCCGAGCAGCTGCGGCAGCACCTTCGTGTGGCCGATGACCGGCATGAAGTTCGAGTCGCCGCCCCAGCGGGGCACCACGTGCTGGTGCAGGTGCCCCGCGATGCCCGCCCCCGCCACCGGCCCCTGGTTGAGCCCGATGTTGAACCCGTGCGGCGCGGAAACCCGCCGGATCACCCGCATCGCCCGCTGCGTGTACTCCGCGACCGCCACCGTCTCCGCCGCGCTGAGCTCGGTGTAGTCGGCCACGTGCCGGTACGGCAGCACCATCAGGTGCCCCGGGTTGTACGGGTACAGGTTGAGGATCGCGAAGACCAGCTCGTCGCGCGCGACGATCAGCGTCTCGTCGTCCGGCTGCCCCGAGTCGAGCAGCCGGCAGAACGGGCAGCCGTCGCTGTCGTCGCCTTCCGGCTTGTTCTCGCCCTGGATGTAGGCCATCCGGTGCGGGGTCCACAGCCGCTGCAACGCGTCCGGCACCCCGACTCCCGACTGCTCGGTCAGCTCCACGCCCTCCGGGCCGCGAACTCCGCTCACGCCCGCTCCGCCTGGAAGTTCTCCGCGGTCGGCGAGGCGTTCTCGCGGCGCCCGATCCAGTCCTCCAGCGCGGCCACCGCGGCGTCCACCGGCACGCCGTTGATCTGGCTGCCGTCGCGGAACCGGAACGACACCGCGTCGGCCTCCACGTCCTTGCCGCCGGCCAGCAGCAGGAACGGCACCTTCTGCGTGGTGTGGGTGCGGATCTTCTTCTGCATGCGGTCGTCGCTGGTGTCGACGTCGATGCGGATTCCCTTGGCGCGCAATGTCTTCGCCACCCGCTGCAGGTGCTCGACGTGCTCGTCGGCGATCGGGATGCCGACCACCTGCTGCGGCGCCAGCCAGGCCGGGAAGGCGCCCGCGTAGTGCTCGGTCAGCACGCCGAAGAACCGCTCGATCGAGCCGAACAGCGCCCGGTGGATCTTGACCGGCCGCTGCTTGCTGCCGTCCGGCGCGGTGTACTCCAGGTTGAACAGCTCCGGCAGGTGGTAGTCGACCTGGATGGTCGACATCTGCCAGCTGCGGCCCAGCGCGTCCTTGGTCTGCACGGAGATCTTCGGGCCGTAGAAGGCCGCGCCGCCCGGGTCGGGCACCAGTTCCAGCCCGGAGTCCTCAGCGGCCGTGCGCAGCGCCTCGGTGGCCACCGCCCAGCTCTCGTCGCTGCCGACGTACTTCTCCTCGTTACGGGTCGACAGCTCGAGGTAGAAGTCCTCCAGGCCGTAGTCGCGCAGCAGGTCCAGCACGAAGTTCAGCAGCGACTTCAGCTCGTCCTGCAGCTGGTCCGGGGTGCAGTAGATGTGCGCGTCGTCCTGCGTCATGCCGCGCACCCGGGTCAGCCCGTGCACCACGCCGGACTTCTCGTACCGGTAGACCGAGCCGAACTCGAACAGCCGCAGCGGCAGCTCCCGGTAGGAACGCCCGCGCGAGCGGTAGATCAGGTTGTGGAACGGGCAGTTCATCGGCTTGAGGTAGTAGTCGACGCCGGGCTTGCGCAGCTCGCCGTCGGCGTCCCGCTCCTCGTCGAGGTGCATCGCCGGGAACATGCCGTCCCGGTACCACTCCAGGTGCCGGGAGGTCTTGAACAGCGTGTCCTTGGTGATGTGCGGGCTGTAGACGAACTCGTAGTCGGCCTGCTCGTGGCGCTTCCGCGAGTAGTCCTCCAGCTCGCGCCGGATGATGCCGCCCTTGGGGTGGAACACCGGCAGCCCGGAGCCGATCTCGTCCGGGAAGGAGAACAGGTCCAGCTCCGCGCCGAGCCGCCGGTGGTCGCGGCGCTCGGCCTCGGCCAGCCACTCCAGGTGCTCGTCGAGCTTCTCCTTGGACTCCCAGGCGGTGCCGTAGATCCGCTGCAGCTGCGGGTTGTTCTGGTCGCCCCGCCAGTACGCGGCAGCCACCCGCATCAGCTTGAACGCCGGGATGAACCGGGTGTGCGGCACGTGCGGGCCGCGGCACAGGTCGCCCCAGACGACCTCGCCGTGCCGGTCGATGTTGTCGTAGACGGTCAGCTCGCCGCCGCCGACCTCCATCACCTCGCTGGTGTCCACATCGGACTTGATGTCCACCAGCTCCAGCTTGTACGGCTCGCTCGCCAGCTCCTCCTTGGCGGCCTCGACCGACTCCAGGCGGCGGCGGGAGAACTTCTGCCCGGACTTGATGATCTGCTTCATGCGCTTCTCCAGCGCCTGCAGGTCTTCCGGGGTGAACGGACGGTCGACGTCGAAGTCGTAGTAGAAGCCGTCCCGGACCGGCGGGCCGATGCCCAGCTTCGCGTCGGAGAAGAGGTTCTGCACCGCCTGGGCCAGCACGTGCGCCGCGGAGTGCCGGATGACGCTGCGGCCGTCCTCGGTGTCGGCGGCGACCGCCTCCACCTCGACGTCGGCGTCCGGCGCCCACGCGAGGTCGCGCAGGTCGCCCTCGGCGTCGCGGACCACCACGATCGCGTCCGGCCCCTTCGACGGCAGCCCTGCCTCGGCGACCGCCGCGCCCGCAGTAGTGCCCGCCGGAACCTTCACCCGGAGAGCTTGTTGAGCTTGGGAAGGCTGTACGGACACGATCACTCCTAGGCTGGGCCGGCCTTGGACCGGCGCGGATACTCTTCGGATACCGATGCTATCGGCCAGTCGCGACCCGTTTTCGGCCGCTCCCCGCAGCGGCGCAGGTAGCGGTGGGATCCCCGGCACACGTCTGCCCGCGCAGACGACTTCTGAGAACCGCGGCGGTGCGAGTTGCGCGCGTGGCGGAGGAAGGAACGGAGCGCCGGGCAGGCTGCCCGCGACGTTCAGCCCCTCGCCGCGACGAACTGCTCGATCTCCAGGGCCGAGGCGCGGTCCCCCGCGTAGGGGCCCTGGACCTTGCTGACGCCGAGCTCGCGCAGCCGGTCGGCCTGCAGCTCGGTGCGCACGCCGGTGGCGAGCGCCGGCAGCCCCAGCAGCTGTGCGCCGCCGACCGCGGCGAGGACCAGGTGCCGGTCCAGCGGGTCCGGGCCGTCCGGATCGGCCAGGCTCGCCAGGTGCGGCCCGTCGATGCGCACCCCGGCCAGCGGCAGGCCGCGCAGCCGGCCCAGCTGCGCGTAGTCGTCGCCGAACTCGTAGACCACCAGCTTGATGCCCATGTCGGCGAAGATCTCCAGCGTGTCGACCGGGTCGTCCTGGTGGTCGAACAGGGCCGACTCCGGCAGCCCCAGCGCCAGCGCGCCCGGCGGCAGCCCGGTGCGCCCCAGGATTTCCTGCACGTCGGCGACGAGCTCGGGGTCGCGGCAGTGCCGCAGCGACAGGTTCACCGTGGGCACCGGCGCGTCCGCGCCGAGCTGCCGCACCCAGCGCGCCGCGTGCTCGCACACCTGCTCCAGCGCCCAGCTGCCGAGCCGGACGATCAGCCCGGTCTCCTCGGCCAGCCCGAGGAACTGCTCTTCGCCCAGCTCGCCGAACTCCGCGTGGTCCCAGCGCACGGCCGCGGCGGCGCCCGCCAGCGCGCCGCCGGCCAGGTCCGCGATCGGCTCGTACTCGACGAACAGCTCGTTCTGGTCCACGGCCGCGGGCAGCTCCGCCGAGAGCCTGAACCGGTCGCGCGCCTCGGCGTTGCGCTCGGGGTCGAACAGCACCCACTGCGCGCGGCCGTCGCTCTTGGCCCGGTAGAGGGTGATGTCGGCGTCCCGCAGCAGCGCCTCGGCGTCGGTGCCGGCCACCTCGCGCTCCACGACGCCGACGCTGGCCGAAGCGCGGAGCTCGTGCGCGCCGATCAGCACCGGCCGGGTGATCTCCCGCAGCAGGCGTTCCACCAGGTCGATCACCGGCCCGGCGCCGGACGAGTCGGGCACCAGCACCACGAACTCGTCGCCGCCCATCCGCACCGCTTCGGCACCGGCCTCGGCTGCCAGCGCTTCGAGGCGCTGCGCGACCTGCCGCAGCAGCCGGTCGCCTATCGGGTGGCCGAGGCTGTCGTTGACCGCCTTGAACCCGTCCAGGTCGAAGTAGCACAGCCCGACCCGGCGGCCCGGGCGGTTCGGTTCCAGCGCGGCGGCCAGGCTCGACTCCAGCTTGGTGCGGTTGCCCAGGCCGGTCAGCGGGTCCCGGACGGCCTGCTGGCGGAAGTGCTCCTGGAGCATGTGCCGGTCGGTGATGTCCTCGTAGAGCAGCACGAGGTAGTCCGGTTCGCCGCGGGCGTCGCGGACCAGCGACCCGGACAGCTGGGTCCACACGTGCGAGCCGTTGGGCTCGGTGAAGCGGATGTCCAGGAAGTCCTGGTCGGTGTCGCCCGTGGCCAGCGCGGCGACGGTGTCGGCGAGCTTGATCAGCCAGCCCTCGTCGGCCAGCTCGTACACCGAGCCGCCGACGAGCTCACCCGCCGGCCGCCGGAAGATCCGCGTCAGCGCCGGGTTCGTCTCCTCGATCACCCCGTCCAGCGTGACGATCGCGATGCCCAGCGCCGACGCCGTGAACACCGCCCGCCAGCGCGCCTCGCTGGCGCGCAGCGCCTCCTCCGCCGCGTCGCGGGCGTCGGAGACGGCGCGCTGGATCACCTCCTGCTCACACAGCGTCTGCTCCCGCAGCGCGCCGGCGTACCCGGCGGCCAGCTCGCCGAGCACCGCGGTCAGCCTCTCCTGCTCGGCCTCGCGGAACTGCGGGAGCTCCGCGGCGAGGTGCCGCAGCGTGCGCGCCAGGGCCATCGAGTTGGTGAGGTGCGCGCCGACGAGCCGCTCGCCGACGTCGCGTGCGGCCTCCACTCCGCCGCCGTCGAGCGCGCCCAGCAGTTCCTCGAAGCACTTGCCCAGGAAGGCTTCGAGATCGCGGCGGCCCATCGGGACGTAGCTGGTGTTGATGATCTTGGCGGCCCACTGCCGGACCACCTCGTCCGCTCGCGGCTGCCCGTGCGCCGGTCCCCCCATACCTGGCATCCGGGTCACACCTTGCGCCCCACGGCCCCGTAGACGATCGACCTCTCCGGGTTCTCCCACACGTCGTCCTCGGTGTCGGGGCGCCAGTCGGGCACGTAGACCACGCCCGGCTCGACGAGCTCGAAGTCGTCGAGCATCCCGGCCACCTCGTCGCGGGTGCGCAGGGTGACGGGGTTGGTGCTGCTCTTGTACAGCTCGACCAGTCCCTGGACGCCTTCCGGGTAGTGATCGCCGGTGACGTGGGAGAAGCCGAGGTAGCTGCCGGCCGGCAACCGGTCGTAGTAGTGGCGAATGACCTCCCGGGGCTTGTTGCTGTCCGGGACGAAGTGCACGAGCGCGACCATCATGACCGCGATGGGCTGCGAGAAGTCGAGCAGCCGCTGGGTCTCCGGCGCGTCCAGGACGTCCTCGACGTCGACCAGATCGGCTTGCACGATCGTGGCGTTCTTGTTGTCGCCGAGGATCGACCGGCTGTGCGCGACGGCGACCGGCTCGTTGTCGACGTAGACCACGCGGGTGCCCGGGTCGACGGCCTGGGCGATCTCGTGCACGTTGCCCGCGGTGGGGATGCCGGAGCCGATGTCCAGGAACTGCCGCACGCCCTGGTCCAGGCAGTACCGGACCGCGCGGCGCAGGAACGCGCGGTTGTTCACCGCGACCTCCTGCACGTTGGGCACGACCTCCATCACCTTGCGGCCGAGCTCGCGGTCGACGGCGAAGTTGTGCGCCCCGCCTAAGTAGAAGTCGTAGCACCTCGCGGCGCTGGGCTTCTCCAGGTCGACGCCTTCGGGTATCCAGTCCGGCCGCTGCATCCGCGGGACCTCCAGGGCTCGGTCTTCCGGCGCCCCGAGGCACTGCCGTGATCAGGATCATCTGGAACGTTCGAGTTCGGCGTCGCCATGACCGGAGCGTTGATCAACGCGGCGATCTTACTGTCACCCAGGGCGTCTAGTCACGTACTCAGCGTCGCCGCTCCAGGGCCCGCGGAACCGATATGACCATTGTCACCGTCCGCATCGCGGGATCCGGGGTAAGGGATACCTAAGCTGGTGGGGTCTTGGTGGACGGCCACCGGGCCCAGTCGTGGGCCAGCAAGCAAGCGCCGCCATCCGGCCGACCCCCGTTCGGCCCGGAGCGGGCGTAGGAGGAGATTGAATGACTCGCCCACTGCGGGTAGCGATCGTCGGGGCCGGGCCGGCCGGCGTGTACGCCGCCGACATCCTGACCAAGTCCGAGACGCCGGTCGAGATCGACCTGCTGGACCGGATGCCCGCGCCCTACGGCCTGATCCGCTACGGCGTGGCCCCCGACCACCCGCGCATCAAGGGCATCGTCAGCGCCCTGCACCGGGTGCTGGAGAAGCCCGAGATCCGGTTCGTCGGGCACGTCGACTACGGCGTGGACGTCAAGCTGGACGACCTGCGCCACCACTACGACGCGATCATCTTCGCCACCGGCGCGGACAAGGACCGGGCGCTGGGCATCCCGGGCATCGACCTGCCGCACAGCTATGGCGCCGCCGACTTCGTCTACTGGTACGACGGCTACCCGGAGGCCCCGCGCGACTGGACGCTGGACGGCGAGAAGGTCGCCGTGATCGGCGCCGGCAACGTGGCGCTGGACGTGGCCCGGGTGCTGGCGAAGCAGGCCGACGACCTGCTGAGCACCGAGATCCCGGAGAACGTGCACGCGGGCCTGAAGGACTCCCGGGTCACCGACGTGCACCTGTTCGCCCGCCGCGGCCCGGCGCAGGCGAAGTTCACCCCGCTGGAACTGCGCGAGCTCGACCACCAGGCCGACGTGGAGATCATCGTGCACCCCGAGGGCTTCGAGCTCGATGAGGCCAGCGAGGAGGCGATCCGCACCAACAACCAGGTGAAGACGATCGTCAAGACGCTGCAGGACTGGGCGCTGCGGGACCCGAAGCACGACACCGCGCGGCGGCTGCACCTGCACTTCCTGCGGTCGCCGGTCGAGGTGCAGGGCACCGACCGGGTCGAGGGCTTCAAGGTCGAGGTCATGGAGCTCACGGGTGACGGCAACGTGCGCGGCACCGGCGAGTACGAGACCTACCCGGTGCAGCAGGTCTACCGCGCGGTCGGCTACCTGAGCTCGCCGCTGGCGGACATCCCGTTCGACCACGGCACCGGCACGGTGCCCAACGCCGGCGGCCGGGTGCTGGACCTGGACGGCGAGCACATCCCGGGCGTCTACGCGACCGGCTGGATCAAGCGCGGACCGGTGGGCCTGATCGGCCACACCAAGGGCGACGCGCTGGAGACGATCAACAACCTGCTCGCCGACCTGCCGACGATGCCGCAGGCGGAGGAGCCGGCGAACGACAGCATCCTGCGGCTGCTCGAAGAGCGCGGCGTGGAGTACACGACGTGGGAGGGCTGGGGCCGCCTGGACGCGCACGAGAAGGCGCTGGGCGAGGCCCAGGGCCGCGAGCGCGTCAAGGTCGTGCCGCGCGAGGAGATGGTGCGGATCTCCCGCGCCGAGTGATCTTTTCGGCCTGAAGGGCGCCTCCGAGCAACCGCTCGGGGGCGCCCTTCGCGTTTCCACCGGCCGTGATTTCGAACGGCGTGCGACCTGCCGGTTGTGTGGCGTACTACGGTGTCGGAAGACGCCACTCGCAACGCGCAAAGGATGGGCACGTTGACCGCGACCGAGATCCCGGACACCCCCCGAGCCGAACTCGACACCGTCCTGCAGCGAGCCGCTGACGCCGCCGACGCCTTCGGCGCGCAGCCGCCCGCTGCCCGCGCCCGGCAGCTCCGCGCCGTCGCGGACGCGCTCGACGCCGCAGCCGGCGAACTGGTGCCGCTGGCGATGGCCGAGTCCAACCTGTCCGAGGGGCGGTTGACCGGGGAGCTCAAGCGCACCACGTTCCAGCTGCGGCTGTTCGCCGAGGTCCTGGACGAGGGCCGCTACCTGCAGGCCACCCTGGACCGCGCGGACGCCGGATTCCCGTTGGGCGCCAAGCCGGACCTGCGCCGGATCCTGCATCCCGTCGGCCCGGTTCTGGTGTTCGCGGCGAGCAACTTCCCGTTCGCGTTCTCCGTCGCCGGCGGCGACACGGCGTCGGCGCTCGCGGCGGGCTGTCCGGTGCTGCTCAAGGGCCACCCCGGGCATCCGCAGTTGTCCGTGCGCACCGGCGAGATCATCGTCGATGCCTTGCGCTCCGCCGGGGCGCCGGATGGTGCGTTCGCCGTCGTGCTGGGCTTCGAGGTCGGCACCGCGGCGCTGCAGGACCCGCGGATCAAGGCCGCGGCGTTCACCGGCTCGGTCCCGGCGGGTCGCGCGCTGTTCGACATCGCCAACTCGCGGCCGACGCCGATCCCGTTCTTCGGCGAGCTCGGCAGCCTGAACCCGGTGTTCGTCACGCCCGGCGCGGTGCGCGCCCGCGGCGAGGAGGTCGCCAAGGGCTACGTGACGTCGTACTCGGGCAACGCCGGGCAGCTGTGCACCAAGCCGGGCCTGCTGTTCCTGCCCGCCGGCCACGGCCTGGACGAGACGCTGGCGGCGGAGTCGAAGGCCGTCGCGGCGCACAAGCTGCTCAACGAGCGACTGCACGAGGGCTACTGCGGGCGGCGGGCAGCCGTCACCGAGGTGCCGGGCGTGCGGGTGCTGGCCGAAGGCAGCGTGGACGACGGCGCGGTGCCGACGCTGCTGGCCACCGACGTCGAGACGCTCCTGGCGAATCGCGAGGCGCTGCTCGAGGAAGTCTTCGGCCCGCTGTCCATTGTGGTCACCTACGCCTCGGAGGACGACGCGCGGCGCGCGGCCGAGGCGTTCGAGGGCAACCTCACGGCGACGCTGCACTCCGAATCCGACGACACGGAGTTCGCGGCAACCCTGGTGAGCCGCTTGCGTGATCGCGCGGGTCGAGTGCTGTTCAACGGCTGGCCGACCGGTGTCGCGGTGTCGCCTGCGATGCAGCACGGCGGCCCGTACCCGGCGACGACGGACGCCCGCTTCACCTCGGTGGGAACGGCGTCGATCGACCGCTTCCTGCGCCCGGTGACGTACCAGAACGTCCCGCAGAACCTCCTCCCGGAAGCCCTCCGCGACGAAAACCCCTGGAACATCCCCCAAACCATCCACGAACCGAAGTAACCCGCGCCTTTGGCGACGAGTGACGGGCGCCTTTGACCGGCATAGTCGGCCAGAGGCGCCCGTCACTCATTTCGCGGCACTCACGGAGCATCGACGAGTTCGCCGAAGCCCGACCAGCAGACGTGGGTTTCTATCGGCGCCAAGTCCTGCTCGACGAGGTCGTGCAGCTTGTCTTCGTCCGGTTGTCCTTGGTCGTCGACCGGCACGACGGCGGCGAGGTACATCCCGAAGCGGTGATCACCTCGGCCGAGCTTCGCCAGCGCCCAGTCGTGCAGGCATCCCTGCCACACGTCCGGCGATTCATCCCCGGGCAGCGGCTCGACGAGCAACAGCCTGTCGTAGGAGCCGATCGATTCGGAGTTAACGACCTGGTACAGGGCAATCGCACAGCGCATGGAGCCTCCCCGAGACAGTAGTGACAGTTGCTAAAAGTAGTGTTATCTGCGCCGAGAGTGACAGTAGTCAATTTGACGCAGTAAACTTGACACGACAAGGCCTCGTTTGGGTGGTGGCGACCGCTCAGACCCGAAGGGGTGACCGTGAACGACTCCGAGGCACTGGGCCCGCACACGATCAGCCCGACCGTGGGTCGCCGATGGTTGGCGCAGGAAATCAAGCGGCTGCGCGAGGCCGCCGGGCTCAAGCAGTCCGATGTTGCGAAGCGCCTTCGGTGCAACCCCGCGAAGATCGCGCACATCGAGAGCATGCGGAACGCCGTCAGCGGCCCGGACTTGGAAGTGATGCTCCCGTTCCTCGGCGTGCCGCCGGAACGCGTCGACTGGCACCTGCAGCTGGCCGACCTTGCGAAGGGAAAGGGCTGGTGGGACGGCAACCGTGCGATCCCCGACTGGTTCTCCCTCTACATCGGACTCGAATGGGGAGCCAGCGAAATCCACGAGTGGGATCTGGGCTTCGTACCTGGCTTGCTCCAAACCCGTGCATACACCGAAGCGCTGATCAACGCGGGGAGCCGCGTCTCCGACGTGCAGCAGCGACAGCAAGTCGAAGCGCGACTACAACGGCAGGGCGCCCTGCACCGAGACACGGATGCCTTGAAGCTGCATGCCATCGTTGATGAGTCGGTCCTGCACCGGACGATGGGCGACGACCTGATTCTCAGGGATCAGATCGCACATCTAGCCGCGATGTCCGAGCATCCGCAGGTCACGCTTCAGATCATGCCGTTTCACGCCGGCCCGCATCGAGGGCACCTGGGTTCATTTCACTGGCTTGGCTTCCCCAGGGCCGATGATCCTGGTGTCGTGTACGTGGAGAACCAGAAGGGCGGGTTGTACCTGGAGGAACCCGAAGAGATCACGGACTTCAGGGCAGACTTTGATCGCTTGGCTCAGACTGCGTTGCCCGCCGAAGACTCCCGCAACTTGTTGGAGAAGCTAGTGAAGGGCAAAGCACAGTGATCAAACCTCATGTCGATGACGCGACCAAGTTACTAGACGTGACCTGGCGCCGGAGCACAAGAAGCGGACCGAACGGCGGGGCGTGCGTCGAGGTCGGCGTGGTTTGGCGGAAGAGCAGCTACAGCGGCCCGAACGGCGGCGAGTGTGTCGAGGTCGGGCTTGGGGCGTCGGTGACTGGGGTTCGGGATTCGAAGGATCCGAGTGGTCCGGCGCTTTTGTTCGGGGCCGGTGCTTGGGGTGGGTTTCTCAGCAGCGTCAAGGCGAACCGCTTCGAGCGGTGAGCCGAGGTCGATCGGGTACCTCTAGGGCTGGCGTTTGCCCTGGTCAGGGCTCGTGAGTGTTTTGGGGTGCCATAGCACTCCAAAACACTCACGAGTCACCCTCGGCGCCGGTACGTCGCCACCATGACCGAAGCCATCGGCGTGACCGGATTCGGCAGGGCCGCGATGCGGGCGCGGAGGTTTTCGGGGTCGGCGTGCCAGGCGCTGGGGCCCATTGCCACCACCGACTCTGCTTCCTCCGGACTCAGAGATAGGCGGAACTCGCTGGTCTCCTGCGAGACCAGGTCGAAGTGGTCGGCTAGCTGCTCGGTCAGCCGCTCTTGCTTGCGCTCGTCCACGGTGAGCAGGCCGAGCGCCGAGACGAGGTCCGCGAGGTGGCCCGGGTTCGGGACGACCACCACCAGCTTGCCGCCGGGGCGCAGCACCCGGTGCATCTCCGCCGCGTTGCGCGGCGCGAAGACGTTCAGCACCGCCGACGCCGCGCCGCTGCGCACCGGCAGCGTTCGCCACGCGTCGGCCACCGCTGCACCCATGCGCGGGTGGGCCTTCGCCGCGCGGCGGCAGGCGTACTTGGAGACGTCCAGCGCGATCCCGACGCGGTCCGAATCCGCCAGGGCCCGGGCGAGGTAGTAGCCCGTACCGGCGCCGATGTCCACGACGCAGCCGTCGAGCGGGGCCACCGCCGATGCCACCGCGTCGGCGATCGGGGCGTAGTGACCCGCTTCGAGGAACTCCGCTCGCGCCGCGACCATCGCCGCCGTGTCACCGACGACCTTCGTGCCGCCCGGCAGCAGGCTCACGTAGCCCTGGCGCGCGATGTCGAACACGTGGTTCGCCGCGCAGCACAGGCTGTTCCCGGCCCTGTTCAGGTCCGCACCGCAGTGCGGACAGGCCAGCACCGCCACCACGTCGTCCAGCAAGCTCGCCTCCACACCGTCGGTACGAGATTCTAGGAGCCGTCCACCGGCAGGGATGGTGGGGAGGATGTGGGACTGGTTCTCGGCTCCCGACTACTGGGCCGCGCGGTTCGCGGTGCAACACCTCCTCGCGGTCGGATACCTGGTGGCCTTCGCCTGCGCGCTGCGCCAGTTCCGCGGCCTGCTGGGCGAACGCGGCCTCACACCGATCCCCCGGTACTTGGCGCGCGTCCCGTTCCGCGGCTCGCCGAGCCTGTTCCACCTGCACTACTCCGACCGGCTCTTCGCGGGCGTCTGCTGGGTCGGGATCGCCGGCAGCGTGCTGGCGCTGGTCGTCGACTTCGCGCCGCTGTGGGCGTGGATCGTACTGTGGCTGGTGTTGTGGCTGCTGTACCTGTCGATCGTCAACGTCGGGCAGGTCTGGTACTCCTTCGGCTGGGAATCGCTGCTGCTGGAGGCCGGATTCCTGGCGATCTTCCTCGGGCCCGGTTCCCTCGCGCCGCCCGCGCCGGTGCTGTGGCTGCTCACCTGGCTGCTGTTCCGCGTGGAGTTCGGCGCCGGGCTGATCAAGCTGCGCGGCGACTCCTGCTGGCGCGACTTCACCGCGCTGTACTACCACCACGAGACGCAGCCGATGCCCGGCCCGCTCAGCCGCTGGTTCCACTGGCTGCCGCGCCCGCTGCACAAGGTCGAGGTCGCGGCCAACCACGGCACGCAGCTGGTGGTGCCGTTCGTGCTGTTCGCGCCGCAGCCGGCCGCCACCCTGGGCGCGCTGGTCGTCGTGGTCACGCAGGGCTGGCTGATGCTCAGCGGCAACTTCGCGTGGCTGAACTGGCTGACCATCACGCTGGCCTTCTCGGCGATGGGCTCGTGGCTGCTGCGCTGGGTGACGCCGGAACCGCCGCCGCTGGCCGAGCCGCCGCCGTGGTTCGTGGCCGCGGTGCTCGTCGTGACGGTGGTGTTCGTGGTGCTCAGCTACTGGCCGGTGCGGAACATGCTGGGGAGGCGGCAGGTGATGAACCGCAGCTTCAACAGGCTGCACCTGGGCAACACCTACGGCGCCTTCGGCAGCGTCACGCGCACCCGCTACGAGGTGATCATCGAGGGCGCGGCCGACGCGGGCGGCGAGTGGCTGGCGTACGAGTTCAAGGGCAAGCCCGGCGACCCGCACCGGCGGCCGCCGCAGGTGGCGCCGTACCACCTCCGCCTGGACTGGCTGATGTGGTTCCTGGCGATCTCCCCCAGCTACGGCCGGTCCTGGCTGCCGAACCTGGTGAGAGCGTTGCTGCGCAACGAAGAGCACGTGCTTCGGCTGCTGCGGCACAACCCGTTCCCGGAGTCGCCGCCGCGGCTGGTCCGGGCGCAGTTCTACCGCTACCGCTGGGCGACCCGCGCCGAGCACCGCGAAACGGGCGCGTTCTGGATCCGCAGCCGCATCGGCGACTTCGTCCCGCCCCTGACCCTGGAGGACCTGGAGTAGTCAGCTGCGGCCGGAGAGCTCGCCGCGCGGGCCTTCGCTCAGCGATGCCGGGCGGGACCGCGCCTGCTCGTTGGGCCGGCTCCCGTAGCGCCCGGAACCAAGGGTGACCTCGCCGGTCGGGCCGGAGGAAACCTGGTGCAGGCTCGCGGAAAGATCGGCCTCCAGACCGCCGGGCAGCTTCAGCCGGACCAGCAGCGGCAGCAGGAAACCGATCGCCACCATCGCGACGAGTACCGGCGTCAAGGTGCCGAGCAGCACGGTCGGCACCTGGTATCGCAGGAAGAACGCGCTCCAGAGCATGGCCAGCATCACCAGCGACACGGTGATCAGCGCGGTGCTGCCGACCACGCTGGAGCGGGCCCGCCGGATGCGCTGCTGCGCGAGCACCCGGACCCGGTGCGCCTCGGAGTTCCGGCTGTCGAACTTCTCCACCCGGCGCAGGTAGCGCATCGCCCGGCGGAAGTGCAGCGACGAGAGCTGCACATCTCCGCTCTCCCCGATCTTGTACGCCGCAACACCCGCCACGAAGTGCGGTTCGGCCTGGTCCGAGGCCGAACCGATCGCCTCGCGGGCGACCGCCAGCGCCTCCAGGTACAGGTCCTCGCCGCCGGTCGCGTCGCCGCGCTGCACCAGCAACCGGGCCAGCTCCACCTGCAGGCGCCATTTCGGCAGGTCGCAGTCCGACCGGTCGAGTGCGTAGCGCAGCGGCTCCTCCGCGCTCACCAGGTCGCCGGAGGACCGCACCACCGAGCGGGCCAGCCCTATCGCAGCGGTTCCGTTGCCCGGCGCCAGGACCGTCGCCTGGCGGAACTGCTGCGCCGCCTGCCCGGCCCACTCGCCCGGCTCTCCCCCGTCGACGTCTCGCTGGAGGTAGACGTTGCCCAGCTCGACGTGCGCCTGCACGTCGTACCAGTCCCGCTCCACGGCCTGGTCCAGCAGCTTCTCCGCCTCGTCGAAGCGCCCGAGCTGGCTGTACAGCGCGGCGAGGTCGACGATCGGGCCTCCACCGGGGACGAGTTCGACGGCGGTGCGCAGGTGGTGCTCGGCGGCGGCGTGGTTGCCGCGCCGGAAGTTCAGCACGCCCAGCAGCGCATGCGCCTCGTCGTCGCACGGGTCGTCTTCCAGAACACCGAGGCACAACCGCTCCACCTCGTCGTGCTGTGCTGTTCCCACATCGCGCAGCAGGGCGGCGGCCAGCGAAAGCCTGATCTCGTCGTCGCGCGGATCGATCTCCAGCGCCGCCCGGAAGTGCCGTTGCGCCTTCTGGGTGTCGTTGCCGTGCAACGACACCCAGCCCAAGCCCAGGAGCGGGTTGATCCGCTCGCCTGGCCTGAACACGTCGTCGAGCAGCCCGGAGAAATGCTTCTCCGCCTCGGTGAACCGCCGTTGCGCGAGCTGGATCCAGCCCAGCTCGACCAACAACGACCGGTCACGGGGATATCGCCGCAGGTAACCGAGCACGACGCGCTCCGCTTCGCGATACCTGCGCTGCTTGCGCAGTACACCGGCCTTCAGCACGACGAAATCCGAGCTGTACGGGCTGACCGGCAGAAGCTTGTCCAAACAGGACAGCGCCTGGTCCGGACGGTTGGTGTCGGCGTAGATCTCGCTCAGCAGCCGCGGGAAGTCCAGGTCGTGGGGGAATCGCTCGATCGCGGCCAGCGTGGCCGCTTCGGCCTCCGCAGCCAGGCGCATCCGCTGCAGGGCGATGATCTCGTCCCACACCGCGACCCGGGAGTGCGGCTCCACCCGCTGCGCCCGGCGTGCCAGCCGAAGGGCGTCCTCGAACCGGCCGGCCTGGCGGAACGTCCGGCTCAGTTCCAGCAGGAGGAACCGGGAATCCGGATCCAGCGCCAACTCCTCGCGCAGCAACGCGGCGGCCTCGTCGTAACGATCGGCGACGCGCAGCGCCTTGACCTGGTCCTGCACGGCGACCATCGGACTGTTGCCGCCACGGTTGCGGCGGAACAACTCGATCGCCGCATCGACACGGCCGAGGAGCAACTCCCACCAACCGAGCTTCCGGATGACGTCCTCGTCCTCGCCGAACTCCGCGGCCAGCCGGGCCGCGAGGGCGTCGACCTCGTCGAACCGGCGCAGCTCCGCCAGTGCGTCGAACCGCTTCAACAGGGCCGACACGTTCCCGGGATCCAGCCGCAAGGCGCGATCGGCTGCCTGGAGAGCCTCCTCGTGACGACCCTGCCGGGTGTACTCCGCGATCAGTGCCTCGCTCAGGTACCACGGCTCACCGCATGCCTCGAGGCCGTCCTCCAGCGCAGCGACCGCGTCGTCGTACCGGCCCTGGCAAGACAAGGCCAGGGACAGTTCCTCGTGCAGTTCGGGGGCGGTCGGCACCTTGCGCAAGCCCGCCCGGGCGGCCTCTTCTGCTTGGTCGAACCGCCTGGTCAGGCGGAGGATCAAGGCCCTTGATTCCAGTGCGTCGACATGGGCCGGCGCCACGTCGAGCGTGCGGTCCACCCACTGGAGTGCGGTGTCGTAGTCCGCCCGGGACCGGTGGATCCGGCCGACCAGGTAGCGCAGTGCCGGTACGTCAGGGAACCGGCGCTGCGCGTCCTGCGCCGCGGCCAGCTCTTCGTCGTGGCGGCGCAGCCGGTCGAGCAGGTTGCACCTGGCGAAGATCAGATCTAGGTCGTAGGGGCAGTCGTCCAGGAAGCGGAGGTACTCCTGCAACGCCTCCTCGTTTCGGCCCTGCGAACTGAGCACGTTGACCAAATCGAGCCGGATGTCTTCGCCGGAGCGGAACTGCCGCAGTGCGGACCGGGCCGCCTTCTCCGCATCCTCCAACCGGCCCGCGCCGCGCAGCACGCCGATCTCCACGGTGCGGGCGTACGTCCGGTACGGATCGATCCGCACCGCGGTCCGCGCCAACTCGACCGCCTCATCGTGCCGGTCCTGGGAGGTGCGCAGCCACGCGAGTTCCAGGAGCAGCCGGGGCGATTCCGGGTTCACGGCCAGGGCCGCGTCGAGCACGGTTTCGGCGTCTTCGGTCCGCTTCGCGTCCCGGAGGAACGTCGCGTGCCAGTCCGCGACGAGCGGGTTGCCCGCGGCGACCGCGACGGCCCGCTCGATGCGCTCGACGGCCAGTTCGTCCTGGCCTCGTCGGCTTGCGATCAGGGCGTGCTCGATCAGCAGGTCCGGCGAGCGCGGAAGCCGGGCGAGCGCTTCGGCGGCTGCTTGTTCGGCCGCGTCGAACCTGGTCAGCAGCCTCAGGAGCGAGATCTTGCGGTCGTGCGCGAGCGCGTGCCACGGGTCCGCTTCGAGCGCGCGGTCCAGGGTGCGCAACGCCGACTCGTAGCTGAGCTGCTCGATCTCCAGGTAAGCCAGCGAATCCAGGAGGTCCGCCTCGTCGGGGAGCCGTCGCAGCGCTTCGCGCATCGCCGCCACGGCGTCGTCGAGCTCGCCGGCCGCGTGCAATGCCAGGCATCGCCATTCGATGGCGTTGACGTCGTCCGGGGCGATCGCGAGCGCTTTCTCCAGGTGCCGCATCGCGTCGTCCGGGCGCTCCATCGCCACGAGCAGGCGCCCGAGCGCCACGCGGACGACCACGCCGTCCGGGAAGCGCTCAACCGCGGATTCGGCGAATTCCAGCGCCTCGTCGTAGCGGTAGTCGCGTGCCAACGCGGCGACGAGCCAGGCGTGCGCACGTTCGGAATCCGGGTCGAGTTCGACCGCCCGCTCGAGCTCGATCAACGCGGTTCCGACGGCGATCCGGTCCAACGCCACCCGGCCCCGCAGGATGCGCAGTTCGGCGCTGTCCTCCACGGCGAGAGCCGCGTCGGCGGCCTGCTGCGCCGCGTCGAACTCGCAGCGGCGCCGGAGCAGGTCGATGTCGCTGAGATCGCGCACTTCCCCGGAAATCTCGCTCATCCCTCACCTCGTGTCGGCCACCGGCAGTTTGCCAGCAGCGAACACCACTTCGGGGGAGGAATGCGCGGATCGGCGGGGTCAGCCCTCGGCGGCGGCTTCCAGGGCCGCGATGTCCGCCGTTGGTGCCCACGAACTGCTGCCCGGCCGGCTCGAACAGCACGGTCATGACCGTTCCCGGCTCGCCCGGGACGCAGGTCAGGGCCCGTGCGTACTTCGTGTCGCCATAGCAGCACAACGTACGCACGGGCCCTGACCAGTGGCAACAGCGCCTACCAGGCCGGGCGGAGCGGGTAGTGGGCGTCGGTGTCGTCCAAGCGGACGCCGAGGACCTGGTGCAACTGGACGATGTTGCGCTCGAAGCCCAGCCGGCAGGCGGCCATGTAAAGCCGCCACACGCGAGCCCGGTCGAGCCCGGCCTCCGCGACCGCCTCGTCCCAGTGCTCCTCCAGGTTCTTACACCAGCCGGCCAGCGTCAGCGCGTAGTGCTCCCGGAGGTTCTCCTCGTGGCGCACCTCGAAGCCGTTGTCGTTCATCGCCGACACCAGCGTGCCCACCGGCTCCAGCTCGCCGTCGGGGAACACGTAGCGGCTGATGAACTTGCCCGGCCGCGAGCCGTGGCTGCCGTCCGGCCGGGTGATGCAGTGGTTGAGCAGCCGCCCGCCGGGACGCAGCTTGCTCGCCAGCAGCGAGAAGTAGCCCGGCAGCTGCGCCAGGCCGATGTGCTCGGTGAGCCCGATCGAGCTGACTGCGTCGAAGCCGGTCTCGGCGACGTCGCGGTAGTCCAGGTAGCGCACCTCGGCGAGGTCCGCCAGGCCGCGTTCGGCGATGGCCTTCTGCGCCCACTGCGCCTGCTGCCGCGACAGGGTCACGCCGAGCGCGCGCACGCCGTAGTGCTCGGCCGCGTGCATCACCATGCCGCCCCAGCCGCAGCCGACGTCCAGCAGCCGCATGCCTTCCTGCAGGCCGAGCTTGCGCGCCACCAGATCGTGCTTGGTGAACTGCGCTTCCTCCAAGGTGGACGTCTGCTCGGGGTAGACGGCGCAGGTGTAGGCCATCGACGGGCCCAGCACCCATTCGTAGAACCGGTTGGACACGTCGTAGTGGTACGCGATCGACGTGCTGTCGCGGCGCTTCGAGTGCCGCCAGCCGCGCGGGCGGTGCTCGACCGCCGGCGGGCGCACCGGCCACCACAGCCGGTATCCGACGAGCTTCACCGCCAGCTCGCGGCGCAGGCTCGGCGGGATGTCGTTGAGCGCGACGGCCGGGAACGCAGCCAGCGCGGTGTACATGTCGCCGTGCACCTCGATCGCCCCGGTGACGAAGGCGCGCGCCAGACCGAGCTCGCCCGGCGCGGCGGCGAGATGCGAAAGTGCAAGCGGTGAACGGATTTCCACGCACGCGTCCGCCCCGGGTCGTCCGGCGCGGCTGCCGTCGAACGCGCGGATCTCCACCGAGAGGTCGCTTCCGAGGATGCGCGCGAACACCTCTGCCCAGCCCATCAGCGGATCTCCTTCCTGCTCACTTTTTCCCCACGCATTTCTCGTAGAGGCCGGGAAACCGGCCCTGCGGGTCGTAGCGCTCCTTCAGCTGCCGGTAGGCGGGGCGGTTGTAGAGCTGCCAGAACTCCGCTTCCTCGAAGTAGGAGTCGGAGTACAGCGACTTGTGCCCGTCGAGCTCGGTCACCGCGCGCTCGATGGCCCGGTTGAACCGGCCCGGGGCCTCGCCGCGCCGCAGCGGCACCGTGGCCCAGAAGCCGACGTTGACGTAGAGCGCGTCGGGATCCATCGGGTACAGCGGCCAGCCCTTGCCATCGCGCAGCTGCACCGGACACAACCAGACGGGAGCGATCCCGATGTCGCGGTGGAAGAACTCCAGGAACTCCGGCAGCCGCTCGACCGGGATCTCCACGTCCTGGATCACCGGCTCGTTGAGCCCCTTACCGCGCAGCGTCGCGATCCGGTCGGTGACCGCGTGGCGGCGGTCCCAGGCCACGATCCGGCGGTACACGTCGGAGCGGCGGTACTGCTGCGGCCAGAACCGGCGGACGAGCGGGTGCTGCGCGCCGAGCGCTCGGGAGCACCAGAACCAGTCGGTGTCCCAGCGCCACAGGTAGTCGCGGATGCCCAGGTAGTCGACCTGCCGCTGCTGGACGGACCGGTAGTAGATCTGCTGGCCGGTGTAATCGCTGGAAAACGGCGCCTTGTCCACATAGGTCCCGAGCGTCAGGTACTGCTCGCGGGCGCCGAACACGGTGCCGTCGAGGAAGTCGACGGGCTCCCCGTCGTAGCTGCGGTCGCGGCAGATCTCGGCGATCGCGGTGGCGCACTCCTGCGCGGAGCCGAAGCGCACGTGCCGCAGCCGGACGTACGGCTTGACCTGCTCCAGCTCGATCTCCAGCCGCAGCGCGTAGCCGAGCGTGCCGTAGGAATTGGGGAATCCGCGGAACAGGTCGGCGTGCTCGTTGTCCGGGCGGGCCCGGACGACCTCGCCGGAACCCGTGAGGATCTCCATCTCCCGCACGGATTCGTGCGGGAGGCCGTTGCGGAAGGAGGTGGACTCGATGCCCAGCCCGGCGACCGCGCCGCCCAGCGTGATCGTCTTGAGCTGGGGCACCACGAACGGCATGTGCCCGGACGGCAGCAGCGCGTCGACGATGCTCTCGTAGGTCGCCATGCCCTGCACCTGCGCGGTGCGCGCGGCGGAATCCACTTCCAGCACCCGGTTGAACCGCCCGACGTCCAGCCCCGGCCCCTGCGACGGCGCGCGGAAGCGGAACAGGTTCGAGGTCGGTTTGGCCAGGCGCACGGGCGCGCCGGCCGGCAACCGGCCGTACTGCGCCACCAGAGCGGATACTTCGTCGGAATGGCTTCCTGCCGCGACTGTTCCCCGATCGGCCATGTCCCGACTCTATTGCCGGTCAAGCCCGCAGGCATCCCGCTTTACGCGGCGCGAACATGACCGCAACGCGGACAAAGAGGCCAAATCGACCCGACTGGGACGAGGCCGTCGACCTGCGGAGACCGCAAAAGGCCAGGTGATCAACGCCGGGCGGCCCTATACCAGGCATACTTGCTTGTCGCATGCAAGTGAAACGGGATTTGGATCACATTGAATGCGCCCGTTCGTGTGGCGTCACTCCGATCGGCGCAGCGCCCAGGCCCGCAGGCCGCGGAAGCTCTGCACCTTCGTCGGCCCCACCGAGATCAGCCGGTATTCGGCACGCCCCCGCAGGGCGGCCGCCACCTCCCGGTCCACCAGCACCGAAGCGGGGCGGGCGACCGAGGTGAGCCGGCTCGCGATGTTCACCGTCGACCCGTAGACGTCGCCGAAGCGCGCGAGTACCGGGCCCATCGCGAGCCCGATCCGCAGCGGCGGCAGCAGGTCGGTCTTGGCGATCTCCTCGTTCAGCGTCAGCGCGATCTCGGCGGCCTCCGCAGCGTTGTCGGTCACGAACAGCACCTCGTCGCCGACCGTCTTGACCACCCGGCCGTAGTTCTCGGCGACCACCCCGCCGGCCAGCGACTCGAAGCCGTCGATCAGCCGGGCCAGCTCCAGCTCGGTGAAGTCCCGGATCAACCGGGTGTAGCCGACGAGGTCGGCGAAGCCGATCACCTGCACCCGCTCGTCGGCGCCGGGATCGCGTTCGGCGAGCTCCCGCGCCGCGGTGGCCGCCAGGTGCCGCCGCCACACGTAGTCCTGCATCCGCTCCATCACCGGCAGGATCACGTCGGCGACCTGCGCGGTGGTCGCCACGTCCACCGCGAACTGCTCGCCCAGCAGCGACTTGAAGATCCCGACCTGCCACTCCGCCAGCCTGGACATGGTCTGGGCCAGCGACCGCGCCACCGCCGACTCCAGCTCCGGCGGGATCACCTCTGCCGAGACGAGCTCGACCAGCGAGCGCAGCGCGGCGACGTCGGCGTCGGTGAACACCACGGCGTCGTCTTCGACGTGCGCGAAGCCCATCGCCTGCCACAGCTGCTCGGCGCGGCTCACGGGCACCCGGGCCGCCGCGGCGACCTCGTCTTTGGTGTAGCGCGCGGGCCCGCCGAGGATGGTCTCCTCGAGCTCGCGACCGCGCATCGACGGCTTACCGCGCGGTTCGGACAACGAGCACATCGCAATCGGCCCGGCGGCACACCTCGGACGGCACCGAGCCGAGGATGCGCCCCTTCAACGTGTTCAGCCCGCGACTGCCCACCACCAGCAGGTCGGCGGCCTCCTTCTCGGCGGCGGCCAGCAGCACCGACACCGGCGCCCCGACCGAGGCGAACGTCTCGACCGCCGCCGCGCCCGCCGAGCGGGCGACGTCCGCCGCCTCGCGCAGGGTGTCCTCGGCCGGGGCCGAACCGATCACCTGGAACGCCTCGTCGCCGAGCGCGTCCTTCGCCTCCTCCACCTCCCGCGCGCTGCTCGGGTAGTAGGCGCAGACGATCACCAGCCGGGCCGTCGATTCGCCGGCGACCCCGGCGGCGCGGGCCACCGCGCGCAACGAGGGCGCCGAGCCGTCGGTCCCGACGACGACGGTTCGGTAACTGGACATCACAACTCTCACTTCCGCCGCGGGGCTGGCCTCGGGTGGACTCCGGCGTGAACACTAACGATCGCGATGCCCGCGGGTCACGGGTCGCTACCGATCAAGCCCGGCTGTGAGGCAGGCTTCGACCCCTCACCGGCCAATTTGTCCGGTTGGCCAAACCGGCTGGGAAACTCTCATCCGACCCCACAATCAGATTGCACATCGTCGACGCGTAGGTTTCGCCGCAACGTGCAAACCCATTGGTGATGCAGGACACGGACGACGTTGCGCGGGACGTCCACCGGGCCGGATCACGCCATGTACGTACCGTTTCGCGAGAACAAATGCATCGGGAGAAGCCGTGACCACACCAAGTCTCCAACCCGGGCGAGGGATATTCCGTCGCAAGCCGATCGACTCGATCATCGAGGACGGCGGCGACACCGGGCTCAAGCGAACGCTGGGCCTGTGGCAGCTCACCGCGATCGGTGTCGGCGGCATCATCGGCGCCGGCATCTTCTCCCTGGCCGGCGCCGTGGCCAACGAGAAGGCCGGGCCGGCGGTGCTGATCTCGTTCCTGATCGCGGGCATCGCCAGCGCGGCCGCGGCGTTCTCCTACGCCGAGTTCGCGGGCATGATCCCCAAGGCCGGTTCGGCCTACACCTACGGCTACGCGGTGCTCGGCGAGGTCGTCGGGTGGCTGATCGGCTGGGACCTGCTGCTGGAGTACACCGCGATCGTCGCGGTGGTCGCCATCGGCATCTCCGGGTACTTCAACGAGCTACTCGGCTTCCTCAACATCGATCTACCGCTGTGGATGATGGGCGCGCCGGGCACCGAGGCCGGTGCCGCGCCGGAAGGCAGCTACAAGATCAACCTGTTCGCGGCGCTGCTGTGCCTGCTGATCGCCTTCATCCTCAACCAGGGCATGAAGAGCGCGGCGCGCTTCGAGACGATGCTGGTGTACCTGAAGGTCGCCGTGGTGCTGGTCGTGATCGTCGTCGGCGCCTTCCACATCAACGCAGGCAACTACAACCCGTTCTTCCCGTTCGGCATCAGCGGTGCGTTCGCCGGTGCGGCGACGGTGTTCTTCGCGGTCTTCGGCTACGACGCGATGAGCACGGCGGCCGAGGAGTCCAAGGACGCGCAGCGGCACATGCCGAAGGCGATCATGTACTCGCTGGCCATCTCGATGGTGCTCTACGTGCTGGCCTGCCTGGTGCTCACCGGCATGGTCCCGTTCCAGCAGATCAGCAGCGAGAGCGCGTTCGCCACCGCCTTCGCCGACGTCGGCCTGCCGGTGCTCGGCGCGATCATCGCGGTCGGCGCCATCCTGGGCATCCTCACCGTGCTGTTCACCTTCATGCTCGGCGTGACCCGCGTGGGCTTCGCGATGAGCCGGGACGGCCTGCTGCCGAAGTGGTTCTCCAAGACCCACCCGGTGAAGCAGGTGCCGAGCCGCTTCACCTGGCTCATCGGCATCGCCTCGGCCGGGATCGCCGGTCTGCTGCCGATCGGCGAGGCCGCGGAGCTGACCAACATCGGCATCCTGCTGGCGTTCGTGATCGTGTGCGCCGCCGTGATCGTGCTCCGCTACAAGCGGCCGGACCTGCCGCGCGGCTTCAAGTGCCCGGGCATGCCGATCGTGCCGATCATCGGCATCGTGTTCTCGATCTGGCTGGTCACGTTCCTCGACCCGGTGACCTGGCTGCGGTTCGCCGCCTGGTTCGCCATCGGCCTGGCGATCTACTTCGCCTACGGCTACCGCAAGTCGAAGCTGAACGAGGTCATCACGACCGAGCCGCCGAAGTGACCTGCTGACCCCGGTCCACGACCGGAACCCGGAACGCCGGATGACGCCCCTCCCCCTGCGTCGTCCGGCGTTCCGGCGTTCAGGCGCAATTTCAATGGAAATCGAAGGTCCGATTTCCATTGAAATTGCGGAAATGGAAGTTGTTGTCCGCGAAGCGGAATGAGTCGCGATCGATCAAGGGTGTTCGCTGTGTCTCAGCGTGCACTGGATCACAGCGCGGCGGGGCTCCGGCGTCCTAGGGTTTTCCCGGGCGTCGCCGGAAGTTCCCGGGGGCGTTGGAGTTCCTGCCGGGCCTCAATGCCGAGGGGTACTTGTGACGCGCGTTCGCGAACTGAGCCCGTATGTCGAGCTGCACCGAGCGCAGTGGCGGGAGCTGCGCGATTCCCTGCCCCTACCGCTGTCCGAGGACGAGCTCGTCGCCCTGCGCGGGCTCGGCGAGCCGGTCGACCTCGCCGAGGTCGCCGATGTCTACCTGCCGCTGTCGCGGCTGATCAGCCTCCAGGTGGCGGCACGCCAGCGGCTGCACGAGACCACCACGACGTTCCTGGGCGAGGAGACGAACGGCACGAAGGTGCCGTTCGTGATCGGCATCGCGGGCAGCGTCGCGGTCGGCAAGTCGACCACCGCGCGGATCCTGCGCACGCTGCTGGCGCGCTGGCCCGACCACCCGCGGGTCGACCTGGTCACCACCGACGGCTTCCTGTACCCGAAGGCCGAACTGGTGCGCCGCGGCCTGATGCACCGCAAGGGCTTCCCGGAGAGCTACGACCGGCGGGCGCTGCTGCGCTTCGTCACCGAGGTGAAGTCCGGCGCCCCGGAGGTCACCGCGCCGGTCTACTCGCACGTCGCCTACGACATCCTGCCCGGCGAGCGGAACGTGGTCCGCAAGCCGGACATCCTGATCATCGAGGGCCTGAACGTGCTGCAGCCGGGCCCGAGCCTGGCGGTGTCGGACCTGTTCGACTTCTCGATCTACGTCGACGCACACACCGACCACATCGCCCGCTGGTACACCGACCGCTTCCTGGCGCTGCGCAGCACGGCGTTCGCGAACCCGGACTCGCACTTCCACCACTTCTCGGAGCTCTCCGACGAGGAGGCCCGCGCCGAGGCCGAGCACCTGTGGCGCACGATCAACGAGCCGAACCTCGTGGAGAACATCCTCCCGACCCGCCCCCGCGCGACCCTGGTGCTGCGCAAGGACATCGACCACTCGATCAACCGGGTCCGCCTCCGCAAGCTCTGATCCGCAAGAACGATCACGGCGAACCCGCGGCTCCAGTAACCTCCGGTCGGCCACACCGAAACTGGAGCAACGAGATCGACGGCCACCCGCGCGCGGGCACCGGCGTGGTCGTCTCGATCCGCGTCGAGCCGAACCGGGCTCCGCAGGAGATCTGGGTGTGGGACGCCCGAATCGGCGCCCTGCAGATGGACCTGGGCTACCTGGAGGCGCTGGCGCTGACCAAGGGGACCTTCGGCTGGCAGTACCTGTTCACCGACGCGTCCCTGGCGCGCGACGATTTCCACCACACGGCGCGATACCTGAAGTCGATGCTCCGCGTCTTCCCCGAGATCTTCCCCCACCACGACTACGCGACCCTGCAGGAGCGACTCGCCGCCCGGCTCTGACCTTCCACCCGGCGATCCGGCCCGCCACGGACGAAGCCCGCTGGATCACGGCCCAGGTGATCAACACCGAACGCGGCTCGGCCGCTGGCGTCACCGCGGGTCTGGTTCCGGGCTGCGGAGGGGGCGCGGGATGGTGCTCGCGAAGGTGAGGTCGGCGAGGAGCTTCAGCGCCGCTTCCGAGGACGAGCCGGGCTCCGCGTTGAACACCGCGATCCGCTGGCCTTCGTCGTCCGGGATTTGCAGCAGTTCGGTGCCGAGCGTCAACGCTCCGACCAGCGGGTGGTGGTACGACCTGCGGTCGTGGGCGCAGCCGCTGACCGGGTGGGCCGCCCACAGCGCGGCGAACTCCGGGCTGTTCATCGTCAGTTCGCCGATCAGCTCGGTCAGCTTCGGATCGTCCGGGTACCGCCCCGCGATCAGCCGCAGGTCGGCCGCGGTGTCCTTGGCCTTGCGCGCCCAGTCGCCGAACAGCTCGCGCAGGTGCGGGTCGAGGAAGAACAGCCGCGCCCAGTTGGGCCGGTCCGCGACCCGCTGCGGGGCGTCGAAGTCGAGGTGAGCGGCGAGTAGCGCGTGCGCCATCCGGTTCCAGGCCAGCACATCGGTGCGCCGCCCCAGGACGAGCGCGGGAACATCGCCGAACGACTCGATCATGACGCGGATCGCCGGGCGGAGCTGCTCGGGCCGAGACCTCTTGCGCCCCTTGGGTTTCCGCCTCGCCAGGCCGTAGAGGTGCGCCCGTTCGTCCTCGTCCAGGCGCAGCACGCGGGCGACGGCGTCGAGCACCGCATCGGAGGCGTTCGGGCTCTGCCCCTGCTCCAGGCGCGTGTAGTACCCGGCGCTCACCCCGGCGAGCTGCGCCAGCTCCTCCCGGCGCAGTCCGGGCACTCGGCGACGACCGCCGTAGGTGACGATCCCGGCCTCCTCCGGGCCAATCCTGGCCCGCCGCGAACGCAGGAACTCCCCCAGCTCGGAACGCTGATCCACGCCGCCCATCATGCCGCCTCCGGCGGCGTCGAACCTGCACCTGCCAGGTGCAGGCACCGCGGGTGTACACGCCGCAGAGGGCTGGGTAGCGCTCGCCGGGCGTCGCAGGCTGGTTCCCGCAACATCGAACATGGTGAGGAGAACATCGTGAAGGCGATCGTCATCGGGGCAACGGGAATCATCGGCGGCGCGGTGGCCGAGGCACTGGAAGCCAGCGGTCACGAGGTGCTGCGCGCGGCGCGCCGCGGGCCGCTGCGGGTCGACATGGAGGACCCCGGCTCCATCGACGCGCTGCTGGAGTCGGTGGGCCCGGTCGACGCGATCGTCTGCTGCGCGGCGAGCGGTCGGCTGGCCTCGCTCGTCGAGTCGTCCGACGCCGAGTTCACCCTTGGGCTGCAGGGGAAACTGCTGGGGCAGATCGCGTTGGTCCGCCGGGCTCCGAAGTACCTGCGGGACGGCGGATCCATCACCATCACCAGCGGCAGGTGGGAGGCGCTGCCGGGCGGCTCGTTCGCCGCCGTGGTCAACGCCGGCCTGGACGCCTTCGCCCAAGCCGCGGCGGTCGAGCTCCCCCGCGGCATCCGCCTGAACGCGGTCAGCCCGGGCTGGGTCCGGGAAACCCTGGTCCGCTTGGGGATGGACGGCACCCCGGGCACTCCGGCCGCCGAGATCGCGGGCCGCTACGTGGAAGCGGTGGAATCCGGCGTCCAAGGCCGGCGCCTGACGTGAACCGGGTCCTATGTGGAGGGATGGTCGTCGGCGACGGGTGGGCACGAAGCCGGGCCTGAAGGGGCAAATCCGCCCGGAAGGCCTCGGGGTTCCGCGAGACTGGCCCGCACGTACCGCCGAAGGAGTTTCACCCATGGATCCGTCCCAGCCCTCGACCGTCGCCGAGTGGCGCGAATTCTCCAGGACTACAGCACCGAGTTCCTCGCTGGTGGCGACCACCCGCAAGGACGCCACCGAATAGCGGTCAGCGGCGGGCGGCCCGGCGGGACAGCAGCAGCTGGAGGTGGGCACTCAGGCGTTCCGTCGGGTTGGTGAGGTCGATGCCCGTGATCTCGCCGGCCCGGCGGACCCGGTAGCGCAGCGTGTTCGGGTGCACGTGCAGGCCGTCGCTGGCTCCCCGGACGTCGCCGAACGCCTCCAGGTACGCCAGCAGCGAGCGGGCCAGATCGGTGCCGTGCTCCGCGTCGTGCTCGTGCAGCACCGCCAGGCGGGAGTCGCGGAAGCGCTCGTTGCCCTGCAGCACCGTCAGGATCTCGCTGATCACCACCTGCGCCCGGACGTCCGAGATCGTCGCGATCTCCGCGCGCAGGTCGTGGGTCATCGCGTCGAGGATGCGGTCCGCCTCGGTGCGCGACTCCGCCACCTCGTCCAGCGTCCGAGCCGCCGAGCCCACGCCCACCTGCACCCGCGCCCGCAGGTGCTGCTTGGCCGCCGCCACGATCTCCCGCGTCAGGCTCAGCGCCGACGCCACCGCCGAGCGTTCCGGCAGGTCCGGCAGCAGCACGTACACCCGCGAGCCGATGGTGGTGACCAGCGCGCTGCGCCGGTAGGCCGAGGCGTGCACCGAGATCAGGCTGGTCATCTCGGCGCGCTGCAGCTCCAGTTCGGAGCGGTCCGCGCTGGCGTCCGGCGGGCGCAGCGTGAACACCACGACCACCGCGGGCTTCGCCGGGTCCGCGCCGATGTTGTCGGCCACCGACTGGGCGTCGATGAGGCCGTCGAGCAGCCCGGTCAGCAGGTTCTCCCGGAACCGCGGCCCCGCAGTGGCCTCGGTGCGCTGCCGGATCAGCTGCAGCGCCGCCACGCGCGCCGCGCCCAGCAGCGCCCGCTCGGAGTGCTCCGACAGCGGCCGCTTGCCCTCCTGCACCCAGATCGTGCCCAGCGGCTGGGTGCCCGCGTGGATGCCGACCGCCATCCGGCGGCGGATGCCCAGGTCGGGCCGCTCGTCGATCCGCACGACGTCCTCGCCGGCGCGCAGCCGCTGGTAGACGCCCCACTCCCGGAGCATCGCCAGGTACGGCTCCGGCCCCTGCCTGCCCAGGATCGACAGCCGGCGCAGCTCGTCGACCTCGTCGTCCGAGCGCGAGTAGGCGAGCACCCGGCTCGCGGTGTCCTCGATCGCGACGATGCCCTCGGTCATCGCCGCCACCGTCTGGGCCAGCGAGAACAGGTCCCCCAGCGCCTCGCCCAGATCCGCGTCGGTGGTCAGGCGGGCGTTGTCGACGGCCGAACGCGCGAAGGACTCCAGCCGCTCCCAGCGGACCTCGGGCCGCACGCCCAGCAGCGCGATCCGGCAGTCGATCGCGGTGTCCCGCAGGGCTCGCGCATCGGATTCCGAGTCGACCTTCACCGCCACGGCCGCCGCGCTGTCGCGCGCCGCCGCACGCACCAGCCGGGCGGCCGCCCGGCCCCGTGCGCCGATGACCAGCACGAAGTCGCCGTTGCGCCCGCTGCCGGACTCCTCCTCCGGGTCGACAATGACGACGTCGCGCACCTCGACCTCGAAGCCGCGCGGCGCCGCGAGCACGTCGACCAGCGGCTCGCCCACGGCGATCAGGAGTTGGCGCAATGGCACCCCCACCACGGCGACGCCCACCGCGTCCACCGCCGGGGAGTTTTCGACCTCGTGCAACCCAGGAACCCCACTTGTTCAACCGGACAATCCGATATTGACAACGATAGCCGAATGGACAAGCCCGGGGCGCTAACGAAACCTTAATCTCCCAAGTAACAGGACCCTTGTCCCAGACAGCGACTCTCGCAAGGAGGCGAAATTGGCCATGGACGCCATCACTTCGGTCCCGGTGCCCTACAACGAGCCGGTCAAGGGCTACGCGCCCGGCTCGCCGGAGCGGGAGTCGTTGCAGAAGCGGGTCGCGGAGCTGGAGTCCGAGCGCATCGAGCTCACCCAGACCATCGGTGGCGTGCAGCGCCTCGGCGGCGGTGACGAGTTCGACGTGGTCCAGCCGCACGACCACCAGCACGTGCTGGGCACCGCCGCGCAGGCCACCACCCAGGACGTCGCCGACGCCGTGCAGGCCGCCAAGGACGCCGCCCCCGCGTGGGCCGCGACGTCGTTCGACGAGCGCGCCGCCGTGCTGCTGCGCGTCGCCGACCTGCTCGCCGGCCCGTGGCGCGACACCATCAACGCCGCCACCATCCTGGGCCAGTCCAAGTCGGTGCAGCAGGCCGAGATCGACGCCGCCTGCGAATTCATCGACTTCCTGCGGTTCAACGTGCACTACGCGCGGCAGATCATGGCCGAGCAGCCGCGGTCGGTTCCCGGCGAGTGGAACCGCATGGACTACCGCCCGCTGGACGGCTTCGTCACCGCGATCACGCCGTTCAACTTCACCGCCATCGCCGGCAACCTGCCCACCGCGCCCGCGCTGATGGGCAACACCGTGGTGTGGAAGCCGACCCCCTCGCAGCAGTTCGCCGCGCACTTCACCATGCGGCTGTTCGAGGCCGCCGGCCTCCCGGCGGGCGTGATCAACCTCGTCACCGGTGACGGCCAGGCCGTCAGCGAGGTCGCGCTGACCGACCCGGGCTTCGCCGGCCTGCACTTCACCGGCTCCACCGCCACCTTCAAGAAGCTGTGGCGGATCGTCGGCGACAACCTCGACAGCTACGGCAGCTACCCGCGCATCGTCGGCGAGACCGGCGGCAAGGACTTCATCGTCGTGCACCCCTCGGCCAACCCGGCCCCGCTGGCGACCGCGTTCGCCCGCGGCGCTTTCGAGTACCAGGGCCAGAAGTGCTCGGCGGCGTCCCGCGCCTACGTGCCGCGCTCGATCTGGGAAGGCGGCCTGCGCGACGAGCTGGCCGACCTGACCCGCTCCGTCCGCTACGGCGACGTCACCGACTTCTCCTTCTTCGGCGGCGCCGTCATCGACGCCCGCGCCTTCGCCAAGCACAAGGCGGCCCTGGACCGCGCGGCCAAGACCGACTCCATCGAGGTCCTCGCCGGCGGCGGCTACGACGACTCGGTCGGCTACTTCGTCGAGCCCACCGTGCTGGTCTGCGACGACCCGGCCGACGAGGTGTTCACCACCGAGTACTTCGGGCCGATCATCGCCGTGCACGTCTACGACGACGCCAAGTACTCCGAGATCCTCGACGTCGTCGACTCCTCCAGCCCGTACGCGCTGACCGGCGCGGTGTTCGCCACCGACCGCAGCGCCATCGAGCTGGCGCACCAGAAGCTGCGCGGCGCGGCCGGCAACTTCTACGTCAACGACAAGCCCACCGGGTCGATCGTCTCCCGCCAGCCCTTCGGCGGCAGCCGCGCCTCCGGCACCAACGACAAGGCCGGTTCGCTGCTGAACATCCAGCGGTGGACCAGCCCTCGGGCGATCAAGGAAACCTGGGACGCCCCCACCGGTATCTCCTACCCCCACATGGGCTGAGCGTTCGGGGCGCCCTCGGCCGAGGGCGCCCCGAACCCCCGAGCAGTTCCCCACTCCGGACCCTTCGCCCGTTCGGCGAACCGCGGCACGCACTTTCGACTGCAGGCAACGCGGAAGGCAGGAGATCCCCGAAACCCCCGAGCACAGCTGCAAAGAAGGAGACCACGATGCTGCGCAGCACCCTGCTGGCCGCCGCCCGTTCCCAGGGCGTGCGCCGACTCGTGGAGGCCAACCCGCTGACCAAGCCGGTCGTCGAGCGGTTCGTGGCCGGCACCACGCCCGAGGACGCGGTCCGGGCCACCCGGGCCCTGCGTGACCAGAACATGTACGTCACGCTCGACCACCTCGGCGAAGACACCCTCGATGCGCAGCAGGCCACCGACACCGTCCGCGCCTACCAGCAGATGCTGGAGGTGCTCGCCACCGAGGGCCTGGCCGACCGGGCCGAGGTCTCGGTGAAGCTCTCCGCGGTCGGGCAGTTCCTGCCCAGCGACGGCGAGAAGATCGCCCTGGACAACGCGCGGCTGATCTGCGAGGCCGCGGCCGCCGCCGGCACCACGGTGACCCTCGACATGGAGGACCACACCACCACCGACTCGACGCTGGGCATCCTCCGCGACCTGCGGGTGGACTTCCCGTGGGTCGGCGCGGTGCTGCAGGCGTACCTGCACCGCACCGAGCAGGACTGCCGCGACCTGGCGGGCGAGGGCTCCCGGGTCCGGCTGTGCAAGGGCGCCTACTCCGAGCCCGCCTCGGTGGCCTACCAGGACAAGTCCGAGGTGGACCGCTCGTACGTCCGCTGCCTGAAGATCCTGATGGCGGGCGAGGGCTACCCGATGGTGGCCAGCCACGACCCGCGGATGGTCGCGATCGCCGCCGACCTGGCCGCGCGGTCCGGGCGCAGCGCGGACAGCTACGAGTTCCAGATGCTGTACGGCATCCGGGCCGAGGAGCAGAAGCGGATCGCCGCGGAGGGCAACAAGCTGCGGGTGTACGTGGCCTACGGCGACGAGTGGTACGGCTACTTCATGCGCCGCCTCGCCGAGCGCCCGGCCAACCTGGTCTTCTTCCTTCGTTCGCTGATCTCCCAGAACTGATCCGGCGCCCCCGAACGGCCCGGCCCGATTCCCTTTCGGGCCGGGCCGTTTCCCATGCGCCGCAGATCACGTCGGCACGCCCGGTTCGCGTCGTTAATCTGAATCTTGAAAGATTCTTCGCGTTTCTGGGTGGGACACAACATGCACAGGCCGGCCGCAACGCTCTTCCGGATCGCCGTGGCGCTCGCGGCCGTCGTCGGGATCTACCTGAGCACCAAGGACGGCAGCTTCACCGGCGCCCTGGTGTACTTCACCATCCAGAGCAACGTCGTGGTGGCCGTCGTGTTCGCCTGGGCCGCGGTGGCGACGGCGTGCGGAGCGGGACACCCGCCGAAGTGGCTCAAGGGCGGCACGACGCTCTACATCGCGATCACCGGGCTGGTCTACAACCTGGTGCTGGCCGGGCAGCCGTTCCAGATGACCGCGACGCTGTCCGGCGCCTGGGAACTGGGCAACCAGCTGGTGCACCTGGTCACCCCGATCGCAGCGGCGGTCGACTGGCTGCTGTTCGACGAGCACCGCCGGTTCCGCTGGGCCAACGCGCTGCACTGGCTCGCCTACCCGTTCGGCTACCTGGCGTTCGCCCTGATCCGGGGCGCGCTGCTGGACCGGTACCCGTACCCGTTCCTGGACGTCAACACCCTCGGCTACGACGGGATGGCGCTCAACGTGGTGATCTACGGCGGAGCCTTCTGGCTCCTCGGCCTGGCGATGGTGGCCGTCGACCGGGCGCTCCCCCGCAACGCGCCCGCGGTCGCAGTCCCCGCCGTGCCACGCGTCGCGGCCTGACCTTCGCGCGCAGTTTCAATTGAAACCGCACGCACCACCGGAAACGTGCCTCAGGCGCGCTGCTTCCGGCGGTGGTGGAGGTTCGCCAAGGCCGTCACCGCGAAGGCGCACGCGCACGCCACCAGCATCGCCAGGGCCATGCCGAGCTTGTTCGTCGCGATGAACGGCGGCACGAACGCCGGCAGGTAGGCCGTCGCTTCCGAGCCCGTCCAGCCCACCAGCGCGCCACCCGCCGCCGCGCTCAGCAACGCGCCCGCGAAGACCCGCTTGTCGGCGAGCAGGAACGGGTACGCCGCCTCCACGAAGGTGCCGAAGCCGAAGTTGACCGCCGCACCCGAGGCCGCCAGCGCGCGCTCGCCGCTGCTGCGCGGCAGCACCACGTTCGCCAGCGTGATCCCGAGGCTGACCATCACCAGGCCCACCATGTCGATGGCGCCGAAGAAGCTGTGCCCCTTCTCCCCCATTTCGACCAGCACGAGCGGCAGGATCACCGCGTGGTAGACGCCGCCGATGATCGCCGGCCACATCACCAGCCCGGCCACCGCACCGGCCAGCAGCGGGTTGAACTCCACCAGCTCCTCGATGCCGGCCTTGACACCATCGCCGATCGCGCTGGTCAGCGGCGCGAGCGCGAAGTGGACGACGAGCCCGCCGAGCAACCCGGCGAGACCGCCGACGGTGCTCGATGCCGGGCACTTCATCGCCGAGGACGAGCCGCGGAAAACCGCGGCGGCACTGCTCGACTTCTTCGGCCGCCCCGGTTTCGACGTCCCCGGTTCTTCCGCATCGGCATAGCGCTCCGAAAGACCCGTTCGAGAAACGGCCGGAATCACGTTTTCCGCGACACCACCGCAGCAGCGGAACCGCAGGTCAGCAACTCCTCAGAAGGCATCCGAGGCGATTTGTCAAATCGCTTCGCTGACAGGATCTGCGGCATTTGTCAAATCACTTCGCGGCCAGGATTCGCGGCATTTGTCAAATAGCGCGCTGAGCTGGATTTCTGGGCAGCACAACGATTCTTGGGTACCGTTGTTCGGCAGCGGGGAAATCGTGGCATCGCGGTCGGGGGACAACTGTGCCCGCCGACCGGCCTGAACGGAGGACACCCATTACCGCTCCGGCAAGCACCAGAAGAACCGGCATCCCGGCGCGACTGCAAGCGACCTTCCGGCCGCACGGCCCGCTGCCGTCCGCCGGGCAGCTCGCCCTGTGGGGCACCGACGACCCGTCCGCGGCGGCGACCGAGCTCGGCTTTCCCCTTGGTGCGCAAGGGGAACTGCCGACCGTCCTGCCGTCCGGGCGCGGGGTCGGGGCGGCCGACGTGCCCGCCGTGCTGATCCCGGTCTGCGACGCGCTCGCGCCGCTGGCGGCGCTGCCGAGCCCGGACCGGTGGCCGGGTTGGCGCCGCCCCGGCGACTCGCTAATCGCCTGGAGCGTCGCGGCGAAACTGGCCCTGGAGCACGTCGCCGCCGGGCACCTCGTACCCGAGGTGCGCGACGACATCGCTTGCTGGCGCCTGGCCAACCCCCATGACGACCGGCTCGCCGCGCTCGCCGAGGCCCTGCCCCCGGCCGCGCACGCGCTGCGCCGTGGCGACGCGCTCTGGACCGCGGCGGAACTCCTCGCCGCCTTCGGCGACGCCGTCGCGGACGCGTGCGCGCGGAGCACCGCGATCGCCGGGAACGGCTCCTGGGGAGGCAGGTGGGTCACCGCGCTGACCGGCCCGGATCCGGCGGTGCGGCTCGACGAGCAGACCAGGTCCGAGGTCCTGGCCTGGGCCCGGCCGCTTCCGGCGGGCCCGGCCGGTCCGCTCGGCGGCCGGCTCCGCCTGCGCCTGGAGGTGCCCGCCGACGACGGCACGCCGTGGGCGCTGAGCTTCCACCTCCAGGCCGCCGCGGACCGGACGGTGTCGGTTCCGGCCGCGCGCGCCTGGTCGGCGGGCTCCGCGACGCTCCGGCTGCCGGGCGGTTCCATCGGCGCGCCGCAGGATTCGCTGGTGCGCGGGCTGGCCGAGGCGGCCCGGATCTTCCCGCCGCTGGACGCGGCGCTGTCCGAGCAGTGCCCGACCGAAGCCCTGCTGGACGTCGCGCAGGCGGCGGAGTTCCTGGCCACCGGCGAGGCCGAGCTGACCGCCGCGGGCATCGCCGTCGACGTGCCGACCGATCTCACCGGAGTGCGCCGCCTGCGTGCGCGCCTCCACTCCCCGGATTCGGCGCGGTTCCGCTGGGAGGCCGCCATCGGCGACCAGGCGTTGACGGCGGACGAGCTCGACGAGCTGATCGCGGCGGGCCGCCCGCTGGTGCGCTGGCGCGGCCACTGGGTGCGCGTCGACCTGTACGAGGCGAAGAACGTCCGCGCCGTGCTTGGCAAAACGCACACGCTGTCGGAGTCCGAAGCGCTGGCGGCGGTTCTGGAGGGGCGCCGGGCCACCGAGCTCGGCGAGGTCGAGGTGTCCGCCGGCGGGCGGCTGCGGACGCTGGTCGAGCGGCTCGGCGAGCCGTCCCGGGAACCACGGCTGGCCGGCATCGACGCGACGCTGCGCGGCTACCAGCAGCGCGGCGCGGCCTGGCTGCAGAGCATGGCCGAGCTGGGATTCGGCGCGGTGCTCGCCGACGACATGGGGCTCGGCAAGACGCTGCAGACCATCACGCTGCTGGCCGCCCGCGCCGGTGCGCGGCCGCAGCTGGTGGTGTGCCCGACGTCGGTGGTCGACAACTGGCAGCGCGAACTCAACCGCTTCGCCCCGAAGCTGCCGGTCGTGCGCCACCACGGCCCGCGGCGGCCCACCGCTCCCGGAGCGTTCGCCCCCGGCTCCGTCGTGATCACCACCTACCCCCTGCTGCGCACCGACGCCGCACTCCTGTCCGAAGT
The DNA here is from genome assembly GCF_004348985.1 of Saccharopolyspora elongata. Lineage (GTDB taxonomy): Bacteria > Actinomycetota > Actinomycetes > Mycobacteriales > Pseudonocardiaceae > Saccharopolyspora > Saccharopolyspora elongata. Next base: position 94,505 of record NZ_SMKW01000009.1, on the reverse strand, counting down.
GGACTGGGAGGTCGTGGTGCTGGACGAGGCGCAGCAGATCAAGAACCACGCCGGGCAGACCGCGCAGGCCGCCCGCCGCTTGCGCGCGGGCGCCCGGGTGGCGCTGACCGGCACGCCGGTGGAGAACCGGCTCGCCGAGCTGTGGTCGATCATGCACTTCGCGAATCCCGGCCTGCTGGGCGGTTTTCCCCGTTTCAAGGAGCGGTTCGCGGTGCCGGTCGAGCGCTGGCAGGACGCCGACGCCGCACGACGGCTGCGCTCGGTCGTCGCGCCGTTCCTGCTGCGCCGCCTCAAGACCGAGGTCGCCACCGACCTGCCGCCGAAGGTCGAGTCGGTGGTCACCTGCACGCTGACCGACGAGCAGGCCGCGCTGTACCGGAAGACGGTGCGGGAAACCTTCGACGACGGCCTGGGCGCCGGCATCGGGCGGCGCGGGCGCATCCTCAAGCTGCTGACGGCGCTCAAGCAGATCTGCAACCACCCCGCGCACTTCCTCGGCGAGACCGGGCCGCTCCCGGGCCGCTCCGGGAAGCTCACCCGCGCCACCGAGATGCTGGCCGAGGTGGTGGCGGCCGACGACCGGGCGCTGGTGTTCACCCAGTACCGGGCGATGGGCGAGCTGCTCGCCGAGCACCTGGCCGCCGAGCTGGGCCTGCCCGCGGTGCCGTTCCTGCACGGCGGCGTCTCGACGGCGCGGCGGCAGGCGATGGTGGACGCCTTCCAGCACGGCGACACCGCCCCGCCGCTGCTGATCATCAGCCTGAAGGCGGGCGGCACCGGCCTGAACCTGACCCGCGCCACGCACGTCGTGCACTACGACCGGTGGTGGAATCCGGCGGTGGAGGACCAGGCGACCGACCGCGCGCACCGGATCGGCCAGTCCCGCCGCGTGCACGTCCACAAGCTGGTCGCACACGGGACGCTCGAAGAGCGGATCGCCGACCTGCTGGAGCAGAAGCGCGCCCTGGCCGACGCGGTGATCGGCAGCGGCGAGACATGGCTGGCCGAACTGACCGACGACGCGCTGCGCGAACTCGTCGAACTGTCCACGGAGGACTCATGAGCGAAAGTGGCTTCCCCGTTCATGAGATCCGCCCGCAAGATACGGAGGACTCATGAGCAGCCCTGTGTCAACCTCAGTCCTCCTCAACCGCACCCCAGGGGACCGTGACGCGAACCAGCCACGAGAAACCACGCAACGGGAGATTGGGCTGAACGCAACCACCACTGTGAATCGCGGAGAGGCGGACCAGTCATGAGCGGCAAGCAGCGGACGGAATCCTTCGGCGCGACGTGGTGGGGACGGCGCTGGCGGCGCGCGCTGGAGTCGCTCGGCGCCACCTACCCCAACCCGCGCCTACCCCACGGAAGATCGCTGGCGCGCAAAGGCGCGGTGCAGGACCTGGTCGTCGAGCCGGGCCGGATCCGGGCCCAGGCGCACGGGCGCGGCCGTGCGCACGACATCGTCCTGACGCTTCCGGTTTTCTCCGACTCCGATTGGGAAAAGGCCGTAGAGGCGCTCGCCGGTAAGCTCCGGCACGCCGCCGCCCTGCTGCAGGGCGAGCTGCCGGAGGACGTCGACGACACACTGCGCGAAGTCGATCTGTCGCTGTTCCCGCGAACCGGCGAACTCGGCTCGACGTGCACCTGCACCAGCAAGAACGAGCCGTGCGCGCACGCCGCGGCGGTGCACTACGTGCTGGCCCCGATGCTGGACGCCGACCCGTTCCTGCTCACCAGGCTGCGCGGCCGCGACCGGGAACCGCTGCTGGCCGCATTGCGCGCGGCGCGCTCCGGCTCGGCCGAACCGGAGCGCCCGACGATCGACCGGCTCGACCCGGAAACGCTGTTCACCGCGCGCGGCGACCTGGCCGCGATCGCGGTCCACCCGCACCGGCCGGACGGCCGGGTGCCGGAGGCGCTGCGGCTGCTCGGCGAGATCCGGGGCATCGACCGGGAAAGCTGGCAGCACCTCGTCTCCGCCGGCCAGCACGCCCGCAACCGGGCGTGGACGCTCGCCGAAGGAACGTGAACAGGTCAGGAACGCTTGCGGTTCAGGAACTCCGACATGTACCGCCGCGGTTCGCCGGTGTCGAAGGCCGCGCCGAACTCGGCGACGGGCGGTCGTGAGCGGATTTTTCGCGCAGGCCGGGCTCGGCGACCGGGCGTCAAGTGCACTCATAGCGAACTGCTATCGGCCAGCGGCGTTCCACGGATTGGCGCGATCCGCCGAGTGCTGATTGATTGTTGCCAGGCCGGGCGCCCGGCCGTTGACCTGAACGGAGAACTTCGTTGCAGCACCGAGAAATCCGCATCGGACGCCGGACGATCCTGGGTGCGCTGCTGACCGCTCCAGTGGTAGCGGCGTGCGGTTCGGCCGGATCGAGCGCGCCGCCGACCAGCGCTCCCGTCGCCCCGAGCAACGATCGCCTGGTCGAACTGGAGCGGAAGTTCGACGCACGCCTGGGGCTGTACGCCCTCGACACCGGCACCGGTGCCACGATTGCCCACCGGGCGGATGAACGATTCGCGTTCTGCTCGACGTTCAAGGCGTTGGCGGCGGCCGCGGTCTTGCACCGCAACCCGCTGCCACACCTGGACGAAGTCATCACCTACACCGAGTCCGACCTCATGAAGAGCGCGGTCATCACGGGGCAGCACGTGGACACGGGGATGACGATCCGCGAACTGTGCGAAGCCGCAGTCCGCTACAGCGACGGCACGGCCGGCAACCTCCTGCTCCGCGATCTCGGCGGGCCGGCCGAGCTGACCGCGTATGCGCGCAGCCTCGGCGACGCGGTCACGCGGATGGATCGGTTCGAGCCGGACATCGTGGAAGCCACCCCGGGAGACCCCCGCGACACCACTTCCCCCCGAGCCTTCGGCGCCACTTTCCAGAAGATCGTGCTGGGGGACGCCCTGCCGGCGGAGAAGCGCGCCTTCCTCCGCGGTCTGCTGGAACGCAACACCACCGGCGCCCAGCGCATCCGGGCCGGCGTACCGCAGGGATGGACCGTGGCCGACAAGACCGGGACCGGCGACTACGGAACGCTCAACGACATCGCCGTCGTGTGGCCCCCGAACGCCCCGCCACTCGTCCTCGCGATCATGTCCAGCAAGGCCACCAAAGATGCCGAATACGACCAGGCCCTCATCGCTGAGGCGGCGGCGCATGTAGCGGCCACTCTCATCTGACCGCTGACGGTGGTGTCACCGACGACCTCGGTGACCGCCTTGTTGGTCAGCCACTTGATCTTCTCGTTGGCCCGGGCCCGCTCCAGCATGATCTTGGAGGCGCGGAGCTCCCCGGGGCGGTGCGGGCTTCCCGCCAGGATCGGTCAGGGCTTTCGGCGGCCAAAGCGCCGTACGCCCGCTGACCAAGGGCGCTGGAGGAACCGCGACTAGGCTGCGCCGCGGCGGCCGCTACGCAGGTTTCTGGGCCAGGACACCGGCAGCAAGTGAATGAGTCGGTAAATCGCCACACAACCGGCGCCGCTTCCGACAATTCCTTGCCCGACCTGCCACCAGCTGCCCTCGCAGATCAGATATGCACCAACCCTTCCCATCGCGGATGATCAACGATGATCGGCGCAGCCAACTGGACACTCGGGCCTGGGTGGGCCAGGGGCTTTGCCGGAGGGCCGAGGCCTGCCGCTGCGGTGCGTCCCGGCGCGGCCCTGTGCCAAACTGGCTGTGTTGTCCTGACGTGGTCTGGATCTTGAGCCGTGGCGGACCGCTTGGTCGTGCGTGGCGCGCGTGAGCACAACTTGCGCGGCGTGGGTGTCGACCTGCCTCGGGACAGCTTGATCGTGTTCACGGGTCTGTCCGGTTCCGGGAAGTCCTCCCTGGCGTTCGACACGATCTTCGCGGAAGGCCAGCGCCGATACGTGGAGTCGCTGTCGGCGTACGCGCGCCAGTTCCTGGGCCAGATGGACAAGCCGGACGTGGAAGTCATCGAGGGCCTCTCGCCCGCGGTGTCGATCGATCAGAAGGCCACCAGCCACAACCCGCGGTCGACGGTGGGCACCGTCACCGAGGTCTACGACTACCTGCGGCTGCTGTACGCCCGCGTGGGCGAGCCGCACTGCCCGGTCTGCGGCGAGCGGATCAGCAGGCAGACCCCGCAACAGATCGTCGACCAGGTGCTGGCCCTGCCCGAACGCACCCGGTTCCAGGTGCTGGCGCCGGTGGTGCGCGGGCGCAAGGGGGAGTACGCGGAACTGTTTGCCCGCTTGCATTCGCAGGGGTATGCGCGGGTGTCGGTGGACGGCGAGGTGCACCACCTCGACGACGTGCCGAAGCTGAAGAAGCAGGAGAAGCACTCCATCGAAGTGGTCATCGACCGGCTCGTGGTCAAACCGGGGGCGAGGCAGCGCTTGACGGAGTCGGTGGAGGCAGCCCTGGGACTGGCGGACGGGGTCGTGATCGTGGAGTTCGTCGACCAACCGCCGCGGTCGCGGGACCGGCAGTGGTCGTTCTCGCAGAACCTCGCGTGTTCCCGCGGCCACCCCATCGGCGTGCAGGACTTCGAGCCGCGGTCCTTCTCCTTCAACTCCCCGTACGGCGCATGTCCGGTGTGCACCGGGATCGGGGTGCACCGCGAGGTCGACCCGGAACTGGTGATCGCGAATCCCGAGTTGTCGCTGGCGGATGGTGCCGTGGCGCCGTGGCAGGGCGGTCAGACCAGCGAGTACTTCCAGCGCCTGCTGAGCTCCTTGGCCGATGCCCGGGGCTTCTCGATGGGCACCCCGTGGCGGCGGCTGCCCGCGAGGGTCCAGAAGGCGGTGCTCTACGGCTCCGACGACCAGATCCACGTGCAGTACCGCAACCGCTACGGCCGACGGCGGTCCTACTACGCCCGCTTCGAAGGAGTGATTCCGTTCCTGGAGCGCCGCTTGGAGCAGACCGAGTCGGACTACGTGCGCCAGCGGTACGAGGGTTACCTGCGGGAAGTGCCCTGCCCGGAGTGCGCGGGCACCCGCTTGAAACCGGAAGTCCTCGCCGTCACGCTGGAGCACAAGACGCTGGGGAAGCGCTCGATCGCCGAGGTGTCCGCGCTGTCTGTGGCGGGCTGCGCCGAGTTCCTGCGCGGCCTGGTGCTCGGCCGCCGCGAACGCGCGATCGCAGGCCGGGTGCTCTCGGAAACCCAGGCGCGCCTGGGTTTCCTGCTCGATGTCGGGCTGGACTACCTGTCGCTGGATCGCCCGGCGAGCACGCTCGCCGGGGGAGAGGCCCAGCGGATCCGCTTGGCCACGCAGATCGGCTCCGGGCTGGCCGGGGTCCTCTACGTGCTGGACGAACCTTCGATCGGCCTGCACCCGCGGGACAACCACCGCCTGCTCGCGACGCTGACCCGGCTGCGGGATCTGGGAAACACGCTGATCGTCGTCGAACACGACGAGGACACCATCCGCGCCGCCGACTGGGTCGTGGACATCGGTCCCGGCGCGGGTGAGCACGGCGGGACGATCGTGCACAGCGGTCCGCTGGACACCTTGCTGGCCAACCAGAAGTCGCTGACCGCCGAATACCTGACGGGTCGCCGCAAGATCCCGGTGCCGGCCGTGCGACGTGCGGTCGACCTGAAGCGCGTCCTGACGGTCCATGCGGCGCGCGAGCACAACCTGCGCAGCATCGACGTGTCCTTCCCGCTGGGCTGCATGATCGCCGTGACCGGGGTTTCCGGCTCGGGGAAGTCCACTTTGGTCAACGACATCCTCTACAACGGACTGGCCCGGAAGCTGCACGGCGCCCGCGCGGTGCCCGGAAAACACGGCTCCATCACCGGAATCGACAGCCTCGACAAGGTCGTCCACGTCGACCAGTCGCCGATCGGCCGCACGCCGCGTTCCAACCCCGCCACCTACACCGGGGCGTTCGATCCCATCCGCAACTTGTTCGCCGCCACCACCACGGCCAAGGTCCGCGGTTACCGGCCGGGGCGGTTCTCCTTCAACGTGCGGGGCGGACGCTGCGAAGCATGTGCCGGCGCCGGAACCATCCGGATCGAGATGCAGTTCCTCCCCGACGTGTACGTGCCGTGCGAGCAGTGCGGCGGGGCCCGCTACAACCGCGAAACCCTGGACGTGCGCTACAAGGGGAAGACGATCGCGGAGGTCCTGGACATGCCCATCGAACAGGCGCTGGAGTTCTTCGGGGCGTTGCCGGGCATCGCTCGCCGCCTGCGCACGCTGGTCGACGTCGGGCTGGGGTACGTGCGGCTGGGGCAGCCCGCGCCGACGTTGTCCGGTGGCGAGGCGCAGCGGGTGAAGCTCGCCACGGAGCTCACCCGGCGTTCGAACGGGGGCACCGCGTACATCCTGGACGAGCCCACCACGGGACTGCACTTCGATGACGTCCACAAGCTGCTCGACGTGCTGCAACGGCTGGTGGAAGTCGGCAACACGGTGATCGTCATCGAGCACAACATCGAGGTGGTCAAGACCGCCGACTGGATCATCGACCTGGGGCCCGAGGCCGGATCGGCCGGCGGTCGGGTGGTCGCCACGGGCACTCCCGAAGCGGTCGCCGACGACGAGACCAGCTACACCGGGCAGTTCCTGCGCCGTGCGCTCGCTTCCTGAAGCCAGATCAAGAATTTCGGAGGTAGCGATGTTCAACAGCCCGCAGGAGGTCCTGCGGTTCATCTCCGATGAGGGCGTGAAGTTCATCGATGTCCGGTTCTGCGATCTGCCGGGCATCATGCAGCACTTCGCCGTGCCCGCCGAGCCGTTCTCCGCCGAGATCTTCGACGAAGGCATCGCCTTCGACGGGTCGTCGGTGCGCGGATTCCAGGCGATCCACGAGTCGGACATGCTCCTGTTGCCCGACCCCTACACCGCTCGACTGGACCCGTTCCGCGCCAAGAAGACGTTGAGCCTCAACTGCTTCGTGCACGATCCGTTCACGCTGCAGCCCTACTGCCGCGACCCGCGCAACATCGCGCGCAAAGCAGAGCAGTACCTCGCCGACTCCGGCATCGCCGACCTGGCCTACTTCGGGCCGGAAGCCGAGTTCTACCTCTTCGACTCGGTGCGGTTCGCGAATGCGGAGAACACCTCGTTCCACGAGATCGACGCCGTCGAGGGCTGGTGGAACACCGGTCGCGCCGAGGACGGGGGCAACCAGGGTTACAAGATCAAGTATAAGGCGGGTTACTTCCCGGTCCCGCCCACCGACCACCTGGCGGATCTGCGCGACGAGATCGTGCTGAACCTGATCGATGCGGGTTTCACCGTGGAGAAGGCCCACCACGAGGTCGGCACCGCGGGCCAGGCCGAGATCAACTACAGGTTCAACACGCTGCTGCACGCCGCGGACGACCTGCAGCTCTACAAGTACATCGTGAAGAACACCGCGTGGCGGCACGGCAAGACGGCCACGTTCATGCCCAAGCCGCTGTTCGGCGACAACGGTTCCGGCATGCACACCCACCAGTCGTTGTGGAAGAACGGAAAGCCGCTGTTCTACGACGAGACGGGCTACGCAGGGCTCTCCGATCTCGCGCGGCACTACATCGGCGGCATCCTGCACCACGCGCCGAGCCTGCTGGCGTTCACCAACCCCACGGTGAACTCGTACCACCGCATGGTGCCCGGCTTCGAGGCGCCGGTGAACCTGGTCTACTCCCAGCGCAACCGCTCGGCCTGCATCCGCATCCCGGTCACGGGCGCCAGCCCGAAGGCCAAGCGCATCGAGTTCCGCTGCCCGGACTCCTCCGGAAACCCGTACCTGGCGTTCGCGGCGATGATGCTCGCCGGCCTGGACGGCGTCGCGAACAAGATCGAGCCGCCCGAACCCATCGACAAGGACCTCTACGAGCTACCTCCGGAGGAGGCCGCCGATGTCGTCCAGGTTCCGCCCTCGCTGGACGCGGTGCTGGAAAGCCTCGTGGCCGACCAGGATTTCCTGCTGCGCGGCGACGTCTTCACCCCGGACGTGATCGAGACCTGGATCGCCTTCAAGCGGGAGCACGAGATCGACCCGCTGCGACTGCGCCCGAACCCGTACGAGTTCGAGCTGTACTACGACGTTTAGCAGCAGCTGGCCGCGTTCGCCGGGGATGCGGCGAGCCTGGGCTCCGGCGGGTCCCGACGCCTCGATGGCAGCGGCGAGGTGATCTGACAGTAGGAGCCCCAACCGAAGAAGATCATCGGCTGGGGCTCTCACCTGGCAATATTGATGGTGCGCGATACTGGGATTGAACCAGTGACCTCTACCGTGTCAAGGTAGCGCTCTCCCACTGAGCTAATCGCGCGAGGCGGAGGCGGGAATCGAACCCGCGTACAGGGCTTTGCAGGCCCTTGCCTAAGCCACTCGGCCACTCCGCCGGACTCCGCATCCACACCGAAGTCGGCTGGACCGCCAGAGAATCCAGAGCGGACGACGGGACTCGAACCCGCGACCCTCACCTTGGCAAGGTGATGCGCTACCAGCTGCGCTACGTCCGCCTGCCTGCGACTTCGAAGCCTGGAGAACCTCCGGGCCCGTCCGCCGCGTTGCACAGTGAACTCTAGACCACGCCCACGACCGCGATCAAAGGGGGGTCCCATCGCCCGGCGCACCGCCGCGCCGGGCCGATCTTCCCCCCGGATCAGCCCAGGTCGTGGGGCAGCAGCCGGGTCAGTGCCTCGTCCACGTCGACCCACAGGTTCTCGTTGCCCGGCACCACGACGTCGTAGGTCCGGTCGAGGAAGTCCGCGAGCTCCTGCGCCGAGGCCTCGAAGACCGCGTGGCCGGACGGCGAGCTCAGCTCGATCGCCACGACCTCGGGGTCGTCGACCACCGGCCGGATCGTCACGTCGCCCTCGCCCGCGTGCGCGATCAGCCCGTCGGCGAGCAGGTCGCGGGCGAACACCCACTCGACCCAGCCGGCGCGGCCGGTGCGGAACGCGGCCACCACCGCGTACGGATCCCGGGTGTCGTAACGCAGCTCGACCTGAACCGGCACGGCAGGTGCCTGCGGAGCCAACAGATCGAACACGGCCGTCGAACGGAGTGTCACGTGATCGTTACGCATTGTCCTCCCCTTTCCGCTCCTTCCCGGTCCGCTTATCGACCGAGCAACACAGTTGTGACGCCTCATCGGGCCGAAACGCTCGCAACTCCCGCATAGATCACCCGTACGGGGCAGGCCCCAATTCGCTGGGCAATCAAGCGAACGCGCAGCGTGTTCGCGAGACTCCGGTTTCGGGGCGAACACGGATCCGATCACCCCATTGCGAGACAGACCGGAACCGAAGTCCACACCGGAGGAAGATCCGCCGCGAACGAACTCGACTCCAGGACGTTGAGTCGCAGGACCAGCACTCCACCCAGTGACCGAACTCCACTACGTTCCGTAACCGAGCGAATCGCTCTTGCACCGGGCCTTCGATCCGTCGCCCCCGCCTTGCGGGACCCGCCGCCGCGCCCGGTCTGACCACCAGGTTTACCGCTTCGTCGAGCTCGCTTGACGTCCGCTCAAGAATAGGCGATCGGAACACCCGGCATTCTCGCAGCGAGGCCCGCCGATGAGACGCTCGCCACCACAGTTCCCCATATCGGGCTAATGGTCCGAACCGTCTCCGTTATCGGCCACGCGTGCAACCGAACGCCCGATCGAGAGTGGCGTCACACTGTGACCAGGATCGAAGACCGGCGACAGGGCCAAAGGACCCGGCACCACCCACCACCGGCGATGATTCCGGTCACATTCGAACCGCGGCGGGCGAACCCGCACCGGCCAACTGCGCGCTTGACACCCCAGCCGCACGGCGACGGCCACAACCGGCCCAGGCCCGTATTCTGACGCACATCGGACACCGGGGCGACCACTGCCCGACGAGAGGTGCCCAACACCGACGACCGTTCGCAACCGGCAGGTGAACAGCCCTGAACGACACGACCAAGTCGGGACCCCGCGACACCGACGCGGAACCCACTACCGACCAGCAGCGCGTGCCCAGGCTGCACGCCCTGCGGCGGCGCCTGCACGCCTTCCGCGAACACGTCCGCAGCAAGCCCGGCCTCAACATCTCCTACCGCGTCGTGCTCGGCGTCTTCGGCACCGCCGTGCTCCTCGCCGGCATCCTGATGATCCCCTACCCCGGCCCCGGCTGGCTCGTCGTCTTCGCCGGCCTCGGGATCCTCGCCACCGAGTTCCACTGGGCCCACCGGGTCAACATGTTCGCCAAGCGCTACTACCAGCGCTGGGTGCGCTGGCTCGCCCGCCAGCACCTCGCCACGAAGCTCGCCGTCATGGGTGCCACCTGCCTCGTCGTCCTCACGACGCTGTGGCTGCTGGGCCTGTTCAACACGGTCGGCGGGTGGCTTGGCCTGCACTGGACGTGGTTGGCATCCCCCCTGTTCGGCCCCTGAAAACGATCGTGTATTGTTCTTCTCGTCGCCGGGAACGGGGACGGAACAACAGAACAAGGGCGATTAGCTCAGGGGGAGAGCGCTTCGTTCACACCGAAGAGGTCACTGGTTCGATCCCAGTATCGCCCACAGTGTGTTTTGCCTGGTCAGATGGCCTGTCTGTGGTTTCCACGGACAGGCCATTGATCGTTTCGGGGAGCAGATTGGGAGCACGGCGTGCTGACCACATTCGTGAATCCGAAGTGGTCACGCCGCTTCCCACCCTTGGCTGTCGTCCCAGGTCCATCCACCGTCTTGTTCCCAGCGACGTTGTAGGGCGGCGAGCGTGGTCTCGACCATCGCATCCGTGACGTGTGAGTAGTCGTCGTCGGTGTCCTTGCGTTTGTGCCCGAGGCGCACCAGTCGCAGGATGCGTGGGACGTTGTCTTCGACGAGCCACGTCGCGTGAGTATGACGCAAATCATGAAAGTGCATTTCCTGCTTGAGCGGTGCCCATCCACGTTCCTCGTCTCCGGCGAGCGCGGGCAGCCAGAACCGCCGGCGAAAGTTGGACCGCCGGTGCAGTCCCCCGTTGGCCCCGGTGAACACGAACCGCGCGTCGGGGTTTCGCTCCCGGTGCTCGGTGAGGAGGTCGACCAGGAACGGTGGCAGGTGCACGGCGCGGACGCTGGCCGGAGTCTTTGGTGGGCCGAGTTCGAGCCGCCCTGCGACCTCGTGCAAAGCACCGAATTTCGGGTCGATCTCGATGCGCGGGTCTTCGTCGAGGTACGTGCGGATCCACTGCAGGCCAGCCAGCTCGCCCCATCGCAGGCCGGTATAGGCATCAGTGATGGTCATCAGCCCGGCATCTGGCGGCATGCGCCCGGCCAGCGCGTCGACTTCGTCGGTCGTGGCGTGGGGCCGTTCAGGGCGGTCCTCGAAGTTGATGCGCAGTTTCCGGCACGGATTCGTACCAATCAATCCGCCCTCATCCACGGCTTCGCCGAGAATCATCGAGAAGAGGACGAGGATGTCGTGCACGCTCTTGTCGGCCAGGTTCGGGCGCAGTGTCTTGTTCACCCATCCCTTGACCGCGATGCGTGTGATGTCGCCTAGGGCGGTGCCGGACCAGCGGGTCAGGATGTGATTGCGGATGTGGGAGTCGTAGGTCGCCCAAGTTACGTCGGCGACGCGGTGCGCATCCGACCACTCGCGGATCCACTCGTCGATCGTGGTGCGAGCGCGCCGGGGGTCGGTGAACTGGTGGCGTCGCTGGTCGGATTCGACGTCGGCCGCGCGGTTGTCCGCCTCGCGCCGGGTGGCGAATCCTTTCTCCGTAAAGACGGTTCCATCTTTAAGACGATAACGGACGCGGAAGCCGTCTCCGCGTTCTTCTACCCATGCCATTAAGGGGATCTCTTTCCTGAAAGAGTGAATATGGCTGTGCCGGAAATCCGGCACAGCCATATCCACGCTCTGCGCATGGAAAAAAGCAAGCGAAATGTGTTCAGACACCAGTGAAGGTCCTTGTCGGAGAAGCGGAGGTGCTTGCCGAGAAAGGTGCAGGGAATCGCACGCTGGCTGGCCTTGCGGCGAAGCCAGGATTCCCTGACAGCAAGCCGTTCCGCTGCTTCGGCTGGGGTATAAACGGGGATGGGTTGCGAGGCTGGGTCGTCACTGCCGTGAGGGACGTCAGTGCGCGGCTGGTCCGATGGATTGCAGTCCTGAATATGAATATGAGGAAGCATTGGGCGATCTCCTCGTAGGTTCACGAACAAAGCGCTCTGGCACCGCGCGGTGCAGCGCCCGTTGACAACCCTGAACTCCGAAATAAAGGCCCTTCAGGGACAACCGGACCCCAGGTTTCTTCAAGTCCTAGTCCTCTCGCCCCTTTCCCCGCCCCGCCTCCGGCACCGGTCCCGCACCGCTGACGCAATCCGCGAACGTCCTCGCCTCGCCCGCCGGGCCCGGTTGGTGCGGCAACTGGCGGTGGTATCGGTGAGCGCCGTCGCAGCGGTGGGCTGTGGATACCGGCGGCCTCCGCCGAGACCACGCACGCTGGCCGTGGCCGACTCGGTCGGTCGGTGAAGTGCTAACCCACATCCGCAACTGGCTGGTGGGCATCCGCGCACGGCTGCCAGCGACACCACGGGATGGGTGAACCACCGCCACGAGCACCGTGACAGGCCAGCAAGCGACGAGACGCAATGCTCCCGACGAGACTCGAACCAGTAACCCTTCGGTTAAATGGCTGGTCCTGAAGATCTTGCTCTCAGTCGATCTAGCTGGGGATTTTACTTTCGTCCCGAATCGAGCTGAATCGGCGTGGTTTATGGACCGTTTTTGGACCGTGCGGCCTGTCTCCACCCGGTCGATGGCGAGACTGCATCCAACCACACGAAGGAGCCACAGCCCGGGGTGCCCACCGCTCGCCACCAATGCGGTTCAGATCGCTGCAAGACGCCAGCTGCGGCGGAGGAGTCGCCCATCCAGGCAGGCGGGAGACGTAGCGGCTGGTTGGTCAGTAGGCGCAGGCGTTCGCTGCTGCGGTCGCTGCAGCCGCTGCGGGTCGGTTGGGCGCAGCGCCCCACCTGCCGTCATGTGGGCCCAAACGCGGGGTCCTCACCACCGTCGCCATCGGCGACGCAACGAACTGGGACGCCATCGTCGCCCAGCATGGGCTGACCGGCCTGACCCTGGCACGCCTTTGCCCAACTCGGAGCAGGTCACCGGACGAACGAGGCCCTGATCGTCGCTGGGGTTATGCCGCGAGGTGACGGGCCAGGACGGCGATGATCTGCCGGCGGATGTGGTCGAGGATCTCCGGGAGCGTGAAAGCGTCGTCGATGGCGGCGGCGAACTTCTGGTTCTGCACCATGATCAGCAGCTCCGCCTTCGTACCTGCGTGCAGGTACAGGGTGCCGATGGCGACGCCTGCACGGTCGGCGATCTGCTGCATGGTCACGCGGCCGACGCTTCGCTCGGCGAATAGGGCACTCGCTGCGGGCCATGATGCGACGCCGCTTGTCCTCCTTCGCTCGCTCCCGCCATCCCATCGCGCCGGGATGCGGGTCCATAGCGTCCTCCCTTGACAAAAGATACTGAGTGAACTCAAACTTGAGCGTACTCGGTTATGAGGTAACGGAGCAGCCGACTTCGCGGACGAAAGGGAGGGCATCCATGGAGCGCACAGCTCAGGGACCAGGTGCCGCGTCGGTGCGCTTTGTCGACGCACCGACGCTGACCGTCGCCGCGGCGGGTGCGGAGTTCGTCTACCGCGATCTCGGCAGCGAACGTGCGGGCGGTTTGCCGTTGGTGGGTTTGACGCATCTAGGAGCGAGCCTGGACAGCTGGGACCCGGACGTCGTCGACCCGCTCGCTGCTGAGCGCCGCGTGATCCTGATCGGCTACCGCGGGGTGGGCGCCTCGACCGGCAAGGTTCGAGATCGGTTCGAGGAGATGGCCGCCGATGCGATCGCGGTGATCCGCGCGCTCGGCCTGTCCCGAGTGGATCTGTTCGGATTATCGATGGGCGGCATGGTCGCCCAGGAGGTCCTCCGCCTCGCTCCGGACCTGGTGGACCGGGTGATCCTCGCCGGGACCGGCCCGCAGGGCGGTCCCGGCCTGACCCAGATGACCGGTGTCATGGTCCGCAGGATCGTGCGCGGGGTGGTGACGTTCACGAACCCGACGACGCTGCTGTTCTTCACCCGCACCCGGAACGGCAAGCAGGCGGCGAAGGCTTATCAGGCGAGGTTGAAGCGGCGGCGCGCCGGACGAGACAAGCCCGTCCCACCCGCCGTGTTCCGTGCGCAACTGCGCGCCGTGGACCGGTGGGGACACCAGGAGCCACCCGCGCGGCCGTTCGACTCGGAAAGGCCCGTGCTGGTCTTGCACGGTGCCAGCGACCGGATGGTCCCGTCCGGGAACGCTATCGCCCTGCTGCAGCGGTTCCCCGACGCACAGGTGCAGATCTTCTCCGACTCTGGTCATGGCGTCGTGTTCCAGAACCGTCAGGCCGTCACCGACCTCACCGGCCGCTTCCTGCACCGTTGACCACCATCACCCCACAGACAGATTCGGAGGAGACAAAGATCATGCGAGCGTTCGTGTTCGACAAGTACAAGCAGCCCGTCCACGAAGCGGAGGCGCCCGAGCCCACCGTGGGTGACCACGACGTGCTCGTGCGCGTGAACGCGGCCAGCGTCAACCAGTTGGACGAGAGAATCCGAGAGGGCCAGTTCAAGCCAATCCTGCCCTACAAGACCCCGCTGATCCTCGGTCACGACGTCGCAGGCACGGTCATCCGCATCGGTTCGAAGGTTCGGGACTTCAAACCCGGAGACCGGGTGTTCGCCCGCCCCAGGGATCACCGGATCGGGACGTTCGCCGAGCGCATCGCAGTCGACGAAGCCGACCTCGCGCTCGCCCCGGAAAAGATCAGCCCCGTCGAGGCGGCATCGTTGCCGTTGGTGGCGCTGACCGCCTGGCAGGCACTGGTGGAGAAGGGCAAGGTCCGGCCGGGCCAAAAGGTCCTCATCCACGCCGGTGCGGGCGGAGTCGGCACGATCGCGATCCAGCTCGCCAAACACCTCGGCGCGCAGGTGGCAACCACCGCCTCGGGGAAGAACGCGGACTTCGTGCGGGAACTGGGTGCGGACGTGGTCATCGACTACCGCACCCAGGACTTCGAGACCGAGCTCTCCGGCTACGACCTCGTTTTGGACAGTCTCGGCGGGGAGAACCTCGCCAAGTCGTTGCGCGTCCTGCGTCCAGGTGGGAAGGCGATCGGGATCTCCGGACCACCCGACCCTGCCTTCGCGAAGGAAGCCGGTCTGAATCCGGTGCTGCGCCTGGCGATCGCGGCACTGAGCAGCAAGATCCGCAGGCAGGCGAAGAAGCTCGGGGTGACGTACGAGTTCCTCGTCATGCGCGCCAGCGGCGACCAGCTCCGCGAAATCGCCACCCTCGTCGACAACGGGTCCCTGCGGCCGATCGTGGGAAAGACCTTCTCGTTCGATCAGACCCCACAGGCCCTCGATGCACTGGCCAAGGGCGGCATCCGCCGCGGCAAGGCCGTCATCACCGGCCCCTGACCTCACGCGGCACGCCCGTCCCTGAGCAGTTCGACCGCCGTCGCCACCGACAACGATCAAGGAAACGTCCCCATGAGTACCACCGACAACGCCAGCAAACCGATCATCACCTCCTACGCGAACGCCCCAGCGAAGACTGTCACCGTCGGCGGGGACACCTTCGCCTACCGCGAGCTCGGGCCCAGGGAGGACATCCCCGTGGTCTTCTTCGCGCACCTGGCCGCGACCCTGGACAACTGGGACCCGCGCATCGTGGACGCGATCGCGAAGACCCGCCGGGTGATCACGTTCGACCAGCTCGGCGTCGGCGCGTCCAACGGCCGCGTCCCCGACACCATCGAGGAAGCAGCCGACGACGCCTACACCTTCGTCACGAAGGGCCTCGGGTACGACAAGATCGACGTCTTCTCGTTCTCCATGGGCGGGTTCATCGCGCAGGACCTGATCGTCAAGCACCCGACCCTGGTCCGCAGACTCGTCCTCACCGGCACCGGCCCGCGCGGCGGGAAGAACATCGACAAGGTCGTGGGCGTGACCTACTGGGACATCTTCCGCTCCGTCCTCACCCGCTCGGACCCCAAGGAGTTCCTGTTCTTCAATCGCGACAGGGTGGGCAAGAAGGCCGGGAGGGCGTTCGTGGAACGCCTCAAGGAACGCACCGTCGACCGTGACAAGCCCATCAGCACCAAGGCGTTCCGCACCCAGCTGAAAGCCATCCAGAAGTTCGGCCGCTCCGCACCGTCGGACCTCTCGGTGGTCACACAGCCGACGCTGATCGCCAACGGAGACAACGACCGCATGGTCCCGTCCGTGCTCTCCGAAGACCTCCACCGACGCATCCAGGGGTCCGAGCTGATCATCTACCCGAACTCCGGGCACGGCGGCGTCTTCCAGTACTGGGAGACGTTCGCCCCCGTCGCCGCGAAGTTCCTCACCAGCTACCCCGCACGAATCGACACCTGAAGGAGTCGTCCTGAGCGATACCGCGACAACGAAACCTAAGATGTCCAAGCACTTCACCTCGTCGATCCTGCTGTGGGTGCGCACCGACAAGCCCCGCCAGCTGGGCACGGACCGGTGGAAGGGCCCCGCACTCGGGCATCATCGCCGCCACCCCCGGCCTATCCGAGTACCAGCAAATCCACCTCGCCGAACACAACCGGCCGCTGGGCCACCACAGAGGGCGTCGAGACCGCGATCCCCGAAGATCGGAGGATCGACAAGATCGCGGGAGCCACCGTCGAGTACGCCCTGTCCCCACTGGCCTGGCGCACGCAGACCGCGCGGGCGTTCGAGGACGAGGTCAACATCTTCCGCCACACGTTCCTCCGTGCCGGTCCTCCCGGAACTCCCGCTGGTACGACGTCGCCCCGAACAGAGGTCCGGATCCCGGGCCATCACCCACCTGCGCCGCGCGAAAGGGTCGATCACGTTCCACAAGTTCCTCAAGAAGGAACTCACACCGCGCTCATTGCCACCGCAGAGCTGAAGAAACTGCGCACGCAGGGTGCTCCTCCCCCCGGAACGGGAAGACCGTGTCTCACACACCCCGCTCTGTGAAAGGAAAACACGCTCATGGCTGAGGCTGTCATCGTCGACGCCGTCCGCACTCCCCCTCGGGAAGGGTAAGCCCGGCGGAGCCTATTCAGACGTCCACCCCGTCGACCTGCACGCTGTTCCGCTTCGCGCGCTCGTGGAACGCACCGGGATCGACCCGGTCGTGATCGACGATGTCATCAGCGGGGCGGTCGGACAGGTCGGAGAGCAGTCCGGGAACACCGCCCGATGGGCCCTGCTTGCCGCGGGATACCCCGAGAGCGTGCCCGGGGTGACCGTGGACCGGCAGTGCAGGTCGAGTCAGCAGGCCCTGCACTTCGCCGCGCAGGGCGTCATCGCCGGCGCCTACGACACCGCCGTCGCCTCCGGGGTGGAGTCCATGTCGCGCATCCCGATCGGCTCGCAGTTCGCCGGGAAGAACTTCGCCGGCCCCACCGTCACCGACCGGTACGCGCCCGGCCTCATCCCGCAGGGAATCTCGGCTGAACTGATCGCCGCGAAGTGGGGATTCTCCAGCTCGACGACTACGCCGCGGCCTCCCACCAGCGCGCAGCTCACGCTTGGCAAGACGGCCGATTCGCGGACGAGACCGTCTCCGTGAACACGTTGGACACCGACGAGACGATCCGCCCCGACACCACCACCAACTCCCTCGCCGGGCTGCGACTGGCTTTCCAGGACGACACCTGGGCCGAGCGGTTCCCGCAGATCGACTGGAAGGTCACCGCCGGCAACAGCTCACCAGTCAACGACGGCGCCGCCGCCGTTTTAGTCAGCTCCCCCGAAGCGGCCGAACGTCACGGCCTGCGTC
Organism: Saccharopolyspora elongata; assembly: GCF_004348985.1. Taxonomy (GTDB): domain Bacteria; phylum Actinomycetota; class Actinomycetes; order Mycobacteriales; family Pseudonocardiaceae; genus Saccharopolyspora; species Saccharopolyspora elongata. The sequence continues at coordinate 76,703 of NZ_SMKW01000009.1, read as the reverse complement.
CCCGCGCCCGGGTCCACTCCTTCGCCGTCGCGGGCGATGACCCGATCATGATGCTCACCGGCATCATCCCCGCCCCCAGAAGGTCCTTGCCCGCGCGGGGCTGAGCATCGACGACATCGACGCGTTCGAAGTGAACGAGGCGTTCGCGTCCGTCGTGCTCGCCTGGCAGGCCGAAACCGGGGCGCCTTGGGAGAAGGTGAACATCAACGGCGGAGCCATCGCCTTCGGCCACCCCCTCGGCGGGTCCGGCGCACGACTGGCCACCACTCTGGTCAACGTGCTCGAGCAGACCAGCGGACGTTACGGGCTTCAGGTGATGTGCGAGGCCGGCGGACAAGCCAACGCCACCATCATCGAACGCCTTTAGAGCCAGCGAGGGTTTCCCGCCTCGGTTGCAGGGTGGCGGCATCGTCCCGCCACCCCACTCCCGCTTACGTGGCTCACTTATCGCGACAGCCGCAGACGGGGAGATGACGCGTTAGCACCCTTCGGCCGTCGCGGATCGGTGATGAACGTTGCGGATGCGCTACGCGGATTCGAAGGATAAGACGGCGACGCTGGGTAACAGCCGTCCTCTTCAGGCGAGTCCATCCAGCGGGATCCGCGGGCTCCCGCCCCTTCCGCGGCGACTCGTCGTTCGGGTTCAGCAGGCCAGCAGGCTTCATGGACGGGGCTGTCAAGCGCACCCGATGCACTGCTCAAACGAGGCTGAAGCGGCCCGTTATGACGAAGCTGGTTCTGTGTGCGGTGGAGTGCGTCGGTCCGCGAGCAGCAGCACCGCAACCGTTGCGGACAACACGGTCAGGGCGATCGCAGCGGCACCCACCGCGGTACCGAGGTTGGTCGTGGTGGCCAGCGCTCCGATGCCAATGGCAGTCACTGCCTGGAGAGTGTAGGCGATGAGGTACAGCAGGGAGAGGGTCGCGCCGCGGTGGTGTTCGGGGGCGAGACGGTTGATGAGGCCGAGGCCGCCGGTGAACGCGAGCGAGTAGGCGATGCCGCCGATGACGCACCAGGTCAGGAAAAGCGGGAGGGACTGGAACTCGCTGGCAGTGGCCATGATGGCCAAGCTGACCAAAGTGAGTCCGACGCCGACCCAGATGAGGGTGAGGGCGTTAAAGCGGGCGAGGAAGAGTCCGGTGATCCCGATGAACGCGGAGGAGGTGGCGAGGAGGGTGCCGATGATGGCGGTGTTGTTGGTGTGGGTGAACTGGTCGATCATGTGCGCGCCGAGGGAGAGGAAGATCGCTCCGACGCAGTAGGCCAGGGCAACCGACAGGGTCGCGATGACGAACCCGGTCCGGATCCCGGCCGGAACGAACGGGGACAGCGGTTGCCATCGTGACTTGGCGGGAGGGCGGTCGTCGTGTGAGAGCAGCAGTGCGGTGATCGAGGTGGCGGCGAGCGCGAGCAGGACGATGTAGCTCCACACCAGCGGCAGGGGCAGGTACTCGGCGCAGAGACCGCTGAGGAACAGGGCGAGGGTCAGGCCGGTGGAGGTTGCGACCGTGGCCGTGGTGCTGGCGAATCGGGGGCTGCTGGTGGTGTTGTTCTCGATCAGGGATGCGGTGGCCGCGCCCATCGCGAGCCCGGCCCCGGCGCCTTGGAGGACGCGTCCTGCGTAAAGGTAGGCCACGTGGGGTGCGAAGGTGAACACGAGGGCGGAGGCGCCGATGAGCGCGGTCCCGGTGATCATGATGCGCCGCCGGCCGAACAGGTCGGAAAGGTTCCCGAACAGCGGCAGCACGACGATCAGTGCGAGCTGATATGTCGCGAATACGGACGTCACCATGACCGGGGTGAGGTCCCATTTCTCGGCGTAGATGGGGTAGAGCACGCTTGGCGCGCCCGATGACCACAGCGCGAGGGCGAGGACGGATGCGGCTGCCCAGAATGCTCCCCGCCGGCCGAGTCGGCGGGGAGCATTCTGGGCAGCATGATGCGTGTAGGCGGTGGCCTGCCCGGTCACGAGGTTTCCGGGCGGACGATCAGGCAGGTGCTGGACGCGGTTGCCAGGACGCGGCCGTCGTTGTCGCGGATATCGGCGTCGGCGAACGCGACGCTGCGGCCGCTGCGGGTGACCCATCCGTGGGCGGTCACCTGGCCGGTGTCGGCGGTGATGGGGCGCAGGAACGACACCTTGATCTCCAGGGTGGTATAGCCGACGTTGGCCGGGAGCGTGGAGTGCACCGCGCACCCGCAGACGGAGTCCAGGACAGTGGCGAAGAACCCGCCGTGCACGGACCCGATCGGGTTGTAGTGCGACTCGTCCGGCACCGCCGTCATCACCACGTCTCCCTCCCCCACCGTGAGGAACTCCAGTCCAATGTGGCTGCTGATCGGCGGGGCCGGGGCATCCCCTGCGGCGACGGCGCGCAGCTGATCGAGCCCGGACTTGGCGAACAGTGCCCGTTTGTCCTTCCCCGGGACCTGGTAGTGGATGGTGCGCGACCGCTCCTCGGCCGGTCCGTGCTCGTGTGTCGTCATGATCGCCTCACGCCACCGGGATCACGGGCACGTCGAACGACTCCGCGAGGCCGCCTTGCAGGCCGTTCAGTGCTTTCGCGTTGGCCTGGTGCGGGATGCCGAGGTCGATGGTGCTGATCTCGTCGAGCCGGTCGTACTGCTCGCCCGTCAGGTCGAGAGTGAGGGCGGCGAGATAATCGTCGAGCTGCGTGAGACGGCGGGGACCGATGATCGGCACCCCCGGGGTGACCAGTCGCCGGGTGCGCTCCCGCACCCAGGCGGTGGCGACCTGCGCGGGCGTGTGGCCCACCTGCTCGGCGACCTCGATCACGGCGTCAACGATCGCGGTCTTCTGCGCATCGGTCTCGGTGTGCACCAGGTTGCCCCAGTCTGTCAATCGCCCCTCCCGGCTCTGCCGGTACTTGCCGGTGAGCAGTCCACCGCCCAGAGGGGACCAGAGGGCGACGCCGAGGCCGAGCGCTTCGGCCATGGGCAGCAGTTCGCGTTCGGCGGTGCGCTCGACGAGGCTGTATTCGACCTGGATGCCCGCCACTGGCGTCCACCCCGACACGTCCGCCAGCAGCGACGCACGGGAGATGCGCCAGGCGGGGAAGTTGGAGAACGCGGCGTGGAGGATCTTGCCCTGCGTCACCAGATCGTCCAGCCCTCGCAGGAGTTCGTCGATCGGTGTGAGGGCGTCGGGGTAGTGCACCCAGAGCACGTCGATGTAGTCGGTGTCCAGCCGGGTCAGGCTCTCCTCGACGGAGATGCGGAGGTTCTTGCGGGCGTTTCCGGTGCGGGACAGCTGCCGGTCCGGGCTCGAGCCGACGGTGAACTTCGACGCCAGCACCAGATCGTCACGGTCGGCGTGGATGAACTCTCCCACGAGCTGCTCGGACTGGCCGGCCTGGTAGGTGTCGGCGGTGTCGATGAAGTTCCCGCCCGCTTCCACGAACCGGTCGAAGATCGCCTTCGCCTCGTCGCGTTCTGTGCCGGCTCCCCACCCGGTGCCGAAGTTCCCCGTGCCGAGGGCGTACTCGGATATCCGCAGCCCGGTGCGGCGTCCGAACGTGGTGTAGCGCATGCGTCGTTCCCGTCCGTCGCGGGCGGGATACCGCCCGGAATCCTGGAGGCATCGACCCTACCGATGCTAGGTTGGTTATGACAATCCAGCACATAATATGCGCCCTTGAGGCGTGGAGAGGAGCGCCGGATGCCGGTGTTCCAGGTGCACGTCCCGGCGGGCAGGTTCTCGCCCGAGCAGAAGCGCGCCCTCGGGCAAGCGTTGCCGGAGGCGCTGCAGGAGGCGCTCGGCATCCCGGCGGAGGACCAGTTCGTCACGATCACCGGTCACAGGCCGGACGAGCTGCTCCTGGACCCGGAGTACATGGGGATGGAGCGCAGCGGCGACGCGGTGATCATCACGGTGCTGTTCACCGCGGAGCGCCCGCTGTCGGACAAGCGTGCCCTGGTCCGTGCGATCTGCAGCAAGGCCACCGCGGCGCTCGGGATCGCCGGGGACGACGTGTTCGTCGCGCTGATACCGGTTCCGAAGGAGAACTTCTCCTTCGGCCGCGGCGAACTGCAACTCGCCCCCGACTTCGACCAGACACCCGCCTGACCTGGCACCGGGAGAACAGGCGCGCCGAGGAGGATGGCAGGTATGCCCCGACAGTCGCCGACGCTCGCGCGTGCGCTGGAGAATCCGTGCGCCATCGTTCGGAGCCTGGGAGTGCTCAGCGACTCCTGGAGCTTCCTGATCGTCCGGGAGGCGTTCCTCAGCACGCGGACGTTCGCGCAGTTCCGTGAGCGGCTCGGTATCGCCTCCGACGTCCTCAGTGCACGGCTGTCCGCGCTGGTCGAGCACGGCGTGCTGCAGAAGAGCCCGTATCGGGAGCCCGGTCAGCGCTCGCGCGACGCCTACGACCTCACCCCGGCTGGCGAGGAGTTGAAGGTCGTCATGGTCGCCATGCAGCAGTGGGGCGAAGCACACGTGCGCCAGAGGAAGGAGCCGCGCGTGCTTCCAGTCACTACCGATACGCGCGAACGCGTCCGTGCCGGCCTGCTCGATCCGCACGGCAGGATCGTCCCCGACACGGAAGTGGCCTTCGTCCGCACGAACGCCGCCGAGGCCGCGTCCACGTGAGACCACCCGACGGCCTGCCGTGGCGGGTGCGCAGTCGGAGTCAGCGCGGAAGGATCGCCGCGACCTGGGTGCGGATGCTCGCGAGGATTTCCTCGATACTGGAATCCACGTTCACGCTCGCCGCAAGGCCCAGGAACATGATGGCCGAGATCACCCGCGCCAGCGTCGACGCTTCCGCCTCTGCCAACCCCGCGTGCTGGGTGAGGATGCCGGCCGTCGCCTCCTCTGTCTGCCCCACGATGGCGAGCGCTTCGGCGTGGTGGGGTTCGGTGGGGTCGCCGAAGACCATCTCCCGCAGGTAGGTGCGGCCATTATCAACCTGGACACGGTTGCACTCCACCACCGGAGCCAGAAGCGCCACCACCGCATCCACCGCACTCGTCTCTTCCGCTGCGGCGGTGCGCCCGCGTTCCAGCGCCGTGGCGTAATGGGCGTTCTGCACGAGCAGGAGCAGTTCGCCCTTGGTCTTGGCGTACAGGAACAGGGTGCCGGTACCGATGTCCGCCGCGTCGGCAATCTGCTGCGTGGTGACCTCGTCCACACCGTGCTCCGCGAACAGCTCGCTAGCAGCCGCGGTGATGCGCTCGAGCTTGGCCTGCTTGTTCCGCTCGCGTCGCCCGAGCGGCTGTGACGCTACTGACATCGGTCATCCCCGGAATAAAATACGACTAGGCTCAGTTCTGAGTGTAGTCACTGTTGTCTGGGCTCGGAAGTGCCTCGGCTCATACTCCCACGCCGGTACGAGACCACCCGGTCGCGCATCGGAGGCAGTGGCGATCCGTTCGTTGGAAAGGAACCTCACCCGTCATGACCTCCCTGTCTTCTCTGTGGCAGCCGTTCACGCTCGGCCGGATCGAGCTTCCGCACCGGCTCGCGCTGGCTCCCATGACCCGTAACCGTGCCAACCCCGATGGCACCCCCGGGGATCTCGCAGCCGAGTACTACAGCCAGCGGGCCTCGCTGGGACTACTGATCACGGAAGGTACGCAGCCCTCGGAGGACGGGCAGGGGTATCCGGCCACCCCCGGCATCTACACGCCCCAGCACGTCGCCGGGTGGACAAAGGTCGCCGATGCGGTGCACGAGAAGGGAGGGCACCTGTTCATCCAGCTCATGCACGTCGGCCGCATCTCCCACCCGGACCACACCCCGCACCACCGGCAGCCGGTCGCCCCGTCGGCAATCTCAGCCGAGCAAGACATGTTCACCGTCGAGGGCTCGAAGAAAACCCCAGTTCCGCGCGAACTGAGCACCTCGGAGATCCAGGACGTGATCGGCGAGTTCCGCCACGCAGCAGCCTCCGCGATCGCCGCCGGCGCGGACGGGGTGGAGATCCACGCCGCCAACGGGTACCTGCTGCACCAGTTCCTGGCCCCCAACGCCAACCATCGCACCGACGAATACGGCGGATCGATCGAGAACCGGGCTCGGTTCGTCATCGAGGTCGCAAGGGCCGTCGCAGAGGAGATCGGCGCGGACCGCACCGGCATCCGCATCTCCCCGGCGTTCCCACTCGGCGGTCTCGACGAGGGCGACGCAGAGGCCGTGCGAGCCCAGTACCGCTACCTCGTCGGCGAGCTCGCAAAGCTGAACCTGGTCTACCTGCACGTGCACCACATCGGCGACGACGAGCTGCTGACCTCCTTCCGTGAGGCGTGGCCGACGGCAGTACTCGTCGTCCGATACGGACGCGAGCGCGACGGCATCACAGCGGACGTCGACGCCGGCCTCGCCGACATCGCCCCGCTGGGCCGGTTCGCCCTCTCAAACCCCGACATCGTGGAGCGGCTGCGCACCGACGCCCCGTTCAACGACCTCGACCTGGCCACCCTCTACACCGGTGGCGCGAACGGGTACACCGACTACCCGACCCTCACCCACACCTGACGTCCACCGATCTCAGAGCGAACAGGAATCACGCATCATGACCTCACTCGACGGAGCCGTCGTCCTCGTCACCGGCGCGAACGGCGGCATCGGCACCCGCTTCGTCCGCGAAGCCCTCGCCCGCGGCGCCGCCAAGGTCTACGCCACGGCCCGCAACCCCCGCGAATGGGAAGACGAGCGCATCGTGCCCCTCCCCCTCGACGTCACCGACCCGGCCTCCATCCAGGCCGCCGTCGAGGCCGCAGGGGATGTAACGGTGCTGATCAACAACGCCGGCGCAACCGTGACCAGCCCGGGCATCCTCACCCACACCGACGAGGAGATCCGCCGCAACGTCGAGACCAACTTCCTCGGCCCGCTGTTCCTCGCCCGCGCCTACGCCCCGGTCCTGTCGGCCAAGGGCGGGAACACGGCGATCATCGACATCCACTCCGCCCTGTCCTGGTACGCCGTCGCCGGGATCTACTCGGCCACCAAGGCTGCCCTGTGGTCCGCGACGAACTCCCTGCGGCTCGAGCTGCAGCCCGCCGGTGTCCAGGTCGTCGGGGTGCACGTCGGCTGGGTCGACACCGCCATGGCCGCCAGCACCACCGACCCGAAGCTCGACCCCGCGGTCCTCGTCACCAAGGTGCTCGACACGACCGAGGCCGGCGAGCACGAAGTCCTCGCCGACGAGACCTCCGTGCAGGCCAAGGCAGGCCTCTCCGCCCCGCTCGAAGCCGTCTACCCCCAGCTCGCCACCGGAATGTAAACCCGACCGCCAAAGGGGTGCCGCGACCGATCGGACGCGGCACCCCTTTGACACTGTGACACCGGCACACGCGCGATCGAAGCGGGTTACCCAAGTGAAGGTGCGGGCCGCACCTGGCCCCATCACGGCCGTGATTGGCGGACAACGGGTGAACAGACCGCCCGGCCTCGACAAGACGCGCCAATCACAGCCCTTCGGACCTCGCGGGACTCGAACCAGTAACCCTTCGGTTAACAGTCACGAGCTCGACGCGACCGACCCCTGCTGCATGACGAGGTCTCGATACGACAGACCAGCCTCCGGGAGTTGGTCGAAGTAGCAGAGCCGTTCAGTTTCTTGCGATCGGGATTGGCTGGGCCGCGCGGCGCGCGGCTCAGCCCTCCGGAGTAGGCGGGGCGGTCGGGTGCGTGGGGGAGCTCGGCATGTTCGACAGGTGTTCGTTGTCGTCGATTCGCGCTGTCAGCGAGGCGTACGCGGCCCTCAGGTCGGACAGCCCGTGCTCGTCGTCGACGCCCCGCATCTGCTCCTGCGCGGAACGCAGCGCTGCCTCGGCGGCGTTGCGGTTGCCGTTCTCGAGCGCGCCCTCGGCGGTGTTCAGGTCCTCGCGAGCCGAGCTCGCGGCAACCACCGCGCGGGTGTGGTCGGCGTAGAGAACCTGGGCCACGCCCCACAGCATGTCGCCGGGCTGCGCATCGCGAGCGGCCACGCCGACACCGGTGAAGGAGATCATCAGAACGACGGCGGCGGTGGCCACCGGAACCAGATGACGGCGACCACGCCTGCGCTGCGGGCGGTTTCCCGCGACGATCGCTGTGGCCGCGGCGTCAGTGTCGACCAGATCGCCGATTGGCACCGCGTCGGCATCCTGCCGCCAGGCGACCAGCAGCGACTCCAGGCTCGGACACGTGGACTCGGTCGGCATGGACACATCGGGGTTAGTCCCACCGAGAGCGTCGAGTAATGCGTCGTCATCCTGCAGTGCGGTCAGGTCGACCGTAGGCGCGGAGTTTCGGGTTTCGCGGGCCCTGTCATCGTGGAAGATTCGGTCGATGACCTCGGCTGGGTCTATCGACGTCATTGTGGCGGTGGCATCCAGGTGCCGACCGGCGGCGGACAAGAGCCGGTCGATGTCGGCATCTCCGGTCACTACGGGAATCTCTGGCCCGGCCGCCGAGGCAGGGCTCGCCATCCGGTCGTCGTCGGTGGTCATTGCGCACCTCCCGTCGGGTTCCTGACGCGCCCGATGCCCAGTTCAGCGAGCACGTCAGGGCCAATGGATCGGCGGAGCTTCTCCCGGGCTCGGTGAAGCTTTGTCGTAACGTTGGTGCCGGTCAGGCCAAGTTGAGCGGCGATCTGGCCACGCGGCACACACGCGATCGCAAGGTCAAGGATCAACCGCTCCTCATCCGGCAGTTCTGCCATCGCGTCGGCGAGAACACGCAAGGCGCTACGCGCTAGGTGACGGTCCTCGTAGCTTGCCTCTTTTTCCTCAAGGTTCACCATGTCCGAGGGATCGTGGAGTTCGCCGGCACGGCGCCGAGATCGCTGTTCCTCCCGAGCCTTATAGCTCATCGCGACGTACACGAAGGCTAGGCGCCGTCCGCAATCCGCACCGGCCAGTTCCTTTTCCCAAGCTCCCCACGCGATGCACAGGGCGTCTTGAGCGATGTCCTTCCCGGCGGCCTCCGGCAGCCCGCTAAAACCGGCGTACCGCCTCGCAACGGACGCCAGTTCTCTGTCGTTCTCCTTCATGAACGCCTCGAAGTCACGCCGTAGGTCTTCATCGTTTACAGGCATCTCTCTCCGCCTTGGCCAGTTCACCCTCGCCGAGGCGGGAATCGGACACGCGCACGATGATGAGTGCCCGGCCACGTCGGGACTTGTCAATCAGCAGGGTTCCATCAGGGGTGTTGGAGAGGACCGATTTGTAGGTTTTTCTTCGTGATCGCTCGATGGCCAGTGCCAGCAGCATCGCCGCTGCGAGCCCTACTGGCCACGGCGCGTTGGCCAGAAAACCCATCAAGATCATGACTGGCGTCCGTTCGTCGGTCGTTATTCCGCTGTCATCTGGATATGACCGACGGAGGCCAGATGTCACAGCCTCGACCAAAATTCGCGCCAAGAATGACGTCTACCTGCGGGGCAGTCGGCCCCGCGCATTGCGGGGATGGTTCTACCGGACGGTCGTCGGCGATGTTCTCGGCTTCGTCGGCCCCACGCACGCGGGGATCGTTCCCTGCCCTGCTGACCATTCGGGGTGCTGATCGCGTCGGCCCGGCGCATGCGGGTGTCAATTCCCCGGTGCGCAGCGCGCCCTCAGCGACAGCTGTCGCTAGGTGGCGAGGCGGGCGGTGGTGAAGGGATGGATCATCCACAGCTTCGCACCACGAAGAGTCCGCCGTTAGGCCATGCTCCACGGGACTCCAGGCTAAGGCGGCGGGATAGCCATCACCCCGCCACTGGCCGTGTAGATCTCAGCTACGTCCAGCGCGAGGATGAACTGCTTCATCTGCAGGCCGACGAGCAATCCGGGTCTGCTCAGGGTTTGGTTGACAAAGTCTGGGCAGACCTGGGGCGCACCGGCCTACGCCGCGTGTGCTTGTGCGACCCCTCGGGCGAAGCGAGCCTGTCGAAGGTCCGTTTCGGCGGGTTGTGCACCGATGTTTGCGTTCTTGGACTTAGGACGTGCACGTTCAGCACACCCGGTTCTCTGCGGTCTTTGAAAAGCTGGGCGTGCAAACGATTCATTCGCGGATGGAGGATGCGGCGTCCCGCCGCTAGCCTCCGAGACCATCCAGGGCCATGTCGCGCATCTTCCGGACCTGTGTCCGGGTGCCACCGCGCCCGGGGTTGAGGCCAGCGCCCTGCTAGGCCAGTTCTTCCGGGCGGCAGCTCACCCGGTCAACCGAACATCGTCATCCGCACCCAGATGAGGAGTCGCAATCATGTCTGAGTACGTTCCGATGCCACCGGTGCTCGAACCGGCCGCCGCCGAGTTCGCGGCTGCGACTGCCAAGCCGCCGTTTCTGTTCGACCTCGGCCCGGTCGACGGCCACAAGACCGTCGACGACGTCCAGTCCAGCGACATCGCCAAGCCCGCGGTCGACGACGAATGGATCACCGTCGACGGCGGCCCGACCGGATCGGTGGAGGCCCGCATTGTCAAGCCCGCCGGGGCCACCGGTGTCCTCCCGGTGATCATCTACCTCCACGGCGCCGGTTGGGTGTTCGGCAACGCCCACACCCACGACCGGCTGGTCCGCGAACTCGCCGTCGGCGCCAATGCGGCTGTGGTCTTCCCCGAGTACGACCGCTCCCCCGAGGCCCGCTACCCCGTCGCCATCGAGCAGAACTACACCGTCGCCCGCTGGATCGTCACCGACGGCGCGAGCAAAGATCTGGACGCCACCCGCATCGCCGTCGCCGGCGACTCGGTGGGCGGCAACATGTCCGCTGCCCTGACGCTCATGGCAAAGGAGCGCGGCGACGTGCCGCTGGTGCAACAGGTGCTGTTCTACCCGGTCACCGACACCGCCTTCGATACCGACTCGTACCACGAATTCGCCGAGGGCTACTTCCTGCGCCGCGACGCCATATACTGGTTCTGGGATCAGTACACCACCGACCCCGCGCAGCGAGCGGAGATCACTGCGAGCCCGCTGCGCGCAAGCGTCGAGCAACTCAAGAACCTGCCGCCGGCGCTGGTCATCACCGGCGAGGCCGACGTGCTCCGCGACGAGAGCGAGGCATACGCCAACAAGCTGCGTCAGGCCGGCGTCCCGGTGACCGCCACGCGTTACCAGGGCATCATCCACGACTTCGTGATGCTCAACGCCCTACGCGAAACCTACGCCGCCGATGCCGCCATCAACCAAGCCACCACCACACTGCACGCAGCCCTCCACATCACCACCTGACCCAAGCTGGGTGACTCTGCCGAGACCCGGAGCGTGCACAAAGTATCGCTCTGCGCGCCGCGCGCCCGTAGGGTTTCGGTCGAAGCTGGGAGGCATCCGCAGCAGCTGCCGATTGCTGCGCCTAATGGAGACTGCCACATGAAAATCCTCTTCGACGCTGGGCAATTCGCCCCGAAGGATCGCGCCGCGGCTTTCGAGGCCGCGTTCGCCAATGCCGTATCACCAACCCGGGTCCGCTTCCTCACCGAGCACCCGGCGTCCATTCAAGCCCGTGTAGCTGGGACCCAACTGCACCGCAATGTCACGCTGGTACATACCGTCAACACCAGTGCCGTGCACGAACGTACCGAGGAACACCGGAACCGGACCGGACCAGACCGGATCGCGTTCGTCCTGTTCGACGGCGCGCCCGGCTACTACGAACACCACGGTTACCACCGACCGTTGCGTCGCGGCAACCTCTTCCTCACGGATCTGAACGCTGCATTCAATTACCGCTGTCAGGGCACCGGCGCGGGCTTTAGCATCCAGGTCGAGCGTTCCCAACTGGAAGCGAGCGTGGAGACCATCCGCTCGGCCGACCACCGTCTCGCGACCAGCCCCCTGTACGGCGTGGTCCACGATCACCTGGCTTCCCTGGCCACTTACGCCCCGCTGCTGACCAGCCACCAGGCCCGTGAGGCCACCGCTGAGGCGACCGTAACCCTGCTGAAGGGACTGGTGGCCAGCACATCACAGGACGATTACCAACGCCGCGCCGCTGTCCACGACCATCTCCTGGGCCGGGTCACGCTCTACGTGCGCATGCACGCCGCCGACCCGGACGTCAACCCTGACCAGATCGCTGCAGCTCACGCAATTTCGGTCCGCAAGCTGTTCCAGCTGTGGCAGTCCCAACCGCTTTCCCTCAACGAAACAATCATGCAGCTGCGACTAGAAATCGCTCAGCGACGCCTGCTCGCGCAGCCGAACCTCACCATCGCCGCGGTGGCCCGCGCCTGCGGGTTCGTCGACGCATCGCACTTCTCCCGCCGTTTCCGCAACGCCCTGGGCTACACGCCAACCGACTGGCGTGCCTTGCACCGCAGCGTCCCAGTACCGCCCAACAATGCCGCCACTGCGCCGAATCCGGCTGTTGTTCGGTGATGTGCACGCGCACGAACCTACTGCCGCGTACTCGTACCCGTACAGTGATGCCGGGCTCCAGCGTACGCAGATGATCGGCGACGAGGAGACCCGTCCGGGCGTAGGCGTCGGCGCCAAGGTCGTGGCGCGGGAGATCCAGCCGCAGGCACAGGTCGCAGCGCTCCGCGACGGACATCCACGTCGGCTTGAGGCCGGCGGCGAGCGCTGGCGGGTGGATGGTGGCACCGAGCAGGTGCAGGCGGTCGACGTGCAGGCAGAACTACCCTCGAATCTGCTCGGGGAACTACTCCGGCAGGTGAACGCGCTGCAGCAGGACGTTCTCGCACCGCGCGGCTTGAACTCCGTTGGTCTCAAACCGTGCGCTGGAACGACACTCGCCTCGGTGAGCAGAATCGCGGCCGCGGGCACGGGCGTGCTGAGACCAGGAGCCTGAAAGTCCTTGCCTTGGACGAGGGTCTGCGGCCGGAGTTGCTGAATGCCCGGCAGGCACTCCGGATCCGGCGCTGGCGCCGGCCGAAAGTTAGCCCGCCAGCATCGAGACAGCCTGCTATCTGACCGATCTGCCACCCACCGCCGCCACCCCAGCTGACCTGGCGGAACTCATCCAGGGCCATTGGGCGATCGAGAACCGCCTGCACCTGATCCGTGACGTCGCCTTCGACGAAGACCGCCACCGTGCCCGCACCGGCAACGCACCCCAGAACTTCGCCATCCTCCGCAACACCGCGATCACCCTGCACCGCCAGCACGGAGCCACCCACATCCGCCCCGCACTCCGCGCCGGCAACCGCAGGCCCGAACGACTCCTGAACCTACTGCCCGAAACAACCTAAACCGAACAGATCAACTTTGCACACGCCCTGCCTGCCGGGCGCCGCGACAAGCGCCGTGACCAGGTACGTTACTACCAATACAAACACGACCGGGCCCGCCGGACGCTCAAGGGAATCGACGAGCCAAGGCCGAGCAGGCCGTCGCGGGCAAGACCGCGGTCAAGCGCAACCGGTTCGTCAAGCTGGACAACGCAACGAAGACGGTCAACCGGGAGCTGGAGGCCAAGGCCCGTGCGCTGGCCGGGATCAAGGGCTACGTCACCAACATCGCCGAGCCCACCCCGGAGAAGGTCATCGACGCCTACCACCAGCTGTTTCAGGTCGAAAAGAGCTTCCGGATGGCCAAGTCAGACCTGGCCGCCCGCCCGATGTCCACCGCACCAAAGACTCGATCGAAGCCCCTCACGATCGTGTTCGCCGCCCTGGCCGTCTCCCGCTGGATCGAGGACACCACCGGCTGGTCGATCAAGAAGTTCGTCAAAACGGTCCGCCGCTACCGCACCATCCAGATCCAGGCCGGTGAACACGTCGTCACCGCAGCCGACCCGCTATCCAACGACGTCCAACAGGTCCTCGACGCCATCCGCACCCGAACAAGTACGCACTAACCTGGCCCAAGTCGGGACGCCAGCAGTGTTGCCGGAAATTCGACCGGCGCAGCGGCGCCCGGTCCGGGGTACAGAACACCCACGGGCTATCGTGCGACTGCATCAAGGTCTCGTAGGCCGTGGCGATGCTGGCCGGCAGCGACACCCACCGAGTCCCAGCTGGGCTCTTCGTCCGCCCGACTTCCCTGACCGGCCAGCGCCACCACCGCCTCATCTGATCTTGATCACAGTATGCCGCCACACCGCGGGGGGGCGAAGTCACTTCACTTATCTGCCCGGCCGGAATGGCCCGGAAGGGCTGTTCCATTGTGGACGGTTTATGGCGCGGTCAGCGGTGGAACTGGATCCAGTTGAGGTACATGAAGTCCTCGGGCTTGTCTGCGACGAAGGTCAGGTACACGGTGTGCTTGCCCGTCACGGGGCCATTTACGAGTTTGACCGGCACATTCTTCCATTCCCGCCGCTTCTCGGGCGACACATTGATCTTGCCGATCAGCTTGCCCTCCGGGCCATCGAGTCGGACGTCGATCTTCGCATTCACCCCGTCACCGACCCAGGTCCACAGCTGGGCTGAAACCTCTGTCGCCGGCACCGAACCGAAATCGACGTTCGTGAAGCGAATGGAGTCTCCGCGGGAGAGCGGGCCGATGTAGCCATCTTGGTTGACGGCGATGCCCCCGGACTGCCAGTCGAAGGATTCCGCGTCGAGCCCGCCGTAGGCGCTCCAAGCGGAGGCGCTGGGCGGGAAAGTGAAAGACGAGGTTGGCACGGTTGACGTGGGGCCTGAGTGGTTCTCGTTCGTTGCCACGCTGAGGCTGGCTAGGCTGAGGCTGGCTAGAAGGGCAATAAGGCCGGCGATTACCAGAACGATCAGCACGCCGACCACCGCCAGCGTTCTCCGATCACGTCGGGACGGCCGAGAGGACTCCACCGGTGCGGAACTCTCCGTTTCGCGAGGCATGTCCTCCGGTGCGGAGCCTGACCTGGAGGCGGGGGACGAATCCGGGCTGCTGACCCGAACCCGTGAGAGGGGCGTCGCGGATTCGTCCGGCCGGGACAACGAGGGCGTCGAGGTATCCGGTGGCTCCGTGTCCTGTCGACGGGGCGTCACGGCCTCGTCGGATGCCAGCCGGACTTCCGTGGACGTCGTGCTGCCCGGTTCGCGCTTACACCGGCGGCAGACCGCGGCCTCGGCGGCGTTGTTAGTGTTGCAGCCGTCGCAGACCCACACCTGGTCGGACATGTGCTCTCCCGCCTACCTTCTTCCAGTCCCGCGAGGCGGTTTGAACGCGAAAACGTCGGCGCTGCTCGGTAACGGATGAAAGCTCAACCATTCCTCGGTGTCTGGAACCCCGACGACGGATAGCTGCCGGAACGTCGGCGACTTGCGTTCCTCATCAACACGGCCCGGCGGTACCTCATTCGCGGGCGGCGGTGGTTCGCTTACCTGCGCTGCCGCGGGTCCGACAGGTTCGACTCGATCCGACTCATGTAACTGATCAACGAGGTGGGAAAGCTGCGGTCGGCATTCAGCCGGAAAGAGCAGAGAGACGGACATCGGCTCTGGCCAGGACGCCCCGATCTTTGCCCGGAGGTCGAACCGGAGCACAACCGATCCGTCTGACGTCCTGCGCTCTTGAACATTCGCGGAGACACACGATTCGATCGGAAGATTCAGCCGAATGCTTCTTCGCTGTTTCTGAGTCTCGTGGATTTTGATCCGGCCCGCTCGCAATTGCAGTATTACGCCGTGACCTTCCACAAGGAAGGCCACACGATCTGGGGCATCGAACCGCTCGTCCCAGTCCACCACCCGCACGTGGCCCGTGGGGCGACCGCGCTCGTCGTACCAGCGCGACTCGAACTCATTTGAGGAATCCGGACCCCAGCTCGCCCGCACCCTTTGCGGGTGTCTCTTCCGGTTTCTGGGTCGCCGCCACATCTCGCACCGCCTTGTCAGAGACTGTGGGCAATGGTGTTGATGATCTCGTCCATCTCCCACTCATGAACGCCCTCTCCCGCCTTAGACGGCAAGAACAGCGTGTTGTTCCAGCTCTCGGAGATGTCGACCCAAGGTTGGGTTTCCGGGGCGAAAAGCAGCAGTCGCTTGGAGGAGTTCTCCATGATCGCCTTCTGGCTGTGCGCGAAACCCCACTGATCGAATGCCTCGGCCATCGAGCGCGGAATAGACTGCGGATAGGTGCGCGCCCGTATCTGGTCCGGTGAGCCGAGAGGGTGCGCGGGGGCATCGGTGAACACCACGATCACGTGGCGCCGCCGGTCGAGTCCCTGCTCCCAGTCGGACGCCATCGCGAGGGCCAGCGCCTCCATGCCTGATTCTGGCGCGTCTCCCCCACCCGATGCGCGCAGGCCACGCACGAACGTATCAAAATCGTGGGCTTGTTCGGGGAAGGTCAGGAAACCGGTCTGCTCGATGGCGTTGTCCGGACTGTCGGCGAAGTCTCGGAACGCGATGACCTTCAGCCGCAACTGGCTGATGCTGCGTCCCTTGTCCTCCATCACCGAGCTGAGCTGCTGGTGGAAGGACAAGGCGTTTTCCTTGACCTGATCCAAGGTGGGTCCCATGCTGCCGGTCACGTCGATGCACAACACGATGTCCACGGCATACTTCAGGTTGTTGTTATTCGGGCCGCTCCCGGTCAACGTTTATCTCCTTTGCTCGTCTCGGCCTTCAGGATTGCGCCCGTCCAAATTGATGCGGACGCGCGACTGGGTACCGCTCGAAGGGCTTGGGGGCTCTTTCCCACCGCCGAAGTTGATCTGCAGCCGCCCGACCTTCACTCGGTAATCGTCCTCCGGCGCAGGGGGATTTGTTCGCAGCGCGAGTTGCTCCTGTTGTTCCAACAGGTCCTGGACATCGGCGATGTGCGGTCTGGAGCCCGGGTCGGCGCGTAACAACGCGCGCAAGGTGTGCAGCAGTGCCGGACTCAGCCGGTCGTCGAACTCGAGCACGTCTCCCGCGTTGACCGCCTCGGCTGGAGAGCCGTGCCGCTTGTCGTAGCCGGGCAGTGCGCCGGTGAGGTAGGTGTGCGCCATCAGGCCGAATGCGAACATGTCGACGGCGGTGACCAGCTGTTCAGGTCCGATTTCAGGGTCGGCTTGCACATACCGTATCCACTCCGGTGCCCCATATAGCGCGTCCCCGCCGATCACCGTGCGCTCGGGCGGGGCTCCGGACATGTAGGCGTCGTCGAAGTCGATCAGCTTGGCAGTAAAGAGGTCACTGCCCGGCGGTTGGTGCAGCAGCACGTTCTGCGGCTTGAGGTCGCCGTGCACGATGCCCTTGCGATGCAGCAGCCGCAGACTGTCGGCCAGGGTGCCGAGCAGCACGCTCTTCTGGTACGGCGTGAGCAGGTGTGGGTCCGCCAGGTCCGCCAGATGCAGCCGCCTGGTGACCTTGTAGTAGCGGCTTCCCTCGAAGAAGAAATCGACTGCGGTGACCAGGTTCCCAGCATCGAGGTCCTCCGGGTCGAGGAGTTCGATAACCGACCAGTGCCGCTCCTCGAATTCCTCGCATTGCGCGACGATCGCACGTTTGGCCTCCGGGCTTCCCATGAAATTTTCCCGAGGGCGCTTCGGGTCGAGGAACTCCTTGATGAAGAACTCCTGGCCGTCCTTTTCCGCGAACGCCCACAAGCATTTACCCGCATCGGTGTTCGTGGGTTTGCTGGTGATGTGGTAGTCGCCGATGACGTCGCCTTTCTTCACGGACGTTCCTGCCCGTGCTGCCGCGGCATCCGCTGCTCGTAGGACCCGCGGTAGAGCTTCCAGGATTCCATTCTCGCGGCGACGAACGATTCCCGGTCCCCGTCCGATGCTCGTCTGGTGGGCTCGATGTGTTCGGCCTGAAGCGCCGATCTGCGCCACTCGAAATCGGCGCGCAACTGATCGAAATCGTCGAATCCCAGCGCTACCAGTGCAAGCGATGCGTCGTCGCCGGTGTAGGAACTCACCGTTTGTGTCAGGAGCGTGCTCCAATCTGTTAAGTCAGCGGCGTTCGCCATCGTGTCGAGCAGCAGGAACTCGAACTCGGCCGGCGTGTTCAGGTAACCGAAGAAGCCATCCGTGGCGCACACGAGCAGACAGGGGATCGCCGCGTGACCGGGAGCGGCGTGGATTGTGAATCGGCGGTTCGCGGACACCATGTTGGTCATCGGTGGGTCCTCGGTCAGCAGCACCAGTGCATCACCCGACTCGGCGTCGTCGCGACTGACCTGCTGCAGGCCGTGTTCGGAGTCAAGCAGGTAGCAACGGGAGTCCCCGGCCCACAACACTTGCCACACGACCCTGTCGGGATGCACCTCGTAACGCAACGCCGCCACGGTCGTCGGCAAATCCCGCCGCATAGACCCGGCGATCCTGCTTCGGCTGGCGCCACGCACTTCGCCGAGCCGCTCGGCGAGATGCTGCTCCAGTGAAGCCGCATGGTCTTGGACACCGTGCTGGCCGGTCGTAACGAACCACTCTTCCGTCAGCCCGCGTGCTGCACGCGCCGCCACCCATGCGTGACTGCGCTCGACGCCCTGCGCCGAGTGTCCGGCGCTGGCTGCCCCGGCGCCACCCGCGCCATCGAATACCGCCGCGAGGCCCGCATTGTGCGACCAGTCGTGGAGCAAGAGTGGCTCGGCGTCCTCACCGCTTCCGGCTTTTCTTTCCGTCCACACGCCCATGGCGAACAAGCCTGGACGACCGTGGCTCCATACTGCGCTTTGTGGCGTGCCAACTGCTTGGATTCGCACCAAGGTCGTTGCCTCATCTCCCGCCGTCGTGAGCGCCCTCGTTACGCATCGTCGTTCTCGGGCTGATGCGATTTTCCCGTTCCGCGTACGCGGTTAATCTTCGGGGTTTGCCCGTTCTCGGGGTCGGCCGAGTAGGCCTCACCATCCACAGTGGATCGCATGGTGCCGCGAACTCGGCTCACCCGTTCCGTTGTCGCGGTGGCAGAATCGTCGTCAGCGGGCTGCGGCGATAGCTGGTGATCAGATCGGGAACCGCGCGCCGGGTCCAACTCCCGTGGCGAGGTCGCCCCGGGCTCCCTGCCAGGCCCGGCAAGGTACTTATTGATCAGGTTAAGGGCAGCGGGCAAAGGCATGTTTTGCGCGCTTGAATCGCTTCCGACGAACTCGGGCACGTCCATCTCCGCTAGTCGGTCCAGGAAGCGCGCGAACGCGACATGGTCCACGCCCAGCAGCCTGATTTCGTCCTCCAGTTCAGCGGTCGCGACCTTGCCTCGATTTCGCTCAATCGCGATCAACACCTCTTCAATTTTCGCTTCCATCTGAACGTTTTTCTCACGGTGTTCAAGGTAGTGCTGACGATCACGTTCTTGCTGAATTTTCTGCCGAAACCGGTCGATGTCAGTACCTTCCGGCTCGAATTCGCCCAGCGTCGTACGGACCGCTTCCACATCCCATTCGGCGAGGTCGTCACGCACCCGTCCCTCAAGTTCTAGACGCACCTCGTTGTGGTTGCCGAGGAAATCAAGAACTCGGTAGTCGGCTGCGGTGCTGTGGAAATACCCCTCAACGGTGCGACCGAGCACTCCTTCGACGAACCGCTGCACTGGGGTCGGGTCCGATGCGCCGCTCACGCCGAACGCATCGCTTTCATGCTCGCCGAAGAGGCCGACGAGCTGCGGTGCCGCCTTGGCCGGAATCCGAATGATCTGCGACATTCTCGAACTTAGCCGGTGGCCTTCGACGTTGATGACAATCTTGTCGAGCGCCGCATCGAAGTTGCTTCGTGGTTTGTCCTCTTTCCGCGTCCATTCCAGGGTGAGATTGCGGGTCGGGATGAGCACGATCCGCGCGAACCATGGATTGATCGCATACAGACCGCCATGGCTCAGCGTTTCCGCTTGTGCGCCACGCTGGCCGCCATTGGCAAGAAACTTCCAGGGATACTCGAAGCTCTGGTGTCCGGGGACCCGCCGGCCGACTACGCCGCCCTCCTCGCCGGGCGGGTTGCCGTCGAGCGCGATCACCACACCCGTCTCACCTTCCGGAACAGTGATCTCCCTCAGGTCTTCGGCGGTGAGCCCGTAGCGACCTTCACCGATGTTGTCGACCGTGATCACATCGAAGATCCAGGGGTTGATATCGTAGGACGCCCCGCCCCGGAGGATGGCCGGTTGCTTTCCCGCCTGGCCGCCGTTCGTGAGGAATTTGTGGCCGTCCTGGAACTGATCGCACTCGACGTGTCGGCAAAGCGGCCGGTCTTGCGGAGTAGCGCCCTCTTTCGCCCGGACGACGCCGATCGTTCCTGGCGGCACGTATGTCTGGGGCGCGTAGGTGACTTTGTAGATGAGGAAAGGAAGGAAGTAGATGTGATCGGCCTCAAGAATCGCGGCTTGGGGGCCGGGACTGCCATGCACGCGCACCCTGAAGCGATCGTCCGGGTGGCGCCGTCCGAACGTGCGATAGACAAGGCCAACATGGCCGGTCGGCACCCGGCCAATGCTTTTAACCACGAACGCTAACAGCCCGATGAGGAGAAACACAGAAAGCACGACCACTGTCGTTAGCACCGTTATTTCCACCCTTTCGTCGCGCGAAGCTGCAACTGAACTGCCATCACGGTTTCCATCCAGTGGTCATGCCAGCTTTGATTCTGTTCGAGCTGCGGGTTGCGCAGGGTCGGAAAGAAGCCGGCTGGGAACTCCGGACGGGCGATGAAATCACCATATCTCGGCATAGTGTCACGCTGGGCACTCTTCCAACCGAGGGAAAGTGCCAACGCGGAAAAGTCCCGCTGGCGTCCCTCTGGCGCGCCCGGCGGAGGGACTCGGTGTAGCGCTAGTTGCGCCCGAAATCCATGCTGTCCGCCGGAAAACCTGGACCAGAGGTCGTCCACATCGTGCAGCAGACCAGCAGAAATCGTTTTCCCGTCCGTTCTGCGCATCCACCCGTGGTCGATGCGATTCACCGACTCGAGAAGCAGTGAGGTCGTCAGGATGTCGGCATGTTCGAGCTGGCCATCGGCGAGGAATGTTGAGAGCTTCCGCAGGGAGATCTGAGCAGGAACACGTGTGGTGCGAGGCGCGGGTTTTCCAGCGGGGATGTCCAGCGGCGACTGCCGAGGCACAAAGCCGGGCTTCGCGTCTCGGATGCGTTGGAGCTCCTGGATCTCCCGCTCACCAGGAAATGAACCGTCCCGCGCATCGAAGTAGTTGCTGCTGGCAAGCAGGAACAGTCGTTCCCCACTCAGCAGGATCGGCAAGAAGAGACGATCATGTCGTTGACCTTCGAGGATTTCACGCTCTACCCACTCAGACTGGTCAGCGCCCGGCGACATGACCACGATGATCCCCAGGGCACGCGAGAGCCGTTGACGTATCTCCCGGGTGAACTGACTACCCCACGCCAAATGACCGTCGAACCAAAGCGGAAGCCCAAAACCTCGCAGGTGGTCAACGAGGCGCGTCACGTAATGCGCATCCTCGTGGGAATAGGAGACAAAGAACGACGAATCTACATCCTCGTCAACCCCGGTTTGCTGGGACCGTCCCCCAGCCCACATTCAAGACCCCCATCGGTCAGGAACTCACACGCCATCGTCCGATACTCACCCATATGTTGCTTTTAGCGCACGATCAGTCACAGAGTGTACCAAGCCTCCTACGTGCCCGGTGGCGCATCTGTTGCAAGCGCTGGTGACTCAAGGTCCCGGCCAATCACTGACTGCGAGGCACCGACGCGCCCCGGCAAGGCAGAGCCAGCTTCAGGGGCGGAGGTCACGGCCTCCAAAGTGTTCACCAGCCGTAAGTGAGCCAGCCTCCCGGGAGCCAGCGCCACAACCGGGAAGTCCCGCAGCACGATCGGAACAGCCCCCTGGCCAGTCCCCTCCGGCACCGCGACGACCACCGGCACACCGAGGCCCAGGGCCACGCCCGTCTCCAAGAAGATGGTCTCCGTGGCCTGCCCGGTCGGTATCACCACCAGCGCGTCACACCCACGAAGCAGGCTGATCAGACCATCGGTCCAGCGCTGGCCCAGGTGGAATGTCGTCCGACGTCCGCACCTGAGCGCCACCAGCCACCATGGCCACCGCCGCGCCGGCCATGTCCGGAGTTACCGACACGTAAACCGTGATCAGGTCGTCGCTCTCTAAACCCGCGTTCCCTACGAACACCCACACCCCTAGAACAACGATGAAGTGCGGCGACTTTACAGGCTTTACAGGCTGATTATCCGCTCATGCCGCTGGTCGCGCGGTCGCTGATCGTCAGCGCGGAAAGAGGCAGGTTTATCGTGGCCGGATGCTTGACCTGAGCAGGCTTGACCTGGAGGAGATCGCTACCGCACTGGCGGACCAGACCGACTTCGAACACCGATGGCTGATCAACCCGCAGACCGGCGAGATCGTGTTCTGGACGGCGGACGGTGGCATCGATGGACACACCCCCGTTGACCTTGACGATCTGGACCTGGCCTGCATCGATCCGCTGCCGTCCTACGTCTGGTACCAGGACATGGCCGACTTCGCCGAGAGAATCAGCGACGAGGCAGCCGGCCTCAGACTCGCGCGAGCCATCCAGGGCAAGGGCGCCTTCCGCCGCTTCAAGAACGAGCTGCATGAAGAGCATCCGCACCTGCTACCGGCTTGGCACGCCTTCCGTGACGGTCGCGCACAGCGCCGGGCGGTTGAATGGCTGGTCGACAACTCGCTGGTCGATGACGAAACGGGCGAGCGTTTCGTGGCCGAGCACCCAGACCCCGACCTTCCCTGAACCGGGGAAAGGGTGCGGGCGAGCGTCGGAGGCCCGCGCGCCCGGGCTAGACATCAGCGGCAGCTGAACACCATCCTTTGTGGTCTGTTCAGAGGTGCGCCTGGTCCAGGCGGACGAGGAGGCTGGGTTTGCGTGCGTGTTGCTGCCGCAGGGCTGTGCTGCGCTGGGTGAACTCGTGAGTTCGGCCGTCGCGTTCGGCCAGGGCGCGTAGGTCGGTGAGCAGTGTGACTGCGGCGTCGTACTCGGCGGGCTTGCGGGTGGCGATCATCGCGTCGACACGGGACCAGGCGTCGTCTTCATCGCGGGCCAGCTTGTCCAACCGTTGTTGGAGCGCGAGGGCTCGTGCCTTTTCCCGTCGTGCTTGCTCCGCAGCGCGCTGGGCGTCTTCTCGGCGTTGCCACTCGACCCGTCGGCGCGCCGCCTTGTCGAGGAGCTCGGCCACGGTCCGGCGGGGCGCGTCGGGAATGATGGCCGTGGTGGTTTCGTCGCGGAATCGGCGCAGCATCTCCATCCGCACGGTCGCAGCCCGATCCTGGACGACGCGCAGGAGGAAGTGGTCCTTCTCAGCTGGCGACAGGTTCGTCACCCAGGCAATGAGTTCACTGGGATCGTCGGTGGTCTGCTCCAGCGGAGGACTCGTCTCGGCCGCGACCGCGAGCAGGTCGTCGTCGAGGCGGAGGAAGTCGGCCAGCTCGCGTTGGGCTGCGGTGAGCGTGTGCAATCCTGGCGGTACCGGTGGCTCAAACTCATCATCTGCGGCGCGGTCGAAGGAGTATTCGTCGCGTTCCCAGGTCCCGTACCCGGCCAGCCAAGCCAAGTAGAGAGCGCGGTGGTCACCGGCGACCAACTCTCCGCGAACCCCGACGATGGCGGACAGCGATCCATGCGGGTCGATGTCCCAATCGTCGCCGGACTCATCGTCGCTCATGAAGTCGAGCACGACGTGCTCTTCCGTGACCCAGCCTGTGACTTCGTCGCCGACGTAGTACTGCTCGGCTACGTCCAAGTCGAGCAGCTTGCGTGGCAGGCGCAGCATGATTCGCCGCGTTCCCCAGTTTGCCAGGTACAGGTGGGCGTCGTAGTAGCGCTCTATCATCCGGTGCGGGTCGCCGCGGAAGTTGCCCCAGTGGTACTCGTTGACGAATCTGGTGGCGGTGATATCCGCGCGGGTGGACAGCGACCGCACCTCAGCCTGTTCATGCGCATTCAGTGGTTGGCCGACCGCGACGAACTCGTAATACTGGTATTCGCTCATCGCCCATCCCGTGCATTGGCTTCAGCGAAGGACGTTGCGCGGAAGCCCGAGTCGTCTCCCATGTGGATGAACAGGTGTCCCTCGATCGTGCCGTTATCGGCCAGCATGGCCCAGCCGCGCCCATTGACCGGATGGCCTTCGTCGTCGCCGTCCCAGCTGAACTCGACGCAGGGCCGGCCGTCGCGTTTGGTGGGGCGGCAGTCCATCCAGCCGTGCACAGCGATGAACCCGAACTGTCCGGTCCCGTCCTTGGCGAACTCGATGAAGCCAGGTCCTTCGAGGTCGATGGCGTCCCGGTCCCACATGTCCATCTCCACGATCCGCCATCGGCTCGTCAGGCTCATCGCCGGTCCTCCTCGCTGCTCGCCGTTGCGGCGTCAGGTTAGTCACCGTGCGAGCCGTTCGGTGTGTCGGTGTTTGTTTGAATGGCAGCGTGGTCAGTGCGGAAGTGGAGCGGGTTCGGCGGTTGATCGACGGTCTGCGGCGCGGTCGTCGGACGCACCCACAGCACGGGCGACGGGAGTACTCGCGGCAGGTCCGGGAGGTCGCCGCCGCATGTGAGGCGTTGATCGAAACTGAGCCTGCGTGCGTACCCGCTCTCGCCCGTCGTGCGGTCGAGTCGGTCACCACGGCGTTGATGTATTTGGACGACTCCTCCGGCGTCGTCGGTAGCGACCTCCACGTGCTGATGATGGCCGTGCACGCACGCGCCTGCGCGGCGGCCCCGCCCGATCCCAAGTGGCTGGCGTCGTGGCTGGCCAAGCTTCGACTGGACGGGCCGGGCTGGCCGGACTTCGAACTGCGGGACTACGCGGCAGCACTGGGGCAGAAGGGCCGCGCTGAGCTGGCGCGAATCGTGGACGAGCGCGCCAAGGCAGCGCAGCCCGAGTTCGGCCGGACACCGTTCGGGATCCGAATCCTGCGCGAACAACTCGCCGAGGTCACCGGAGACGTCGACCACTACGTTGCTGTGCTGGCCGAAGATCTCCACAGCGCCTCCCAGTACCTCAAGATTGTTGACGCACTCCGCAACGCCGGGCGCGCATCCGACGCCGAGCACTGGGCGCAGCGCGGGCTGGACATCGGCAACCCGATCGACCAGGCCAAGCTCCGCAACGCCTACGTGGAGTTGCTGCTCGAACGCGGCGCTACAGAGGAAGCACTCTCCGTGCGGCGGCGGCATTTCGACCAGCACCCAACCGCACCCCACTACAGCGACCTACGCCGCACCGCGGAACACACCGGGGACTGGGGCAGCCTGCGAGACGAAGCGCTCCAGCGCCTACACCACGCCACCGCACAGCGGCCTGCGTTCGCCGACCACCTCGTCGGCGTGCTGCTCGACGAAGGGAACTGGACCAGGCGTGGCGAGTGGCGGTCGACCACACCGACGACCTGTCCGAATCCCGCTGGCACCAACTCATCGATCTGCGCCAACCCACGCACCCCCAAGACGCGATCGGACCGTGGCAGCGGCTGATCCAGCAGCGACTGGACGCCAGTGGCGACAAGTACCGCTACAGCAAAGCGATCACGATGCTCCGCAAGCTCCGCGACGCCTACCGGTCCATCGACCACGCGGCAGATTTCGACACATACCTCGGCCAACTGCGCGAGCGCCACAAACGCAAAACATCATTCATCGCAAAGCTCTATCGCGCTGGCATGTGACATCGCGCAGTCCGTGCCCGGACTCGTCACGATACAGCGTCCCACTGCTACCACATTCGCCTTACTCCGCAGGCGCATCTGGCGTTAGGAACTGGAACACCAAGGGCAACGTCACTGCCCCGCAGAAACGTCGTGTGGGCTTGGCGAGCCGGGCACGCATCGACAGCCATGCAAGTGCTCAATTTGGTGTGATGAACGACACGCAATGCTATCGCGGGGACGTTGGGGGAGCAAAAGGGGAGCAGCGCTGGGCGCTGAACTGCTGTGAACGGATCTCAACTGACTTCAATGACCCCGCGCTGACCTGCGGTTGTCGTGTTTTCGCAGGTCAGCGCGGAACGCCGTCCATAGTTCACACACCGAAGAGGTCACTGGTTCGATCCCATCGCGGGCAGGCCATCTGCCGTTGTGGGAGCGAATGGGGAGCAGGGTGTGCTGACCACACTTTGCTGTCCGAAGTGTTCACGCCATTTTCCGTGGTACTGCGGGGCTTTCCTGCCTGGGCTAACCATTGTCGTGCTCCCATTGCCGCTGTTGGACGGGTGGATACGTCATCGATCACGTTGCGCGTGGGGCGTTGTGAGATGTGCCCGCTGTCTTGAAGTCTGCGGCTGAGGCGACCAGGAATCGCTGTTTGTGCTGGTCAGGTGACTGTCCAGGTGGAGCGCCTGCGTCATTTACGGGTAGGTGAGGTGGCATCGGGTCTGCTGACCTCTTCGGCGTACGTAGCCGAAGAGGTCACCACCTTTGCCGGATTGCCATCTTGCTCTAGCGGGCGGAGTTCGGGGTGGTGGACCTGAAGTGGGTGCTGCGGATAGCCCCTTCAAGGAGGCCGCTCGCGCTCCCTGCTGCCTCCCCACATTTATGGTCGTGCTCCTTGGCTGGGGCGTGTGGCAGGGTGTGCAAAGTTGATCTGAGGGCTGCGGGGTTCTCTAACCAGGCAGAACGCAGGACGAGGGCGCGACCTTGATGGGAGATCATCGGGGTGTTGAGTTCATGATGCTCTACCCGAAAGCCGCGCCCTCGTGCAGAGGCGTATCGACTGCCTGCGGCGGGCCCTGGATGTGGTAGCCATCCCCGCGACGTCCGTGGCCTGCGGTATCGGCGGCGGCTGCTGACCCTCGCAGTACTGGCGGTGGCCGCCGGGGCCAAGACGTTCGTCGAGATCGCCGAGTACGCCGCGGATCTGCCGGTCTGGCTTGTGGCCGAGCTTGGGGTGTGTTCGTGGTCGGGAACCCCGTCGGGCTGGACCTTCGCGCGGGTGCTGGCGAGGGGCGATCATGATGAGCTCGACCAGGCGTTGTCCGGCTGGATGCTGCAGGGCAGCGAGCCGGTGGAGGCGGGTCGCCGTCGATGGCAAGACGATGCGGGCCGTGGTCACCGGGCAGCGCTGATCCTTCAATCACCGCCGACCGGCGGGACAGGTAGCCGTATCCCAGCGTTGGGCCTCACAAATGGAGCCTGGCTAGCGGGTTGGGACAGCTTGAGACGGCGGCAGCTGCCTGTCCCACCTCCGAGCTATCGACGTGTTCCGGATCGACGTTGTCACCGGCGAGACCACCCCGCTCGTGGAGCGGACCGATCCTGCCGAGACCTTCCTCGTCGACCGGACCGGCCGGGCGTCCTGGTACCTGTCCAAGGACACCGACGGCACCCACGAGATCTCCGCCGCCGACCCCGACACCGGCGACTTGCGCCTGCTGCACCGCGCCGGCGGACCGGAACACCCGATGGGCGTGTTCCTGCTCCCCACCCCGGACGGCAGCGCCGCGCTGATCGGCGACTACCAGGACTCCGACGACCTCCGGCTGCTGCGCCTCGACCGCGCGACCGGCGAGCAGACCGTGATCGCCGCTGTGGACGGGCACAGCCTCGACACCCTCAGCGCCGCCAGCGACACCCTGCCCCCACCGTCTTCACCAGCCGCCGCACCGGCCAGGTCATCGCAGCCCGCTTCACCGGCGACCGACCCCGCATCGTGCCAATCGACTCCCACTTCGCCCAGGTCCAGACCGCCCTCGAGAAGCTCTCCGACGGCGTACTGGGCTGGGTGCACTCGGATCTGGCCGGGCAGCGCTGGGTCGCCACCTTCATCCACGACCGGGAACCAGGGACGACCTGGTTCTACGACCACGCCACCCGCGAGAGCCGCCTGCTGTTCCGCGACACGCACCTCGACCCGGCCGACCTCGCACCGATGACCCCGGTCCGGTTCCCGGCCCGCGACGGCCTGCCGCTGCACGGCTTCCTGACCCTGCCCGTCAGCATCGCGCCCCAGGACCTGCCGCTGGTCCTGCTGGTGCACGGCGGACCGTGGATGCACGACACCTGGAGCTTCAACAAGGCCGCGCAGTTCCTCACCAACCGCGGCTACGCCGTACTGCAGGTCAACTTCCGCGGCTCCACCGGCTACGGACGCCGACACCTCACCGGCGCGATCGGCGAGTTCGCCGGGAAGATGCACGACGACCTGATCGACGCCGTCGACTGGGCCATCGCCCAGGGCTACGCCGACCCCGACCGCCTCGCCATCGTCGGCGGCTCCTACGGCGGCTACGCCGCACTCGTCGGCGTCACCGTCACCCCCGAGAAGTTCGCCGCCGCGGTCGACTACGTCGGCATCTCCGACCTGGCCAACTTCCTTGCAACGCTGCCCCCGTTCGTCCGCGCGAACATGACCAACAACTGGATCGCCTACGTCGGCGACCCCGACGACCCCGACCAGCTCGCCGACATGCGCCGTCGCTCCCCCATCACCATGATCGACCGCATCCGCACCCCCCTGCTCGTCGCCCAGGGTGCCAACGACGTCCGCGTCGTCCACGCCGAGTCCGACAACATCGTCACCCCGCTGCGCGAGCGCGGCGTACCGGTCGAGTACCTCGTCGCCGACGACGAGGGCCACGGCTTCGACAACCCGGAGAACCAGGTCATGCTGTTCCGCGCGATCGAACGGCACCTCGCCGAACACCTCGGCGGCCGCAGCGCCGCGAGCAGCTGATCCGTCCGGCCCGAGTCGTGACGGACGGTGCGCAGCACGACGACGAAGCCGAAGCGCTGCATACGGAGAACGGAGCATCCACGATGGACGTCTTCATCATTGGCATCACCGGCGGCATCGGCGGTCTGCTCGCGCAGAAACTGCGCTCTCGAGGGGACGCCGTGCACGGGCTCGTTCGCCGAGATGACCAGCAGGCTGAGCTCGCAACGCGAGGCATGAACGCACGAGTCGGCGATCTCTCCAGCATGACCGTGGAAGATCTGGCGGCGACGTTCGGTGATGTCGATGTGATCGTCTTCAGTGCCGGATCGAATGGCGGCAGCAAGGAGGTCACGAAGGCCATCGACGGCGACGGGGTTGCGAAAGCGATCAAGGCTGCACGCCTCGCCGGTGTCGAGCGCGGGACGTGCCGTAACGGGCAGCGACCTCACCGATCGGCGAACCGCCCAGTACCTCGCAGACCGCCCGATAGCGGTACTACACCAACGCCTCGGCATCCACCCGGTTCCTCGCCCGATTTCACAACAGCGGTCGGGATTCCAGCACGGCGAGGATGCTGTTGAACGACCAGGTCGAACCCTACGACGGAGCACGGCAACTGTGGCGCCTCGCGCGCAAAGTCCCTGCCGCCGAACCGTCGCTGACCAGGTTCATTCACCTGGCAAGCGAGTGGGAAGGCGTACCCGACTGCTTTGCCCCCTTCTCCGAGGGCGGCCATGTCTCTGCCGTACTGGGCGGGCCAGTCGTATCGACTAATGACAGTTCGTAGACGGTCCCGGTGTCTAGTGGTCGATTTGACTCTGCTTCGGCGAACGGACGGCGGACCCTGATGTCAAAGGAGCTGGATCTTGTCCCGCCGACGCGCTGAGACGACCGTCGAGCGGTGACTGCTTCGGTCGGCCGTCAGCCCGGGATGAGGTCAGGGACCAAGCTGCAGTAAACATTGGTCAGAGACGGCTGTAGTTGGTCTTTGACGTAGTCGGCGAATGCCTTCCAGCTCTTCCAGGAGACTGTCACCTGGAATTCCTGGATGACGCTGCTCAGTTCCGGGTTCCGTGCCCGCTCAAGCGGGTTGATCACCGCGTTGTAGGACGCGGAGAAGTTGATCAGGGTGCCGCTGATCAACGCGAGGGCGCTGTTCACTTCCGTGGTCCGGATGCGTAGCATGTCGAGGACGGCGTCCAGTTTGCCGATGGTGGCGGTGTGCTCATCGCGTACCTTGCCAACGGATCTCTCGAATTTCGCCATGCCACAAGGAGATCCGTCCTTTTCGTACATGTTCCGCAGGAAGTTGAACGCTTTGTCGAGTCGGTCGTTCAGAGCGGTGATGACATTCTGGACGGTCTTGAGGTGGTCGTTGTTCTCTTCCACCTTCCTGGCGCTCGCGCTGACGTATGGCTTGAGCTTCTCGGAACCTTGCCGCAACGACATGACAAGCTCACTCAACTCGGTCAAGGCGTTGTCGCGCTGGCCCTTGGTGGGATTTTTCGTCTGCGACAACGTTTCCAGCTTGTCGGTCACATTCCTGAACTTCTCGTTGGCGGCTGGCAGCGCCTGTGACAACCAACCAAGGAAGGTCTTGAAGTCGCTCAGGAACTCCACATTACTGGCGGAGATCTCGGTCAGGATCGGCTTTAGCAAATGGGTGGGCTCGGTGATGGAGAAAGTCTTACCCCACACTGTGGCCGGCGGACGGTCGCCGCACACGGTGTATACGGTATATGGACCGAGATGGATTTGGGCGATGTCGTGTTCCACATGTACGAGGGTGTGCGGGTACCGACCAATAGTGTCGACTGCGTCCTTCGCGGTTCGCATGCCGGACGCGTCGAGCGCGTAGAGGGCGCTCATGGCGTCACCTGTGCATGTTGCACGAACGCCCTCGCTTTGTCCTGCAGCTCCTGCCACTGGGTCCGCATGCTCGCGTTACCCAGGGCTTTTTTCACCCAATCCGCAGTGCTGAGCTGCTCATCGCTGGACAAGCCGCAGACCATGTTGATCGTGGTTTTCGCGGAGCGCACCACGCCGCCCAGGTATTCCAGGACACCGCACACCTCGATCAGTTTCGGTGTCACCTTGTGCGCGGTGGAGAACACGTCGTGCAGGGCATGGACAAGCGACTCCTTCTTGCTGATTTCCGCCTCGCATTCCCGAATCCGCTTTTCGGTCTCTGGTGTCGCTGTTTGCTGGTGGAGTGTCTCGATCTCGGCGCGGAGTGCACCGATCGTTCGGTTGGCCTCGTTCAGTGGCGACGTCGTCGTCAGGGTGACGACGGAACTGGCCAGTTCTTTCTGCAGGGCGGTGAGACGGGCGCGCAGGTCTGCGCTGTCGGTGGCGAGCTGGTCGATGGTCTTGGTGAGCCCGCGATTCTCTCCTCGGAGAACCTGTTTCAGCGCGTCGGCACGCTCCTTGGCGGTGCCATGGGCCGGATCGAGGAGCGTCGGCAGACTGTCGTAGGTGGTGACGACCGTGCCAGCGGTGTTTTCCACGCGGATCGTCAGCCTGACAACAGCAGCGTAGAGTTCCTCCGGGACTTCGGGCCCGGTGATGTAATTGGGGTTCTCAGCGATACGGGCGGTCAGACTCGCGGGTGATCCGAGCAGGTCTCCCCACACGCGGACGATTTCGAGAGCCGCGAGGAACCGAGCCAGATTCTCCTCATCCTGAAACACCCCGTACCGTTCGAGGACGGCGTCCACGTCATGCGGGATGGCCTTGGTTCCGGCGAGCCAGGAAGTAATGGCGTCCCATGCGGGCTTGATCTGGTCGAGCTGTACTCCCGACGGGCCCAGGTCGTTCGTCTTGGGGGTGTCGGCAGACGTCTGGTCGATGCTCATCGTGCGCTCCCGTGGTGGTTCGCCGCGCTTAATGTGGCTTCTTCTGGTAGTCGACGTGGAAGTTCAGACGCAGCTTCGTCGCCCGCTGTGGATTCCCACCGTTCTGGTCGAAGGTCATGGTCCACTGTGTGAATAACGTCGGTGTCATGTAGACGTCTCTGCCGATCTCCCACGGCGAGTAGACCTGCTTCCCCTCCTGCTTGTAGGCGTAGGTCCCAGTGATCCCCTTGGCGACAAAGGTGTGTGACTCGGCCGGCCCGAATCCGTTCTGGTAGCAGCCGGAGGTCGCCACCTCGACGATGACCCTGCCCGCGGGGTTCGGAGTCACGTCGTCCACAAAGAACTCGGCTGAGGTCACCCAGATTGCGACATTGCCGTTGTCCGGAAGCTGCTGCGCGAGCAGCGGTGCGCCCATCGGCACGGTCCAGCTCAGCGTCCACATCTTGTTCGTGGGGTCTTGGGCGAGCGTGGCGGCGATGACGCCGGCTGCCGACTGGTGTGCGGTGTCCGCGTGGATGATCGGCAGATCAAGGCTGATCGTCGCGTCTCTTCCGGGCAACTGGACTTTGTTACCGCTCTGGCTGATCGCTCGCTCGACCCAGTCGGTCATCGCAGCCAGTTGGCGCCGGATATCTGAGATAGGCGCGTCGAGATCGATCGCTGGTGGCTGGGCAAAGTAAAGATAGAAGTACGCGTCGCGATAGTAGGTCCACGCCACGTGCAGCGACCGTTTGACGGTGTCCACCCGGGTCTGCAGTATCCCCATGAGTAGGGCCTGCCGCTCCTTGTCGGTGCGGCAGGTCTGCTCCAGAGCCTTCCAGCGATCGGCCACTTCGTTCGTCGCCTTGATCTGGGCGCGCACCATACTGGCCTCGGCGAGCTGGGCGGCATAGGCGTTCGCCGTGACCGCGAGAGCCTTGCCATACCGCCCGAAGATCATCAACTCGGCCCAGTAGTTGTTCGCCGCCTGTTGCGCCTCCTCGGCGTGGGATTGGCCGATCCGCTGCTTGATGGTGTCCAGGGCTGCCTGCGCCCGTGTCAGGTACACATCCCACGCCACGGTCGGATCGGCCGCGAACTGCTGGTCGGACTCCGTCAGTGGCCGGGGGGACGCGCCGATGGTTTCGTTGTCCTGGGCGTTCCACAGCGTGGTCGCGGATTCGAAGGAAGCGATAATGCGTTGTTGGGTACGCAGTAGCGTGCGGGTCGCCTGGAGTAGTTCGTCGTCGCCGGGTTGGTCTTCCGGGATCTGGCCAATCGCCGTGTATGCCTTGTCCGCCGCGTCGTAGAGTCCGTGGGCGACTTCCGAGACCTTCGTCGGGTCCTCGACGGCCTGGGCCGCCCCCACACCTACTTTGACGACTGCGATGACCGCGCCGAAGTAGGCGTCTACGAAGTTCTGCACGTCTTGCAGGGCAATTTTGGCGCGCATGACCGTGAACGCGGTGTGGGCCCGGTTGTACTGGGTGTCGAGCTGACCGGTCAAGGTGGTGAGGTCGGCCTTGAGATGGTCGACGTTCGACGTGATGCTGTGCAGCCGGACGGTCAGCGGGTCGGTCTCGGTCTTGGCATTAGCGGCGAGTGTCCCGGCGACCCTTTTCAGGGCCTTCGAAGTTTCCTGCGCGGTGGACAGGGTATTGAGATCGGCTTGATAACCGCCCAGGACGCCAAGCAGAGCCGTGGTTTTGTCTTTGTAGAAGGCCCCTGGCAGGACGGGCACGTAGCGGGCGCCGGATGCGACGTCGAGTGTGGCGAGCAGGGCTGCGGCCTGTCGTCCGACAGTAGCCAGTTCGGCCACGGTGGCACTGCTGAAACAGGTTTGGCCAGCCTGTTGAATGCACGCGACAACCCAGGCCAGCATCGAGCGAGCGAGTGCGGTGTCCGCGGGAATGCCGGTGTCCATTAAGGATCCCGCGGCGGTGACGCTTGCCTTCAGGCTGCCCAGGGCCCAGGGACGACCGGTCAAGTCCGCGATGTCCTTGGCACCGGAGTTGATGTCCTGCGTGATCGTGCCGTCGTGGGCGACCTGGTGCAGGGCGGCTTTCAGCGGGGTCATCCCGACCGGCACGGTCTTTGCGCCGCTGGTCACGTTCTCCGTATTGATACGGAAGTCGCCGCCGACGGTGCCGCCGATGAGGAACTGTGCCACGTTGGGGCCATGGCCGGCAGGCACCCTCAGAGGCAGGGCCGAGCCGCTCAGTGCCGAGAGGTCCAGCGACCGGGCGACCACCACAACACCAGGAGCGTCGAAAGTGGGATAGTCGACGACGAGGGTGTCGGCGAACACGGACATCAGTTGCGTACAGGCACCGATTTCCGACAG
Organism: Saccharopolyspora elongata; assembly: GCF_004348985.1. GTDB lineage: Bacteria > Actinomycetota > Actinomycetes > Mycobacteriales > Pseudonocardiaceae > Saccharopolyspora > Saccharopolyspora elongata. The sequence continues at coordinate 43,113 of NZ_SMKW01000009.1, read as the reverse complement.
GCGCACCCGCAGCCCGCTGACGGTGACCTCTTTCTGGTTGCCGTCGGATTTGGTCACTTCGCTGAACGTCAACGCGGCGGTCTTCTTCGTTAGCACATCCCAGTTGGGCATGTCGACGCCTCCTTGGTCATGCTCGGTGCGTGGCAAATGCGCCCGGTCGCGTTTCAGATCGCCAGTGCGTGGGCCTGCTGGTGCTCCTCGGTGAGCTTGTTGCCCCATTTGCCGACCGGAGAGAAGGTGACGAGGGACCGTTGGGTGAACTCCTGAGCCGCCGTCTGGATCTCGGCCCACTTGTGCTGGGCATCGAGGATCTTCAGGGACTGCTGGACCCACGCAAGGTTGGCGAGGTCCTTGTCCTGGTAGTTCGAGCAGATGTAGCCAAGTTTGCCGGCGATGTCGGTCCACACCCCCTCGATCTCCTGCAGGTTGTTCTTGAAACGAGTCAGCGAATCCCCGATCGACGGAATGGAGGAGTTCAGGCCGGTCAGATCGGTGACCAGTCGGGTCTTCTTCTGAATATCAACCTCTTTGTCCTTGATTTGGTCGAGCATCTGATTGTAGAGCTTCCGCGCCTTGATCGCGGCGATCCCGAACCCAATACCAAACGCCCATCCGACCGAGGCAAGAAGCCCCAGGCTGATCACCGTGATCCCGACCGAGGTGCTGACCGCGACAATGGTGTACTTGCGCCACTCCTCGTACGCCTTGTCCGCAGCCGTGTGCAGGTTTTTGACGTCCGTCTCGAGGGCTCCGATCTTCTTGTTCGCCGCCGTGAGGATCTTGGACGAAGAACTCGTGTAGATGGCGACTTCGTTGTTCGCCTCGGTGATCTTCTGATCGAACTTGGCCAGTTTCTGGCTGAGCTCGGCAACCTTCTTCTTTTCCTTCTCGGCTTCGGAGAGCAGGCCTCCACTGCCGCCGAGGATCAACCGCAGGTTGTCGGCCCGCTGCTTTTCCGTTCCTGTGCTGAGCACATCCTTCAGGCTTTCGAAGGTATACTTGAACGTGCCCGCGGTATTGCTGACCTGCGTGGAAAGCCAAATGATGTGCCCGTATATCTCAGCGGGCGGAGTCTTGCCCGTAAGGTAAGCTCCGTCGCTAATTATCTTTTTCCGGATCATGTCGGGATCGCCAAAATCTGGACACAGGTCCTGGACGTTTTTCATGGCGCTCAGGACCTTCTTGATTTCGTTCTCCTGTTCCGGGAAACCGCCGTAATCCTTCTCCCAGTCCGCCTTGTTGATGGGCAGCGCGAGTGCTTGCTTGATGTACGTCTGCATCGTGAGCCAATCCTGACCAAACACGATAAACCGCTTATCCGGCGGTTTGGGTACCCCGTGCGGCACGGGACCATTGAGGATCGTGAGCGGCTTCGACGGTTCGACAGAGGTCACAGGTATCCCCATTCGTTCGTGCGGAAAAGGTAAACCCGGGCAAGGGGCCACTCGCCCGTGGGTCTCAGCACCTGGATCATCGTGACTGTAAGTATCAAAGCCATAACGGGCAGAGAGCAAGGACATTTCGGCACATCGCACCGTTCGGAGGCAAGCTTGCTCCATTCAGGGTGTTTTGGAGGCGAGTTGGGTGAGCGCGATGAACGCGGGCTTCCAGATACCGGCCTGGCGGAGTTTCTTGGTGAAGTGGGAACCGGCGGCGCTACTGGCGTGAGGCAGACCCAGCAGAGCCCGGGCGGTTTGACGGCTGAAAATTAAGCAGAACCGGATCCTGGTTTCACTGAACAGCCTCCGTGCCTGGTGTCCACGATGGCCGCGGACACCAGGCACGGACTTGGGCAGTGGATCAGAGCGCCGACCCACGATGATCACGTTGCGGACATCGCTCTCACTTCGCCGCCTCGGGCACGAGTCCGGCGAGAGGGCGCCGACGCGGCGGTCGATGTCGTCGCGGATCGGGCGGACGTCGTCGACGCCCTTTCCATCTGCGTCCTGGCGGCTAGTTGGCATCGGACGGGGCGTAGGCGAAGATCCTGCCGCAGCACAGGATCAGGTCGTGTGGGCTGGCATGCTGGCGCGGGCCACCAAAGTTGAACCAGGAGATGGGTCAAGAAGATCACGAACGTTGCCCCGACAGATGGGTCGACCTACCTACCTTTGACCTGCGGATTTACCGACCGATGCCAGGCAGAATCGGCGCGGAACCCACTTCCTTGATCGACTTTGCCGGCGAGCGCGGCCAGGTGCGTCGTCAGCATCGGGTGCTCTCCGCGCCCCGTGGAGGTGTCGCCAACCATGTAGGAATTGAATCAGTGTGAGGAAAGACATGTGATGGTCATGGCGGGGAGCAGGGTGGGGAGCAAACGGGGAGCAGCGCTGTGCGCTGAACTGCGGTGAACGGATCTCAACCGCATTGAACGAATCCGCGCTGACCTGCGAAATCTTGTTTTCGCAGGTCAGCGCGAGGTGGCGGGCATAGTTCACACCGAAGAGGTCACTGGTTCGATCCCAGTATCGCCCACCGAGTTCGCCGGGTGAGCCCTGTCTACCGAATGCGTAGACGGGGCTCACTCGGTTTTTGCTGTGGGGGGTCGAACCCCCCACGCCCCCCACGGTGCGGTGGCCCGTTTCTTTGGCTCCTTGCGTCGGGAGCCGTTCCCGGCCTGGTTTCCGACCAGCCCTCCGTTCTGCCGCTTCGCATCTACCTGGAGCGCATCGGGCACCTTGGCAGCCGGTGTGGAGCGTGTTGGGTGCCTTGGTGGCGGGCTGGTTCGGTGGGCTCGTCTTCGCCCCTTCGGGGCTGGACTATGCGCATGGGGCGCTTGGGTTGAAGGAGTCCGTTGGCGCCTCAGTTTTGGAGTGGGGCGCTGTTCCCTCTGTTTGAATTGTTGGGGTTCTTGGGTTTTCTGGGGTCCCTGGGGTTTGTGGGGTTTTTCAGGGCCTTTGTTGTTGGGTTGGGACTTCTGCTCTTGGGGCCGAGCTCAGGTAATTGCCCACCCTGATCACCAGGAGGTTCATCTCGTAGGCGATCGTTCCCACGTCCGCTTCTTCTTCTCCCAGTACCGCTAGGCATGCTCCGGCGCCCGCTGCCGTTATGAAGACGAACGCGTGGTCCAGCTCCACCAGCGTTTGCCGGACTCCGCCGCCGCCGAAATGCCTTCCCGTTTCCTTCGCCAGGCTTTGGAAGGTCGCGGCCATCGCCGCCAAGTGCTCCGCGTCCGCTGTGGACAGTCCCGCCGAGCGGGCCATCAGCAGGCCGTCCGCCGAGAGCACCACTCCGTCGCGGGCTCCCACCACCCGGGCCACCAGGTCGTCCAGCAGCCAGTTCAGCTCACCATCGGGGCCGATCCTGTCGGTCATCCGCGCATTTCCCCTTCGTCGCCGGACCGGTCATTCCGGTTCCTCCGCCCGCCGCGCTGCGCGCGTGCCGCGTTGGAAAGCGGCCATGTTGCCACGGCTTCGCTCCGACGAGTGCCCGGCGCGCCCGGAATCGCCGTCACCCGGCTCCGAATTACGGGCATCCGGGCGAATTCGCGGCGGGGTCGGCAATCTCGGTTCGACTTCCTCCCATTCCGCCGGGCGGGTGAAATCCGTCCTGGTGTCGAACATCGGCTCGGTCGCCAGGATTTCGGTCGGCAGGAGAACCGTCGCCACCGTGCCGTTCTCGGCGGCCTCTTGCAGGACGACCTTGATGCCGCGGCGCGCGGCGAGCTGCGCCACCACGAACAGCCCGAGCCGGGGATCGCCGCGCAACGTGATGTCCTCGAACCGCGGTGGCGTCGACAGCCGCACGTTGGCGTCGTCCCGGTCCGCCGGGCGCATTCCCAGTCCTTCGTCCTCGATCCGCACCAGCACGCCGCGGCGCTCATTGCTGCCGTACACCTGGACTTCCGAGCGCGGCGAGGAGAACGACGTGGCGTTGTCCATCAGCTCCGCCAGCAGGTGGATCACGTCGCCCACCGGCGCACCCACCAGCGACACGTCAGGCATCGGATGAATCCGGATCCGGTCGTAGAGCTCGGTTTCGGCAACCGCCGCGCCCACCACGTCCGCCAGCCGCACCGGCTTTCGCCACTGCCGCCCCGGCTGCTCGCCGGCCAGGATGATCAGGTTCTCCGCGTTGCGGCGGGCCCGGGTGGCGAGGTGGTCGAGCCGCAGCAGCGCGTCCTGCCGCTGCGGGTGCTCCTCGCCTCTCGCCAACTCGTCGAGCACCTTGAACTGGCGGTGCACCAGCCCCTGGTTCCGGTGGGCGATGCCCAGGAAGACCTTGTTGATGCCGGCCTTCGCCTGGTTCTCCCGCACCGCCGCGGCGACCGCGGTGTGGTGCGCGGTGTTGAAGGCCTCCGCCACCTGCCCGATCTCGTCGTTGCCGTGCTCCAGCGGGGAGAGCTCGGTCTCGACGTCGATCTGCTCGCCGCGCTTGAGCCTGGACATGATGTCGGGCAACCGCCCGCTGGCCAGCCGCAGCGTGTCGTCGCGCAGCTTCGCCAGCCTGGTCACCAGCGTCCGGTCGACCAGCCTCCGGGCGTTGCGCGCGGCGAGCACGATGCCGACCAGAACGGCCAGCAGCGCCGCGAGGCTGCCCGCGATCACCTGGACGAACCGGTCGGTCCCGTTCTCCAGGCCGAGGTCGGAGGTCGTCTTGGCCTGCTCGATGGCGATGTCGACCAGGGCCTCGGCGACCGCGTTGGTGGACTGCCGCCACTCCTCCTCGTCGACGGCGAACGTCCCGCTGCGCTGCGGCGGATGCTCGACGAGCGCGTTCTCGAAGCCGACCAGGCGCTGCCAGTCGGGGCTGGCGATGAGTCGCCGGTACAGCTCGATCGTGTTCGGCGCGGCGGCGGGCACCGCGGTTTCCATCCTGGAGTGGTAGGCGCCGACCAGGGCGGAGAAGGACAGGTGGTCCTCGGTGTTGAACTCACCGCCGACCAGCGCGGCACCGCCCAGCGATGCGGCCTGGGACATCTGGTCGGCGGCGCGGAACACGTCGGTCGCCACCAGGGCGGCCTGGCTGACGGCCAGGTCCGGCGTCACCCGCGACTGGGTGTCGAACAGGTTCACGCCGGCGTCGAGCAGCCGGTTGTAGAAGCGGAAGGTCTCCGCCCGCGACGAGTTCCCGGCATCCGCTCGGGCGCGCTGGTGCGGCAGCTGGACCAGCAGCGCGTCGAGGTCGCGCGCCCGGGTCGCGATCCGCGACGGCGCCTCCTCGGCGAGCTGCCCGAGGTTGGCGCGCATCTCGCCGACGGCCGTGTCGGTCCTCGCGCGTTGCGCGATCAGCGCGGCCGGGTCGATGTCCGGGCGGCTGAGCCGCTCCATCGCCAGCTGGCGCTCCTTCTGCAGGGCCGCCAGGCTGTTCACCGCCGGGATCGAGGCGTTCTTCACCCCGACCGCGATCACCCTCGCGCTGTAGCCGTCGTACACGGTCAGCGACGAGAACCCGAGCCAGAGGGCCAGCAGGATCACGCTCGGCACCACGCCGATGCGCGTCAGGCGGGCCCGGATCGTCCTGTAGTCACTACCCGAACTGCTCGTCCGCGTCACAGTGCTCCGCTATGTCGAACCGCCCTGCGACCAGCCCGCTTCCGCACCAGCGCGGGCGGTCGCGCGGCTGAACACTAGCACAGGGTGATCATGAAAACACGGAAACGTTTCATCACCGTTGCCGCGGTCAGGCGTCGTAGTGCGGCTCGGTGCGGAGCAGGAACGTGGCGTCGTCGCCGGGCCCGAGCTCGCGGGGCTCCGCGCCGCGGGTGAACAGCCGCGCGCCGGTGCTGCCGCCGAGCTCGGCGTGCTCACCGCGGACCCGCAGCCAGGCGCCTTCCCGGAGGCCCAGCACGGGCACGTCGTTGTCCTCCAGGAACTCCGCGATCCGCTGCTCGCGGGTCTCGCCCATGTGCGTGCTGCCCGGGTCGGGGTCCAGGTAGTGCGGGTTGATCTGGAACGGCACCAGCCCGATCGCCTCGAACGACGGTGGCTCGACGATCGGCATGTCGTTGCTGGTCCGCAGGCTGGGGCAGGCCATGTTGGTGCCCGCACTCGCGCCCATGTACGGCGTGCCGCCGCGCACGGCCTCGCGCAGCGCGGTGACCAGACCGAGCCGGTGCAGCGTGGACAGCAGGCGGAAGGTGTTCCCGCCGCCGATGAACACGGCCTCGGCCTCGCGCACCGCCGCCACCGGGTCGTCGGCCCGGTGGAGGCCGTCGACGGTGATGCCCAGCGGCGCGACCGCGGCCTGCACCGTCGCCGTGTAGCCGTCGTGGTCGCGCTTGGCGAACGGGACGAACAGCAGCCGCCCGCGACCGGCCAGCAGCTCGGTCACGGCCGGCATGGCGTGTTCGAGGAAACCCGTGCCGTGCTTCATCGAACTGGACAGCAGCAGCAACTCCACGTCGGCCTTCTTTCCCATCGGACGGTCTTCCGAAGCCAGGCTATCCCCGGCCGCCGCCCTCCACAGTGGACAGGGTCAGCGGGGCAGGGGCTGGGTGCGCTCGCTGGTGCCTTCCCACAGGTCTTCGACGTACTCCTGGAGGGTCTTGCCGAGCAGGTAGGCGCCCGCCGGGGCGACCACGGTGAACGTGTCGTCCGGCGACTCCGGGATCACGGCGGCGCGGCCGGACGGCGCGTGGTGCACCTCGATCCCGAACGGCCCGCTGCGCACCGCACCGGAGGCGACCCGCAAGCCGACCGTCAGATGGGCGGTCATCCCGTCCGCGCGCCGCAGCAGGTCGCCGATGGCCTGCGCGTCTTCCGGCGGCACGCGGCGGCGCTTGAGCTCGTAGGCCAGCCAGTCCACCTGGCGATCTCCGCGCTGCTCGGCGTCGGCGCGCGCCTCGGCCAGCACGCGGGTCGGCACGGTGACCTCGCAGCCCTCGGCCGGTTCGCGGTCCGGCAGGCAGCCCACCAGCGCCGGCCACGGCGCATCGGGACGGACCTTCTTCGCGGTCACCGACCCGTCCTGCACCAGCACCCGCGCCGCGTGTCCGTTGCCGACCGCCACGACGGCGCGCAGCTCGGCCTCACCGGGGACGTTGACCTGCGCGAATCCGAACACCGATGCGCGCACCAGGTTCGCGGCCAGCTCGCCCCAGGGGCCGTCCGGCGGCTCGTCGGCGGTCTGCGGCCGCGCGATCAGGAACGCCTCGACCTCCGGCCCGACCGCGTGATCGCGCAGCAGGCCGCCGAACTCCCGCAGGCTGCATCGCATCGCCGGCTCCGTGGTCCATCAAGATCCCCTGTGGGCGGCAGGATATCCGGGGCGCTGCCCGCTTCGTGGCGTTTTGGCCGGGATCGACGGGTGTCAGCGCTCTTCGACCTGGGGCCGGGTGGTGCGGCGCACGATGCCGGCGAGGGCGCTGCTGACGATCGTGACGATCAGCGCGCCCCAGAACGCCGACCAGAAGCCGTCGACGTGGAACGGCAGCCGCAGCTCGCCGGCCAGGTAGCTGGTCAGCCAGAACAGCAGCGCGTTGACCACCAGGCCGAACAGCCCGAGCGTCAGCAGGTAGAGCAGGCAGCCCAGCGTCTTCGCGACCGGCTTGAGCACCACGTTGACGATGCCGAAGATCACCGACACCGCCAGCAGCGTGAGGATCTTCGCCGTGGTGTCCTCACCCTCCAGCGTGATGCCGGGCAGCGCGGTGGTGATCCACACCGCGACCATGGTGATCAGGATGTACAGCAGCGTTGCCACGACGCGCCCCTTCCTGCCGGCTTCCGCCACGAACATCATCGACGCTACCGGTGTCCGGGAGTCGGGCGCTCGCGCGGCGTTGTGATCTCCGGTTCAGCTGAAGAGGGTCGCCATCAACCGGAGCGCGTCGCCGTCGGTGTCGTCGTGCGCTTCGGCGAACCGGAAGACCAGGCCTTCTCGCAGGCCCCAGGGGCAGATCTCCAGCTCGTCCACGCCGATGGTGCGCAGGATCAGCTCGGCGACGATGGCCCCGGCCAGGATGCGGCGGGCGCGGCTGCGCGACACGCCGGGCAGCGCCGCCCGCTGCTTCTGGCCCAGCTCCGCGAGCCGCGGGATCCAGGGGCGCAGCTTGGCGCGGAGCAGCCGGTCGGGGTGGCGGGCCATCCGGCCCGGCGAGCTCTCGGTGAGCACGGCCAGCTGCCGCAGCACCTTGCTCAGCGCCACCGGATGTCCGAGGTCGCGGTCGGCGAAGGTGCGCAGCGAGCCCGGGATGGTGCCGCGGACCGCCGCGACCAGCTCGTCGACCTGCTGCGGCGTCGGCGGATCGTCCGGCAGGTACTGCCTGGTCAGCCGGGCCGCGCCGAACGGCAGCGAGACCACGTCGGCGGGTTCGCCGCCGGTGCCGGTGGCCACGTCTATGGTGCCGCCGCCGATGTCCACCATGGTCAGGACGGTGCCGCAGCGGCCGTGCCAGCGGCGGGCGGCGTGATAGGTGACGGCGGCCTCGTCGCGCGGGCTGAGCACGCCGATGCGCACCCCCGCCGCCTCGCTAAGCCGCTGCCGCAGCTCCGCGCCGTTGACCGCGTCCCGCACCGCCGAGGTCCCGTACGCGATCAGCGCGTCGGGTTTCTCGTCGATGGCCGCGTTCACGCAGTGCCGCACCGCCCGCTCCGCGTGCTCGACGCCCAGCTCGGTGACCAGGCCGTCCGCCCCGGTGTGCTCGGCGAGCCTGGTCCGGGCCTTCGCGCTCCAGTCGGCGCGCGGCATCCGGGACCGGTCGAGGTCGACGATTTCCAGGCGCGCAGCGGTGGACCCGATGTCCAGCAGAGCCAATTTCATGCCGCGACCGTCCGCGCACCACGCGGCTCGCGGCTCGGCGTGGTGGAGGTAATTGGCGGCATGCTCCCATTGTCGGGGTCATTTCGGTCGAAAATCCCGCCACGCCAAGGTTTTCTTGAGAGTTGTGTCACATTCTCGGGGCCGGGCGCCGTCTCCCGGCGCGACTTACCCGGCGGTAGCCTCTGGACTACCTCGGCGGCGTGGCCGACGCCCCGGCATCGCCGCTCGCCACAGACCGGAAGGGTTCGGCCGATGCGCATCGGGATGCCGCTGAACTACAGCGGAGGGTTCAAAGAAACCGTCGACGACCTGGCCACCTACGAGAAGGCCGGACTGGACATCGTGTACGTCCCGGAGGCGTACTCGTTCGACGCGGTCAGCCAGATGGGCTTCATCGCCGCCCGCACCGAACGCCTGGAGATCGCCTCCGGCATCCTGCAGATCTACACCCGCACGCCGACGCTGACCGCGATGACCGCGGCGGGCCTGGACTTCGTCTCCGACGGCCGGTTCACCCTGGGCATCGGCGCGTCCGGGCCGCAGGTCATCGAGGGCTTCCACGGGGTGCCCTACCACGCGCCGCTGGGCCGGACCCGCGAGATCGTCGACATCTGCCGCCAGGTCTGGCGCCGCGAGAAGGTCCAGCACGAGGGCAAGCACTACAGCATCCCGCTGCCCGCAGACCAGGGCACCGGACTGGGCAAGCCGCTGAAGATCATCAACCACCCGGTGCGCGACCGGATCCCGATCATGATCGCCGCGATCGGGCCGAAGAACGTCGAGCTGGTCGCCGAGATCGCCGAGGCCTGGGAGCCGATCTTCTACCTGCCGGAGCGGGCGGCCGAGGTGTGGGGCGAGCCGCTGGCGGCGGGCAAGGCGAAGCGCGACGCGTCGCTGCCGCCGCTGGACGTGGTCGCCCAGGCGCCGCTGGCCATCGGCGAGGGGCTCGACGACCTGCTGGACTTCGCGCGGCCGCACGTGGCGCTCTACGTCGGCGGGATGGGCGCGAAGGGCAAGAACTTCTACAACAACCTGGCCCGCCGCTACGGCTTCGAGGCCGAGGCGGAGCTGATCCAGGACCTCTACCTCAGCGGCAAGAAGGAGGAGGCCGCCGCGGCGGTGCCCCGCGAGCTGCTGGAGAAGACCTCGCTGGTCGGCACCGCGAGCCACGTCAAGGAGCGGCTGGCGGCGCTGAAGGAATCGGGCGTCACGACCCTCAACGTGACGCCGCTGGCGGGCGATGCGGCCGGCCGGGCCAAGCTCATCGAGCAGGTCAAGCAACTCGCCACCGACGCCTGAGCGGGGTTCCGCAATTTCAATGGAAATCGAACCTCTGATTTCCATTGAAATTGCGGGAGTTGTCCACAGCCTCCGGCGTGTCGGGGTCCGACACGCCGGAGGTCCGCAGTTTGAATTGAAACTGCGGGGAAGATCCTCATCTTGTCAATGGCAAGATGGGCGCATGAGCACGGAGCGGCCCTACCATCACGGAGATCTCCGCCAGACCCTGCTGGACGCGGCGGTCGAGATGATCGCCGAGAACGGCCCGGCGCAGCTGAGCCTCCGGGACCTGGCCCGGCGCGCCGGCGTTTCGCACGCCGCGCCGCGGCACCACTTCAAGGACAAGGCCGGGCTGTTCACCGCGCTGGCCGCGGAAGGCTACCGACTGCTCGCGGAAGCCCTGGCCGACGACCTGGCGCTGATCGAGCTCGGCGCCCGCTACGTCGGCTTCGCGGTGGCGCACCCGAGCCACTTCGAGGTGATGCACCAACCGGACCGGTGCCACCTCGACGATCCCGACCTGCTCGCCGCGAAGGCCCGGGCCTGGGACGCCCTGCGGGCGGGCCTGCCCGCGACGCTCGACGACGCCGAAGCCGACCGGGCCGCGCTCGCGGCGTGGTCCATCGCGCACGGCTTCGCGACGCTCTGCCTGACCGGCAACCTCCCGGCGGCGGCGCGCGACCGGGATCCCGCCAAAGCGTTCCGCGACATCGCCGGGCTCCTCGACGTCGACCCCGACTAGGACGTTTCCGCAGGTGAATGCCCGTGAGCACTTTGTGCTGCCATGGCAACCCAAAGTGCTCACGGGGCCTGACCAGGCGAGACCTAGGCTTCCGCCACCGCTTCGCGGGCGTGCTGGGGCTCCGCCGAACCGGCCTTGTGGGTCTCGCGCAACAGCAGCACCGAACCGAGCGTGCACAGGCCCATCAGCAGCAGGTACACCGACACCGACGCCGAGCTGCCGGTGGCCGCCAGCAGGGCGGTCATGATGAACGGCGTGCCGCCGCTGACCAGGATCGCCGCCAGCTGGTAGGCCAGCGACGCACCCGAGTACCGGACGCGCGGGGCGAACAGCTCGCTCAGGTACGCCGCCAGCGGCCCGTAGGTCAGGCTCGACCCGATGCTGCCCACCGTCGCCGCGATCGCCACCCCGGCGATCGACGCGGTGTCGACCAGCCAGAAGAACGGGAACGCCCACACCGCCAGCAGGACCGCACCGGCCACGATCAGCGGGCGCCTGCCCCAGCGGTCCGACAGCGCGCCGCTGGCGAAGATCACGACGATGCCGACCGCCGACGACACCAGCGTCACCGCCAGCAGCGACTGGCGCGGCATGCCCAGCTCGCGGGTGCCGTAGTCGAGCAGGCCCGAGATGCTGATGTAGAAGATCGAGTTGGTGGCGAACAGCAGGCCCGCGCCCAGCAGCACGGTCCGCTTGCTGGTGCGCAGCACCTCCATCAGCGGCGCCTTGACGACCTCCGCGTCCGCCTTCTCCTTGCGCTCCTTCAGCTCCTGGAACACCGGGGTGTCCTCGATCTTCATCTGGATGTACAGCACGACCGGCGCCAGCACCGCGCTGGCCAGGAACGGGATCCGCCAGCCCCACGCCTGGAAGGCCTCGGGGCTCAGCGCCGCGCCGACCGCGAGGAACGTGATGTTGCCGAGGATCACGCCGAACGGCACGCCCATCTGCCCGAAGGTGCCCGCCATCCCGCGCCGGCCGCGGCCGGCGTTCTCGGTGAGCAGCAGGACGATGCCGCCCCACTGCCCGCCGACCGCGATGCCCTGCAGGAACCGCAGCGTCACCAGCAGGATCGGCGCGAACACGCCGATGGAGTCCGCGCCGGGCAGGACGCCGATCAGGAACGTCGCCGTGCCCATCATGATCAGGCAGGTCACCACGGCCGGCTTGCGGCCGATCTTGTCGCCGAGGTGCCCGAAGATCAGGCCGCCGACGGGCCGGGCGATGAAGCCCGCCCAGAACGTCGCGAAGGACAGCAGGACGCCGATCAGCGGGCTGGCGCCGGGGAAGAACAGGTGGCCGAAGACCAGGGCCGCGGCCGTAGCGTAGATGAAGAAGTCGTACCACTCGATGGAGCTGGCGATCAGCGCCGCGATCATCAGCTTCTTGGGGGTCCTGCTGGCGTGCGTCGTCGGGTCACTCGCAGTCATCGACAGACTCCCTTGACTTGATGGCTGGAGACCAAGATCTTTTTCAGACCGACCGGTTGGTACGACTGTGATGTGCGTCTCTACTCTCGTCAAGGCCGAATTCACATCCAGACCGAAGCCGTCTCAGTGCCCCATTTGCGCGTTCAGCTGGTCACGACGGAGTAACTCGTCCGGCCTACCCCGCGCCAGGGCGGGCGGGACTCGATCGCGTCGGCCGTTTCGATCAGGAGAGACTGTCGGTGTGACTGGATCGACGCTGCTGCACCTGCTGCCGCTGAAAACCTTCCACGCCGACCGGAACTCCCCCGTCAGATCCGCCAGCCTCGAGACCGAGGGCTTCGTGCACTGCTCGCCGGACGAGCGCACCACGCTCGCGGTGGCGAACACCCTGTACCGCGAAACGACCGAACCGATGGTGGCACTGGAGCTGGACCCCGCGAAGCTGTCGGCGCCGGTGCGCTGGGAGGAGCCGAATCCGGCGCCCCCGGCGGGCACGCCGGCGGATGCGCTGTTCCCGCATGTCTACGGGCCGCTGGAGCGGGAGGCGGTGATCGGCGTCCGCTACGCCCGGCGCGACGCGGCGGGGCGCTACCTGAGCCTGGAGACGCGCAGCCGGACCGCCGAGGAGTTCGACCTGCTGCCGCACCCGGAGGGCGGCTGGTACCGGCAGACCTGGGCCGGACCGGTCCGGATCGAGCACAACGGCGGCACCCGGTCGAGCGCGACGATGATCTACTTCCTGCTGCCGCCCGGCCAGTTGTCCGCCTGGCACACGGTCGCTTCCGACGAGCTGTGGCTGTGGCACCGGGGCGGGCCGCTGACCCTCTGCCTCGGTGGCGACGGGCCGCGCCCGGTCGACGAGCCCGAGCGGTTGGTGCTCGGCGCGGGCGCCGGGCAGGCGCCGCAGGCCGTGGTCCCCGCCGGCACCTGGCAGTGCGCACAGGCCGCCGCGACGGCCGAGACGCTGGTCAGCTGCGTTGTTTCGCCAGGATTCGACTTCGCCGACTTCCGGGTCCTGTAGGCCGGTCGAAGGAGTGCCGGGGCCCGGGGCGACGCATCGCGCCGGGACCGCCGGCAGGTGCTGCGGCCCGGCCGCGGACCGCCTCGGCGGACGTCCGGAGCACCGCGAGGACCACTGCGAACGCGGCGGCGAGGGCGTTGCGCCGGGGTCGCCCGCCCGGCGCCGCTCGCTGCTGCCGGTACTCGGCGACGAGTCTGCCGGTCTCGCGATGCCGGCCCCGCGCGGTCTCGCGGCGCGGCACGCCGGAACCGAGCATCTTGCGCTCCACCCAGGACATCGTGATCAGCGAGCCGATGATCGCTCCGATGCCGATCGAGGCAGCCAACGCGAACCCTGCCAGCGAATTGATCACCGGCACCACCCCCCCACGACGCAGCGGGCCACCGGTTCTAGCGACTCTTGCCGTCGACGCGAAAGGCACCGCACCAATGCCGTTTTCGCTGTGGCCCTTGGAGATTCACCGTAATTCGGGACGTTCATGACCGCTGGGCGTGAACGGCCCCACTCGCCCGAACAGGTGAAAAGTGATCAGGTTCGCCGGTTCGCCGGACGGCGGGCTCGGCGTGATCGGGCGGACAGTTCTTGATCGGGCAAAACGCGCGGAACCGGAGCTACCATCGAAAACGGTCCGGCCACCGCCGGCACCCGGCCGCCGAGAAGGCGCGGCGCCGGGCAACCCGCCGCGATCGGCGCGCGTGTTCCACAGCAGCCCGCTGTTCGCACCGGGATCGTCGACGGGCCGCGATTTCAGGGGAGGTAATCGGGTCGTGAGGGGTTACACCGTCCACCTGCTGTTCCATCTGCTGGCTATCGCGGCCGGTGCCGCGTGCGGCATCGCGGGCGGGCTGTGGTGGTTCGGCGACGACCCGAGCGGCCTGTGGCTGGGGACCGGCGCGCTCGCCGTCGGGGTCATCGTGCTGATCCTGGAATCCCTCTACATCAGCGCCGACCAGCCGGCCGCGCCGCCGCGGCAGCCGTCGCGACCGCCGCTGGAGTCGCGGCCGCGGATCCCGCTGCCGCCCCGCGAGCGCACCCGGCCCGATCTCGAACCCGTGGCGGCCCCGCCGTCGGACACGCTGCTCCAGCCCTCGATGGATGCCGCCAAGTCCGTCGACCAGGAGACCAAGACCTCGGCGCTCGACGCGCTCGACGCGCAGTGGAGCGACGACCGGTCGACCCGCCAGGCCTGATCCGCGACCGATCGCACGCAACCCGAACGCACTCCGCCGCGTCCTACGGACGCAAGATCCACAACCAGGAGTGCCACGATGGCTACGCAGGACCATGCAGTCCTAGCCAGGGACGTGCGGCGCAGATTCGGTGCGGTGGAAGCCGTGCGCGGGCTGGACCTCGACGTTCCCTACGGCGAGGTGACCGCGCTCGTCGGACCGAACGGCGCGGGCAAGACGACATTGCTGTTGATGCTGGCCACCCTGCTGGCGCCCGACTCGGGCGAGCTGCGGGTGGCCGGCCTGGACCCGGTGGCGGATCCGCTGGCGGTGCGCCGGCGGCTCGGCTGGATGCCGGACGTCTTCGGCGTGTACGACCAGTTGACCGCCCGCGAGTACCTGGACTTCTTCGCGACCGCCTACCGCCTCCCGGCCGCCGACGCGCGGACCCGGTTGGCCGAGCTGCTCGAACTGGTGCGCCTGGCGGAGTTCGCCGACCAACCGGTGCACGTGCTCTCGCGCGGGCAGAAGCAGCGCCTCGCGGTCGCCCGCGCGCTCGTGCACCGGCCGTCGGTGCTGTTGCTCGACGAGCCCGCGTCGGGCCTCGATCCGCGTTCCCGCGTCGAGCTCCGCGACCTGCTGCGCGCCCAGGCGGCGGAAGGCACCGCGGTGCTGGTGTCCAGCCACATCCTCAGCGAGCTGTCCGAGGTCGCGGAGCGGGTCGTGTTCGTCAACGGCGGCCGGACCGCCGGCCAGCACCGGATGGACGAGCTCGATCATCGCGCGGTGTGGCGGGTGCGCGCGCTCTCCGGCGACCTGCCCGCCGCGTTGGAGCGGCACGGGATCGAGCACGCCGCCCATGCCGCCGGGGTCGACGTGCAGGTGACTTCCGAGCAGGCCGCGGCGGAACTGCTCGCGCGGCTGGTCGCCGACGGCGTGCAGGTGTCGAGCTTCGCCCCGACCGGCAACCACCTGGAGTCCGCCTACCTGGCCTACACCGAGGAGCGCCGATGACCTTGAGCGGCATCAAGATCGTGGCCAAGCAGGAGTTCCGGGTGCGCCTGCGCACCGGCCGGTGGCGGTGGCTGCTGGCCGCGTGGTTCGTCGTCGTCGCGGGCTTCGCCGCCCTGCTCAGGTACTCCGTGGCGATCGTGCGCGAGGACTCCGGCATCGCCGCCGACTACACCGGCATCCCGCTGTTCGGCGGCGTGATGCTGTTCGTGCTCGCGCTGGCGCTGCTGGTGGCGCCCGCCCTGACGGCGCAGTCGATCAACGGCGACCGCGAGCGCGGCACCCTCGCCACGGTGCAGGCGACGCCGCTGTCGGCGTGGGAGATCACGCTGGGCAAGTTCGCGGCCGCCTGGATCACCGGGCTGGTCTTCCTCGGGCTGACGCTGCCGTTCGTCGTGTGGGCGCTGTTCGAGGGCGGCGTCGGGCCGTTGCGCGCGCTCGCGGTGCTCGCGATCGTCGCGCTGCTGATCGGCGTGATCTGCGCGATGGCGCAGGGCCTTTCGGCGCTGTTCGCGCGCGGGATCACCTCGACGCTGATGTCCTACCTGCTGGTGTTCGCCCTGACCGTGGGCACGGTGATCGTCTTCGGGCTATCCCTGCCGCTGACGATGACGGAGAAGACGTACACGCCGACCAGCGAGCAAGCCGCCTCCGGCATGGAGCCCTCCACCTACGACGTGCCGCAGCCGAAGTACGTCTGGTGGCTGATGGCACCGAACCCGTTCATCGTGCTCGGCGACGCCGCGCCCGCCCCGCCGAGCCGGATCAACCCGCGCACCGGCGAGGAGGAACCGATCGTCGAGATGGATCCGCTGAGCACCATCGGGCTGATGGCGCGCAGCATGCGGGTGGAGCAGGACACCTACGACACGGATGCCTTGGCGACGAGCCCGGCCGTGTGGCCCTACGGGCTCGGGTTCAACTTGCTGCTCGGGGCCGGTGCGCTGTGGCTGAGCGCGAACCGGCTGCGCACGCCGGTGCGCGGGCTCACCCGCGGCGTGCGGATCGCCTGACACCGCCGGTCCGCTGAGCCGCGGCCCGGCTCAGCGGACCGGCAGCTGCGCTCGCGCCGCCGCGGCCGCCCTGATCACGGCCGCCTCACGATGAGCCGGATCATCTTGCCGGGAGTGACCTGAGCCACAATCCTGTCTTCAGTACGCCGCTGCGGCGCGAGCGGGCCGACGGTCCGCCCGGGCACCTGGGTGAGGAGGGCCACCCATGTCAATCATGCGTGTCAAATCGGTCGAACAATCCATCCGAGATGCCGAGGCCCCGGAATTTCGCCTGCGCCGCGTGCTGCGCGCGGTCGATCTGCTGGGCATCGGCATCGGCGCGATCATCGGCACCGGCATCTTCGTGCTGACCGGCGTCGCCGCGGCCACCGATGCCGGGCCCGGCATCGCGATCTCGTTCGTCATCTCCGGAATCGCGTGCGGCCTGGCCGCGCTCTGCTACGCCGAGTTCGCGTCTGTCGTGCCGGTGGCCGGCTCGGCGTACACGTTCTCCTACGCGTCGATGGGCGAATTCCTGGCCTGGATCATCGGCTGGGACCTGATGCTGGAGTTCGTCCTCGGCGCGTCCACCGTGTCCGTCGGCTGGTCCAGGTACTTCGTCGCGGCGCTCGAGTCGATCGGCATGGGGTTGCCGGCGGCGTTGACCGCCGCGCCGGGCGCCGGCGGCGTGGTGAACCTGCCCGCCGCGATCATCGCCCTGATCCTCACCGTCGTCCTGGTGGTCGGCATCCGGCTCAGCGCCGCGGTGACCAACGTGGTCGTGGCGATCAAGCTCGTCGTGGTGCTGTTCTTCATCATCTTCGGCGCGTTCTTCGTCAAGGCGTCCAACTGGAGCCCGTTCATCCCGCCGCACCAGCCGCCGGAGCCCGGCGCCGTGGCGGCACCGCTGGACGAACCGCTGGTCAACGCGTTCTTCGGGCAGACCGGGTCGTTCGGACTGAGTGGCCTGGTGGCGGGCGCGGCACTGGTGTTCTTCGCCTACATCGGCTTCGACATCGTCGCCAGCGGCGCGGAGGAGACCCGCAAGCCGCAGCGCGACATGCCGATCGGCATCCTCGGTTCGCTGGCCGTCTGCTCGATCCTGTACGTGCTGGTGTCGCTGGTGATGACCGGCGTCGTCAAGTACGACCAGCTGAACACCGCGGCGCCGATGGCCACCGCGTTCCAGGCGATCGGCGCGCCGTGGGCGGCCGGACTCGTCTCGCTCGGCGCGATCGCCGGCCTGACCACGGTGATCCTGATCCTGATGCTGGGGCAGGCCCGGGTCGGGTTCGCGATGAGCCGGGACGGCCTGCTGCCGGTGTGGTTCGCCAAGGTGCACCCGAAGTTCCGCACGCCGTACCGGATCACCGTGATCACCGGGATCGTGGTGGCGGCCATCGCCTCGCTGACGCCGATCAACGTGCTCGCCGAGATGACCAACATCGGCACCCTGTTCGCGTTCGTGCTGGTGTCCATCGGCGTCCTGGTGCTGCGCCGCACCCGGCCGGACCTGCCGCGGTCCTTCCGGGTGCCGTGGGTGCCGGTGCTCCCGATCCTGGCCGCGGCGGCCTGCCTGTACCTGATGCTCAACCTGGTCGGCTGGACGTGGATCCGGTTCGGCATCTGGATGCTGATCGGCCTGGTCCTCTACTTCGTGTTCAGCAGGAGGCACAGCAGGCTCGGCAAGGGCCAGACCATCGACGAGGCCGCCGAGGAGACCTGATCCGCTGCGCAGCCGCTCGTGAGCGATGGTTCCGGTAAGAACCGGAGTCACCGCTCACGAGCGGGGCTCAGCCGAGGCGTTCGTCCACGTAGCACCAGGTCCAGGACTCGCCCGGTTCGAAGGAGCGCACCACCGGGTGGGCGGTCCGGTGGAAGTGGGCGGTGGCGTGCCGGTTGGGGCTGGAGTCGCAGCACCCCACGTGCCCGCACTGCGTGCAGATCCGCAGGTGCGCCCAGACGTGTTGGCCGGCGGCGAGGCAGTCCTCGCAACCGTCCTCGCGGCCTGGCGTCGGCGCGAGGTCCGCCGCCGCCTGCAAGTGCGCACAACTCATCGAAACCTCCGGGTGGTGAGCGCGGCGTCTGCTGCTCGAACGACAATGTGCTGTCGAACGTAAGCCACCGGCTGCGGATTCCGCAGGCGCCTCGACCGGAGACAGCATGCACGACCTACCCGCGTTGATGGCCCTGCTCGCCGGGGCGCTCGCCGTGACCGCCGTTTCCCGCCGGACCGGGATCTCCGCGCCGCTGGCGCTGGTCGTGGTGGGCCTGGCCGTTTCGTCGATCCCCGGCGTGCCGGACTACACGATCGATCCCGACCTGGTGCTGCTGGTGATCCTGCCGCCGCTGCTCTACTCGGCCGCGCTGAACAGCTCCACCATCGGGATCCGCGCCAACCTGCGGCCGATCGGGCTGCTCGCGTTCGGGCTGGTGCTGTTCAGCACCGCCGTCGCCGGGGTGCTCGCGTGGTGGCTGGTGCCGGGCATGCCGCTGAGCGTGGCGCTGGTGCTGGGCGCCGTCATCGCGCCGCCGGACGCGGTCGCGGCCACGTCGATCGGCCGCCGGCTGGGGCTCCCGCGCAAGATCATGACCGTGCTCAGCGGCGAGAGCCTGGTCAACGACGCCACCGCGCTGACCGCCTACCGGGTGGCCGTGGCCGCCGCGATCGGCACCGGCTACTCGCTGCTGGCCGGGGTCGGCATGTTCCTGCTGGCCACGGTCGGCGGCGTGGTGATCGGCTACGCCATCGGCTGGGTCGTGCACCGCGTCCGGCGGCTGCTGCGCGACGACATGCTGGAAAGCGCGGTCGGGCTGATCGTGCCGTTCTTCGCGTACCTGGTCGCCGAGGAGGTGCACGCCTCCGGGGTGCTGGCCGTCGTGGTGGCCGGGCTGTACCTGGGGCACCGCGCGCCGTCCGGCAGCGCCGCGACGCGGCTGCAGGACCGGGCGGTGTGGAACGCGGCGGACACGCTGCTAGAAGCGGTCGTGTTCGCGCTGATCGGCCTGCAACTGCGCAGCGTCTTGGAAAGCGTGTCGACGGGCTTCGGGCCGCTGGTCATCGCAGGCCTCGTCCTCACCGCCGGGATGGTGCTCGCCCGCGCCGCGTGGGTCTTCCTCGTGATGTACCTGCCGGAACTCCTCCGGCGGCGCAGCCCGGACTGGCGGCACAAGGTGATCGTGTCGTGGGCGGGGATGCGGGGCGTGGTGTCGCTGGCCGCCGCCTCCGCGATCCCCACCGCGACGTTGGCCGGGGAACCGTTCCCGCACCGCGACGAGGTCCTGTTCCTGACCTTCTTCGTGACGCTGGCGACGCTGCTGTTGCACGGCACCACGCTGCCCTGGCTCATCGGATTCCTCGGCGTGCGGGGCACCGAGGACTACACCGACGCGCTCGCCGAAGCCGAAGCGCAGCACAACGCCGCCCGCGCCGCGCAGGAGCGGCTCGACGAGCTCACCGCGGAAGCGGAGCCGCCAGGCGACGTGGCCGAGCGGCTGCGCCGCGCCGCGCAGCAGCGCAGCAACCAGGCGTGGGAGCGGCTGGGCCGGTCCGCCGACGAAGTCGGCGAGAGCCCGACGGCGGCGTACCGGCGCCTGCGCGGCGAGATGCTGGCCGCGGAGCGGGCGGTGTTCGTGCAGTTCCGCGACGACCGCCGCATCGACGACGAAGTGCTACGCCGCGTCATGCACCAACTGGACCTGGAAGAACTCTGGCTCTCCCGCGACTGAACTTGACATTTGGGTCACTTTGCGCAGCGGCGCGGGCGACAACAGGCACGTGGGAATTTCCTGGTTGTGGCCGCTTCTACGTCAGGAAGCCGAGCTGCGAGGAGAGTTCTTTGGCGGCGATGCGCATCGCGCCGACGACCTCGCGCATTCGCTTGCGGGAGAAGCGGTACGACGGGCCGGAGGCGCTCAGCGCCGCGATCACGTCGCCCTCGTGGTTGTAGACGGCGACCGCCGCCGCGTTGAGCCCGAGTTCCAGTTCTTCGTAGCTCGTCGCGTATCCGTCGCGGACGATCAGCTCGAAGTCCTTGCGCAGCTCGCCGGCGTTGGTGACCGTTCTGGTCGTGTAGCGCTCCAGCGGCCGGACGAGCACCTCGTCCTGGTCCTCCCGCGGTGCGTGCGCCAGCAGGACCTTGCCGCTGGACGTGGCGTGCAGCGGGGTGCGCTGGCCGACCCAGTTGTGCGCCGTGACGGCCGCCGTGCCGCGGGCCTGGCTGATGTTGATGGCGACGTCGTTGTCCCGGATTGCGATGTTGACCGTCTCGCCCAGGTCGGCGGCCAGCGATTCGCAGAACGGCCGGCCGAGCCGGGGCAGGTCCATCCGCTCGGTCGCCGCGCCCGCCAGCCGCACGATGCCGAAGCCGATCGCGTACTTGCCGCGCTCCCCCAGCTGTTCCACCAGGCCCCGGGCTTCCAGCACGCTCACCAGCCGGGAGGCCGTCGACTTGTGCACTCCCAGCTCCCCGGCGATCTCGGTGATGCCGGCTTCCCCGTTGCGCGCCAGCAGTTCCAAGACGGTCACAGCCCGGTCGACGGACTGCACCAGAGCGCCAGAACTCCTTCCGCGTGCTTCAGCTGCGCTACCCACCGGTCAACCGTATCCGTTCGAGGTGCACATCCCGGAACCATCCGTTGTCCCTCTTGACGTTGTCGCAACATAAGGGTCAGATTTGTTGCGAATACTACGCTCTGTTCCTCATTGTGCAACGGAGGTCGGCTTGTTGTCACTCACTGCGGCCGCCCCACCGGCCGTGATCGAGGCATGAACACGGTGGTCGTCGTCGGCTCGTCGGTGGCGGGCTGGCGGGCCGCGCAGGAGCTGCGCGAGCAGGGCTTCGACGGGCGGCTGGTGATCGTCGGCGCGGAACCGCACCGGCCCTACGACCGGCCGCCGCTGTCCAAGGAATTGCTGGCCGGGAAGCTGCAACCGGAGGAACTCGCGCTGGGCAACGAGCAGGAGGAGGCCGACCTCGCCGCCGAGTGGCGGCTGGGCGTCCCGGCGGCGCGGCTGGACTCCCGGCGCGGCACCGTGGTGCTCGCCGACGGCAGCGAGGTCCGCGCCGACGGCGTCGTGCTGGCCACCGGATCCACCCGGCGGAGCCTGCCGGGCAGCGCCGAAGCCGCCGGCAGCCACCGGCTGCGGACCGTCGACGACGCGATGGCACTGCGCGGGGAAGTCCGGGCCGGCGCTCGGGTGGTGGTCGTCGGCGGCGGGCTGATCGGCACCGAGATCGCCTCGACCTGCCGGTCCCTGGGCGCGGAGGTGACCCTCGTCGACGCCCAGCACCTGCCGCTGGCGCGCACCCTGGGCATCGAGCTGGCGCCGCTGTGCTTCGCGCAGCACGAGGACCACGGGGTTCGCGTGCGGTGCGGAACGCCCGCCCAGCGCGTGCTCGCCGACGACCGGGTCACCGGCGTGGAGCTCGCCGACGGCCGGGTGATCCCGGCCGACGTGGTGGTCGTCGAGGTCGGCGCGGAGCCCGCCACCCGGTGGCTGCGCGGATCGGGGCTGAAGCTCCGCGACGGCGTCGTGACCGACTCCGGGTGCGTGACCGCGCTGCCGAACGTGGTGGCGGTCGGCGACGTCGCGCGCTACCAGCCATCACACCGGTCGCACACGGTGCGCAGCGACCACTGGTCGACGGCGATGAACCAGCCGCCGGTCGCGGTGCGCAACCTGCTCGCCGGGCGCACCGCGGCGGCCTACACCGGGGTGCCGCACTTCTGGTCGCAGCAGTACGGTTCGACGCTGCAGTTCGCCGGGTACGCCGGGCCGAAGGACCGGATCACGGTGGTGGACGGCTCGCTGAAGGCCCGCCGGTTCGTCGCGACCTACCAGCGCGGCGGCCGGACGATCGCGGTGTTCGCGATGAACAGCCCCAAGCAGTTCGCCACCCACCGCCGCCGCCTCATCACGGCCCTGACGTCGCCGGCCCCGGCCCGCCGCTGATGCGCCGCGGTCAGCCCCCGATGAACTGCAGGAGATCGGCGTTGAACTTCTCCTTGTCCCCCGGGACCATCGCGATGCCGTGCGAGCCGCCCTCGTAGACCTTCAGGGTCGCGTCCGGGATGAGTTCGGCGGACTTGCGGCTCGTGGCCTCGATCGGCACGACCTGGTCGTCGTCGCCGTGGACGACGAGCGTCGGGACGTCGAACTTCTTCAGGTCCTCGGTGAAGTCCGTGCGCGCGAACGCGTCCACGCACCGCACTGCGGCCTCGATGGATTCCTGCATGGCCATGAACCAAAAGGCGTCCCGGTTGCCCTGGGTGACCCTGTTGCCGTCGCGGTTGGCGCCGAAGAACCCGGCGGAGGTGTCCTTCCAGAACTGGGAGCGTTCGGCGAGGATGCCGTTCTTGATGTCCTCGAACACCTCGGCGGGCACGCCCTCGGGGTTGTCGTCGGTCTTGATCATCAGCGGCGGGATCGCGGACAGCAGCACGGCCCCGCTGACCCGGCCGGTGCCGTGGCGCCCGATGTAGCGGGCGAGTTCGCCGCCGCCCATCGAGTGCGCGACGAGCGTGATGTCGCGCAGGTCGAGGGAGTCGATCAGGTCCTTCAGGTCGTCGGCGAAGGTGTCGAAGTCGTAGCCTCCCCAGGGCTGGGCGGAGCGGCCGTGGCCGCGGCGATCGTGGGCGATGCCGCGGAACCCCCGGTCCGCCACCAACTTCAGCTGGTCTTCCCAGGCATCCGCGTTCAGCGGCCAGCCGTGGCAGAACACCACCGGCCGGCCGCTGCCCCAGTCCTTGTAGTAGATCTCGACGCCGTCGCGCGTGGTCGCAGTCGGCATGCCTCTCCCCCTCGGTGGATGCCGTTTCTCCAAGCAGCCAGCCACCATTGAGGCACAGGGCCCGAACCAGCACAACCGCGATCAGGGCGCGGTGAACTCCTGCACCGCGTCCAGGAGCAGGTCCGCCAGGTAGTCGGCGAAGGAGTTGCGGATGAGGATCCGGTACGCCGGTTCCGGGGTCAGCTGCCAGAGGATCGCCTGGGTTCTGCCCAGCAGGGTCTGGGCGCAGCGGCCCTGGGTGAAGGACCTCGGGTGCAGGTCCAGGGAGCAGATCTTCTCCAGGACCTCGCGGGACAGCGGGCCGGACAGGCGCAGCGCCGTGCGGTTCGCGGATACGTCCACTGTGGATCCCAGCGAGTCCGCGAGCGCGCCGCGGACCGATGCGACCAGCTCGGCCGCGCGGCCGTCCGGGGCCACCAGGAGCCACTCGTCCGGGCCGAGCCAGAGGGCCGCGGCGTTCTCGTCGCCCGAGACGAGGTTCGGTTCGTGGTGCGGTAGCGCGAGGTCCAGCGCGTGCTCGACGCGCGCCACCGCCGGGCTGCCCGGGTGCACCCGCAGGTTCACCTGGGTCAGGAACGGTTCCTCCGCCAGCCGCAACCGATCGGTGCCGATCGCAGCGAACTCCGCCGCGCGGCCGGCGAGCGGGCTGCGGCGCAGGGACAGGGTGTCGACCTGTGCGGGGCTAGCGACCGTCACGGCGGGCTCCTTCGACGTCGTAGAACAGCGGCTTGGTCACCTCGACCGGGATCGACCGGCCGTCGACCGGCACGTCCAGCACCTCGCCGATGCGCTGACTTCCGTTGCGCACCAACGCCATCGCGAACGTCCGGTCCAGGATTGCGCTGCGGTAGCTGGACGTGACGTGCCCGAGCATCGGCACCGGCGGCTCCAGCGGGATGCCGGGCTCGACCAGGTGCGCGCCCTCCGGCAGGAGCTCCGCCGGGTCCAGCGGCAGCAGCCCGACCAGCTGCTTGCGGTCGGTTCGCGCGGTGTCCGGGCGGGCGAACGAGCGCCTGCCGATGAAGTCCTTGCGCTTCGACACCACCCAGTCCATGCCGAGGTCGTGCGGGGTCACGGTGCCGTCGGTGTCCTGCCCGACGATCACGAACCCCTTCTCCGCACGCAGCACGTGCATAGTCTCGGTGCCGTAGGGCGTGATGCCGAAGTCCCGGCCCGCCTCGTGCACCGCCTCCCACACCGCCAGGCCGTACCAGGAGGCGACGCTGACCTCGAACGCCAGCTCGCCGGAGAACGAGATCCGGCTGATCCGCGCCGGAATCCCGTTGCCCAGCACGGTTTCCCGGAACTCCATGAACCCGAACGCCGCGGCCGAGACGTCCAGGCCGGGCGCCAAGCGGGCGACGACCTCCCGCGAGTCCGGGCCGACCACCGCCACCGTCGCCCACTGCTCGGTGACCGAGGTGCAGTGCACCGCCAGGTGCGGCCACTCGGTCTGCAGCCACTCCTCCAGCCACTCCAGCACCACCGCGGCGTTGCCGGTCGTGGTGCTCATCAGGTAGCGGTCCTCGGCCAGCCGCATCGAGACGCCGTCGTCGAAGACCATGCCGTCCGCGGTGCACATGACGCCGTAGCGGGCCTTGCCGACCGGGAGCTTGGCGAAGGCGTTGGTGTAGATCCGGTTCAGGAACTCCGGCGCGTCCGGCCCGACGATCTCGATCTTGCCCAGCGTCGTCACGTCCTGCATCGCCACCCCGGTGCGCGCCGCCAGGCATTCGCGCCGCACCGCCGCGGCCATGTCCTCGCCGGGACGCGGGTAGTACCAGGGCCGCTTCCACTGGCCGACGTTCTCGAACTCCGCGCCGTGCGCCACGTGCCAGGAGTGCATCGGCGTGGTCCGCACCGGGTCGTGCAGCACTCCCCGGTCCCGCCCGGCCAGCAGGGCGAACGACACCGGCACGTAGGGCGGCCGGAACGTCGTGGTTCCCACGTCGCCCGGCGATTTGGCCAGCAGCGCGTCGGCGATCACGCCGATGGCGTTCACGGCGGAGGTCTTGCCCTGGTCGCTGCCGGTGCCGATCGTGGTGTAGCGCTTGACGTGCTCGACCGAGCGCATCCCGGCGCCGACCGCGCGCCACACGTCGGCGACCGTGGAATCCCGTTGCAGGTCGACGAAGTGGTCCGTCCACCGCGCCGGGTCGCCGGACTCGCCGGGCACCAGCCACAGCGGGCGAGGCTGCGCGACCGGCCGGTCACCGGTCACCGGCGGGACGGGCGGCGCGGCGATCCGGAAGCCGCTCGCCGTCGCCGCCTCGGCGCCGGCCGACAGGCCCTGGGCGAGGCAGCCGGCGAGGTCGTAGGTGCCGCGCGCGGCCCCGATCACCTTGGGCAGCCCGGGTTTCTGCGCCGGCACGAGCCCGGCCACCAGCTGGTCCCAGCGCACCGCGCCGCCCGCCTGGCTGAACAGGTGCACGGCCGGGCTCCAACCGCCGCACACCGCCAGCAGGTCGCACCCGACTTCCACCGGCGGGCCGGCGATCAGTCCCGCGCCGTCGATCTCGGCGATCCGCGCGGACGACACCCGCCGGTCCCCAGCCGTACCGACGACGGCGGAGCCGGTGAACACCTGGGCGCCGATCGACCGGGCCTGCTCGACGAGCCGTTGCGGCGGTTCGGGCCGGGTGTCGACGACCGCGCGGACGCGCGCGCCCGCGCCGGCCAGGTCGAGCGCCGCTTGGTAAGCGCTGTCGGACGTCGTGACCACGACGGCCTCCCGGCCCGGTAGCACCGCGAAGCGCTTGATGTAGCTGCGCACCGCCGAAGCGAGCATGACGCCGGGCCGGTCGTTGTCGGCGAAGACCATCGGCCGCTCGTGCGCCCCGGTGGCCAGCACGACCCGCTGGGCGCGCACGTGCCACAGCCGCTGGCGGTTGCCGCG
The DNA here is from genome assembly GCF_004348985.1 of Saccharopolyspora elongata. Classification (GTDB taxonomy): domain Bacteria; phylum Actinomycetota; class Actinomycetes; order Mycobacteriales; family Pseudonocardiaceae; genus Saccharopolyspora; species Saccharopolyspora elongata. Next base: position 17,074 of record NZ_SMKW01000009.1, on the reverse strand, counting down.
GCGCTCGGCTATGAGCAGGTAGTTGTGGTCGTAGTGGCCCACGGCAGTGGCGCGGGTCAGCACCCGCACCTCGGGCAGGTCGACGAATTCCCTTGCCGCGCGGGAGATCCACTCGACGGCGGGCCGGCCGTCGATGCGCTCGCCGCCGTCCAGCAGCGACCCGCCGAGCTCGCGGCCCTGCTCCACCAGCACCACCCGGGCGCCGCTGCGCCCGGCCGCCAGCGCGGCGGCGATCCCGGCGGGACCGGCGCCGACCACGACGACGTCGGCGTGCACGTACTTCTTGTCGTAGACGGTGGGATCCGGCGCGTTGCTGAGCCAGCCGATGCCCGAGAGACTCGCGACCTGCAAGCCGTCGTAGAGCTCCAGCCGCGTCGCGGGCACCAGCGGCTCCGGGCCGCCGTCGAGCACCTGCACCAGCGCGTTCGGTTCGGTGCAGTCGGCGGTGACGATGCCGCGCGGGCGGTCCCGGTAGATCGACGGGCCCACCTCGATCCGGCCGTTCGCGAGCAGCGCCGAGGCGAGCGTGTCGCCGGGATGCCCGGCGAACTCCATGCCGTCGAAGGTGAAGCGCAGCGTTCGGGTCCGGTCGATGCGACCACCCTCCGGCAGGCGGGAAGGAGGAGAGAGCCGTGTCATGGCGCCACCTTTCCGGGCATCTCCGGGTGCATCTCGTTGGTCGCGGTGTCGCGGACGACGTTGAACCAGCGCCGGCAACCCGCGGAGTGCGTCCAGCGCTCGTGGAACAACCCGCGCGGGTTGTCGCGCACGAACAGGTACTCGGCCCAGGCGGCGTCGTCGACGTCGGCGGGGCTGTCGGGGTAGTCGACGTGGGCCTGACCGCCGTAGTGGAACTCGGTCTCGTCCCGATCGCCGCACCAGGGGCAATGGATCAGCAGCATTGGGGCTCCAAACGGGGTCGTGAGCGTTTTGGACTGCCATAGCGGTCCAAAACGCTCACGAGCTCAGTGGGCGACGGCGGCTGCGCCGTGTTCGTCGATCAGGGCTCCGGTGCGGAACCGGTCTAGGCCGTAGGGCTCGTTGAGCGGGTGCGGGCTCCCGGTGGCGATCGTGTGCGCGTACACCCAGCCCACGCCGGGCGTGGCCTTGAAACCGCCGGTTCCCCAGCCGCAGTTGAGGAAGAGGTTCTCGAACGGCGTCGGCCCGATGATCGGCGAGGCGTCCGGCGTGACGTCCACGGTGCCCGCCCAGGTCCGGATCACGTGCGCCCGCGCGAAGATCGGGAACAGCTCCAGCGCCGCGGCCATCTGGCGCTCGATCACGTGCACCGATCCGCGCTGGCCATAACCGTTGTAGGAGTCGATGCCCGCGCCCAGCACCAGTTCGCCCTTGTGCGCCTGGCTGCAGTAGACGTGCACGTGGTTGGACATCACGACGCACGGGTGGATCGGCTCCAGCAGCTCGGAGACCAACGCCTGCAGCGGGTGGCTCTGCAGCGGCAGGCGCAGCCCGAGCGTGTCGGTCAGCAGGGTCGTCCGGCCGGCCGCCGCGAGCGCCACCCGGCCCGCGCCGATCGGGCCGAGCGACGTCCGCACGCCGGTCACCCGGTCGCCGTCGGTCTCGAATCCCGTTACCTCGCAACCCTGGATCAGGTCCACGCCCAGCTCGTCGGCCTTGCGGGCGAACGCCCACGCCACGTGGTCGTGCTTGGCGATCCCGCCGCGCCGCTGCAGCGTCGCGCCCAGCACCGGGTACCGGATGCCGGCGGAGAGGTTCAGGATCGGGCACAGCTCCGCGATCTCGGCCGGCTCCACCCATTCCGCGTCGACCCCGTTGAGCCGGTTGGCGAACACCCGCCGCCGGGAGTCCCGGACCTCCTGCTCGGTGTGCGCGAGGTTGAGCACGCCGCGCTGGCTGAGCAGGAAGTCGTACTCCAGCTCGGCGGGCAGCTGCTCCCACAGGTCCAGCGCGTGGTTGTAGAGCGCCGCGCTGGCGTCGAAGAGGTAGTTGGAGCGGATGATCGTGGTGTTGCGCGCCATGTTGCCGCCGGCCAGCCAGCCGCGTTCGAGCACCGCGACGTCGGTGATGCCGTGGTTGCGCGCCAGGTAGTAGGCGGTCGCCAGGCCGTGGCCGCCGGAACCGACGATCACCACCTCGTAGTGCCGTTTGGGTTCCGGGGTGCGCCACAGCCGCGGCGGCGGCTCGGGCAGCAGGGGACGTGACACCGCAGCCTCCCGCAGAAGCAGGTTCTACCAGGTGAAATGACATGAGTAGAAGTCAGCGACAACTGATATATCAGTCTTTCGGGTAGGCTACGAGACGTGCCCGCAGACGTCAATTCCCGATCCGGCGACCCGCTCTCCCAGGCCGAGCGCGCGTACCTGACGCTGCGCGACCTGATCCTGACCCTGCGGCTGCCGCCCGGCGCACCGGTGCAGGAGGAGCCGCTGACCACCGAGCTCGGCATCGGCCGCACCCCGTTCCGGGAGGCCGTCAAGCGACTGGAGGCCGAGTCGCTGGTGGCGATCTACCCGCGCCGCGGCAGCTTCGTCACCGAGGTCAACATCACCGACCACGCGCTGATCGCCGACGTGCGCCGCCGCCTGGAGGGGCATGCCGCCCGCCGCGCCGCCGAGCGCGCGACCGAGGCGGAGCGGTCCGAGCTCGACGAGCTGCGGATGCTGACCGATGGCCTCGGCGGCGAGCAGGCGGTGATCATGGACGTCGACTCTCGGGTGCACCGCACGATCTACCGCTGCACCCACAACCGCTACCTCGAAGGCACCCTAGGCCAGTACTACAACCTGGCGCTGCGGATCTGGCACCTGTTCTTCGACCGGCTGCCGGACGTCTCCGAGCACGTCGAGGAGCACGCGGAACTGCTCAAGGCGGTGATCGCCGCGGACGCCGACCGCGCGGACCGCATCGCGGTCGCGCACGTCGACCACTTCGAGCAGGCCATCCGCCGGCTGATCTGACCGCGATCCCAATGGAAGTCGAAGATCCGACCTCCATTGGGATCGCGGCCGGACCCGGGCACGCGGCCAGGTGCACCTGATCGAGATCTTGGGGATCTCGTTTGCCGGCAACGGTATCCGCGTTGACCCGTTCGGGGTCGCCGTCGCCCGGACGGACGCGCCGGGGGGCACCGCGCGTGGTCTCCGGGCCGCCTCGGACCCTCGGTCGGCCGGCGCCGAAATTCGACTCCCGCGCGTCCTTGACGCGGCCCTCGGTCGAAGCGCACTGTTGCGATACACGCGGAGGGTTGTCGTAGACGCAACAAGGCGGCAGCGATGGATTCGAGCGCCCAAGTCCTCGTCGTCGGGGCCGGCATCGTGGGGTGCAGCACCGCATACCACCTGGCGCGCCTCGGGATCACCGATGTCCTCGTGGTGGAGCAGGGACCGCTGTTCGCCACCGGTGGATCCAGTTCCCACGCGCCCGGCCTGGTCTTCCAGACCAACCCGTCCGAGACGATGAGCCGCCTGGCCGCCGACACCGTGCGCTGCTACGCCGGGCTGGAACTCGACGGGCTGCCCTGCTTCCACCAGGTCGGCGGGATCGAGGTCGCGACGACGCCGGAGCGCTGGGCGGATCTCCAGCGCAAGCTCGGTTTGGCCACCGCGTGGGGCATCCGGGGCGAGCTGCTCGATCCGCAGCAGGTGCACGACCGCATCCCGCAGATCGACCCGGCGCGCATCCACGGCGGCCTGCACGTGCCCACCGACGGCATCGCCAAGCCGGTCCGCGCCGCGGAAGCGATGGCGCGCGAGGCGAAGCGGCTCGGCGTGCGGTTCGCCGAGGGCACCGAGGTGATCGGCTTCGACGTGCGGGACGGGCGAATCCGCACCGCGCACACCTCGGGCGGCGACGTCGCGGTGCAGACCGTGTTGTGCTGCGCGGGGATCTGGGGCCCGAAGGTCGGCCGGCTGGCCGGGGTGTCGATCCCGGTGCAGCCTCTGGCGCACCAGTACGCCGTGACCAGCCCGGTGCCGGGCCTGGAGCCGGGCGACGGCGAGGTCCGGCAGCCGATCCTGCGGCACCAGGACAGCTCCATGTACTTCCGGCAGATCCACGACCGCTACGGCATCGGCTCCTACCAGCACCGCGCGATCCCGGTGCGCAGCGACGACCTGCTGCCCACCGCCGCGCCGGGCGCGGGCGCCGAGGCTCCATCGGAGGGCGGCGGCTGGAAGGGCATGGCGTCGGTGCAGCCGTTCACGCCCGAGGACTTCGCCGGGCCGTGGGCGGACGCCTGCGAGCTGCTGCCCGCGCTGCGCCGCGCCGAGATCACCGAGGGCATGAACGGCCTGTTCCTGTTCACCGCCGACGGCATGCCGGTGCTCGGCCCGTCCAACGAGGTCGGCAACTTCTGGGTCGCCGAGGCCGTCTGGATCACCCATGCCGCCGGGGTCGGCCGGGCGATGGCGCAGTGGCTGGCCGGCGAGGTGCCCGGCATCGACCTGCGGCAGGCCGATCTCCGCCGCTTCGAGGACTTCGCGCACAGTCCGTCCTATGTGGGCGAACGCGGCGCGCAGAGCTTCCGCGAGGTCTACGACATCATCCACCCGCAGCAGCCGCCGGAGCACCCGCGCCCGCTGCGCACCAGCCCGTTCCACGACCGGCAGCGCGAGCTCGGCGCGGTGTTCCTCGAGGCGAACGGCTGGGAGCGACCGCACTGGTACGAGAGCAACAAGTCCCTGGTCGACGGCCGCGACATCGCCGAGCCTGGGCCGTGGGCGGGGCGCTACTGGTCCCCGATCGTCGGCGCCGAACACCAGGCCACCCGTGAGCGAGTCGCGATGTACGACATGACTTCCCTACCCCGGGCGGAGGTCTGCGGTCTGGGCGCCCTGGACCTGCTGCAGCGGCTGACCACCAACCAGCTCGACCGGCCGCCCGGCTACGTCACCTACACGCTGATGCTGGAGCCCACCGCGGGCATCCGGGCCGACATCACGGTCGCCCGGCTGGCGCGGGACGCCTTCCAGGTCGGCTGCAACGGCCCGCGCGACATCGCCTGGCTGCGCCGCCACGCCGACGAGACGGTCCAGGTCCGCGACATCACCGGTGGCACCTGCTGCATCGGCCTGTGGGGGCCGCGGGCCCGGGACGTGCTCGCGGCGCTGGCCGACCGGGACGTCTCGCGCGAGGCCTTCCGGTTCTTCCGCGCGAAGCGGCTGTTCGTCGGCGAGGTGCCGGTGCTCGCGCTGCGACTGTCCTATGTGGGCGAACTGGGCTGGGAGCTGTACACCTCGGCGGAGTTCGGCAGGCGGCTGTGGGACCTGCTGGCCGCCGCGGGCGCCGAGCACGGCATCTTCCCCGGCGGCCGCGGCGCGTTCAACGGACTGCGCCTGGAGAAGGGATACCGAGCCTGGGGGGCGGACATGTGGAGCTTGCACGATCCCGATGAAGCGGGCCTGGCCTTCGCGGTGAAGGCCGACAAGGGCGAGTTCGTCGGGCGAGACGCGTTGCTGCGGCGCCGGGAGCGGGCCCCGCGGCGGCGGTTGTGCTGTCTGAGGATCGACGACGGCACCGTGTTGATGGGATCCGAGCCGGTGTTCGCCGACGACGCCGCCGTCGGCTTCACGACGAGCGCCGGCTATGGGCACAGCGTCGGAGCGAGCCTCGCCTACGCGTGGCTGCCCGCCGAGCTGTCCGATCCGGGCACCCCGGTGCGGGTGGCCTACTTCGACCAGCGACATCCGGCGACGGTCGTCGCTGACCCCGTGTTCGACCCCGAGATGACCAGAATGCGCTGCTGATCGGCGCATTCCCCCAGCAGACCTGCAAAACGCCCGGCCGTGGTGATCGGCCAGCGGTGTGGGTGCCGCACACCCTGCCAGACCTTGATCAGGAGGAACCAGTCATGAGCATCAACCCGAACCCCGGCGTCCTGCTCTACCCGCGCCTGCGCAAGTCGCCGTTCTTCCACGCCTCCCGGCGGCACGGCGTCGGCCTCTACAGCGTGTACAACCACACCTACCACGCCCGCCACTACGGCGACCCGATCGGCGAGTACTGGGCGCTGCTGGAAGGCGTGACGCTGTGGGACGTCGGCGTCGAGCGGCAGGTGGAGATCACCGGACCCGACGCGTTCGAGTTCACCAACATGCTCGTGCCGCGCGACCTGACCAAGTGCAAGGTCGGGCAGTGCAAGTACGTTTTCGTCACCGCCGAGGACGGCGGCATCATCAACGACCCGGTGCTGCTGCGGCTCGGCGAGAACCACTTCTGGCTGTCGCTGGCCGACAGCGACGTGCTGCTGTGGGCGAAGGGCCTGGCGCACAACCTGGGGATGGACGTGCAGATCCGGGAGCCGGACGTCGGACCGGTGCAGGTCCAGGGGCCGAAGTCGCGGGACGTGCTAGTCGACCTGTTCGGCGAGTCCATCCTGGACGTTCCCTACTACTACGCCGTCGACCGCGAGCTCGACGGCATGCGGATGGTGGTGTCGCGCACCGGCTACACCGCCGAGCTCGGCTACGAGATCTACCTGCACGACGCCAGCCGCGACGGGGTGAAGCTGTGGGACGCCATCTGGGAGGCCGGGAAACCGCACGACCTGAAGGTGATCGGGCCGTGCCACATCCGGCGCATCGAGGCCGGCATCCTGTCCTGGGGCTGCGACATCACCTACGACACCAACCCGTTCGAGGTGGGCTACGGCTTCGAGAAGACCTGGATGGTCGACCTCGACCAGGAGGCCGACTTCATCGGCAAGGCCGCCCTGCGGCGGATCAAGGACGAGGGCATCAGCCGCAAGCTCGTGGGCGTCGAGATCGGCGGCCCGAGCGTGGGTTCGTTCAACGACGGCGCGATGATCGACACCTTCGACGTGCACGACCCGCACGGCCTGCGCATCGGCGAGGTCACCTCGGCCTGCTACTCGCCACGTCTGGAGCGCAACATCGGCTACGCGATGGTGCCGATCGCCTACCACGAGCTGGGCACCGAGCTGGTGGTGGACACCCAGCACGGCCCGCAGGAAGCGGTGGTCGTGGAGAAGCCGTTCCTGGATCCCACCAAGGACATCCCGAAGAAACTCGTCCGGACGGCGTGAAGGATTGATCAGGAATGGCCTTCGCAGCGGTGCAAGTAGCGGAACCTCAGACGCCCCCTCGGTCCGGGATCCCCGAGGAGACGTCTGAGAACCCGCGGCGGTGCGAGTTGAGTCCCACACTGCAAGCGGCTGACGCCGCTTCTAAAGACGGCGGACGGTGGTGATCGAGATGGATGCCAACGCCGGGCAACTGGAGCAGTACCTGATGAACGCCCGGTTCGAGGTGCTGCCGCTGCGCGGCGCGGTCGAGCAGGCCGAGCTGCTGCCGGCGGGGACGACCGTGACCGTCACCGCCTCCCCGTCGAAGGGCACCGAGGCGACCCTCGACGTCGCCGCCCAGCTGGTCGGCCGCGGCCTGCGCGCGGTGCCGCACCTGGCCGCCCGGCTGATCGCCGACACCGCGCACCTGACCGCGCTGCTGGACCGCGCAGACGGGCTCGGGTTGTCCGAGGTGTTCGTGGTGGCCGGCGACTCCCCCCAGCCGCGCGGTGACTTCCCGGACGCGTTGGCGCTGCTGCGCGCGATCGACGAGCTGGGCAGGCGGCCCGCGCGAGTGGGCATCACCGGGTATCCCGAGCGGCACGCGTTCATCTCCGACGCCTCGACGATCCGCGCGATGGCCGAGAAGTCCCGCTACGCCGACTACGTCGTCTCGCAGATCTGCTACGACCCGCACACCGTGGCGGCCTGGGTGAAGGCCGTGCGGGCCCGCGGCCTGGCGCTGCCGATCCACATCGGGGTGCCGGGCGTGGTGGACGCGCACCGGCTGCTGCGGATCTCGCTGAAGATCGGACTCGGCGAGTCGATGCGCTTCCTGCGCAAGCAGCACGGCGTGGTGTCGAAGCTGCTCACCCGCTACACGCCCGAGGAACTGCTCGGCGAGCTGTCCCCCCACCTCGCCGACCCGGACCTCGGCATCGCGGGCTGCCACTTCTTCACGTTCAACGAAATCGCGAAGACCCTGCAATGGCGCCACGACCTGGTCGCCAGACTACGGGAGGTCCCCGCATGAGCATTCCGTCCGATTTGGACATCTCCCGGGCCACCGCGCTGCTGCCGCTGGAGGACGTCGCGGCGCAGCTGGGCATCGGCGCGCACCTGCTCGAACCCTACGGGCGCAGCGCGGCGAAGATCTCGCTGGACGCGCTCGACGAGCTGCCCGAGCGGCCGACCGCGCGCTATGTCGTGGTCTCGGCCATCACGCCCACCCCGCTGGGCGAGGGCAAGACCACCACGACGGTGGGGCTCGGCCAAGCGCTGCGGCACCTCGGCAAGCGCTCCGCGGTCGCGGTCCGGCAGCCGTCGATGGGCCCGACGTTCGGCATCAAGGGCGGCGCCGCGGGCGGCGGCTACAGCCAGGTGGTGCCGATGGAGGCGCTGAACCTGCACCTCACCGGCGACATGCACGCGGTCACCGCGGCGCACAACCTGCTGGCCGCGATGCTGGACAACCACCTGGACAAGGGGAATTCGCTGGGCATCGACCCGAACCGGATCACCTGGCGGCGGGTGCTGGACGTCAACGACCGGGACCTGCGCAACATCGTCACGGGCCTGGGCGGCAGGCTCGACGGCACGCCGCGGCAGACCGGCTTCGACATCACGGCGGCCAGCGAGGTGATGGCGGTGCTCGCGCTCTCCACGTCGCTGCAGGACATGCGGCGGCGGCTGGGCCGCATCGTCGTCGGCTACACCCGCGACGGCTCGCCGGTCAGCGCCGAGCAGCTGCGGGCGGCCGGGGCGATGACGGTGATCATGCGCGAGGCGATCAAGCCGAACCTGATGCAGACCACCGAGAACACGCCGGTGCTGGTGCACGCGGGGCCGTTCGGCAACATCGCGCACGGCAACTCGTCGGTGGTGGCCGACCGGATCGCGAGCCGCTGCGCGGACTACGTGGTCACCGAGGCGGGATTCGGCGCCGACATGGGCGCGGAGCGGTTCTTCAACATCAAGTGCCGCACGTCGGGCCTGCGCCCGGACGCGGCGGTGCTGGTGGCGACTGTGCGCGCGCTGAAGGCGCACTCCGGGCGCTACAAGGTGGTGGCGGGCAAGCCCCTGCCCGCGGCGATGCTGGCGGAGAACCCCGACGACGTGCTGGCCGGGGCGGCGAACCTGCGCAAGCAGATCGACAACATCCGCCTGCACGGGGTGTCGCCGGTGGTAGCGATCAACGCGTTCCCGACCGACTACCGCAGCGAGCACGAGGCGATCCGGCAGGTCGCCGAGGCGGAGGGCGCGCGCGTCGCGATCAGCAACCACTTCCTGGAGGGCGGCAAGGGAGCGGTGGAGCTGGCCGAAGCGGTGGTGGCGGCGGCCGAGGAGCCGAACGGTTTCCAGCTGCTGTACCCGGATTCGGCGGACCTGCGGGCGAAGATCGAAACGATCGCGACGAAGGTGTACGGCGCGGACGGCGTGTCGTACCTGCCGGCGGCGGCCCGCGCCCTGGACGGCTACGAGGCGAACGGCTTCGGCGACCTGCCGGTGTGCATCGCCAAGACGCACCTGTCGCTGAGCTCGGACCCGACGCTGCTCGGAGCCCCGACGGGCTGGACCCTCCCGGTCCGGGAGGTCAGGGCCTCGGTGGGCGCGGGCTTCATCTACCCGATCTGCGGCGAGATGAGGACGATGCCGGGCCTGGGCTCCCACCCGGCGGCGGAGACGATCGACATCGACGACCACGGCCAGATCACCGGCCTGAACTGAGACATGCAGGGCTTGTGAGTGAATATCCGGGCTCTAGCCTAGGATATTCACTCACGACTCCGCGTCAGGCGTCGAAGCGACCGGACTTGATGCTGCTGATCAGGCCCGCGAAAGCCTTGGATGACAAGACCATGGCCGGAGACGATTCGCCGAGCTTGCTGTCACGGACCAAGGCGGTATCCGTCATGTTCGTGGCGATCTCAACGCAATTGCCTGCCTGATCGGAACATCGTGTTCATCTGCTTTAGGACGGATGACAGCGAAGCCCAGGGCAGGGACTTCGAAACCGCCCTCGAAGCTGAGCTCTTGGTCGGATTCCGAGCGGATCGCGGCGTCTGCATGTGGCAGACGTACGGGGACGACGACGCCGTGACGACGGGCGGAACGAATGACGAAGCCATCATCTACGGGACACATCAAATCCCGTTCCCCCCTGGCTCGGAGATCGACGCGACGGCCGTGATCGACGCAGCGGAGGAAGTTCGCGTCGACGGGGGCGCGGCCAACATGCGTCACTTGGACCAGCTACCAGGAGTCGATCCCCTTTGAGGACACGGGAATGAGCGGTGAAGCCTTGGACGCGTTGTTCGAAAACTCCGGCAACGCTAGTTCGGCAAGCCCGGACGCGAGCCGCTGAGGACCGCGATTCGCACAGCCAGGCACGAAAAGAGCCTCGCGCCGAACAGGGACGAACCCAAGTCAGCGTGTGGGCGCGTTCGGCTCGGAGCGAAGGCGAGGGTCAGTACCGCTCCGCCGCTGTTCGGTCGCGGGGATCGATCGTGCGGGTGAAGTGCATGCACACCACGGGGGTGGTCTCGTCGACTCGGCGGCCTTCGGTTTCCTGCCAGTACCGGAGGTGGGCTCGGCGCCAGTGGTCGAGGTCGGCGTAGCCCTCGCCTTCGGCCTCGGCGAACTCCCACGGCACCTCGCCGAAGGCCACGGTCGTCACCGCCGTGACCCGGAGCTCGGCCAGGACCGCGCCGTGGTCGTCGAGCAGGGCGAGGCGCTCGCCGGGCGATTCGAGCTCCTCCCCCTCTTCCGCGTACTCGGCCAGCAAGGAGGCGGTGGCGGTCTTGGTGCCCGCCAGGACGAGGGCGTTGAGTTCGCCGCGGAGGCCACCGGGAGTGCCGAGTTCGAGCGTCCGCATCCCGTTCACACGTGGCCACATCCCGCCGACTCTACCGAGGCTCCGGCCGGTTACACCGCCGCGTTCAGATACGCGCCGCGCTCGGCCTGACGGTCAGTCCGACAGGCCCAGGCGCAGGTGTTCGATGTGGTAGACCGCCTCGTCGAGCAGCTGGGCGACGTGGTTGTCGTACAGCGAGTAGACCACGCTGCGGCCGGAGCGGTTCCCGACGACGAGGCCGAGCGAGCGCAGCAGGCGCAGCTGGTGCGAGACCGCCGACTGCTCCATGCCCACCGCCTCCGCCAGTTCGCCCACCGCCATCGCGCGCTGGCGCAGTTCGCTGAGGATCAGCAGGCGCGAGGGCGTGGCCAGGGCCTGCAGGGTCTCGGCGACCGAGGCGGCCGACGCCGCGTCCAGCCGCGCGGTCGGCGTGACATCGCGCTTGACCCCATGACCCATGTCCGGGAGTCTAACGGCCTGGGACATATGAACGGTTGATCAGACGTTCATGTATCGTGCTCGCCGGACCACAACCGACTCCGGAGGGGTGCTCGCGATGACCGCCGTCACCGACCGCACGACCACACCGATACCCGAGCCGCCGAGCACCCGGCGCGGCCTGTTCGCGCTCCCGGAGGCGCGGTGGGCCGCCGCGGCGCTGGCGGCGTTCCTGCTCGGCCTCGCCGTGCAGCTCGCCGGCGGCCCCGCCGGGCTCTACTGGGCGCTGTACCTCGTCTGCTACGCCACCGGCGGCTGGGAACCGAGCCTCGCCGGGCTGCAGGCGCTGCGCGAGAAGACCCTGGACGTGGACCTGCTGATGATCGTCGCGGCCATCGGCGCCGCCGCGATCGGGCAGATCACCGACGGCGCGCTCCTGATCGTCATCTTCGCCACCTCCGGCGCCCTGGAGGCCTACGCCACCGCCCGCACCGAGGACTCCGTGCGCAGCCTGCTCGACCTCGCGCCGGAGACCGCGGTTCGGGTGCGCGATGGCGTCGAGGAGACCGTCGACACGGCGAAGCTGCAGGTCGGCGACGTGATCGTGGTGCGACCCGGCGAGCGGATCGGCGCCGACGGCGAGGTGCTCGACGGCACCAGCGACATCGACCAGGCGACCATCACCGGCGAGCCGCTGCCTGCGGCGAAACGACCGGGCGACGAGGTGTTCGCCGGCACCCTCAACGGCACCGGCGCGCTGCGGGTGCGCGTCGCGAAGGACGCCTCGGAGTCGGTGATCGCGCGCATCGTGGCGCTGGTCGCCGAGGCCGGCGAGGCGAAGGCGCCGACGCAGCTGTTCATCGAGAAGATCGAGCAGCGGTACTCCATCGGCGTCGTGGTCGCCACGCTCGCGGTCTTCGGGATTCCGCTGCTGTTCGGCGACGCCCTGGAAGGCGCCCTGCTGCGCGCGATGACGTTCATGATCGTCGCCTCGCCGTGCGCCGTGGTGCTGGCGACGATGCCGCCGCTGCTGTCGGCGATCGCCAACGCCGGGCGGCACGGCGTGCTGGTGAAGTCGGCCGTGGCGATGGAACGGCTCGGCGAGGTCGAGCGGGTCGCGCTGGACAAGACCGGCACCCTCACCGAAGGCACGCCCCGCGTGGTGCGGGTCGACCCTGCCGACGGCCGCGACGCCGACGAACTCCTCGCGCTGGCGGCCGGCGCCGAGCACCTCAGCGAACACCCGCTGGCGCGCGCGATCGTCGCGGCGGCACGCGAAAAGGGCCTCGCCGTCCCGGCCGCCGAGGACTTCCGGGCCACGCCGGGGTTCGGCGTATCGGCCACAGTGGACGGACGCGTCGTGGCGGTCACCAGCCCGCGCGGCTCGGACATCGCCGCCGACCTGGAAACCGCGGGCCACACCACGGTGCTGGTGACCGTCGACGGCTCCCCCGCCGGAATGCTCGGGATCGCCGACCGGCTGCGCCCGGACGCCGCCGAAGCGGTGCGCGGGCTGCGGGAACTGACCGGTGCTGAGCCGGTGCTGCTCACCGGCGACAACAAGCGCGCGGCGGCCCGGGTCGCGGCCGAAGTCGGCATCGGCGACGTGCGCGCGGACCTGCTGCCCGCGGACAAGGTCGCGGCCGTGCGGGAGTCCGGGCAGCGGACGATGGTGCTGGGCGACGGCGTCAACGACGCGCCCGCGCTGGCCGCCGCGCACTGCGGGGTGGCGATGGGGCGCACGGGCTCCGATCTCACGCTGCAGACGGCGGACGTGGTGATCGTCCGCGACGAGCTGGTCGCGGTGCCGAAGGTCGTGGACCTGTCCCGCCGGGCCCGCCGCCTGGTCAAGCAGAACCTCGTCATCGCGGGCACCTTCATCGCTGTGCTGGTGGTGTGGGACCTGGTAGGGAACCTGCCGCTGCCGCTGGGAGTGGCCGGCCACGAGGGCTCGACGATCATCGTGGGCCTCAACGGCCTGCGCCTGCTCGGCGAACACGCCTGGCGCCGCCGCTGACCGCCCGAGGCTAGTGTTGCGCCATGGCGGAATCCCCGGGTGACGGCGCGGCGCAGCCCGATGTCGTGAGTGGGTGTGGTCGCTGCGACGACCACGACCACTCACGACTCGAAACCGTCCGCACCCAGCGCCGCGTGCGGATCGTCGTCGACAACGTCACCGCGATGACGCGACTGCTCGACGTGGTGGACCTGTTCGAAGGGGACTTCCGGGTCGGGCTCGACTTCGCCTGGAACAGCGCCGATCCGCAGCCGAACGGGCTGGCGGAACTGTTCGCCGCCAAGGGCGTCTTCCCGGTACCGCCGGGATGCAAGCGGGAATACCACCTCGCCATCACGGCAGGCCACAGTGGACTCCGCGAGCTGAAAGCGCCGATTCTTTCGCTACCACACGGGATTCGTTACACTAAGATCGTTCCGGAAGCCCGGAAGCCCGGAAGCCCGGAAGCCCGGAAGCCCGGAAGCCCGGAAGCCCGGAAGCCCGGAAGCCCGGAAGCCCGGAAGCCCGGAAGCCTTCGGCCTGTCGCCTGAGCTGCTGCTGGACGACGGACGTCCGATCCCGTCGGCGATCGTGCTCTCACACCACGAACAGCTCGCGAGGCTGCGCGCCTCGGCGCCGCAGGCCGCCGAGGTAGCGGCCGTCACCGGCGATCCCTGCTACGACCGGCTCCGCGCCAGCGTGCCGTGGCGGCTGCGCTACCGCCTGGCGCTCGGTGCCGACGGCGACCAGACCGTCATCGCCATCAGCTCGACGCATCGGAAGAACTCGCTGCTGGGCGAGGTTTCCGTACTGTACGAGCGACTTCTGACCGAGCTGCCGGTCGACGAGTTCCGCGTGGTGACGATCCTGCATCCGCACATCTGGAACGAGCACGGGCCGCACGCTGTGCACCGCTGGCTGGCGCCGCACCAGCGGTCGGGCCTGATGGTGGTGCCGCCGGAGTACGGCTGGCGCGCCGCTCTGGTGGCCGCCGATCTGCTCATCGGCGACCACGGCTCGGTGACCGCCTACGGCGCGGCGCTGGGCCTGCCCACGTCACTGGCGGCGTTCCCGGAGTCCTCAGTCGCACCCGACTCTGCGGTAGCGCTCGTCGGATCGCAAGCGCCCCGGCTGGACCTGGGGCAGCCGATCCTGCCGCAGCTGCGGAAGACCATCGCCGAGCACACGCCTGAGAAATCGGCCGCCGTGCACCAGATGATCACGTCCTGCCCCGATGGGGCGGCGGAGCGGCTGCGGGAGCTGTGCTACTCGATGCTCGGCCTGACGGAACCCCGAACAGAACCGGGCGTACCTCCCGACACCGTGCAGGGGCTTCCCGGCGGGAACTGGCCGTGGCGTCCAACTGCCATGTACGCCACCGGAAGAGTGCACAGTGGATGCGAGATCTCGTTGGACCGGTATCCGGCCGAAATGGTTCCGATAGAGCGCATTCCGGAGCGAAGCCACCTGGTGGTGACCGCAGACCATCCCGGTCCACGGCTTCGCGCCGTCGCCGACGTACTCGTGCTGGCCGACGCCGAGCAGTGGGGCCGGCACACCGAAACCTGGCTCCGGGAAGCCATTTCCGCACGTCCAGGGCTGCAGCTGGCCGCAGCGGCGTGCCGAGACTCGTGCATCATCCGAACCCGATACGGTGACCAAGCACGCCTCAGCGGCTCCGACGACCCGGTGATCTACGCCTCCGCGGTGTTCGAGTGGCTGGCGACGGGGCGTGAGCTCGCCGGCCTCTCCCCCGGTCTCACCGTCAACGGCCGACCGGTCGCGGTGTCATGACTCGCGCGCCAACAGCGCCTGAGCACGCCGATTTCCCAGCACGGTGAGGATTTCCGCCGCCTCCCGGCGCTGACCCGCCGCCGCCTGCACGTCCCCGTTGCGCGCGCTGAGCTCCGCCAGCAGCTCCAACGCCGCCGCCTGGTCGGCAGCCATCCGCGCCGCGCGGCACAGTTCAAGCGCCTTCTGGCCCCACCGCAACGCCTCCGCCAGGTCGTCGCCTTGCAAATGGGCTTCGGCCAGCGACAGCGCCACCTTCGCGCTGTTGGCCTGCTCCCCGAGGCCGACGAAGAAGTCGAACGCCTCCGCCAACCGTGGCAGCGCCTCCGATGCCCGCCCGGCACGGGTCAACACCCGCCCCGAGTGCATGCGGTATAGCCCCAACGGACGGGACTGCCGATCCGCCGCGAAGCGCTTCTCCACGATGTCGCGGGACCGTTCGAAGCAGCGCAGGGCCTCGTCGCACTCCTCGCGCCGCTCGTGGATGAGGCCGATCCATTCGATGGCGCTCTGCTGTCCCCAATCGTCGTGGTTCGCCTCGGCGATGTCGTACGAGAGCTCGAATTGCTCTTGTGCCGCGCGGTATTCACCCGCCGCGTAGCAAGCCGAGCCGAAGTGCGAGTGCATGCGCACCAGCGCCCGGGGATCGCCCAGCCGCTCGGCCGCCGCGATCCCGAGCGGGAGGATCTCGATCAGGTCCACGAAGTAGTTGCGGTCGGTGTAGTAGCTGAACAGGCTCTCGCACAGCTGCCAGGCGCGGTCGTCCAACCCGGTTTCCACCGCGATGCCCACCAACGCCGACAGCGTCTCGCGCTCCGCCTCCAACTCCTCCAACGCCCGCTCCGCCGCGCGCTCGCCTGCATGCGCCGGACGCACCGCGTCGTAGCGCGAGCTGAGTCGTCGCCGCTTCGACAGCACGATGTCCCGCGCCATCAGGAAGTCGTGGTAGTGCTCGACGATCCGGCGCAATGCGGCCGGAGAATCGTCGTCCGCGGACAGCTTGGCCTTCGCATGCTGCCGCAGCAGCGCATGAATGCTGTACCGCCCGCTGACCGACACCACGAGGTTCGCCCGGGACAACGCCAGCAGCAGCTCCTCGGTATCCGCAACCGACTCGCCGAGCAGCGCCGCAGCCGCCTCCAGGGAGAACTCCGTCGCCGGGTGGCAGCCCAGCAGCCGATAAGCGTGCTGCTGATCCTTCGACAACGCCTGGTAGCCGAACTCGAAGGCACCGTCGAAGGGCCGCTCTCCGTCCACCTCCAGGCGGCGCAACAGATCCGGCGCAATTCTGTCCACATAGGACGATATTGAGAAACGGCCGGGCAATTGCGCGGCCGCCACCTGCAACGCCATCGGGTGCCGCCCGCACGCCTTGCTCAACTTCCGCAGCGCGGCCACTTCTGCCTCGGCGCTGTTCCCGAGCTGCCCCGCCAGCAGTGCGATCGCCGCTTCCTCCTCGAACGGCGCCAACCGCATCGGTTCGACCGCGCCGCCCAGGAACGTGAGCTCGCGGCGGCTGGTGACAAGCACCGCACTGGTCGGCGACGACGGCAGCAGCGCCCGCACCTGCGCTGCGGTCGCGGCGTCGTCGAGAATGACCAGGATCCGGCGACCTTCGGTGATGTTGCGGAACGCGGCGGCTCGCTCGTGCTCCGTCGCCGGCAGCGCCGCGCCGGCCAGGCCGAGCATCCCGAGGAAGCCACTCAGTATCTCGCCCGCGCTTCGCGGCCCGGCAGGATCGGATCCGCGCAGGTCACCCACGAAGATCCCGCCCGGGAACTCCTTCCGCACCTGGTGCGCCCAGCGCAGCGCGGTCAGCGACTTGCCGATGCCCATCATCCCGCTAAGGGTTCCTAACAAAGGGTTTTGATGTGTCGGTAGCAGATGATGCAGGTGGCCAGGCCGAGGAACGCTTCGTGGATGTCGTCGCGGCGTTCCCAGCGGATGCGGAGGCGTCGCATGCCGTGGTACCAGGCGATTGTGCGCTCGACGA
>NZ_SMKW01000099.1 GCF_004348985.1 Saccharopolyspora elongata | reverse complement strand
TTTGGGGTTGTCGGTGGCGATGGCGGGGAGGGTCCGCCCGGTCCCATTCCGAACCCGGTAGCTAAGCTCCCCAGCGCTGATGGTACTGCACTCGATAGGGTGTGGGAGAGTAAGACACCGCCGACACTTTTTTGAGAAGGGTCCCTTCTCTTCCGGTAGAACGGAAGAGAAGGGACCCTTTCTCCATTTCCGGCCCCGACACGTCGTCCTGTGGCGGGCGGTTCGGCTGTGATGCGGACTACAGTCGAGGCGTGGACCATGCCAAGCTCACGAGCGACCAGCGCACGCTGAAGCCTCGCAGCAGCGAGGTCACCGAAGGAATGGAGCGGGCCGCGGCGCGCGGGATGTTGCGCGCCATCGGCATGCAGGACGCCGACTTCGCCAAGCCCCAGATCGGGGTGGCGTCCTCCTGGAACGAGATCACCCCGTGCAACCTCTCGCTGCAGCGCCTGGCGCAGGCGTCGAAGGAAGGCGTGCACGAGGCCGGCGGGTACCCGATGGAGTTCGGCACTATCTCGGTCTCCGACGGCATCTCGATGGGGCACGTCGGCATGCACTACTCCCTGGTGTCCCGGGAGATCATCGCGGACTCCGTCGAGACCGTGATGGAGGCCGAACGGCTGGACGGTTCCGTGCTGCTCGCGGGCTGCGACAAGAGCCTGCCGGGCATGCTGATGGCGGCAGCGAGGCTGGACCTGGCGTCGGTGTTCGTCTACGCCGGCTCGATCCTGCCGGGCCGCGTCGACGACCGCGAGGTCACCATCATCGACGCATTCGAGGCGGTGGGGGCGTGCGCGCGCGGTCTCATCACGCGCGCCGAGGTGGATCGCATCGAGCGCGCCATCTGCCCGGGCGAAGGTGCCTGCGGGGGGATGTACACCGCGAACACCATGGCCTGCGCGGCCGAGGCCCTCGGCATGTCGGTGCCCGGGTCGGCCAGCCCGCCGTCGGTGGATCGGCGCCGTGACGCGGGTGCTCGCGAAGCCGGTCGGCTGGCGGTCGGCATGCTGGCCCGGCAGCTGACCGCACGGCAGATCCTCACGAAGGAGGCGTTCGAGAACGCGATCGCCGTGACGATGGCCTTCGGCGGATCGACCAATGCCGTGCTGCACCTGCTCGCGATCGCCCGGGAGGCCGAGGTCGACCTGCGGCTGGACGACTTCAACCGGATCGGCGACCGCGTGCCGCACCTGGCCGACGTCAAGCCGTTCGGCCGGTACGTGATGCCCGCGGTGGACCGGATCGGCGGCGTGCCGGTGATGATGAAGGCCCTGCTCGATGCCGGGCTGCTGCACGGCGAGTGCATGACGGTGACCGGCCGCACCGTTGCGGAGAACCTCGCCGAGCTCGACCCGCCGGGCCTCGACGGCGAGGTGCTGCACGGGCTTTCGAACCCGATCCACCCCACCGGCGGGCTCACCATCCTGCGCGGATCGCTCGCGCCGGACGGCGCGGTGGTCAAGAGCGCGGGCTTCGACTCGGCGAGCTTCGAGGGCACGGCGCGCGTCTTCGACGGCGAGCAGGGGGCGATGGATGCCGTGGAGGACGGCACGCTGAAGCCCGGGGACGTGGTCATCATCCGCTACGAGGGGCCGCGCGGCGGGCCGGGAATGCGGGAGATGCTCGCCGTGACCGGTGCGATCAAGGGCGCCGGGCTCGGCAAGGACGTGCTGCTGGTGACGGACGGCCGGTTCTCCGGCGGCACCACGGGGTTGTGCATCGGGCACGTGGCGCCGGAGGCGACCGACGGCGGACCGATCGCGCTGGTGCAGGACGGCGATCCGATCCACCTCGACCTCGCCAACCGGACCCTGGACCTGCTCGTCGGCGACGAAGAACTCCTGCGCCGTCGGGAGAACTGGTCACCGCCGGCACCGCGGTTCCGCAAGGGAGTGCTCGGCAAGTACGCGAAGCTGGTCGGCTCCGCGGCCGAAGGAGCGGTCTGCGAGTGATCAGGATTGCAGGCCCTGCTGCGGCCGGGCCTGGAGCTGTTCCGCCTTTTCCTTGGTGATCGGAGAAGTCGTGCCGCACCAGGTGCAGGTCAGCGCGTACCGGGTCCTGGTCGGGAACAGCGGGATGAAGAACAGCGTGAACTTGGTGACGCCCTTGTTGAGGGTCGTCGCACACGTGACGCGGCAGCCTGGGCAGACGAGTTGCAGGCTGGCCAGCCGCTGGACGCTGCTCCGGAATCCCCAGATGATCACGTCTTCCTCCCTGGTGTGGTGTGCGAACGCCGATCGACGTTAGGGCAGGCGCGGGTTCCAACGGCGCGGGTTTGCCCGATTGTCGGCGGGTGGGCGGGATCACATGGAAAGCGAACGGCCTGTTCACCCCGCCTAGCGGCGTGAACAGGCCGTTCGCTTCAACCCGCCGGCGTCAGTCCCACTGGAGGGAGCCGCCGGACTGGTACTCGATCACCCGGGTTTCGAAGAAGTTCTTCTCCTTCTTCAGGTCCATGGCCTCCGACATCCAGGGGAAGGGGTTGTCGGTCTCCGGGAACACCGGCTCCAGGCCCAGCTGGGCGCAGCGCCGGTTGGTGATGAAGTGCATGTACTGGGCGCTGAGCTCGGCGTTGATGCCGAGCAGGCCGCGCGGCATCGTGTCGCGCCCGTAGGCGATCTCCAGCTCGCAGGCCTCCGCCAGCATCCGCCGGACCTCGGCCTGGAACTCCTCGGTCCACAGGTGCGGGTTCTCCAGCTTGATCTGGTTGATGCAGTCGATGCCGAAATTCAGGTGGATCGACTCGTCGCGCAGGATGTACTGGTACTGCTCGGCGATGCCGACCATCTTGTTCCGCCGGCCCAGCGCGAGGATCTGCGCGAACCCGGTGTAGAACCACATGCCCTCGAAGATCACGTAGAACGCCACGAGGTCGCGCAGGAACGCCTGGTCGGCCTCGGTGCTGCCGGTGGCGAAGTCAGGGTCCTCCAGGCTGCGGGTGTACTGCAGCGCCCAGGCGTCCTTGTCGGCGATCGACGGGATCTCGCGGTACATGTTGAACAGCTCGCCCTCGTCGAGGCCGAGGCTTTCGCAGATGTACTGGAAGGTGTGGGTGTGCACGGCCTCTTCGAAGGCCTGCCGCAGCAGGTACTGGCGACACTCGGGGTTGGTGATGTGCCGGTAGACGGCGAGCACGATGTTGTTGGCCACCAGGGATTCCGCGGTGGCGAAGAACCCGAGGTTGCGCTTGAGCAGCAGGCGCTCGTCGGCGCTGAGGCCGTCGGCGGACTTCCACAGCGCGATGTCGGCCTGCATCGAGATCTCGGTGGGCATCCAGTGGTTGTTGCAGCCCGCGAGGTACTTCTCCCACGCCCAGCCGTACTTGAGCGGGAGCAGCTGGTTGACGTCGGCGCGAGCGTTGATCATCGCCTTGTCGCCGACAGCGACGCGCCCGCCGGAGCGGTCGATCTCGCCGAGCCCGGCGGCCGAGGAGGGGGTTTGCAAGGAGGTCATGCTGTGTTGCTCCAAGGAAATCGCGCGGCTCGAGTCCGCGCGTCGAACAGGACTTGACCTGGACTCCGGCCCTCGGGTCCCGCAATTCCAATGGAAATCAGACCGTTGATCTCCATTGAAATCGCGGCGGGATGCCAGGGCGGGGTTACTGGCAGGCTTCGCAGTCGGGGTCTTCGACCGAGCAGGCCGCGCCGGCCGCCGAGATCGGGATCTCCGAAACGGGGACCGCCGTCGGGACCGCGTTGAGCTTGCCGTCGGTGCCGCGCAGGGTGCTCTTCTCCACGTGGGTCGCGCTGGTGGAGCGCAGGTAGTACGTGGTCTTCAGGCCCTTGTGCCAGGCGAGCCGGTAGAGCTCGTCGAGGGTGCGGCCGCTGGGCCGGCTGACGTAGAGGTTCAGCGACTGCGCCTGGTCGATCCACTTCTGCCGCCGTGCCGCAGCCTCGACCAGCCAGCGCGGCTCGATCTCGAACGCGGTGGCGTAGAGCTCCTTGAGCTCCTGCGGGATCCGCTCGATCGGCAGCAGGCTGCCGTCGTGGAACTTCAGGTCCGCGACCATCGCGTCGTCCCACAGCCCCACGCGCTTCAGGTCGGCCACCAGTTGCGGGTTGACCACGGTGAAGTCGCCGGACATGTTCGCCTTGACGTACAGGTTGCGGTAGACCGGCTCGATGGACTGGTTGACGCCGCAGATGTTGGAGATCGTGGCGGTCGGCGCGATGGCCATCACGTTGGAGTTGCGCATGCCATCGCGCACCACCCGCGCCCGCAGCGACTCCCAGTCCAGCGTGGACGACCGGTCCAGGTCGACGTCGCCGTCGCGGGCCTCGGCGAGCAGTTCGAGCGAGTCGATCGGCAGGATGCCGCGGCTCCACAGCGAACCGTCGAAGGACTCGTAGCGGCCCCGCTCGGCCGCCAGCGCGCTCGACGCGGCGATGGCGTGGTAGCTGATCTGCTCCATGCTGCGGTCGGCGAACTCCACCGCCGCATCCGACGACACCGGGATGCGCTGCACGAACAGCGCGTCCGCAAAGCCCATCAGCCCCAGCCCGACCGGCCGGTGCCGCAGGTTGGACCGGCGCGCCTCGGGGATCGTGTAGAAGTTGATGTCGATGACGTTGTCCAGCATCCGCACGGCGGTGCGGGTGGTGCGCTCCAGCTTCTCGGCGTCGATGCCGTCGGCCGTGACGTGCCGGGCCAGGTTGATCGACCCGAGGTTGCACACCGCCACCTCGTCGGTGCTGGTGTTCAGGGTGATCTCGGTGCACAGGTTCGAGGAGTGCACGACGCCGTTGTGCTGCTGCGGCGAGCGCAGGTTGCACGGGTCCTTGAAGGTGATCCACGGGTGGCCGGTCTCGAAGAGCATGGTCAGCATCCGCCGCCACAGCTCCACCGCGCGGACCCGCTTGAACACCTTGATCTCGCCGCGGTCGGCGGCCTGCTCGTAGGCGCGGTAGCGCTCGGCGAACGCCTTGCCGTAGAGGTCGTGCAGGTCAGAGGTCTCGTCCGGGGAGAACAGCGTCCACTGCTCGTCGGCTTCGACGCGGCGCAGGAACTCGTCCGGCACCCAGTTTGCGGTGTTCATGTCGTGGGTGCGGCGGCGGTCGTCGCCGGTGTTCTTGCGCAGGTCGAGGAACTCCTCGACGTCGATGTGCCAGGTCTCCAGGTACGCGCACACCGCGCCCTTGCGCTTGCCGCCCTGGTTGACCGCCACCGCGGTGTCGTTGGCGATCTTCAGGAACGGCACCACGCCCTGCGACTTCCCGTTGGTGCCGTTGATGTGGGCGCCGATGCCGCGCACCGGCGTCCAGTCGTTGCCCAGCCCGCCGGCGTACTTCGACAGCAGCGCGTTGTTGCTGATCGAGTGGAAGATGCCGGACAGGTCGTCGTCCACAGTGGTCAGGAAGCAGGACGACAGCTGCGGTCGGGTGGTGCCGGCGTTGAACAGCGTCGGCGTCGAGCACATGAAGTCGAACGACGACAGCAGGTGGTAGAACTCGATGGCCCGCGCCTCGCGGTCGTCCTCGCGCAGCGCGAGACCCATCGCGACCCGCATGAAGAACGCCTGCGGCAGCTCGAACCGGGTGCCGTCGTGGTGCAGGAAGTACCGGTCGTAGAGGGTCTGCAGCCCGAGGAAGCCGAAGGTCAGGTCGCGTTCCGCCACCAGCGCGCCGCCCAGCCGCGCCAGGTCGAAGGTGCCCAGCTCCGGGTCCAGCATCTCCAGCTCGATGCCGCGCCGCACGTAGTCGGCGAAGTACTCCGGGTAGCGAGCGCACATCTCCTCCTGGTCGGCCTCCTGCGGCTCGCCCAGGTAGCTCAGCGCCTCGCGGCGCATCCGGTCCAGCAGCAGCCGGGCGGTGACCTGCGAGTAGTTCGGTTCGGTCTCGATCAGCGTGCGCGCCGCCATGACCTGGGCCAGCGAGAGCTCGTCGTCGCTGATGCCGGTGTAGCCGGTGCGCCGCACCTCGTCGAGCACGGCTTCGGCGGACACGCCGGACAGCCCGGCGCAGGCTTGGTGGACCACAGTGGACACGCGGGTCCAGTCGTTGAGTGTCGCCGTCACGGGCTCTCTCCCTCGCGAGCTCGGCGGACCACGACGGCGTGCGAGGAGACCCGCGGCGGTAGCCGCTGGTCGTCCGCGCAGACCCGCCCTCGAGGTCCCGGACAGCACGCTTCGCGCGTGCACCGGTGGCAGGTCTTCGGACTCACGGGCGGCCTAGTGGTCGTGGCTTCCCAGGCTGTTCGCCCAGTGCTCTACCCGCTGCCGTTCGGCAGCCGGGTCACGACTTTCGTTCCCGTTCACCGCTGCGGGGCAGTCCCGGATTCGCACCGGGTTCCCTCTTGCCTCACCGGACGCCTCCGGTGAACCACCAGCGATCGACACACTACATGTTGGGTTCGGGGGCGGCGTGCATGGGCAGATAACGGCGTGGCGCGGTACCGGTCGACAGTCCGGGCGCGGTGGCCGAGACTGGGCGGCCGGGGGCTGGCGAAAGGGGACCCGGTGGACGAGGCGAAGCTTCGGTCGTTGCTCTCGGAGCTGACCGTGGCGGACAAGGCGCGGCTGCTGACCGGAGCCGATTTCTGGACCCTGCACCCGATGCCCCAGATCGGGCTGCGGTCGTTGGTGCTCTCCGACGGCCCGAACGGGGTGCGCGGCACGACTTGGGACGAGCGCGATACCTCGCTGCTGTTCCCGGTGGCGTCCGCGCTGGCGGCGACGTGGGACCGGGCGGCGGCGCGGACCGCGGGGGAGATGTTCGGCGACGAGGCGCGCCGCCGTGGCGTGCACGTGGTGCTGGCGCCGACCGTCAACGTGCACCGAAGTCCTTTCGGCGGAAGGCATTTCGAGAACTTCTCGGAGGACCCGCTGCTGATCGGCGAGATCGGCGCCGAGGTGGTGGCGGGCATCCAGTCGCGCGGGGTGGCCGCGACGCCGAAGCACTTCGTGGCCAACGACAGCGAAACCGAGCGGCTCAGCTACGACGCGATCGTCGACGAGCGGACGCTGCGCGGCCTCTACCTCAAGCCGTTCGAGCGGATCATCGCGAAGGCTTCGCCATGGGTGCTGATGGCCGCCTACAACTCGGTGAACGGCAGCACGATGACCGAGAATTCCGCGCTGGTCAACGACATCCTCAAGGGCGAGTGGGCGTGGGACGGCGTGCTCGTGTCGGACTGGTTCGCCACCCGATCGCTCCAGGCGGCGGCGTTCGGCGGCCTCGACCTGGCGATGCCCGGACCGAAAAGCCCTTGGAGCGGCGGGAAACTCGCGAAGGCCGTGGAGAAGGGCGAAGTTCCGGAGTCGGTGCTCGACGACAAGGTCCTGCGCGTCCTGCGGCTGGCCGGCCGCGTCGGCGCGTTCGAGGACTCCGAGCCCGGCGGTGGCGGCCCGTCGGAGGAGGGCCGGCCGGTCATCCGGCGACTCGCGGCGCAGGGATTCGTGTTGCTGCGCAACGAGGTCGTGTCCGATGCGCCGCTGCTGCCGATCGACCCGAAGGTCGCCAAGGTCGCGGTGATCGGCGAGAACGCCACCATCCCGGCGGTGCAGGGCGGCGGCTCCTCGCACGTCAGCCCGCCGCACGTGGTGACGCCGCTGGACGGGCTGCGGGCGGCGCTGCCGGACGCGGATGTGGTGTACCAGCGCGGTGTCCGGCATCGGCGGCTGCTGGACGTGATCCCGGGAGCGGAGGTCACCGACCCGGAGGGCGAGGGTAGCGGCCTGCGCGTCGACTACCTCGGTGCCGACGGCGAGGTGCTCGAAAGCGAATTGCGCGGCACCGAGCGGCTGCTGTGGCTCGGCGGGCTGCCTGCCGGGACGAAGTCGTTGCGGGTGCGCGGGAATCTCCGGCTCGACGTCGGCGAGCACGTGTTCGGGGTGAACGGCACCGGCGGCTTCCGCGTCGAACTCGCGGGGCGGGAGGTGCTGGCCGCGGACGTGGTGCGCGCGGACGGGATCGACGATCCGATGGGCGACATGCTGGAGCCGCCCGAGCAGCGGTTCAACGTGGTGCTCGTGGAATCGGACCTGGACGAGGCCGGCCGGGCCGGGCTGACCGTGGAGTTCACCCCGCAGAGCCTCGATGCGCTGGTGGCGGTCGGAATCGGGCACCGCGCACGGGAATGGGACGACGCCAGCGAACTCGCGGCGGCCCTCGCGGTCGCCAGGGACGCCGATGTCGCGGTGGTCGTGGTCGGCACCAACGACGAGGTCGAGACGGAGGGCCGCGACCGCGACTCGCTGGACCTGCCCGGCGTGCAGAACGAGCTCATCCGCAAGGTCGTGGCGGCGAATCCGAACACCGTCGTGGTGGTCAACGCCGGCTCGCCCGTGCTCATGCCGTGGGCCGCCGACGTGCCCGCGGTGCTGTGGACCTGGTTCGGCAGCCAGGAGTACGGGGATGCGCTGGCCGATGTGCTGCTGGGCGAGGCGGAGCCCGGCGGCCGGCTGCCGACGACGTTCCCCGCTGAGCTCGCCGACGTCCCGGTCCCGCTGCCCGGCGTGCAGCCGGTGGATGGCGAGCTGCACTACACCGAGGGAACCGTGGTCGGCTACCGCGCGTACGAAGAACGGGCCGTGACACCGGCGTTCCACTTCGGACACGGGCTCGGGTACACGACCTGGGAGTACCTGGAGGCCGTCGCCGAAGGCGAGGGCGTGCGGGTCAAACTGCGCAACACCGGCGACCGAGCGGGACGCGAGGTGGTGCAGGTGTACGCCGCGGAGCCGCTGCGGCTGGCGGGATTCGCCGTCGCCGAGGCCGAGGCGGGAGCCGAGGTGTCGTTGGTGGTGGACGTCGAGCCCGGGGCGGGCGAGCTGCGCGTCGGGCGCAGCGCCGGCGATCTGCGGATCAGCGCAGCGAAGAGCCCGTGAGTCCAGCCGACCCACGGGCTCTTCTCCGGGTCACTGCTGGGCGAAGGCCTTCTGCAGGTCGTCCAGGACCAGGTTGGCGGCGATCGGGCCGAGGCCGAGGTACCAGGTGTCGTCCTGGACCTCGATGGCCTTGCCGTTCTTCACGGCGTTGAGGGTCGTCCACTGCACCGAGTCGACGACGCCGGTCATCTGCTGCTTGGCGCTTTCGCCGTAGGCGGCGTAGAACAGCTGGTCGCCGTCTGCCTGGGAGATCTGCTCGCGGCTGATCTTGGTGTGGGTCTGCTCGATCTGCTGGTTGTCGGGGCGGCCGAAGCCCGCGTCGGCCAGGATCGAGCCGATGAAGGAGCCCTTGCCGTACAGGCGGATGTCGCCGGGGATGAACCGCAGCATGCTGACCTTGCGGGCGGCCGGGTCGCCGACCTGCTTGCCGATGTCGGCGGCGCGCTGCTGGTAGGCGTCGAGGATCCGCTGCGCCTCGTCCTTCTTACCCAGCGCCTCGGCGTCGAGCAGGAAGTTCTGCTTCCAGGTCTTGCCGACGGTCTCGGCGAACACGGTCGGCGCGATCCTGCTCAGCGCCTCGTAGTTCTGGTCGTCGCGGACCTTGCTGGACAGGATCAGGTCCGGCTGGAGCGCGGTGATCTTCTCCAGGTTGGGCGAGCCGATGGTGCCGACGATCTCGATGTCACCGGCCTTCTCGGCGAGGTACGGCTGCAGCGTCTTGTTGGCGTCCGGCAGCACGGTTCCGATCGGCTTGATCCCCAGCGCCAGCACCGCGTCGAGTTCCCCGGTGTCCAGCACGACCACCCGCTGCGGGGTGCCGGTGATCTTGGTCTGGCCCTTGGCGTGAGTGACGATCCGCTCGGTGCCTTGGGGCGCGGGGGACTGCTCGGG
Source organism: Saccharopolyspora elongata (assembly GCF_004348985.1). Classification (GTDB taxonomy): domain Bacteria; phylum Actinomycetota; class Actinomycetes; order Mycobacteriales; family Pseudonocardiaceae; genus Saccharopolyspora; species Saccharopolyspora elongata. The sequence goes on along the minus strand of NZ_SMKW01000099.1, from coordinate 19,893 downwards.
GGTCGACGTGCCGCACGCCGCGGCGGTGCCGAGCGCGAGCACGGCGGTGATGACCGCGAGCAGTCGACGAGGACGGAACATGGTGCTCCCTGCCTGTCCGGTTGGCTCCAAAAGTTTGGCAAGCCTAACCTGAACGGAGTAACGAAACCAGTCTTGAGAGCGTTCTCACGCGGAGATCGCCGAGCTGCGATGATCTTGGCGTGGTAGAGGGGCGGATGTGGAGTCGTTGATCCCGCGCGAGCGGGCCGAGATCGCCCCGGGGGCGGTGCACGTGCCCGACTGGCTGGACGTCGAGCGGCAGCGCGAACTGGTCGTCGCGTGCCGGGAATGGGCGCGGTCGCCGGCGGGCCTGCGATCGGCGCGGCTGCCCAGCGGCGGCGTGATGTCGGTGCGGACCGTTTGTCTCGGCTGGCACTGGTATCCCTACCGCTACTCGCGAACGGTCGACGACGGCGACGGTTCCCCGGTCACGCCGTTCCCGGACTGGCTCGGCGACCTGGGGCGCAGAGCGCTGGCCGACGCCTACGGCCGCGCAGCGGAGGACTACCGGCCGGACGTGGCGCTGGTCAACTTCTACGACGCCGACGCGCGGATGGGCATGCACCAGGATCGCGACGAGCGGAGCCGGGAACCGGTGGTGTCGCTGAGCCTCGGCGACAGTTGCGTCTTCCGCTTCGGGAACGCGGAGAACCGCAACAAGCCGTGGACGGACGTGGAGCTGTGCTCGGGCGACCTGTTCGTCTTCGGCGGCCCGTCCCGCCTGGCCTACCACGGGGTGCCGAAGACGTTCCCGGGCACGGGCCCGGAGATCGGCATGGCGGCGGGCCGCCTGAACATCACCCTCCGAGTGTCCGGAATGGACTGAAGGACCAGCTGTCGGGCGACTTTCCGCGTTGCGCAAACGGCGCCTCTGCGGGCGAAGGCGAGTGGCTCTTCGCTCATCGCTCCCTGAGTGTGCCTGATGACGTCTCTCGCGAAATCGTCATCAGGCGCATCTCCATATTTAGATGGCGTTAGTCGATGGCGTCGTCGTGCTCTGGTGCTGTGCACTGGCCGATCCAGGAATTGCTCACGTCAGAGTTCGCCGCCTCCGCTGAGGCGCTCAGGGGAGAGATGTGCAGCATGGCCGCCATAGCTAGACCGATCAAGATTTGGCAGGTACGACGAGTCCTACGTGTCATTAGCAGGAAATCTCCATGACGCTATGCGCTTTGCGCGCACCGGATCGGGTGATCGTGAACTTACTAAGCCACTCGATCGATTGATGATGATCGCTATGTGGTGATCATCATCATGTCAGACGGTGATCGCCATGCCTGATGGGGGGTACTGCTATCGGTGCATCTAGCGGCGTCGGTGTGCGATCGCGCCGGATTTTGCTCGGTCACGTTGGAGAGCTGGTTTCGTTGCCGGTGTCTCGGCGAAGCTCGGCCGCGCGGGCTCGCCCTTCGCTGGCTGCTTCGGACTGGCCCGATGCCTCCAGTTCCCTTGAGAGGAGTTCCAGGGCGCGTGCCTCGGTGTCGGCGTCACCGGTGCGCCAGCAAATTCGGATGGATTCGCGCGCGCACTCCACTGCGGCTCGTTGATGTCCCTGCCGGCTGTACGCCGTGGTCAGGGCCAGGCACGTCTCACCGAACGATGCGAGGTCGTGGCTTCGGCTGTGCAGGGCGAGTGCGCGCTCGCCGTAGTCGATCGCGGCTCGGGTGTCCCCGCGATCCAAATACAGCTGGCTGATGTCGCTGAGCACGCGGCCCGACTGCGGAGCTCCGGCCTGTTCCAGGCTCTCGAACAGCTCCAGCGCCCGGTGCAGTGTTACGTTCGCTCGAACGAGGTCACCGCGGGCCTTCCAGAGCAGTCCGAGGTGGCGGAGAGTGCCGGCTCTAGCTTGGTCGAGGCCATGTTCGTGCTCGAAGTTCAGTGCTTCGTTGAAGAGTTGCCAAGCTGCATCGAGGTCGTTGGTCCGAAAACGCTGGTATGCGAGGTTGTGCAGTGCGATCGCCGTGCCCTCGGCGTGTTCGATTTCGCGGAACAGTTCGTAGGCCGAAGTGAAGTAGGCGTGCGCGTCCTTGAATTTGTTCATCGACATGCATATATAGCCGAGATTGTTTAAGGTGCCGGAAATTCCCTGCCTATCTTCGGTGGCTTCGGCGGACGACAGGCCGAGCTTGAGACAGTCCAGTGCGGAATGGTAAGCCCCCATCCTTTTCAAGGGCTCTTTGAGGTGGTTGGCTAATCTCCATGAATGGGCGTGTTGGCCCCGGCGGTATGCGAGGTGAACGGCGGCGATCATGGCGGCCTGCTCTTCGACGTACCAGTTGAACGCGGCCTGGTCGTCGACGAATTCCTCAGCCTGGATCTGGCACTCGTGTTCGAGGTCGGGGACGCCCGGTGAGTATGGAAACATTGCTTTCTCGGCGTTTTTGGCCGTGTATAGGTACCAGTCCAATATCCTGACCAATGCGGCATCCTGCGTAATGGTCGACTCGTCTGTTTGCGCTTGTTCTGCGGCGAACTCGTGAAGCAGGTCGTGGAGCGCGAAGTGCCCCGTGGTCTGTTCGACGAGATTGGCGTGTACCAGGGTATCGAGGTCTTTTCTTGCGGCATCTAGTGGGCCTCCGACCAACGCTACTGCGGCGCCCAGTGACATGATCGGGACGGGGTGCAGACCGATCAATCGGAATGCGCGCCGCGGTTCGGTCGGCAGCGCCCGGTAGGAGAGACCAAAACTGGCGCGAATAGTGCCAGCGGCCCGGTCTGCGCTTTCGCCGACGTCGAGAAGCCAGTGTTCGTCGCGCAGGATTCGTGCTATTTCTCGTAGCGAAGAGCCCGGTCGCTCCTTCGCATATTGGCTGACGAGTCGGAACACGAATGGAATCCCCGCGCACATTTCAACTAATGCGTTGACTGCCGCAGGTTCCTGATGGCAGCGCGGGCCGATCGCCGCTCGCATCCATTGACGGGTGGCGTCAGGGCTGACGGTGGGCACGTTGATTTCGGTCGCACCGTGGTGCAGCGAGAACTCGGTTAAATGATGCCGACTCGTGACCACTATCAATGAATCGGGTGAGGTGTCGAGCAACGGCGTGATCTGTTCGGCGCTCTCCACGTTATCGAAGATCAGCAGTAGCCGTCGATCGCCGATGATGTCTGCGAGGCGTTCCAACTGGGCTGTCTCCTCGGCGAGCCGGTCGGCTGAGGAGTGGAAGAGCTGGAGGAGCCGACGGACGACGTCGCCGCATTCGAGCCGCGGATAGTCGGAGAAACCCCGCAGGTCGAGGCAGATGTGGCCATCTGGGAAGTGCTTGCGAACGCTGCGGGCCCAGTGCACGGCCAGCGCGGTCTTCCCGATGCCAGCTGTTCCGGTCAGCACTACGAGTGCAGTGCGGCGGCCGTGGTCCGTGACTGAATCCAGTTCCGATAGGAGCGCCTCGCGGCCGGTCAGGTGATCGTGGCCGGTCGGAAAGCGCCGCGGCTTGACCCGGTAGTCCGGTGCCTCTTCCAGCGGACGACGAGGCGTTGGGATCGACGGGCGGTTCTGGTTGAAGTACGCGAGGAGATCGTCGGCTTCCTCGAAGAGATCACCGTCCCTGAGTCTGCGCCTGACCCGAAGGTGGTACTCGGTGGCCTCGTCGAAGCGACCAGTGGCCCAGAACGCATCGAGCCGCCGCTTCGCCAGCGTCGTGTTGAGCTCGTGCTCAGGCTGCAGGTCGTCAAGTGTTGCTAGGACGAGTTCTGGCTGCCCGATCCGCAGGCGGCTCTTCAGCAACGCGTAATGACTGGGGAGGACAATGTTCCGCTCGGTGCGTTGCCGGAATTCCGCAGCTGGACCTGTTTCCAGTTCGAGTAGTGGTGGTTCGCGCACCATAGTCAGCGCTGCCGTCAGATTTTCGCACGCCTGTTCGTACTCGCTTTTCTGGATGGCGGCGTGGGCGTCGGTGAGAAGTTGTTTTGCCCGATGAAGGTCGACCTGATCCGGTGCGGCATCCAACCGGTAGCCGGAGTTGACGTGTTCGAGGCGGGCATCGATGCCCAGGTTCTCCAATGACGTGCGAATTTTGGAGACATGGCTTTGCAGGGTGGGCTTGATCTGCTGGATCGATCCGGCGTCGGGTCCCCACAGCCATTCTCTGAGGATGCCGACCGGAAATACTGTTCGTGGGCGGGTCAGCAGAACGCCGAGCATTCCGCGAGCCTTCTTGCTGTTCAACCACTCGGCGTGCCATGCGCCGTCGGAGCGGAGCTGGACGCGCCCGCATATTTTGAAGTCCACCAGCGCCTCCCCGTCCGCTGGTCGAGGTCCCCCGTGAAATGAGTATGGCTCGCATCCCACCTGGCGGAAGCCTCCGATCGCAGTAAGTCGGTGTGAACTGCAATCGGAGTGCAAGCGTCCTGCAAGCCGTGATTCATTCCCGGCCAGCTTCGCGTGGTCTGCGCCTGGACGCCGGGTATCCACGCGTTGCCAGAACCCGGGTGCTTGATCAAATTCCGCTGGCTGACCGGCGGTTTCCGGTGGATGACCAAGTTGATCTCAGGTAAACCACCCAGCGATTCCTGACACGGTCGTGCTGCTCGAAAAGAGATTCGGTCCGCGGGAAGGGCTCGGCGGAGAACTCCTTCGGGCGTGGAGGTGACAGATGTTTCCGCTTTGGGTGAACGGCCCGATCAACGCCGGTTCGCAGCACCGGATCACCCGCGACGGCTTCCGCACGGTGCTTGTCATGGTGCCGCATCTGGTGGCGGGCACTCGACTGATGGACCTGCTGCCGCTCATCGAGTCGGACCACCGGGTCCAGACCGTGTTCACGGTGCCCGAAACGCTGGCGACCTGGCACGGTACCGCTGATTTCCTGCGGGCCCAGGGAGGATTGGTGATCCCCTGGCAACAGGCCCTGCAGTACGAGTTCGACCTGGTACTCGACGCGAGCCGGAGCGACACGCCTGCTGCGCGCGGCCCGATGCTGGTCACTCCGCACGGAGCGGGAGCGCTGAAATCACGGCTGCGGCCGCGCAAGGGCGGCCAAACGGCATTACCCACGCACGGCCTTGTGCGGGAGAACCTCATCTCCCAAGGCGCCGTTGTCCCGGCGGCGCTGGTGCTCGCCCACACAGACGAGCTCGAGGTGCTGAGGTCTTCCTGCCCCGAGGCGTTGCCGGCGGCGGTCGTGGCCGGTGACATCTGCCTTGATCGGATGTGGGCCAGCGCCCGCAATCGGCTGCGGTACCGGCGCGCGCTTGGGGTTGACGACGGGCGGTGGCTGGTCGTGGTGAGCTCTACATGGTCGACGGAGTCGCTGTTCGGGCAGGTCCCGGGGCTCTTCCAACAACTGCTCGACGAACTGCCGAGCGAGCGCTACGTCGTCGCTGCGGTTCTGCACCCGAACATCTGGACGGTGCACGGCAGGAGGCAGGTACGCGCTTGGCTGTCCAGCTGCACCGAACGGGGAATGCTTGTGATGCCCCCGGAAGAGGGCTGGCGTGCGGCGATGATCGCGGCGGACGTACTGATCGGCGATCACGGCTCAACAACGCAGTACGGCGCGGCGTTGGGGGCGCCAATATTGCTCGGCTCCTTTCCAGAGGCGAATATCCGGCCCGGTAGCCCAGCGGCCGAACTCGCCCGGATGGCGCCTCGCCTGGATTGCAACCGGTCTTTGCGATCTCAACTGGAAGACACGGCGGCCCGATGGGATCGGGCGCGCGTTGCAGAGGTGATGACGGATCGCCTCACATCGCACCCCGGCGGGGCGTCGGCGATCTTGCGCCGCAGCATGTACGAACTGATGGGCATTCCGGAGCCGCCATGTCCCGCGCCGATCGCCCCGGTGCCGATACCGGTGCCGATTCGGGCGGCATTGTCGATCGAAGTTCCTGAGTGAACGCGATGAACCACGAAGCCGAACTGACTGATGGCGGACCGGCGAGCATGCTTGACTTGGTCGAATTCCGGGTGCGACGACCGGTAGCCAGTGGCTGTGCAACGGTAGTGGTGCACGAGAAGGGCCAAGCACTCGCCCAGTTCCTGGTCGTGCGTACCAGGGGCGTCGCTTGGCGAATATTGGAGTTAGCCGATGTCGTCTTGCACGAAAGCCGACTCGATCAAGGTGGCGAGGGCGAGGCTGGGCGATCCTGGTTGGCCCGGCTTCCCGGCTGCGGACTCGTAGTCGTGCACGACGGCAGCGGAACTTTCGAGCTCCAGCCCAGGGGCGGGCTGGCGCAGCGGGTCAGACTCCACGCTGAGGTGCCAGATCTGGTGTTGCGCTGTGGGATCGCGACCGCGTACCTGCACCTTTCCGGTCTACCCGGGTGCGTTCCCGATGATCCGTCGGTCATGCGGATTCGTCTTGCGTAGCCTGTTGGGGAGATGTCAGTCGAGCAATCCGCTCGTGGATCTCGTCATGCCTCGGATGCCCCGAGGCTCGGTAAAGCGCCTCGGCCTCGCGCAGATGCTTCAGCGCAGTGGTGATGTCGGTGTCATTTTCGGCGAGAGCCGCGAGTGCATACACGATATCGGCCTGATACGACGGAGAACCCGAATCACGCATCACGGCAAGGGCTTCGTGTAGGGCCGCACGAGCCTCCCAGACGCGGTCGGCGCTCGCGTATGCCTTTCCGAGGTAGGTCAAGGTCCGAGCTCGTCCCCGTCGATCTTCAAGGACTTCGAGAAGCGTGGCTGAACGTTGCATGTGATCTATGCCTTCGGCGATGCGCCGCTGATCCAGCAGGATGCTACCGATTCTGCGCAGCCGGATCGCGATTCCCCGCAGGTTCCCGGTTTCCTCGACCAGCGCGAGCGAGCGTTTGAAATAGCTGAGGGCCGCGTCGAGGTCACCGCGGCCTCGTTCTGCTTTGGCGAGCTGGGACAGCGCAGTGGAAATGCTTTCTCGATGACCTGCCGCCTCCGCCAATACGAGCGCAGGTTCGCAGACTTCGGTTGCCAGATCGTATTCTTCGAGGTCCAGATGTCCGAAGCCGAGTTGGCAGCGCAGTCGTGACTCGGCCAAGGGATGCTCGCAGCGCTGCGCGGCAGCGATCCCGATTTCGTGAATCGCCATCCAGTCGGGGTAATGCTTGCGGTACAGGAAAAAACTCCATAGCGCTTCACAGAGCTGCCAGACGAGCTCATCCCACCCGTGCTCGTACGCCTCGTGGACGGCTAGCAACAAGTTCGCACGTTCCTGCTCGTACCAATCCAAAGCCGATTCTGCAGAGTTGAAGTGTGTGGGTTGCTTTCCCGACGCGTAGAGGGGACCCAATCGCCATCGCTGCGGGTTCACAGTCAGATCAGCCTCGACGGCTCGGTCCAGGTACCACCCGATCGCTTGTCGCTTCGTCTCCTGGCGGGATTGCTCGTCTTCCATGCCGAGACCATCGGCATGCGCGCGCAGCAGGTCGTGGTACCTGTATCGGTTGGGTTGGTGCTCCTGAACCAAATTCGCTTCGACCAGTTCTGTCAACGCCGCTTTGGCTTCGACCACATCGAGATGGACGGCACCGACGAGCTCAACCGGGAAGTCCTCGCCCGGGCATGCCGAAAGCTGGCAGTACACCTGAGCCGCGCGTGAGCCCAGATCGCGGTAGCACGCGTCCAGGACGGCCTGAACCGAGACGTCGTCGGCCAAGGACAGCGCTGACAGGCGGTTTCTCTGGTCGCGCAGCGACGCTGCGAATTCGACCAGGCTCCACTGCGGATGTGCGAGGAGGCGCGCCCCGACCACGCCGAGCGCCAGCGGGAAGCCGCTGCACAACTCGCTGAGTTGTCGGGCAGCCACGGGTTCGGCCTCGACTCGGTCGCGGCCCAGCAGCATCGCCAACAGATGATTCGAGTCTTCGTTGCTCAACGGTTGGAGATCAACAAACGTCGCCCCATCGAGGGCCAGTCCGACAAGCCGAAGCCTGCTTGTCACAAGCACGACGCTGGTTTCGGAAGCGGGCAGGAGTGGTCGCACCTGCGCAGCGGAGACAACGTTGTCGAGCAGAAGCGCCAACGAGCGTCCTGCCGTCAGCGAGCGGTACAGGGACGTTCGTTCACTCAGCTCGGCCGGTACCTGCTCGGAAGGAACAGAAAGTGACCGCAAGCAGCGCCCGAGCGCCTCGCTCGCTGACATTGGCCGGTGAGCGTCTGTTGCGCCTAGATCGACGTACAACAAACCGTCGTGGAACCGATCGGAGCGCCGGTGGAGCCAGGAGACTCCCAATGCTGTCTTGCCGACGCCTCCGACCCCGCCGAGTGCAATGAGCGCACAACGTCCGCTGGTGGTCATCGATGCCCGGCTGTCGAGCGCGGCCAGTTCATCCTCCCGGCCGACGAATGTGACAGGAGGAGGTGGTAGTTCGTGAGGTACGGTCCGCGGCGGGTGGGGATGGAAGTGAACATCGCCGTAAATGGCGCCCGCCTGCACGGTCGCCCCGTGAACGACGCCGGACACGGTGTTCTTCGTGCGGTGGTGGGAAGTGCGATCGGCAGGGTTGTCGTGGCCTTCCCGGTGAGCACCTGCTCCGACCATGTGGCTCCCCGTTGCCGTGCCTCGCCCGCATCGAATCGGCGCGAACCGAGGTATGAGCGTTCTCGGGTTTCGCCGGGTCTTCGATTCGGTGGCCAGTTTCACTGAACGTGGACGTTCCGCATACCGTGTGTCGAGTTTTGGACGCCGAGCATTACACGGGCAGGCAGGCAAAATCCGCAACCTGAATCACAATGCGCAACACGGCTCGGGTCTTATTATCCAAAGTGGATGGTTGTGCTCGGCGGAGCTCGATGTCGCAGCCGATGGCTGGGTGCCTGCGCAAGGCAGTGCGGGTGAGAATTCCTGGCGTGGTTTCAGAGCGTGGTCAGGAACATGTAGGCCATGCTGAGGGAGAGGACCAGTTCGGTGGCGGTCGTCAGCCTGGGGCGGTCTTGGGGCGGGCGGATGAGGTCGGTTCCGGCGAAGCCGGTGCTGAGTAGGCAGTAGATCATCAGCACCCAAGCCACGAGCGGGAAGGCGAAGCCGGCGGGATGGGCGTCGAAGACGGCCACGCCGCCGTGCGAGTGCACGGAGGACAGCGACAACGCCTGCGAAGTGGCGGAGTGAGGCCGCGCAGCGGCGAACATGTAAGCCATCGCCAACGCGCCCACCAGGTGGTGCAGGTAAGCGTGAGCGGGACGGCGGCGCAGCGCCAGCGCGCCAAGCCAAGCGGAGTTCGCGACGAACAGGCCGGCCCACAAGCCGGAAGGAAGCACGGGCGGCAGCAGCATGGCGCTCATCCCGGTGCCCATCATGGCGTGGGAGAAGTCCAAGCTGCGATCGGTGCTCCGAACCCCGCGATGCCGCAGCGCCAACCGAACCAAGCACGCCAGCGTCACCACGATGACCATGCAGGTGAGCAAGGACCCGATGAAGACCAAGGCCAGCAACCCCCGATCGGTCACCTACGCCACCAGATCCTTGGCCAAAGAACAACAAAAAACCAGGTCCGACCGGGTACTGCCGACAATGACCAAGCGCCCGGCCCAACGACGCAGGCAAGGAAGCCAGCAGGGACCATCTGCTCGAGCCCAAGGAGGAAGGTGACGTACCCCACCAAGCCGAGAAGGGAACCACCCAGTCCGAAGGATGCTTTATGGCCCAGGAGCTACCCAGGCCCGGAAGCCCACCCAAGGCAACCCGAGAACGGAAGCGACCACCGCACCGTGGGGGGCCTGGGGGGCTCGACCCCCCAAAACAAAGACGAGATATGAAAAAAGCGAAACGCCCCGCGTAAGCAGGGCGTTCCGCATATCGAGTGCGCCAACAGGGACTCGAACCCCGAACCCGCTGATTAAGAGTCAGCTGCTCTGCCAGTTGAGCTATTGGCGCTGGCTGCCGGTCAGTTCTGATCCGTTCGGTTCCCTTTCGGTTTCCCGTTCCGGTCGGTCTCCCTGGCGACGTGGAAAACATTAGCACGGTCGTGTGGGGGTGCCGAACAGGGGGGTCGGTTTTGGGTTCGGCGAGGTTGCCGGGGTGGGAACGCAACCTCGGGGTGGGGCGTTGCGTCTGTAGGGAGGGCGATCGGTCAGGGGCGATCACCCGGTGTGCATCTTGTGGTCCCTTCACACACTGTCGGGGCATTGCTGCACACTGTTCACAGGCGTAGTGGCGCATCGGATCGGACGGACTGTTGCCCATGAGGGAGTGGCGTAATTCGGTCGGGGTTCCCGTACGGGTTTCACGACTGTTGACAATGTTGATCTTCGGCTTGGTGGCGTTGCTCGTCGCCGGCTGCAGCGAATCGGGTTCGGGGGCCACTCCGGCGTCCGACGAGGTGCCGCCCGCACCGACACTGGAACTGGCGCCGCAGAACGGCGCCAAGGACATCTCACCGGCCGGGCCGATCAAGGCGACGGCGGTCAACGGCAAGATCGTCGAGGCCGTGCTGACCAACTCGGAAGGCGCGAAACTGTCCGGTGCCATCGCACCGGACGGGGCGAGCTGGACGGTGGGCGAGAAGCTCGGCTACGGCAAGACCTACACGCTGTCCGTGACCGCGCAGGGGGCGAGCGGACCGGCCATCACCCAGCAATCCACCTTCAGCACGGTCTCTCCGGGCAAGAAGAGCTTCGTGTCGATGAACCCGCTCGACGGGCAGACCGTCGGCGTGGGACAGCCGCTGGCCTTCTACTTCAGCCAGAACGCCCCGGCGCCGGACAAGGCCAAGGCCGAGGAAGCGATCAAGATCAGCACCGAGCCGGCCGTGGAGGGCGCCTTCTACTGGTTCAACAGCCGCGAGGTGCACTGGCGGCCGAAGGACTACTGGAAGCCGGGCACCAAGGTGTCGATCGGCGTCGACGTGTACGGCAAGGACCTCGGCAACGGGGTCTGGGGCGAGGAGGACCGCAAGGCCACCATCACGATCGGCGATGCGGTCGTCCTGAAGGCCGACGGTGCCTCGCACCAGATGAGCATCGAGAAGAACGGCGAGGTGATCCGGACCATGCCGGTGTCGCTGGGCAAGCCGTCCTTCCCGTCCAACAACGGCGTGCACGTGGTCACCGAGCACCACGCCACGAAGGTGATGGACTCCTCGACCTACGGTCTGCCGATCGAGGCCGGCGGCTACCGCACCGAGGTGAAGTGGGCGGTCCGGATCTCCAACGGTGGCGAGTTCCTGCACGCCGCGCCGTGGTCGGTGGGCGACCAGGGACGGCGCAACGTCAGCCACGGCTGCATCAACATGAGCATGGAGAACGCCAAGTGGGTCTTCGACCTGCTGAAGAAGGGCGACGTCGTGCAGATCACCAATTCCGGCGGGCCGAACCTGCGTTCCTGGGACGGTTTCGGGGACTGGCAGATCCCGTGGGACCAGTGGGTGCAGGGCAACAGGTGAGTTGAGTGTGCGCGGTTGTTCCCGGCACCACCGGGAACGACCGCTCACCCCAAGCGACCGGGCAATGAAGAAAGGCCCCGTTCCAGTGGAACGGGGCCTTTATTCATTGGGGTGAGTGACGGGAATCGAACCCGCGACACCTGGGACCACAACCCAGTGCTCTACCGACTGAGCTACACCCACCTCGGCCGCTCGGACCGGCCCTTTCGGGACCCTTCCGGAGCAACGCTCACATAGTAGCGTGCGCTGTCACCGGGTTTTCCACCGGCTCCGGTTATCCCGGTGCGCGCTGGTCAGCGGCCGTTCTCCGGGGTCTCGCGGGCCTTGCCGGCGCCATCGCCGTTGAGCAGTTCGGCGGCCACCGCCTGGGCCTGTTCGCTGGTCGGCCCCGGTTGTGGGACGAACGCCGTCCGCCGGTAGTAGGCCAGCTCGCGGATGGACTCCCGGATGTCGGCCAGCGCGCGGTGCGCGAGGCCCTTCTCCGGCTGCGCGTAGTAGATCCGCGGGTACCAGCGGCGGCACAGTTCCTTGATGGACGACACGTCCACCATCCGGTAGTGCAGGTGGGCGTCCAGCCGGGGCATGTCGCGCGAGATGAAGCCGCGGTCGGTGGCGATCGAGTTGCCGGCCAGCGGCGCGGAACGGTCGGTCGGGACGTACTGGCGGATGTACTCCAGCACCAGCTGTTCGGCTTCTTCGAGGGTCATCTCGGAGCGGCGCACCTCTTCGGTGAGTCCGGAGCGGTCGTGCATGTCGCGCACCACGTCGGGCATCCCGGCGAGCACCTCGTCGTCGGCGTGGATGACGATGTCCACGCCTTCGCCGAGGATGTTGAGGTCGGCATCGGTGACCAGGGCGGCGATCTCGATCAGCGCGTCCTTGCCGAGATCGAGACCGGTCATTTCGCAGTCGATCCACACTAGACGGTCATTCACCCGAGGCAGCCTAACTCGCCACGGGACGTGATCGTGCAGCCGTGCCGGTCATGCCTCCAGGCGGGCGAGCAGCTCGCGCGGCACGACCTTGCCGGTGGCGTTGCGCGGCAGCTCGTCGAGGAACACCACATCGCGGGGCATGGCGAATTTCGACAGCCTGCCGCGGAGCCGGTCGCGCAGCTGCTCGGCGTCCAGGTCGCCGTCGGCGCGGAGCGCCACGAACGCCGCGAGCCGCTGCCCGAACTCGGCGTCGTCGACGCCGATGACGGCGGCCTCGGACACCTCCGGCATCCCGGCGATGGCGTCCTCGGTCTCCTTGGGGTAGACGTTCTCGCCGCCGGAGATGATCATGTCGTCTTCGCGGCCGACGACGAACAACCGCCCGGCGGCGTCGATGCGCCCGAGGTCGCCGGTGGACATCAGTCCGTCGCGGATTTCCCGGCTGCTGCCGTTGGTGTAGCCCTCGAAGAGCATGTCGTTGCCCGCGAAGATCCGCCCGGTCGCGCCTCGGCGCACCGGTGTCCCGTCCTCCCCGAGGATGCGCACGATCGTGCCTCGCGGCGGTCGGCCCGCAGTGCTGGGAGCGGCGCGCAGGTCGTGCGGTGTCGCGATGCTCACCCACGACACCTCGGTGGAGCCGTAGAGGTTGTAGAGCACCGGCCCGAAGGCGCGCTGGAACCTGGTGGCCAGGTCGGCGGGCAGCGCCGAACCGCTGCTCGCCACGATGCGCAGCGCGTCGTGGCCGTACTTGGTGCGGATCCGTTCGGGGAGTTCGAGGATGCGCTGCAGCATCACCGGCACCGCGAACATCGACGTGCACTGGTGGCGCTCCACGGCGCTGAGCGCATGCTCGGGATCGAACTTGCGGTGCAGCACCAGGGTCGCGCCGAGCACCGAGCCGAGCTGGAACGCCGCGATTCCCCAGGTGTGGAACAGCGGCGCGCTGACGAGCACTCGTTCGCCGCTGTGCAGCGGCACCCGGGACAGGATCGACGCCGCGGGGGCCAGCCCCGGCGGATCGGGGCGGCGGGCGCCCTTCGGGGTTCCGGTGGTGCCGGAGGTCAGCACGATCATCCGGGAGTGCCGCCGCGGCCGGGGCAGCTGCTTGGCCGGGGCGGTGGTGATCAGGTGCTCGAGGGTGTCGTGGCGGGTGGTGCCCTCGGTCCACGCCAGCACGGCATCGAGGTCCTCGGGCAGGTTCGGCAGGTGGCTGCGGAACTCGGCGTCCAGGACGAGCAGGCCGACCCGCTGCTCGGCGATCACGTCGACGAGCTGGCGGCTGCTCAGGCCGGTGTTGAGCAGCACCACGTCGACGCCGAGCTTGGCGGCGGCGACGATCGTTTCGACCGGACCGTGGTGGTTGCGGCACAGCACGCCGATCCGGGTGCCGCCGGGGACGCGGTCGCGCAGGCCGTTGGCCAACCGGGTGGTGCGCTGCGAGAGCTCGGCGTAGCTGAGCGCGCCGCGCTCGTCGATCACGGCCGGGCGGTCGGCGTGGCGCACCGAGCCGACGGCGAAGCCCAGCGGCGGCGTGATGCCCCAGCGCCGCCAGGCGAGGACGACCCGCAGCAGCTTGTCCGGCCGGAGCGGGCTGATCACCCCCTGCTTGGCCAGGACGAACGCCGTGTGCAGGCCGGACGTTCCGCGCCCGAGGAGCGCGGCTGATCGTTGCCAGAACGTGCTCACGCAGTCACCTCTCGGTCGCCAGGTTACCGGGAGTAGATAATGCCGTGAGCGGACTGCGCGGGGAAGACCGAGATCACGAGAGCGGGGGGCGGACCGTCGTCCGCCCCCGGTCCCGATAGGTGTTCACTCGAGCGTGGCGGCCTGCACGATCGCGTCGCGCAAGGCTGCTCTCAGCCTGCCGACCTCCAGCGGCGACAGCACTGCGGTCTCGCCCGGCGGGGCGATCAGCACGACGTTCTCCTGGTTGACGAACACCGACATGTCCCGACGTCTCCCGGCGACATCGCGGCAGCTCACGTGCCACTGCTTGGTGGGCTCCACGATCCCCAGCCTCCCTGTTGCAGTTCGCGCGCTCTGCCTCCAGCGCGCGGTTTTGATCGAGGGACGCGGTTGGGTATAAACCGTGACGGCATATGACAGGATCAGTCGCGGGAGTGGCTCAGAACACATCGACATCGGGTGATCTGGAAACTCCGAGTGATCGTTCACTCGAGCGGCGGTTCCCAGAAAAGCAGAAGTCCGCAGCCCCGTTCGAAGCTGCGGACGTGAGTCGGCGGGCTGGGGCTCAGACCGGGCGGACCACCAGGCCGTTCGCCTCGGCGGTGAAGGTGACCGCCGCTTCTTCGAAGTCGGCGATCGGCAGCTCGTCGCGGATCAGCCGGTGCGGCGCGTCGAAGGCCTCCACCCGGATCTCGCCGGTGCTCAGCGTGCGCTCCGGGAAGTCCACGCCGCCGACCTTGACCTCCAGCTCGCTGCCCTGCACCGCGATGGTCAACCAACCGCCGGGCACCGTCAGCTGCTCGCCGTCGTAGGTCAGGGTGAGCCGGCTGGCGGCGGGGTCCTCGGAGCGGACGGCGACGTGCGAGATCGCGACGTCGCGGTGGCCAGAGTCGCCGGCCAGGGCGATCACGTCCCGCGTGACCTCCTCGGCCGGGCCGTCGCCCGGCTTCGGCGTGAGCACCGGGGCGCGCAGCTCGGCGGCCACCCGGTAGGGCTGCCACGACCCGGCGCCGATCAGGTTGACCACCGCGGTGACGTCGACGTCGGCCAGCAGCCGGGCGCTGCCCGGAGCCGGCGTCACCTCGACGGCGGCGACGTCGCGCCGGTCCAGCAGCTCGCGCAGCGCCTTCGCGCGCTGCCTGCTGTTGCGGTCGAATCCGCGGGTGATCGCCACCGTCCCCGAGCCGGCGGCCGCCACGGCGGCTTCGGTCAGGTCCGCCAGCGGGGCCCAGATCCGGGCGGGATCCTCCGGCCGGGGTTGCCGGCGGGAACGGGCGAAGCTCGGGGCATCGGTCGTGGTTTCCATCATCAACCACTTTAGTCCGCGATGAAGGGCCCCCTTGCCTACCGGTGGGTGCCTTCAGGGTGTGAATTCGATCGCTGTGCCGATTCCGCCGGGTTCGGGTGGGCCGATCGGAGCAGGCGGACGGCTCGGCGACCGGAGCGGTCCGGCCGCCGAACGGTCTTGTCGCGCGGCGCACCTGGGGCAATGCTGGGGCGATCATCGAGGGGGGGACGGGATGACCGAGGTGCACTTCCCCGGACTCGGGAGCAGGCAGGCCGGTCGCGATCCGGCGCGCGGCGTGCTGGTGTGCTGGCTGGTCGCGGACGGCAGCCGGGTGCGGGTGGGCGACCGGCTGGCGAAGGTCCGGATGGGCGGCGATTGCTGCAGCCGGACGGTCGGCTGGGTTTCCGCGCTGGCCACCGGCACGCTGTGGCACCAGGTGCGGCCCGGCGAGGTGCTCACCGCCGGCGTGGTGGTGGGCCTGATCGACTGAGAGCTGCCCGGGAGGCTGCGGCAGCGCGGGAACAGCAAGGCGGGCGTGGTCGCGGGCCGGGCCCGGTTGTTAGGTTGGTGGCAGTGACGCGGGGTGCCCGGCTGCCGGGCTGAGAACAGACCCGTTGAACCTGACCTAGCTCGTACTAGCGGAGGGACGTCATGGTTCCCAATGTGCTGACCATCGCCGGCACCGACCCCAGCGGCGGAGCAGGCGTGCAGGCCGACCTGAAGACCTTCTCGGCGCACGGCGCCTACGGCATGTCCGTGATCACCGCGCTGGTCGCGCAGACCACCACCGGGGTTTCCGAGGTCCACGAGGTGCCGCCGGAGTTCATCACCGCGCAGCTGGTCACGCTGCTCGACGACGTGCGGGTGGACGCGGTCAAGATCGGCATGCTGGCCAACGCCGAGGTGATCCGCGCGGTGGTCGAGGTGCTCGACCGCTACGCGCCGCCGCACGTCGTGCTGGACCCGGTGATGGTCGCCAAGAGCGGGGACCGGCTGCTCGCCCCGGAAGCGGTCGGCGCGCTGCGCGAGGAACTGCTGCCGCGGGTGGACCTGATCACCCCGAACCTGCCGGAGGCCGCGGACCTGCTGGGCGAGCCGGAGCTCACCGACCCCGCCGACATGCCCGCGCAGGCCGAGCGGCTGGCCGGGCTGGGGGCGAAGCAGGTGCTGCTCAAGGGCGGTCACCTCGACGGCGGGACCAGCGTGGACCTGCTGTACGGCGACGGGATCGCCGAGTTCCTCTCCAGCGAGCGGGTCGTGACCACCAACGACCACGGCACCGGCTGCACGCTGTCGGCCGCGATCGCCGCGCTGCGGCCGCAGCGCGGCGACTGGCTCGAAGCGGTGCGAGAGGCCAAGGAGTACCTGACGGAGGCCCTGCGCGCCTCCGACCGGCTCGACGTGGGCCACGGCCACGGTCCGGTCCACCACTTCCACCACTGGTGGTGACCTTTTCGGGATTTCCAAGCTCGTTTTGCGTGGCGGTGCGGGTGGCGGAACCTCAGACGACGCCTGGACTGTGGGAGCCCCGACTTACGTATGACCAATACGCGGCATCGGGGCTGTCCTCGCCAGACGACGTCTGAGAACCCGCGGCGGTGCAAGTGTCGTAGGTGGGCTAAGCGGCTTCGCCGCTTCAAGAACAAGAGCCATAACCGATTTCCCAAACACCTGTAGAGCCCTGAGCGCAAGGGCTTCCACACGCTACGAGAGGTTCTGATGAGCAAGCTGCCCGCTCCGCCCGCCGACGGTTTCTGCGCCAAGGCCTGGGCGCACACCGCCGATCTGCAGCAGGCGATCGTCGAGCACCCGTTCAACGCCGCGCTGACCGACGGCACCCTGGACCGCGACCGCTTCGCGTTCTACATCGTGCAGGACGCGCGCTACCTGGTCGGTTTCGCGCAGGCGCTGGCCGCCGCCGCGACGCGTGCCGACAACGCCGAGGACGCCGCGTTCCTCGCCGGCGCCTCGCAGGGCGCGCTGGTCGAGGAGCGCCGGTTGCACGCCGGGTACGTCGCCGAGTTCGGCCTGTCCGACGCCGAGATCGCCGGGATCGGCACGTCCCCGTCCTGCCTGGCCTACACCTCGTTCCTGCGCGCGAACGCGCTGACCGAGGCGTATCCGGTGCTGCTGGCGGCGATCCTGCCGTGCTTCTGGGTGTACCAGCACGTCGGCTCCGCGATCCTGGAGGCCACCGGAGGCGCCGAGGGCCACCCGTACCGGGCGTGGATCCAGACCTACGCCGACGACGAGTTCGCCGCGGCCGTGCTGACCGCCCGCGACCTCACCGACCGGGTCGCCGAGGCCGCGGACGACGAGACCAGGCAGCGGATGCTCGAAGCGTTCACCCGGGCCACCGAGTACGAGTGGCTGTTCTGGAACAGCGCCTGGATCAAGGAGGAATGGCCCACCGCGCGCTTCCTCGGATGAGGATTTCCCGGCTCGTCCGCGCAGCGGCGCAGGTTGTGCGGGCGGGCCGGGCGGCAGCGGGCCGACGGGCGAAACCCGTTGCGAGGTGGGAAGAATCCGCGCCGACTCGATGTGACCGGGCGCACATGTTGCGCCGCTAACGTATCGTGCGGTGCAGCGATGCTCTCTGCGAGACGCCCGTCCGGGCGAGGAGCAAAGCGTGGATTCTTCCACCCGTGGACGGAGTTTCGTCGGCCGTGGGCACTTCTCTTCTGATCGTCATCGCGGGCATGCTGGTGCCCGTGCTGGCGGCTGCGCCGTTCTACATCGCCGACCGCCGTCGGCAGCACGAAGACGCCGCCGGCGGCGAGGAGTAGATCAGCGGCCGTAGATCGCCTTCGCGAGTTCTTCCTTGGCCTGCTTCAGTTCTCGCAGCACGTCGGTGGCGAATCCGCCGCTGGTCGGCATGGGCGGGACCCGCAGTCCTTCGCTGAGCGTCCAGCCGGAACCGCGGTCGATCAGCGACCGGTGCTTGTTGGTGTAGTAGCCCGAGTTGATCGACACCGCGACTCCGTGCGCCCCGGCCGCCGCGGCCATCAGGTGCAGGTGGAACCGGCTGGACAGCCAGCGCTGCCCGGCCGCCGCCGGCAGCCCGGCGTCCATGATCTCGGCGAACGGGTAGAACCGGGCGCCCGGCAGGTCGTGCTCGACCAGCGCGAAGACCTCGCGGTCCACCCGCGGGATGCCTTCCACGATGCCGACCTGCTCGGGTCGCACGCCCCATTCGCTGAGCGTGTCCAGCAGGAATCCGGCCAGCGCGGGCACCGTCACGTCGAGCAGGTCCGACTGCAGGCACACCATGACCTCGCGCAGGTCGTCGTCCCGGTACAGACCGGGTTCGACGCCGAAGAACATGTCGTCGCCGGTGTGCGAGGCAGCGCCGGCCAGCGCCACCGACGGCTCGTCGCGCACGTCGACGACGTCGAACTGCGCGGTGAGGTTGCGCAGCAGCGGCTCCGCTTCGGGCGCGACCGGCCAGAAGCCCTGACCGGTCATCACGGCCCGGCCGCCGGACCGCCGGGTCGCCGCCACTGCCGCCGCGAGCAGGCCGAGGTGGCGCGGCCAGATGCCGTTGACGAACCCGCCGCCGATGACGTGCACCAGGTCGACCCGGGCGGCCAGCTCGATGCCCGCCACCCAGCGCGGCGCCAGCCCCGGGTTGTCGATCGCGTGCTGCACGAACGACGCGACCTCCCACGGGCCGTCGGCGGGGGCCTCCCAGCACAGCCGCCAGAACGTGTCGGTGAACCGGACTCGCGGGTGCAGGTGGCCGAGCAGCACCTCGCTCGGTCCGGGGTTGGGGCAGTCGACCCAGATCTCGCTGTCCGGGGCGACGCGCGCCAGGTGCTTCAGCCAGGCCGCGGCGATCAGTTCGTCCCCGTAGTTCGGATGTCCGGTGGTGGCGACGAGGTAGATGGTCGGCGGGTTGGTCAACAGTGGGCTCCAGCCTTCGGGTGCCGAGTCCCTTTCGAACGTAGCAACGAGGCGGCCCCGAAGACCGGGGCGAGTGAGATCTCGCACCCGCCAGCCACCACTGGTACCAATTAGGTTGGGCTAACTTAACTTGGGAGGCGTCTTGACGATTCGATCGCAGGCGAAGGTGGGCACCGACAAGCCGGCCCGCTACGCCAAGCAGTTGTCCTCGCACCTCGGCCGGAAGTGCGAGGTTTCCGAGGAGCCGGAAGGCATCCGCATCACCCTGCCCGCCGATCGCGGTGCGGGCAGCTGCCTGCTGGTGAGCGAGCCGGACGCGCTCGCCCTGCGCGCCGAGGCGGAGAACGCCGAGGTACTGGACCGGGTGCAGGACGTGATCGGCCGCCACCTCGAGCGGTTCGGTCAGCGCGACGAGCTGAAGGTCGACTGGACGAACGACTGAGCATTAACATTCGCTCGCTACAACCGGCGGCTAGGTCGGTAGCTTCATCTGCTCGACCGCACTCAGCCGGCAAGCAAGCAGCGTCAGCCGCTTTCTCCTTCGCCACGTTCGCAGCTTGCACCGCCGCGGGTTCTCAGGCGTCGTCTCGCGAGGACAGCCCCGATGCCGCGTATTGGTCATACATATTGAGGGGTAGGGCAATTGTGGCGTGTCTAGTCGGCGGCGTAGCGGACTTCTTCCTTGCCGAACAAGGCCCGTACGTGGTCGGGCTGGTTCTGGCGGCGGCGCAGGTGGGT
>NZ_SMKW01000098.1 GCF_004348985.1 Saccharopolyspora elongata | reverse complement strand
GGCTGGGCGGGGGCGTGATCGGTGAGCCGGAGCTGGTCGACGCCGACGTGGCCCCACGGCCCGGTCTCGGCATCGATGATCTCGATGACCGCGTCCTCGCCCTGCCACGGCCCCAGGTACAGCACCCGGTCGGCGAGCCGGTCGCTGAACGAGCCGGTGGCGGTGCCGACGACCGCGCCGCCCACGACGACGTTGAGGCAGCACGTGCCGGGGTAGTTGCCGCCGCTGAGGCGGAACCGCAGGTAGTTGCGCTCGATCCGGAACGGTTCGCTGCGCAGCGAACCGGTCGCTCGATCCCGCGCCCCGGCGTCGTCGCCGGGGGCGCTCGCGTGCGAATCGGCCATCCGCATCCCGAACGCGCCCGCCTCGCCCTGGTAGCCGGGCCGGTCGAGGGTGCGGACCGGGCCGCTGCCGAACGCGTCGCCGGTCACCGACCAGCCCGCGTAGTCGGGCTTTTCCCAGTCCTCCAGCACGATGTCGGCGCGTCCCGGGTTCTCCGGCGCTCCCTCGGCGGCGGTGAACTGCACGCCGGCCGCGCCGTCGAAGGCGAACTCCCGGGAGCGCAGCCGGAGCGGCCGGGTGTGCCTGCTGGTCAGGCAGACGGGATTCGCCAGGAACCCGGCGACCTCGACCTCCGCCGTGGTCGTCCCGGTGTTCGTCGCGGTGTAGTCGAGGAACACCGCGGGGTAGGAGCTGTCGTCGATCTCGGTCGGGACGAACGGCGAGCAGGCGTTCAGCGCGATCCGCACCGGCTCGCCCGGATCGGCGTAGTCGATCTCCGCCGCCGGTGGCCGCCCGGCGAAGGTCACCTCCGGGAAGCCGCGCGCGTCGAGCCAGCGGGCGCGCTCGCCGTCGCCGTCGGTGACGCGCACCGCGAAGCCGTGCTCGAACGGCGAGCTCGGCAGCGGTGGCCGGGTGAAGTGCAGGTCGTTGATGTTGGCCGGGGCGGTCCGGTTGTCGACGTCCCAGAGCCACAGGCGCCCGTCGCCGCCCAGGTAGAGCTGCCCGCAGCCGATGCCGCCGATCGGCATCCCGACGAACTTCAGCTCCTCGCCGCGAAACCGGCTCGGGGTGCCGCGGTCGGACAGGTCTTCGCGTTCAGCTTCGGCGGACACGACGCAACTCCCTCTGCGCTACCGCGCGGGTGGTCGTCTTCGGTGCGAAACCAGTCGATTCTAGGAATTCACTGCGTGTTCGCGTGGTCACTCGGTACGTTGATCATCCGGTCGGAGGAACGGCCGGGGATCGTTACCGGCCGTGAGGATGCCCACTATGCGGGAGCTGTGTCTCGGCTAGTGGTCGGCCGAGGTTTAGAGTGCTGCAGAGGCCGTTTTGAATGGGGTGGGGTGCGCTAGGGCGGGTTGTTGTTCTTGAAGCGGCATAGCCGCTTAGCCCACCTTCGCAGCTTGCACCGCCGCGGGTTCTCAGGTGTCTTCTCGCGAGGACAGTTCCGACGCGTCGTATTGGTCATACGTGTGTCGGGGATCCCGGAGTCGAGAAGGCGCCTGAGGTTCCGCCACCCGCACCGCCAAGCAGAACGAGCCTGGAAACAGGTATTCGTGTTACGAGGAAGGTTTCGACGTTATGGCGGTCGGCCAAGCCCCAGCACCAGGAGTGCGGGGTTCCGGAGCATCGGGAGATCCCACCCCGCGGAACTCGACCCGGCAGGTCGTGCTCGCCAGCCTCGTAGGCACCTCGATCGAGTTCTACGACTTCTACGTCTACGCGACCGCCGCGGTGCTGGTCTTCCCGCACCTGTTCTTCCCGGCGGGCGACCCCACCGCCGCGACCCTGCAGTCGCTGGCGACGTTCGCGATCGCCTTCGTCGCCCGCCCGGTCGGCTCCGCGCTGTTCGGGCACTTCGGCGACCGCATCGGCCGGAAGTCCACGCTCGTCGCGTCGCTGCTGACGATGGGCATCTCGACCGTGCTGATCGGCCTGCTGCCCGGCTACGAGCAGATCGGTGTCGTCGCGCCGCTGCTGCTGGCGCTGTGCCGGTTCGGCCAGGGCCTGGGCCTCGGCGGCGAGTGGGGCGGAGCCGCGCTGCTGGCCACCGAGAACGCGCCCGCGGGCAAGCGGGCCTTCTTCGGCACCTTCCCCCAGCTGGGCGCGCCGATCGGGTTCTTCTTCGCCAACGGCCTGTTCCTGCTGCTGTCGGAGTTCATGGACGACGCGACGTTCCTGTCCTGGGGATGGCGCGTGCCGTTCCTGGTGTCGGCGGTGCTGGTCGTGGTCGGCCTGTGGGTGCGGCTGAGCATGCACGAAACCCCGGCGTTCGCGAAGGTCGTGGCGCGCAACGAGCGCGCGAAGGTGCCGTTCGCGCGGGTCTTCCGCAGCGACCTCAAGGCGCTGGTGCTCGGCACGTTCATCATGCTGGCCACCTACGTGCTGTTCTACCTGATGACGGTGTTCTCGCTGTCCTACGGCACGGCCAAGACCGGCCTGGGCTACGAGCGCTCGCAGTTCCTGGTCATGCTGCTGGTCGGCGTGGTGTTCTTCGGCCTGACGGTCCCGCTGGCCGGCTGGCTGGCCGACCGCTACGGGCGGCGGCCCACGCTGATCTTCACCACCGTCGCGATCATCGTGTTCGGCCTGCTGCTGGGCCCGTGGTTCGGCGCGGACTCCGGCGTGGCCACGGTGACGTTCCTGATCGTCGGGCTCGGCCTGATGGGCATGACGTTCGGGCCGATGGGCGCGGTGCTGCCGGAGCTGTTCCCGACCGCGGTGCGCTACACCGGCGCCTCGGTGTCCTACAACCTGGCCAGCCTGCTGGGCGCCTCGGTCGCCCCGTACATCGCGACCTGGCTGGCCAGCTCCTACGGGCTGGGCTGGGTCGGCGTCTACCTGGCGGCGATGGCCGCCATCACGCTGATCGCGCTGATCATCTCCAGGGAGACCCGCGAGACGTCAATCGAGCACTGAACCCAACCGCGCGAGCAGCTCGTCCAGCAGCGGCAGCGAGGTCGCGTGGTTGAAGCGGACGAAGCCCCGTCCGGCCGTCGAGCCGGGCGGGGCGTAGTTCGTTCCGGAGTTGACCCGGACCCGGGCGTCCCGCAGCAGCGCCTCCGCCGGTTCCGGCCCGAGCTCGCGGACGTCCAGCCAGGCCAGGAACCCCGCCTGCCCGCGGTGCACCCGGACCCGCGAGCGCTCGCCCGCCCACTCCTGCAACCGGTCGCGCGTGCGGTCCAGGTAGCTGCGCACCGCCGTCAGCCACCCGCCGTCGTCCCGCCACAGGGCGGTCGCGACAGCCAGCCCGGGTGCTGAGGCGCGCATCTTCTCGTACGGCGGGATGGTGTCGAGGAGGTGCTTCGTCGACTCCTGGCACACCAGCACCGCGGACTTGAGCCCCGGGACGTTCCACCCCTTGGACGCGCTGGTCACCGTGACGGCCCGGTCGCCGACCGCGGCGAAGGGGACGAAGTCCTGATCGCTCGCGCGCAGCGGCGCGTGGACCTCGTCGCTGATCACGAAAGCCCCGTGCCGGTCGGCGAGTTCCGCGAGCGTCCGCAGTTCGTCGCGCGACCAGATCCGGCCCGTCGGGTTGTGCGGGTGGCACAGCAGCACCGCTTTCGCGCCGGTGGCGAGCGCGTCGGCGACCGCGTCGAAGTCGATCCGCCAGCCGTCCTCTGCGTCGAGCAGCGGGCATTCCCGGACCGGCCGGTCGAGGTGGTCGAGCAGGGCCAGGAACGGGGGATAGGCCGGGGTCAGCAGCACGACGCCGTCGCCGGGCGCGGTCAGGCGGCGCACCGCCGCCTCCAAGCCCGCCATCACGTCGGCGACGGGCGAGACCAGCGCGGGATCGACGCGCCAATCCTGTTCCCGCGCAACCCAATTCGCGAACGCCGCGAGGTGCTCGCCGATCACCGGGTAGCCGAAGTCGGAGCGCTCGACCAGCTCCAGCAGCACATCGCGGGCCACCGGGCACAGCGGGTAGTCCATCTCGGCGACCCAGGCGGGCAGGACGTCGGGATCGACCAGGGCCCACTTCTGGGAGCTGCGCCGCCGCAGCTCGTCGGGGCGCAGGGCATCGAATTCGGCGTGCAGTTCCGCAACCGTCATTCCCGTCATTATGCAGTGCCAGCGGTGCTCGATCGGCGAAATTCGTTGGCGCGACGCCGGGTTCGCGTGGTTAGGTGCGGTCATGTCCGACATCGCCGCTGCTGAGCGCCTGCGGGCGTGGGTTCGGGAAGACTTCGGCATCGACCTCGTGGCGTTCGATCCGGTAGGCAGCGGTGCGGACGTGGCCGCCGAGGTCTGGCGCGGCACTTCCGCGGCGGGGGAGCGGTACGCGGTCAATTGGAGCGGCGGCGGCACGACGGCGGGGCTGGCGGTGTCGGCGTGGCTCGCCGGGCGCGGAGTGCCGGGCGTCGCCGGGCCGGTGCCGACGCGTGGCGGCGGGTTGTGGAGCGAGCGCGCGGGGCGCCGGCTGTCCCTGGCGCCGTGGGCGTCCGACGAGGGCGCGCTGGATGGCGGGATGACGGCAGAGCACTGGGAGGCTTATGGAGCAATGCTCGCGCAGGTGCACGCCATGCCGGTGGCGGAGGCGCCGGAGTCGCTGCCGCGCGAGGAACACACGCACGAGCGCTGGGCATCGGCGGTGCGCGTGCTCCACGGCGAGTGCACTTCCGGCGAACTTCCGGACGACCACCTCGTCCGCTCCCTGGCCGCGGAGTGGCGCTCGGCGGCGGACCGCATCGCGGCGCTGCTGACGCACGCCGATGCCATGGGGCGGAAGCTCCGCGCCCAGTACGCGCCCGAGGTCGTCTGCCACGGCGATCCGCACCTGGGGAACCTGCTGCTGCGCGGTGCGGAGGTGTCCCTGATCGACTGGGACGACGCGGTCCTCGCCCCGCGGGAACGCGATCTCCTGTTCGTGATCGGCGGTGTGCTGCTGCCCTTCGCGCCGGTCGGCCGGCAGGAGCAGCAGTGGTTCTTCGCCGGGTACGGGCCGGTGGACGTCGACCCGCACCGCCTGGCCTACTACCGCTGCGTGCGCGCCTTGGAGGACCTCGCCGTCCCGGCCGCGCAGGTGCTGGAGAACCGCGCCCCGGAGGCCGAGCGAGCGGAAGCGCTGGCCCTCTTCCGAGGCGTGGTGTCGTCCACTGGCCTCGTCGGGCTCGCCCTCGCCTCGGCGGGGAACGGTTCGGCGGCGGTCACGAGCTAGATCTCGGCTGCACCCCAGGCTTCGACGACTACCTTGTCGCCGACGGACAGCCTGCCCGGGCGCACGACCGCGAACTTGGTGCCGAAGGCGATTCCCGCATCCGCCCGCCGGTACCGGGCGAGGGTGCGCAGCGGCTGCGGGCCGGCTCGAAGACCGGTCTCCTGGTCGACGGTGGTGACGGCGCAGCGGATCGCGAGCTTGGCGTAACCCAGCGCCGCTTCGCCGATCGAGATCGTGCGCGCCAGGTCTTCGGTGTGCGGGTCGTCCCAGCCGCTGATCACGATGTTGGGCCGGAACCGGTTCATTGGCAGCGGCGCCGAACCGTCCTCCGCCAGCCGCTCGTCGAGCAGGTCCAGCGACGCCGTGGAGATCAGGTGCACGGGGCAGCTGTCGGCGTAGCCGGACGTCCCGACGGTCGCGCCGTCGGTCACGCGGTCGTGCTCGGGCGGGACCCGCACCAGCCTGCTCGGCGAGCCGAGCAGGTCGGAGAACCACTCCGCGGCGGCGTCGCCCTGGTCGATGCCCAGGTACGGCGCGCCGAACAGGTCGACCGGGCGGCGCGCACCTGTGCTGTTCACGGCGACGGTCAGCGGGTCGGTTCCCGGCGCCGAGAGGGTCATCAGGTCCCCGTCGACCCGGGGCTGAGCCAGCGCGAGCCGGGGATGTCTGCGCTGGGTCCGGTAGGTGCCATCGAGGTCGACGACCATGAACGCGCGATCGTGTTCGAGCCCGGCCTGGGTCAGCGTGGAACCGCTCGTCGCGATTCCCGCGCATCCCTTCACCGGGTAGCTGATGAGAGCGGCGATCTCGCCTGGCGCGATGAACGTGGCGCACCTCCTCGGTCAGGAGGCGCCCTTGTGTCCCTTCGCGTCGGCGGCCAAGCGTGGCGGGCACAGCCCGTCGCAGCGCCTCTCGACCGCGTTGCAGAGAAGCTTGCCGATTCGAGGCCTCGTCGTCAACGGGTTATCGCGGCAGGCGGCCGGTGGTGCGCAGCAGGTCGAGCAGGCGATCGACGAACTCGGCCTGGGCGGCGTTGAGCTTCTCGCGGGCGGTGTCCGGATCGCACCACAGGGCCCGGTCGACCTCCGGGAAGCTCTGGCGGCGGCCCGACTTCGGCGGCCACTCCACCTCGAACTCGTTGCTGCGCAACGCGGTCGGGTCGAAGTCGCCCTCGACGGCCCAGGCGGTCACGAGCTTGCCGTTGCGCTGCTTCACCTCGCCCAGCGGCGACAGCTCGCGGTCGGTCAACGACATGCCGGTCTCCTCGGCGAACTCCCGGGCCGCCGCCGACCGCGCGTCCTCGTCGGGCTCGTACTCGCCCTTCGGGATCGACCAGGCACCGGCGTCCTTCTTCCGCCAGAACGGGCCGCCCGGGTGCACCACGAGGACCTGCGGAGATCCGTCCTCGACCTTGAACAGCAGGATGCCGGCGCTTCGCTTGCTCACGCCACCAGTGTCGCGCACCCACCCCGACGCGCACGACGGCGGTGTCCGATGTGGATGGTGACGCGAGGTTGCCCGCTCTAGAGGCTGCTTTGGATGTGCAGGGTGCGTAGTTGTCTTTGAAGCGGCGCAGCCGGTTAGCCCACCCTCGCAACTTGCACCGCCGCGGGTTCTCAGGCGTCTTCTCGCGAGGACAGCCCCGACGCGTCGTATTGGGCATACGTGTGTCGGGGATCCCGGAGTGAGAAGGCGTCTGAGTTCAGCCACCCGCACCGCCACGCAGGACGAGTCTGGGAACAGGCTCTCTGGCGCAAATCCCGGAAGCCGTCGATGCTGGCAGCGTGGAACGGGTCGTGCTGCACGTGGATCTCGATCAATTCATCGTCGCCGTAGAGCTGTTGCGCCATCCCGAGCTGCGCGGGCGGCCGGTGCTCGTCGGCGGCTCCGGCGACCCGAAGCAGCGCGGTGTCGTGGCCGGGGCGTCCTACGAGGCCCGCGAGTTCGGGGTTCGCTCCGGCACGCCGCTGCGCACCGCCGCGGCCCGCTGCCCGGAGGCGGTGTTCCTGCCCGCCGACCGCGAGACCTACCTCGCCGCGTCCGCCGACGTGATGACGGCGCTGCGGGAGGTCGGCGGCATCTTGGAGGTCGCCGGGTGGGACGAGGCGTTCATGCTGGTCGCCACCGAGGACGCCGAGCTGACCGCCAGATCGGTGCAGCAGCACGTGCGGGAGCGCACCGCGCTGGCGTGCTCGGTGGGCATCGGCGACAACAAGCTCCGCGCGAAGCTGGCTTCCGGGCTGGCCAAGCCGGCCGGGGTGTTCCGGCTGGACATGTCCAACTGGGTCGAGGTGATGGCGCACCGGCCGCCGGAAGCGCTGTGGGGCGTCGGCGCGAAGACGGCGAAGAAGCTCGCCGCGCGCGGCATCGCCACGGTCGGCGACCTGGCGCGGACGGCGATGGCGGACCTCGCGGGCGAATTCGGCCCCAACATCGGGCCGTGGCTCGTCGCGCTCGCCCACGGCTACGACTCGACCCCGGTCACCGACGAGCCCTACCAGGCCCGTTCGCACGGCCGGGAGGTCACCTTCCAGCGGGACCTGCGCGACGAGGCCGAGATGCGCTTGGAGATCACCCGCCTCTCGCGCGTCGTGGCGGACGACCTCGCGGCCGAGGACGTCCTGGCCCGCCGCGTCGTCGTGAAGGTGCGGGATTCCCGCTTCGCCACCCACACCCACGGCGTGTCCCTCCCGGCCCCGACCCGCGACGCCGAAACCATCGACGGCGCGGCCCAGACGGCCCTCGGCCGGTTCCCGCTGGACCGCCCGGTCCGCCTCCTCGGCGTCCGGGCCGAGATCGCCCGAGCGGAGAGCTGACGCGAACGGCCCGTTCACCTCGCTAGGCGGAGTCAACGGTCCGTTCGCTCCAAACCGGCGAGTTCGGTGGGGCGAGGTGAACGGACCGTTCGTTCCGGTACGCGGAGTCAACAGTCCGTTCACCTCAGTCCGCGTGCTCGCGTTCGGCGAGGGCCTTGCGCAGCAGCGGGGTCAGGCGGAAGTCGACGAGGCTGCGCATCGCCAGCGCGAAGTTGGTGCGCTCCACGCCCGGCGTCGCCAGGACCTGCCCGGCGATCCGGTACAGGTCGTCGGCGTCCACCGCGACCACCCGCACCAGCAGGTCGGTCGCGCCGGTGAGGCCGAAGACCTCGACGACCTCCGGGATCTGCGCCATCGACTCGGCCAGCTCGCCGAGCATCTGCTGGGTGACCTGCACGGTGATGAACGCGGTCAGCGGGTGGCCGAGCGAGGCCGGGTCGATGCGCCGCTCGAACGACCAGAGCCTGGGCTCCAGCTTGGCGAGCCGGGCCTGCACCGTGTTGCGGGACAGCCCGACGCGTTCGGCCAGCGCGACCACCGTCGCGCGCGGCTCCTCCCGCAGCGCCAGCAGCAGCCGGATGTCCACCTCGTCGAGCGTGTCGGCGCTGGGCACAATGCTCACCTCCGTCGGCTCGCACCGAGCCGTGTCGGTGCAGAATGTGCAAAATAAGGTCAGGAACTTGTGCAGTGATTGTGCTCTTGGTGTTCTCGTCGAAGCAATGTGGCAACTTTCCCGAGGAGGCGCGATGACCAGCGCGGCACCGGTCCAGGCGGCGACGGCCGAATCCCTGCGCGAGGTCGAGCAGCGGGTGCTGTGGTTGTCGGCCGCGATCATCGACCACGCCAACCGGGTGCGGCCCAACGTCTCGGGGCTCAAGGTCGGCGGGCACCAGGCGTCCTGCGCCTCGATGGTGTCGATCATGACGTCGCTGTACTTCGAGCACCTGACCGCGGCGGACCGGGTCTCGGTGAAGCCGCACGCGTCGCCGGTGCTGCACGCGATCAACTACCTGCTCGGCGAGCTCGACGAGGCGCACCTGACCACGCTGCGCGAGTTCGGCGGCCTGCAGAGCTACCCGAGCCGCACCAAGGACCCCGACCCCGCGGACTACTCGACGGGCTCGGTCGGACTCGGCGCCACCGCCCCGATCTGGGGCGCGGTGGCCCGCCGCTACGTCGACAGCCACGTCGGCGGCGCGGGCACCGGGCGGCAGTACTCGCTGCTGGGCGACGCGGAGCTGGACGAGGGCGCCTGCTGGGAAGCGATCATGGACCCGACCGTCGGCGACCTCGGCGAGGTCGTCTGGATCGTCGACCTCAACCGCCAGTCCCTGGACCGGGTCGTGCCGAACATCGCGGCCAACCGCCTGCAGGGCATGTTCGCCGCCGCCGGCTGGCAGGTGCTCACCCTGAAGTACGGGCGGCTGCTGGAAGAGCTGTTCGCCCGGCCGGGCGGCGAGGCGCTGCGGGCGCGCATCGACGGCATGAGCAACCCGGAGTACCAGCGGTTGCTGCGCTGCACACCGGAACAGCTGCGCGAGCGGCTGCCCGGCGTCGACGGCGGGGAGATCGCCCGGCTGCTGTCCGATGTGGACGACGAGGCGCTGGCCGCGGCGATCCGCAACCTCGGCGGGCACGACCTGGCGGCGCTGGACGGCGCGTTCCGCGCCATCGACGACACCCGGCCGACCGTCATCTTCGCTTACACCATCAAGGGATACGGCCTGGCCAGCGAGGGTCACCCGCAGAACCACGGCTCGCTGCTGAGCGCCGAGCAGATGCAGCAGCTCGCCGAGAACGTCGGCGCCGATCTGAACGACCCGTGGCACCGCTTCGAGGCCGGCAGCCCGGCCGGTCGGCGGTGCTCCGACGCCGCCGCGCGCCTGCGCCGCCGCGAGCGCCCGCAGGTGTCGCCACCGGAGCTGCCGGCGGACATCGGGCGGACGCCGACCGGCACCACGACCACGCAGGCCGCGCTCGGCCGCGCGCTGCTGGACCTGACGCGCGGGGCGCCGGAGGCCGCGGCGCGGATCGTGACGCTGGCACCGGACGTCAGCTCGTCGACGAACCTGGGCGGCTGGCTGAACAAGGTCGGCGTGTGGTCGCCGACCGAACGGGTCGACTGGTTCGCCGACGACGCCGAGACCATCCTGCACTGGCGGGAACGCCCGGCCGGTCAGCACATCGAACTCGGCATCGCCGAAACGAACCTGGTCGGGCTGCTCGGCGAACTCGGCGCCACCTGGAGCCGTTGGGGCCAGCCGCTGCTGCCGATCGGAGTGGTCTACGACTGCTTCGTCGGGCGCGCACTGGAACCGTGGTCGTTCGGGATGTACGCGGGCGGCCAGTCGATCCTGGTGGGCACGCCCTCGGGCGTCAGCCTCGCGCCGGAGGGCGGCGCGCACCAGTCCGTGATCACGCCGTCGATCGGCCTGGAACAGCCGGGCCTGACCAGCTACGAGCCGGCGTTCGCCATCGACACCGAGTGGTGCCTGCTGGCCTCGCTGGCCCGCCTCGGCAGACCCGACGGCGGCTCCGCCTACCTGCGCCTGTCGACCCGGCCGGTCGACCAGACGCTCGCGGCGGTGCCCGCCGACCCGGCGGCCCGCGAGCGCCGTCGCCGCCTGGCGATCGGCGGCGCGTATCCGCTGCGCCGCCACGAGGCGCCGGAGGTGACGTTGGCGGCGATGGGCGCGCTAGTGCCCGAAGCGCTGGCGGCCGCAGACCGGCTCGAAGCGCAGGGCGTCGGCGCGGACGTGGTGTGCGTGACCAGCCCGGGCCTGCTGTTCGAGGCGTTGCGGGCGCGGCAGGGAGCCGGTGGCGCTGCGGGCATCCTGGACCAGGTCTTCCCGGCGCACCGGGCGACGCCGCTGGTGACCGTCCTAGATGGACACCCGCACACGCTGGCGTTCCTGGCGGGAATCAACCGGGTCCGGGCGGCCCACCTCGGCGTCACGAACTTCGGCCAGTCGGGCTCTCTGGAGGACGTCTACCGCTACCACGGCCTGGACGCGGACACGATCGTCCGCACGGCCCTCGACATCACCGACCACGCCTGACCGCAGGTCCTCGCGTCCCGGTGGGTCCGCAATTTCCATTGAAATCGAAGGTTCGATTTCAATGGAAATTGCGGCACGACATCGGGGATTCGGGTGCCCGGGGATGCGGGGTCTCGTCAGTCAGGTGGTGAATCCTGCTGCTATGGCCAGGAAGATCTCGGTGCAGTGGTCGATGAGGCGGGATTCGTCGACGTCCAGGGTGCCGTCCAGCCAGGCCGTCAGGGTCTGGGCCAGGCCGCCCACGATGAAGTGCGTCGTGAGTTCGAGGTGCGGGGTTCCGGTGATGCCGTAGAAGTCCTTCGCCTGACCGCCCAGCAGTGCGGCGAACAGCCTCGAGGAGTCCAGGCGGCGCTGCGCCAGCAGGGGACTGGAGAGCGAGATCGAGAACAGCAGCCGGCCGCGTCTCGGGTCGTGGGCGATCGTGCGGACGATGTTCTCCAGTCCCGCCCGGACCTTGGCCCGTTCGCCCGGCGACGCCGACGTGACCGCGTCGAGCGTCGTCGTGGCGAGGTCGTCGACGACGTGGTCGTACACCGCCGCCGCCAGCGCGTCGCGGTCGGCGAAGCTCTCGTAGAAGTAGCGCGTCGCCAGGCCCGCCCGCTGGCACGCCCCGCGCACCGTCAGGGTCGGACTGTCGCCCGGCGCGCCGAGCAGGTCCAGTCCGGCCTCGATGAACTGCGCCCGGCGTTCGGCCTGGCGGTCATCGCCCTGCACTCCGCCGTAGACCCGCAGTGGAGACGTGCTCATCCGCTCATCTTGACAGATCGCCGGGACCGCTGTTCCCTATCTGGGAACGGCCGTGTGCAGAATGGGCCTCGGTGCGGAGGGTGGCGGCGGTGGCTGTTTCGGCGACGAAGGCAAGGCGGATCGAGGACGCGGTGCTCGGTGTCGGCCTGCTGGCCGGCAACGCGAACGTGATCATGCAGCTGGCCCGTCCCGGGGTGGGGCACGGCGTGGTGGAGAGCAGGGTCGAATCCGGCCAGCTGTTCCGGCACCCGGTGAAGCGGACCCGCACGACCCTGGCCTACCTGGTGGTCGCGGCGATGGGCACCGACCAGGAGAGGGAGCTGTTCCGGCGCGGGGTGAACCGGGCGCACGCGCAGGTGCGCTCGACGGATTCCAGCCCGGTCGCCTACAACGCGTTCGACCCGGAACTGCAGCTGTGGGTCGCGGCCTGCCTGTACAAGGGCTTCGAGGACAACTACCGGATCTTCTTCGGCGAGCCCGACGCCGCCACTGCGGACGCCTTCTACCGGGAGGGCGCGGTGCTGGGCACGACCCTGCAGGTGCCGGCGCAGGCGTGGCCGCCGGACCGGGCCGCCTTCGAGGAGTACTGGGCCGGGGAGCTGGAGCGCATCTCGATCGACGACACCGTGCGCGCCTACCTCTACGACGTGACGATGCTGGCCTGGCTGCCGCGCCCGGTGGCGCTGCTCGTCGGCCGCTTCAACAGGTTCGTGACGACCGGGTTCCTGCCGGAGCGGTTCCGCGCGGAGATGCGGCTGCCCTGGAACGGCCGGGACCAGCGCCGGTTCGACGCCCTGATGTCGGTGCTGGCGGCGATCGTGCGGCGGGTGCCGCCGGTGGTGCGCCGGTTCCCGTTCAACCTCATCCTCTGGGACCTGCGGCGCCGGATCAGGACGGGCCGCCCGCTGGTCTGAAGCTCAGCAGGATCCGTCGGCGACGGTGGCCGAGAGCGCGTAGTAATAGGTCGGCGGCAGGTAAGGCGACGAAAGGCCCCCTTCGCTGATGGTGGTGGCGGTGACCGTCATGCACACCGCGACGTCGTCGGCGCTGATGTTGTACCGCTCCACGGTCGTCTGACCCTCATACTCCACGGTGCCTTCCGCCGGAGGTCGCCGACCCGCGTCACCTTGAGCAGCCCGATCTCGTCATGGCCTGGAAGCGCCACCACAGCGCGCGTTGATCGCGGAAGCCAAGCGCCGCGACCCCGATGGCGGCGAGCAGGGTGAGCGCGGCGAAGATCATCATGGAGGCGGCGTTCCTCCGGGGGTGGATGTTCGGGCGCCGCCGATCTTTCTCGTCGACCGCGCATCGGTTGGGACGCGATCCGCGCTCGCTCGGTTCCCGCTGCTCGGCGAGCCGGGCCGGGGGTCGTGAGTGCGAGGGCCGGTAAGAGCCGGTTTTCGCACTCATGACCGGGACCGGCCGATGTGGACCGAGCGGCCCGGGTGGTCGATTCGTCGGTTTTCGTTCTCCTGATCGTCACCTGCTCGGGGGTGTGCTGCGCCCAGTAAACATGAAAGATTTTCTGATCAGTTGGTTGATCAGGGACGCAAGGGCTGGGAACTAGACATGGCAGCGATGAGCAGGCGCGGTTTCCTCCGGGCCGCGGGCATCACCGGAACCGTCCTCGGCAGCGGCTTGCTCGGCGCCGGCCCGGCGCTCGCCAGGGGCGCCGACCCGAGGGTGCTCAACGCCGCCGGGACGACCCTGCAGCGCACGGCCGTCGCCGCGCCTGGCAGCGGCTACCGGCGCTTGGTGGCCGGCCCGGGCTGGTCGCAGGTGGTGCGCACCGACCTGGTCGAGGGCCGCGCGGGCCGGGACGACCGCCGGGTGCCGATCGCCTCCTTCGTCCAGTTCACCGACCTGCACCTGGTGGACGCGCAGAGCCCGGCGCGGTTCGAGTACGTGCACCCGCTGGCGGGCGGGGCGTGGCGCCCGCAGGAGACGCTCGGCGCACTGGCCGCGGCGCACCTGGTGCAGCGGGTCAACGCCCTGCCGGGCGGGCCGGTCACCGGCCGGCCGCTGGACTTCATGATCACCACCGGCGACAGCACCGACAACCACGAGCAGGCCGAGCTCGACTGGTACTTCGCGGTGCTCAACGGCGGGCGACTGGCGCAGAACACCGGCGACCCCGGCGGCTACGAGGGCGTACAGAACTCCGGCGACCCGCTGTACTGGCATCCCGAAGGCGGCGTCGCGGACCGGTTCCGCGAGCGCGGTTTCCCGGTGCTGGACGGGTTCTTCGCGGACGCGCTCCGGCCGTTCGACAGCCCCGGGCTGCGCATCCCGTGGTACGCGGTCTTCGGCAACCACGACAACGCCGTCGTCGGGACGGTGCCGGACGAGCTGATCCCGGGTCTGCACGACTGGTACACCGGCTCGCGCAAGATCATCGGCCGGGACGAGCGCGAGACCCGCGAGGTCGCCGCCCTCCTGCGGGGCGACCGGCAGCGGTCGGCTCTGGCGGTGGAAACCCGCAGCGGCATCATCCGCACCGTCACGCCCGACGAGCGCCGCCGGCCGTTCAAGACCGAGGAGTTCATCCAGGCCCACCTGGATCCGGCCAACACCGGGCCGGGGCCGGTCGGCCACGGCTTCGACGCCGACCACACCGAGCCGTACTACACCTTCCAGATCGCGCCCGGCGTCACCGGCATCAGCCTGGACAGCACGAACACCGCCGGCTTCGCCGAAGGCTCCCTCGGACTCGCCCAGTACCAGTGGCTGGAGGAGGTGCTCACGCGCGGCAGCTCGGAGTACTACGACGCCTTCGGGCGCAAGCAGCGGCAGTCCGCCTCCGACGAGCTCTTCGTGCTGTTCAGCCACCACACCAGCGCGTCGATGACGGCGCTGCTGCCGGACTTCCGCAGGCCCGGCGAGATCCGCAAGAGCGGCAACGCGGTGGTGCGGTTGCTCAAGCGCTTCCCCAACGTGCTGGCCTGGGTCAACGGGCACACCCACCGCAACGCGATCACGCCGCACCACGCCGACGATCCGGCGTGCGGGTTCTGGGAGATCAACACGGCGTCCCATGTGGACTTCCCGCAGCTCGCGCGCGTCATCGAGCTGGTCGACAACGGCGACGGCACGCTGTCGCTGTTCACCACGCTGATCGAGGCCGACAGTCCGTACCAGGTCGACTACGACGATCGCTCGCCGGCGGGGCTCGCCTCGCTGTACCGGGAACTGTCGTTCAACGACCCGCACACCGACCTCGCGCAGCTCGGCGAGCCCGGCGACCGCAACACCGAGCTGTTCGTCGCCGGGCGCATGCCGACCCGCTGAGCGCGCGAGCCGAGGACTCCTGGACCACCCTGGTGTCGTGACGCGACAGGCACCGGGAGGCTGAGATGGACGGCGGACCTGTGGTCGTGGGCGTGGACGGCTCGGCGGTCGCGCGCAACGCCGCGCGCTGGGCGGCGCGGGAGGCGATGCGACGGCGGGTCGGCCTGCGGATCGTCTACGCGGACGCGGCCGCGCAGCCGGTGCCGGCGGATTCGCACCGTGCGAAGGAGCACCACCTCCGCGACGAGGTCGCCCGCTGGCTCGCGGCGAGCACGGACGCCGCGCGGGAGCAGGAACCCGGGGTGCCCATCGACGCCGCGGCCGTGCGCGGCACGGCGGAGAAGGTGCTCATCGCAGAGTCCGAGCAGGCCGGGCTCCTGGTGGTCGGGGATCGCGGGTTCGGCGGGTTCACCGGCCTGCTGGCCGGGGCGGTCGCGGTGAAGGCCGCCGCGCACGCGCGCTGCTCGGTGGCCGTCGTGCCGGACACCGGCGAGCCGCTGACCTTCCCGGTGACCGGTCCGGTGGTGGCCGGGGTGGACGATGCCCAGTCCTCCGAGCAGGTGCTGGCGCACGCCTTCGCGGTGGCGGCGTCCCGGGCGGTGCCGGTGCACGTCGTGCACGCCTGGGAGGTGGTCGGGATCGACCTCAGGTGGCTGCGGACGCGGCTGCCCGAGGAGGAGGTCAGCGAGAACGAGCAGCGGTTCGTCGCCGAGGCCCTGGCGGGCTGGGCCGAGCGGTACCCCGACGTCGAGGTGCGGCGGTTCGTCGGCCGCGGATCGCCCACCGGGGAACTGCTCGCCCGCGCCGCGGAAGCCCAGCTCGTCGTGGTGGGCGCGCGCGGCCGGGGCGGCGTCGCGGGCGCCCACCTGGGCTCGACGAGCCACAAGCTGATCCACCACTCGCCGTGCCCGGTGCTCGTCGTCCGCGACAACCCGAGTTAAAGATGGTTTCAGAATCTGCGTGGCGTGCGGGTAGCGGCCCCCCTGCGGGAGTTACGGCCGCAGTCTGGACTCCGGGATTCCCGACTTGTGTATGACCAATACGCGGCGCTGGGGCTGTCCTCGCTGGGGAACTCCAGAGGAGTGGGCACCGTGAACCCGCGGCGGTGCTAGCTGAGTCCCTCACCGCACGCGGCTGACGCCGCATTCCGAAAGCCTCTTAGGAATCCCCTTTCGGCGCAAGCGAGTTCTGTTCCGGCAGCCCACTGGTGATCACCCCTTGACGGCGTTCCCCGGATTTTCCATGCTCGGGTGGCCATATGTGACCTTGAACGCCATTCGACGAGGAGTGGGACATGAAGACCAAGGCTGCGGTGCTGCACGGTCCCGGCGAGGACTGGGAAATCGAGGAGATCGACCTGGGTGACCCGGTGGCCGGCGAGGTGCAGGTGCGGCTGGCGGCCTCGGGGCTGTGCCACTCCGACGAGCACCTGCGCACCGGCGCGAGCCCGGTCGCGCTCTACCCGGCGGTAGGCGGGCACGAGGGCGCCGGGGTGGTCACGAAGGTCGGGCCCGACGTCACCGGCATCGAAGAGGGCGACCACGTCGTGCTGGCGTTCATCCCCGGCTGCGGGGCGTGCCGGGCGTGCGCGCGCGGGATGCAGAACCTCTGCGACGCGGGCGGGAGCCTGATGACCGGCAAGGCGATTTCCGATGGCACGCATCGGTTGTCGTTGCGCGGCAAGCCGATGGTGCCGATGTGCCTGCTCGGGACCTTCGCCCCGTACGTGACCGTCAACCAGGCGTCGGTGATCAAGATCGAGGACGACGTCCCGCTGGACAAGGCCGCGCTGCTGGGCTGCGGCGTGTCCACCGGCTGGGGTTCGGCGACCGAGGTCGGCAACACCCGTGCCGGCGACACCGTGGTGGTCGTGGGCGTGGGCGGCGTCGGCATCAACTCGGTGCAGGGCGCGGCCGCCGCCGGGGCGCGCTACGTGATCGCGGTCGACCCGGTGGCGTTCAAGCGGGAGAAGGCGCTGGAACTCGGCGCCACGCACGCCTTCGAGTCGATGGCCGACGCGGCGGGCCCGGTCGGCGAGCTGACCTGGGGGCAGAACGCCAACACCGTCATCCTGACCAAGGGCGAGGTCAAGGGCGAGGACCTGCAGCCGGCGCTGAGCATGACGGCCAAGGGCGGCCAGGTCGTGGTCGTCGGCATGGGCCACTACCAGCAGATCGACGCCTCGGTGAACCTGTTCGAGCTGACGCTGCTGCAGAAGCGCGTGCAGGGCGCCATCTTCGGCGGCGTCAGCCCGCGCACCCAGATCCCGCGGCTGCTGGAGCTCTACCGGCACGGCACGTTGAAGCTCGACGAGCTGATCACCAGCACCTACCGGTTGGAGGACATCAACGCCGCCTACCAGGACATGCGCGATGGCAAGAACCTGCGCGGCATGGTCATCTACGGCGACGCCGACTACTGATCGCCGGCCGGCCGGGCGTCACCGCGTGGCGTCCGGCCGCCCCGCCGCACCGAATCCGGCCGCCAGCTCCCGCATCGCGGCGTCGAGCAGCTCGCTGAGGTCGGAATCCTCGCTGTCCAGCCATTGTTCGTAGGCCGCGACGGCGACGCCGAGCGTCGCGTGGGCGATGGCCTGCGGCGCGAGGCCGTCCGCGGGTTCGCCCAGGCGGTCGCCGACGAACTCCGCCACCACCTGCCGCCAGGCCCGGAACCGCAGCGTCGAGTGGGCCTGCAGCGCGGGCACCCCGAGTATGAGCCGCATCCGGCGGCGGTGCGCCGGAACCTGCTCCGGGGCGACCCGGTTGAACTCGACTAGGCAGTGCCGGATCGCGTCCATCAGCGGGCTTTCCGGCGGCGCGGCGCGGAGATCCGCGCGCATCCGGTCGAGCTCGCCGTCGAAGTCGCCCCACGGGATGTCGTTCTTCGACGGGAAGTAGTGGAAGAACGTCCGGCGCGCGATGCCGGCCGCGCGCGCGATGTCGGTGATGGTGGTCTGGTCGAAACCCTGCTCGTCGAAGAGCTCGAACGCGACCTGCTCCAGCTCGGCGGCGGTGGTCACCCGCCGTCGACCGCCGGGTCGCGGAATTGAGCCGATCGTGTTCTGCCCCAACGGATACGTCTCCAGGTCTTCCAAAATGCACTCGGTGCAAATACGGTGGCCGACAAGTGGCCGGTGGCCGACCTCGGTCGGCCCGCTCGACGAGGAGCATCGCATGGCTGACGAACAGCACGATTTGGGCACTGCCGCCGCCGAACCGGTGGTCGAAGAGGAACTGCTGGTCGAAGAGGTCTCGATCGACGGGATGTGCGGGGTCTACTGATGACCACCGCGGCGGAGTTCGACACGAGCCAGGGCTACCGGTTGAATCCGCAGGTCGCGCTGCGCCCCGAGCCGTTCGGGGCGCTCGCGTACCACTTCGGCAACCGCAAGCTGTCGTTCCTGAAAGTTCCCGAGCTGGTGGACCTCGTGCGAGGCCTCGGCGACCACGCCACCGTCGAGGACGCGCTGCTGGCGGTCCCGGAGCCGCGCCGCGCCTCGTTCCGGCGGGCGCTGGCCTCGCTCGCGGCCACCGACATGATCCGCCCCCGCTGAGCCCGGCGGCGTTTTCGCGCGAAAACGTCGCTGCCCCCGCACCGAAGGCGCCGGTTTCGCGCGAAAACGCCGGTGCTGCCCGAACGAGTGGAGTCGAAGGTGACTGCTGTCGAACCGGCGCCCGTTCCCTCGCTGGTGGAGCAGTTCAAGGGCGGGCTGGCCGCCCCGATCTGCCTGACCTGGGAGTGGACCTACGCCTGCAACCTGGCCTGCGAGCACTGCCTTTCGTCGTCCGGGCGGCGCGATCCGCGCGAGCTGAGCACGGCCGAGATGAAGGCCGTGATCGACGAGCTGCAGCGGATGCAGGTGTTCTACGTCAACGTCGGCGGCGGCGAGCCGACCGTGCGCCCGGACTTCTGGGAGCTGCTGGACTACGCCATCGAGCACCAGGTGGGGGTCAAGTTCTCCACCAACGGCCTGCGCATCGACCGCAAGCGCGCCGCGCAGCTGGCGGCCACCGACTACGTGGACGTGCAGATCTCCCTGGACGGCGCGACGCGCGAGGTGAACGACGCCGTGCGCGGCCCGGGTTCGTTCGACATGGCGATGCGCGCGCTGGAGAACCTGTCCGCCGCCGGGATGAAGGACTTCAAGATCTCGGTGGTGATGACCAGGCAGAACGTGTCGCAGCTGGACGACTTCAAGGCCATCGCGGACCGCTTCGGTGCCCAGCTGCGCATCACGCGGCTGCGCCCGTCGGGCCGCGGGGCGGACGTGTGGGACGAGCTGCACCCGACCGATGTGCAGCAGCACGAGATCTACTCGTGGCTGGTCGACCACGGCGAGCAGGTGCTCACCGGCGACTCCTTCTTCCACCTGAACGCGCTGGGCTCCACGCCCTTGCCGGG
Source organism: Saccharopolyspora elongata (assembly GCF_004348985.1). GTDB lineage: Bacteria > Actinomycetota > Actinomycetes > Mycobacteriales > Pseudonocardiaceae > Saccharopolyspora > Saccharopolyspora elongata. Next base: position 11,442 of record NZ_SMKW01000098.1, on the reverse strand, counting down.
GCTGAACCTGTGCGGCGCGGGCCGCGTCGTGTGCCTGATCGACCCGGTGGGCGACGTCTACGCGTGCCCGTTCGCGATCCACGACGCGTTCAAGGCGGGCAACGTCCGCGAGACCAGCGGATTCGACCGCGTGTGGCGGGAATCGGAGCTGTTCACCGAGCTGCGCACGTCCCAGTCCGGCGGCGCGTGCCGGTCGTGCTCGGCGTTCGACGCCTGCCAGGGCGGCTGCATGGCGGCGAAGTTCTTCACCGGCCTGCCGCTGGACGGCCCCGACCCGGAGTGCGTGAAGGGCCACGGGCAGACGGCACTGTCCGTTGTGGACCGTTCGGGGCTGCCGAAGGCGTCGCAGGACCACTCCCGGTCCTCGCGGAAGGTCCGGCTGGGCATGCCTTCGATGCCCGCCAAGCCGTGCGACTCCAGCCCTTTGGCGAGCCAGTTGTGAAGCTGACCGACGGCGTCCGGCTGGGCGCGGTGACCGCGCCGTCGCGCGTCCTGTTCGGGCCGCACGAGACGAATCTGGGCCGTGGTCGCGGCATTTCCGACCGCCACGTGGCCTACTACGCGGCGCGGGCGGCCGGAGGCGCGGGCGTGATCGTCACCGAGACGGCCAGCGTGCACGCCTCCGACTGGCCCTACGAGCGCGCTCCGCTCGCCGCGGAGTGCGCTGCGGGCTGGGCCGCCGTCGCAGATGCCTGCCGGCCGCACGGCGCGGTGGTGCTCGCGGGTCTCGGGCATGCGGGCTCGCAGGGATCTTCTGCGTTCTCGCAGAACGCGCTGTGGGCTCCGTCCCGGGTGCCGGACGTCGCCAGCCGCGAGTTGCCGATGGAGCTGGAGCGGGGCGAAATCGACGAGCTCGTCGCGGGTTTCGCCGCTGCTGCGGAATCGGCCGTGCGGGCCGGGATGCACGGCGTCGAGATCGAAGCCGGTCAGTACTCGCTGCTCCGTCAGTTCCTGTCGGGGCTCACCAACCAGCGCGCGGACGCCTACGGCGAGGACAAAACCCTGCTGCTGCACGATGTTCTTGATTCAGTGCGGCGCGCGGTCGGCGATCGCGTGGTGGGGCTGCGGCTGTCCTGCGACGAACTGGCGCCCTGGGCGGGGATCACCCCGGAGCAGGCCGCCGGGATCGTCGAGGCCGTGGCGGACCGGATCGACTACCTCGTGGTGGTGCGCGGCTCCGCGATGGGGACCTCGGCGACGCGGCCCGACCTGCACACCGAGCCCGGCTTCAACGCCGACCTCTGCAGGCAGATCCGCGAGGTCGTGAGCGAAAGCTCCGGTAAGAACCGGAACGAGCGTTCACGACCACTGGTGGCGCTGCAGGGCAGCATCGTCGAGCCGCAGCAGGCGCAGGAGGCGCTGGACGACGGCGTCGCGGACCTCGTCGAGATGACGCGCGCCCAGATCGCCGAGCCGCGACTGGTCGAGCTGGTCCGGGCCGGTCATCCGGAGCGGATCCGGCCGTGCGTGCTGTGCAACCAGAAGTGCCGCGTCCGGGACAACCGGAACCCGATCGTCTCCTGCATCGGCGAGCCGTTCAGCGGACACGAGAGCGGTCGTGAGTGCGAAACCGGGCTGGAGGCCGGTTTCGCACTCACGACCCGGCGCGAGGTGCTGATCGTCGGCGGCGGCCCGGCCGGTCTGGAAGCTGCGCGGGTGCTGGCCGAGAGCGGGCACGAGGTCGAGATCGTCGAGAAGGACGACCGGCTCGGCGGGGCCGCGCTATGGGCCGCCGAGGTCGGCGGGCGCGGTCGGCTGCGCCGGATCGTCGACTGGCTGGAGGCAGAGGTGCGGCGGCTCGGCGTGCGCGTCACGCTCGGCACCGAGGTCACCGAGGCGGACCTGATCGGCACCAGGCGGGACGTGCTGGTGGCGATCGGCTCGGTTCCGGGGCCGCGCGCGTACGAGAACCGCGGCGGCCTGGTCATCGACGTCGTCGACCTGCTCGAACACCACGCCGTGCCGGACGGGCCGGTGGTGGTGTCCGACCCGGTCGGGGACGCCGTCGGCGTCGGGGTCGCCGAGCTGCTGGCCGGCCAGGGGCGGGACGCGGTGATCGTCACGCAGGACCAGGTCGTGGGCACGCAGCTGGCCCTCACCGGCGACCTGGCGGACGCCAACGGCCGGCTGCAGCGCGCCGGGGTGCGACTGGAGAAGCGTTCGCTGCTGCGGGAAGTGCACCCTGATCATGTGGTCCTGGAGGACACCTTCACCGCCCAGCGCCGGACCTTGCCCTGCGCCTCGGTCATCCACTGTGGACACCGGCTGCCCAATCCCGACCTGACCGGATGGCCGAGGGCGGGCGACTGCGTGGCACCCAGGACGATCCACGAAGCGATCCTCGAAGGCCGCCGCGCGGCGCACGAGATCACCGCGCTGGTCGGGGGAGGCGTGCGATGACCCGCTACCTGTTCTCCCCGCTGCGGATCGGCCCGGTGACCGTGCGCAACCGCATCGTGTTCTCCGCGCACCTGACGAACTACGCCGAGGACGGCCTGCCCAGCGAGCAGCACGCCGCCTACTACGCCGCCCGGGCCGCCGGCGGAGCGGGCCTGGTGATCACCGAAGAACATTCGACGCACCCGACGGACTGGCCGTACGAGAAGCTGATCCACGGCTTCCACCGGTCGGTCGTGCCCGGGTACCGGCGGATCACCGAGGCGGTCCACGCCCACGGCGTGCCGATCTTCGCCCAGCTCAACCACAACGGCGGGCAGGCGTCGTCGATGTACTCCCGCCTGCCGGTGTGGGCGCCGTCCGCGGTGCCGGACCCGATGTTCCGGGAGGTGCCCAAGGCGATCGACACCCGCGAGATCGCCGAGGTCGTGGCCGGCTACGGCACCGTCGCCGGGCACTGCGCCGAGGGCGGGTTCGACGGCGTCGAGCTGCAGTGCTCGCACTCGTCCATCGTGCGCGGCTTCCTTTCCCCCGCCACGAACAAGCGCACCGACTCCTACGGCGGATCGCTGGCCGGGCGGGCCCGCATCCTGCTGGAGATCATCGACGCAGTGCGCGAGGCGCTCGGCCCGGAACGGGCGCTGGGCGTGCGGCTGTGCGGTGACGAGCTGATCGAGGGCGGCACCACCATCGACGAGGCTGTCGAGGTCGCGCGGATGGTGGAGGCCACCGGCAAGGTCGACTACATCAACACGTCCATCGGCGTGGCGACCTCGACGCTCTACATGATCGAGGCGTCGATGGCGATCCCGCCGGGCTACGCGCTGTTCATCTCCAATGCGATCCGCCGGGCCGTGAGCCTGCCGGTGGTCGGCGTCGGGCGGATCAAGGACCCGCTGCAGGCCGAACGGGCGCTGGAGGAGGGCCACTGCGACCTCGTCGGTGTTGTGCGCGGCCAGATCGCCGACCCGGACTTCGCGGCCAAGGCCCGCTCCGGGCACGGCGGCGACATCCGGACCTGCCTGTCCTGCAACCAGGAATGCGTCGGCCGGATGGGCCTGAACCGATGGCTGGGTTGCATCGAGAACCCGCGGACCGGCCGCGAGGCGGTGGCGCTGCCGCTGCCCCGGGCCCGCAAGCGGGTGCTGGTCGTCGGCGGCGGCCCGGCGGGCCTGCAAGCGGCGTCGACCGCGGCGGAACGCGGCCACCACGTGACCCTGTTCGAGCGGGAGCAGGCGACCGGCGGGCAGGTCGCGGTCGCCGCCACGGTGCCCAGCCGCGCGGAATTCCTCGACGTGGTCCGGAATCTGCGCGCCGAATGCGAACGCCACGGCGTCGACGTCAAGACCGGCGTCGCGGCGACCGCCAAGATGCTGCGCGACGAGCACCCGGACGTGGTCGTGCTCGCGACCGGAGCCCGGCCGCAGCCGGTGCACTGGGCCGGCGGCCTCGACCGGGTCGTCGACGTCCGCGACGTGCTGGAGGGCCGCGCGGCACCGGAAGGCGATGTCCTGGTCATCGACGAGCTCGGCTTCCACCAGGCGTCCTCGATCGCTGAACTGCTGGCCGACCGGGGCTGCCGGGTGCGGATCTCCACGCCGGGCATGGTGGTCTGCCAGGACCTCGGCGTGACGCTGGACATGGAGACCTTCAACGTCCGGGCGCACGCGAAGGGCATCGAGCAGGCCACCGACGAGGTCGTGATGTCGGCAGCGGCCGAACCGGACGGCGTCGTGCTGCAGATCCTCAAGCACACCACCGGGGAAATGGCCGAAGCCCGCTTCGACTGGGTCGTGTGCGCGACGCACCAGGCCCCGGAAGACGCGTTGTGGCACGAGCTCAAGGAAGCCCGGTTCGCGGTGCACCGGGTCGGCGACTGCATCGCGCCGCGCCGCGCGCACGCCGCAGTCGTTGAAGGACATCGAGTGGCGGTGGGCCTGTGAACGGACGTCCGGAGATGCTCGCGGTCGTCATCGCCCGCGGCGGCGGGCTGCCCGGCGGCGCCGACGAGGCCGCGGCCGAATGCGGCGGCGCGGTCCTCGTCGTGGGCACCGGCACGCGGGAAGCGGCTCGCGCCTTCACCGCGGCCCGGCGCATCTGGGCGGCGGAAGTCCCGGTGATCGCTCCCGGCGCGCTGGCCGCGGTGCTGGCGCCGCTGATCGCCGAGGTCCCCGTCGTGGTGCTACCCGCCTCGCCGGACGGGCGCGACATCGCCGCCCGCCTGGCCTTCCAGAGCGAACGGCCCCTGTTCGCCGGCGCCACCCGGTGCACGCCGGAGCACGCCGATCTGTCCAGGTTGGACGATTCGCTGGAGGTCCGGGTCGCGCTCGACGAACCGGCCGTGGTCACCCTGATCCCGGGCGTGCGCGGCACGCCGCAGCCGGTGCCCGCCCCGGAACCGGTCGAGCTGACCGTCATCCTGCCCGCGGTGCTCGACGCCGAGGTCGTCGAGGTCCTGGAACCGGAACCCGAAACGGTCGAACTCGCCGAGGCCAAGCGGATCCTCGGCGGCGGGGCCGGGCTGGTGCGCCCCGGCGAGGACGGCTCGGCGGTGATGCGGACCCTGACCGGCGTGGCCGCCGCCCTGGGCGCCTCCGCCGGCGCCACCCGGGTGATCACCGACGCCGGCTGGGCGGGGCACGACCGCCAGATCGGCACCACGGGCGTCGTCGTCGACCCCGACCTCTACGTCGCCTTCGGCGTCTCCGGCGCGACGCAGCACGTCGGCGGCCTGGGCCGCCCGGCGCACGTGATCAGCGTGAACACCGACCCGTCCTGCCCGATGACCGCGCTGGCCGACCTGGGCATCGTCGCCGACGCGCCCGAGGTCCTGCGCGAACTGGCGCGCCGACTGAACGGAGCCGCCGATGCCTGAACACTCCGAAGTGGACGCCGTGGTGGTCGGGGCGGGCCCGGCCGGCGCGTCCGCGGCGCTGGAGCTGGCGCGGGCCGGGCGCAGCGTGATCCTGCTGGAGCGGGGGCCGTTCCCCGGCGCGAAGAACGTCTACGGCGGCGTCGTCTACGGCCGGGTGCTCGACGAAGTCCTGCCCCGCTGGTGGGAAGAGGCCCCGGTGCAGCGCTGGGTCACCCGCCGCAGCACCATGATGATGACCCCGACGCAGGCCCTCACCGTCGACTTCCGCACCGAGGACTGGGGGAGCGCGCCGTACAACGGCATGACCACCTACCGCGCGGACTTCGACGCGTGGCTCGCGGGCAAGGCGGTGGCGGCCGGCGCGCAGCTGGTGACCTCCACGGTCGCGACCGAGCTGCTGCGCGACGCCGCCGGGCGCGTGACCGGCGTCCGCACGGACCGGCCCGACGGCGACATCCGGGCGAAACTCGTGATCGCCTGCGACGGCGTCAACTCGTTCCTCGCGAAGCAGGCGGGCCTGCTGCCCCAGACGGACCCCGAGCACCAGACCCTCGGCGTGAAGGAAACCCTTTCCCTGCCGCGCAGGGCGATCGAGGAGCGCTTCGGGCTCAGCGGCGACGAAGGCGCGGACTTCGAGATCCTCGGCTGCACCGGCGACATTCCCGGCGGCGGCTTCCTCTACACCAACCGCGACACGGTCAGCATCGGCGTGGTGCTGTCGCTGACCGGCCTGGCTGCTTCCGGGCGGCGCCCCGAGGAGGTCCTCGCGGACCTCAAAGCGCACCCGGCGATCGCGCCCTACCTGCGGGACGGGGAGCTGAAGGAGTACTCCGCGCACCTGATTCCGGAAGGCGGCTACCGCAGCATGCCGCCGCTGCAGGCCGACGGCCTGCTGGTCGCCGGCGACGCGGCCGCGATGTGCCTGGCGGCCGGGATCTGGCTGGAAGGAGTCAACTTCGCCATCGGCTCCGGCCTGGCCGCGGGCCGCACGGCCGCCGAAGCCATCGCCGCGGGCGATCCCACCCGGCTCGCCGGTTACCGCAAGCGGCTGGAGGGAAACTTCGTGCTGACCGACCACAAGAACCTGCAGGGCGCCCCGCACCTGGTCCTCTCCGACCGGGTCCAGCGCCAGTACCCGCGGCTGCTCTGCGACTTCGCGCAGGAGGTCTTCACCGTCCGCAACCCGGAACCGAAACCCGGCCTCGGCAAGCTGTTCCGGCGCACCGCGGCCAAGCACGGCGTCCGGCTGCGGCAACTCGCCGCGGACGCCTGGGCAGGCCTCCGAGTCTTCGGCTGAAGGACTGTTTCGAAAGTGATTTGCGTAGCGGTGCGGGTAGCGGAACCTCAGGGGCCGCCTCACTCCGGGATCCCCGACTTATGTATGTCCAGTACGCGGCGCTGGGGCTGTCCTCGCTGGGAGAACCCCAGAGGGGTGGGCACAGCGAACCCGCGGCGGTGCAAGCTGCGTCCCTCACCGCAGCGGCTGCCGCCGCTTCAGAACAGACCTGAGGAGTGAACATGCACCAGTACCCGGAAGTGTCCTTCGAGGACCGGATGGGCACCGTCGACTTCCAGGTCGGCGAGCGCCCGCACATCACCGTGGACACCGAGATCTGCCGGTCGTGCACCACCAAGGCGTGCGTGCACGCCTGCCCGGCGAAGCTGTTCGTGCCCACCGGCGACGGCGGCATCCTGTTCAACTACGAGCAGTGCTTCGAATGCGGTACCTGCTACCAGATCTGCAACTCCGCCGGCGCCATCACGTGGACCTACCCGGACGGCGGGCACGGCGTGGTCTTCCGGAAGGGCTGACATGGGACCGCAGATCGTCGTGGCGCTGAGCTGGTCTTGGCGGCGGGTCCGGGTGGATCCGCTCACCGGGGCGCTCGACGCCGGAGACCGGGGCGGCAACGCCGCCGAACACGCGGCGCTGGAACACGGCCTCCGGCTCGCCGAAGAACTCGACGGCCGGGTCCTGGCAGTGACCGTCGGGCCCGCAGCGGCCGAGGAGGGTCTGCGCGCAGCGCTGGCGGCGGGCGCGCACGAGGCGATCCGCGTGGCGCGGGACGACCAGCTGGAGCCTGGCTACCTCGTCCACAATGGAGCTGACACGGCCAAGGCGATCGCGACGGCGGTCGCGGAACCGGATCTCGTGCTCTGCGGCGACAGATCGGACGACGGCGGAACCGGAACGACGCCCGCGTTCCTCGCCGCCCGGCTCGGTGCCGCGCAGGCGCTCGGCGTGGTCAAGCTCGAAGCCGACGGCGAATCGCTGCTGGCGCACCGCAGGCTCGACGGCGGCAGCCGGGAGGTCCTGCGGCTGCCCACGCCAGCGGTCGTCTCGGTCGAAGCCGCCGGTGTGCGCCTCCGACGAGCGAGCCTGCCTGCCGTCCTGGCGGCCCAGAAGGCGACGATCCGCACGATCGCGGCCGAGCCGCAGCAGCCACGACGCGTGGTCTCGGCCCGCCCGCTGAGCCCACGAGCGCGGGAGTTGACCGCCCCGGCGGGAACGACGGCGCACGACCGGATGCTCGAACTGACCGGTGCGCTGCAGGACCGCACGCCACCGACCGTCATCGGCCCGCTACCGGCCGCCGAAGCGGCCGACGAACTGCTGGGCTACCTGAAGCGCCACGGATACATCACGGGAGAAAAGCCATGAGCAGGGTCGCGGTCGTCACCGGCGCGGCACGCGGCATCGGCGCGGCGGTCGTGCGACGGCTCGCCGCGGACGGCTGGCGCGTGGTCGCCGTCGACATCTGCGCGGACATCCCCGGGACCGGATACCCGCTGGGAACCCGGGAACAACTCCGGGCGCTGGCGGAGGAATGGCCGGAGTCCGTGCGCGACGTCGTGGCCGACGTCCGCGACGAGGCCGCGGTGCGGCGAGCCGTCGCGGTGGCGGAAGCCGAGTTCGGCGGCCTGGACGCGGCGGTGGCGGCGGCCGCCGTCATGGCGGGCGGGCGGCCGCTGTGGGAGACCTCGAACGACGAGTGGGACGCCCTGTTCGACGTCGGCGTCCGCGGCGTGGCGAACCTGGCCCGCGCCGCAGTCCCGCTGCTGCTGCAAAGACCCGAACCCCGATCTGGCCGGTTCGTCGCCCTGGCCTCCTCGGCGGCGCACCGCGGCCTCTACCACCTCGCCGGCTACAACGCGGCCAAGCACGCGGTGGTCGGCCTGATCCGCGGCCTCGCCACCGACCTCCGCGGGACCGGGATCACCGCGACGGCGGTCTCGCCGGGATCGACCCGCACGGACATGCTCACCGCCACCGCGGCCTACTACGACCTGCCGGACGTCGAGGAGTTCAGCCGGCACCAGCTGGTCGAGCGCCTGCTGGAGCCGGACGAGGTGGCGGCGGCGGTGTGCTGGCTGTGCGGCGAAGGGGCCTCGGCCGTCACGGGAACCGTCGTGCACGCCGACGGAGGATTCACAGCATGACGTTCAGGCTCGCGCCCGACCCCGGTCTGCGCCGCTGGGACGGCGGGCGAACGCTCGCCGGCGGATCGCCGTTCCGGGTGCTGCGGCTGACCGCCGCCGGCGCGGCGATGGTCGACGGCTGGATCGCCGGCGAGCCGGTGACCGCCGGAGCAGCCCTGGCGCAGCGGCTCGTCCGGGCGGGAATAATGCACCCGAGCTACGACCAGGCCCAGCACGGCCCGGGCGATGTGACCGTCGTGATCCCGGTGCGCGACGGCGACGTGTCCGGGCTGTTCGCGGCGCTCGACGCGCCCGCCATCGTCGTCGACGACGGCTCCCGGCAGCCGATCCCGGGAGCCGCGATCCGCCACGAAACCGCCCGTGGCCCGGCGGCGGCCCGCAACGCCGGGTGGCGGCTGGCCCGCACGCCGCTCGTGGCGTTCCTGGACGCCGACACGGTGCCCGAACCGGGCTGGCTCGAACCGCTGCTCCGCCACTTCGAAGATCCGGCGGTCGCGGCCGTGGCACCGAGAATCCGCAGCACACCGGGAAAAACGGCGCTGGCCCGCTACGAGAGCACCCAGTCACCGCTCGACCTCGGCGACCAACCGGGCCTGGTCCAACCAGGCAGCAGGATCAGCTACGTCCCCACGGCGGCCCTGGTGGTCCGCACGTCGGCGCTGCGCGAGCTCGACGGCTTCGACGAGGAAATGCGCTTCGGTGAGGACGTCGACCTGATCTGGCGCCTGATCGCCGGGGAACACCTGGTCCGCTACGAACCGGCAGCCGTCGTCGAACACGCGCCGCGCCCGCGGTGGACGGCCCTGCTGCGCCAGCGATTCGACTACGGAACCTCGGCAGGCCCCCTGGCGCAGCGGCACGGCGACGCGGTAGCCCCGGTGCGGGCATCGCTGTGGAGCGCGGTGGCCTGGGCGTTGATCCTCGCGGGCAGATCGGGCGCCGGACTGGCCGTGATAGGCGCCGCGGCAGCCCTGCTGACCCGCAAGCTCGGTAAGCTGGGCATCCCGGCCCACGAAGCGATTCGCCTGGCAGCACACGGAAATCTCGGCGCAGGCCGCGTCTTCGCCGACGCGATCGGACGAGCATGGGCACCGGTGGCGGTCCCGCTGCTCCTGCTCAGCCGCCGCGGCCGAGCGGTGCTGGCGCTGGTGCTGCTCAGGAACCTGCTGGACTGGGCACGCAAGAGGCCCCCGCTCGACCCGATCCGCTGGTGCCTGGCGCGCGTGGCCGACGACCTGGCGTACGGCTGCGGTGTCGCGCGCGGCGCCCTGCGCTCCCGCAGCCCCGCATCGCTGCTGCCATTCCTGACGGATCGCGGGGGCCGCAGCAGCGTCCAGGTGTCGCGATGACGGCCCTGACGGACCTGACCTGGCCGGAGGTCGCCTCGATCGCCGCGCAGAGCGTCCTCGCGGTCCCGGTCGGCGCGACGGAACAACACGGCCCGCACCTGCCGTTCACCGTCGACACCGAGATCGCGGAGGCGCTCTGCGTCCGGCTGGCGGAGCAGCGCGATGTCGTGGTGGCGCCGGCGGTGACCTACGGCTCCAGCGGAGAGCACGCGGGCTTCCCGGGCACGCTGTCGATCGGTCAGGAAGCAGTCGAGCACCTACTCGCGGAACTGGTCCGCTCGGCGGACGCGTTCGCGGGAGTAGTGCTGGTGTCGGCCCACGGAGGCAATGCCGAACCGGTCCGCAGAGCGGCGGGGAAGCTACGGGCGGAAGGCCGCCGGGTGCTCGCCTGGGCGCCGACCGGGCGGCCAGACGACACCCACGCGGGCCGAACCGAGACCTCGGTGATGCTGGCGCTGCGCCCGCAGGCGGTGCACCTGGCCAGAGCGGAGCGGGGCAACACGACGCCACTACCGAACCTGATCGACACGCTCCGTGCCGGAGGGCTCCTGGCGGCCACGACCAACGGAGTCCTGGGCGACCCGGCAGGGGCGACGGCGGAGGAGGGAGCCCGGATCCTGGCGGCCTGGACGACGTCGCTCACGGCGGCGGTGACGGCCTGGCGAAGATCTGACCAGCAAAAACGGCAATCGGAGGGCCCCGATGACCGCCCATCCGGAGGTGCGGTAAGCTAACGACACACCCCGCGAGGGGCAAAAAAATAGAAGAACGGGCTGTAGCGCAGCTTGGTAGCGCACTTGACTGGGGGTCAAGGGGTCGCAGGTTCAAATCCTGTCAGCCCGACGTTAGCGGAAGCCCGCTGGCCGGCACGTTAGTGCAGGTCAGCGGGCCTTTTCGTATGCTGTTGTGGATCTTGCGTGATCGTCCTGAATGGTGCCGTCTCGAATTTCGGCGATTTTTGGGAGGATTTTGGGAGCTGTGGATCTTGAGCCCCGAAATGGGGTCGCGCTGATCTTGGCCACGTATTGATCCACCTGGGTGAATCCGAATGTGGCGCCGATCACTGCGTCTTGGGTGCGGGTGCCGATAAATCGTCCGCCCAGTTCCGGCTGCATGTTGGTACTCGTGAAGGGTTCCGCCGAGCCGATCTCGTCGGCGGATCTCCAGGCGTGTGATCTGTCCTGGCTCGGTGATCGGTTCGGGTAGCGGGCGGAGCGGAGCTGCTTGATTCAGGGCTCGGTGCGGCCGGTGCCCGTTGTAGTACGACTCGAACTCGCGCAGGGCATGGAGCTGATGGCGTTGGTGCCAGATGCGGGTGCGGTCCAGCAGTTCGTGTCGGTAGGTCTGTATCCAGCGCTCCATGATGGAGTTCATCCGGGG
>NZ_SMKW01000097.1 GCF_004348985.1 Saccharopolyspora elongata | reverse complement strand
CCCGCATACCAGCCCCCGTCCGAGGAACCGCCGCCCGCGTACCAGCCTCCGGCCGCGGAGCAGCCTGTGGGTTCTCCGCCACCTGGTTCGGCTCCGCCACCGGCGGGCTCTCGGCCCGGTTCGGCACCGCCACCGGCGGGTGTGTCGCCTGTGGGTTCTCCGCCTGCGGGCTCCCCGCCACCTGCGTCGGCTCCGCCTGCGGTGTCTCCGCCCCCGGGCGTCGGCGGGGAAACGCCGCCACCTGCGGGCATCGAAACCGGACCGGTTTCGGTGGGGCAACCGGCCGGGCAGCCGCCGGTTTCCGGCATGCCGCAGGACGTCGGTTCGAACCAGGGCTTGCCCGGCTTCGACACGACGACGCCGCACGGAAACGCGCCGCAGGGCGTGGATCCGCCGGTCGGTGACCAGAATCCCCAGGCCCAGCAACCGTCCGCCGAGCAGCCGCCGGTGCGGCACACGCCCGTCGAGCAGCCGCCCGCCCAGCAGCCGGGCGGCGAGCAGTCGCCGGGGCAGCAGTCGCCGAACCAGCAGGCCCCGGGCCAGCAGTCGCCGGGGCAGCAGTCGCCGAACCAGCAGGTCCCAGGTCAGCAGTCCCCGAACCAGCAGACCCTGAATCAGCAGTCGTCCGGCCAGAACCCGGGTCAGCAGACCCCGAACCAGCAGGTCCAGGGGCAGCAGTCGCCGGAGCAGTCGGCGCCAAGCCAGCAGAACGCTGGTCAGCGCGGCCTCGACCAGAACTCGGTGTCGCTAGAGCGCGACCAGCCACGAGCGGACCAGCAGGAGCAGGGCGAGAACGGGTCCGCGCAACTCCGCCCGACCGGTCAGCAGGCCGGGCCGGGGCAGCAGTCGGGAACGCCGAGCGCCACGTCCACGCCGTCCGGTCAGGCCGGCAACTCGCAGGCACCTTCGAACCCCGCGGGCACGTCGAGCACCTCGACCCAGGACGTGTCCCGGGACAAGTCCGACCAGTCGGCCGTGGGCGATCAGGTCGGCCGGTCCCGGCTTTCGACGCAGCTGTCCTACGAAGCGCCGACGGGTGAGACGTCGACCGGGAACCAGCCCCTGACCCAGCGCGACGGGCCGTCCACTGTGTCCTCCGGCAGCGATCAGCGGACGAGTTCGGCCACGTCCGGCAAGGCCGGAACGCCGAAGAGCGGCGGTGAACCGCAGCTGCAGGTGGCGTCGGCACAGCCGGTGGTGCCAGTGGCGGGCCCGCCCGTTGATGAAGGCTATGTGAGCGAGGACGAGTCCCAGCACGATGGGGACGTGTCGTTCGTCCGGGACGCGCCGGAGACGTTGGGGGAGACTGCCCCGGCGTCGGTCACGGACCAGCCGACGGGTGCTGTCCCGGCGGTGGCCCCGGTGAAGGACTCGTTCGTCGATGAAGGCTATGAAAGCGGCGATGAGTCCGATCCCGACGTAGATGTCCAGAGCCCGTCGGAGACTCCGGTCGAGACCGCTTCGCGCGATCTGTCCGATATCAAGAATTGGCAGGGCCCGCTGCCTCAGGTGGTGTCGCTGGATAGCTTCCCGGACGACGATGTTGCCGCGGAAATCATGCGGCGGGAGTTCCCGGAGTCCCTCAAGGTGAACCGGGCTCCGGAAGGCAACACCGACCCCGCGCTGGCGGATGATGCGCCTGGGCGCCGAATCAACTGTGGCGTTGCCACGATTCAGGAGTTCCGCAGCAGGAAACACGGTCGGCAGTTCCACGCTGGACCGTCGTCCCGGAGAATGTCGGTGGGCGAGATGCACGACTACTTCGGGGCGCGGTTCGAGAAACAGGAGGGTGGTCTGTCCACTCTCAACAAGACCATTCTGGACAAATGGGAGCCTGGTGCGCAGGGGGTCGTGTACATCAGGTCCCCCAAGGGGACGGGACATTTCTTCTTCGCGGAGAAGAACGATGCGGGCCGGGTGACCTATGTCCATCCCCAGGACCAGAAGGGGCGTCCGGCTTTCCTGCCGAAGGATCCCGACAACCTGATCCTTCTGCTGTCGATCCCGAAGGGGCACCCCGCCGGCCCGCTCAAGACCGCGCTCCCAGCCGTCGGCGACACAGGTCCCGCACCGGCTGACACCGACATCTATGATTCGTTGACCGGCGGGACTGGGGAGGAGTTCTCCCGCCCTGAGCCTGGCGGGGATGTGCCGCTGTCTCCTCCGCATCTCGAGGCGAACTCCGAGGACATCGAGGATCGACTCAATCGGATCATCGACGACAGCGAGGCGATCGACGATTTCGACGTCGACGTGTCGCAAGCCGAGCTGCAGAGGCATCCGGCCGAATCCAAGCACACGTTGCTTGTAGCCGGTGAGCAAGGGGTCTGGCTGACTCCGGAAATAGCGCGGGCGTGGCTGGCCGAAAGCGGGTACATCTATCCCCAGGAGGGCGGCATCGACCTGGCCGCGAAGGTGTACCTCAGCGGCCCGCCGATCACCCGGAGCGGAGCTCCCGGTGGGGGTTTGTACTACATCACGAATGGTCCGGCCGACATGGCTGGGCGGACCTACGGGATCGATGAGGCGCAGCGCTTCTACGAGACGATTCGGCACTTGGCGGGCCGGCACCACTTGAACGAGCAGAAGCGTGTCGAGAGCGCGGTCAACGAGTTGACGGAGTACGTCCTCAAGGCGTATCCGCCCGACCGGTTCAGCTACGTGGGCATCGGTCGCAGTCCAGTGCCGGTCGTCGCGGCGCTCCAGTCTCGTGGCCACGGCGCCATCAACCTACCGTTGTCGAGCTTCCGGCCGGCGCCGTTGCCGGACTCCGTCCTGCACGGCATGTTTGCGGCGATGGGGTTCGACCCGCCAACGGATGGGCAACTGGAGCTGCTCTCCGCGCACTTCAACGAGTTCTTGGCCGATTTGCCCCACGGCCGGGATGTGCTGTTGATCGACTACGTTCAATCGGGACTTTCGTTGATCGCAGCGCAATACTACGTTCAGCAATACCTGAACGCAGCCGAGGGATCGCACGCGCCGGTGGTGCATGCTCTTGGGATCCACGAGGACGGCGATACTTCCTCGTTGAAGAAGATTTCTCGCGATGTTCTCTCTGACGACGAATTCCCGGTGCGGGAGCGTCGTCAGTGGTTTGACCGCATCACTTTCGTATCACTCGGAGGCCAGGAAGACCCGTCCAGTGGGAATCCTGGGCTGCTGGCGAGAGCGCTTTCGGAGCAGGCTTTCGACGGACTTTCCGAGTTCGGCTCGTACAAGATCCTGAAAGTCGATCCGGACGATCCCCAGCGGCCCCGCCGAGCTGACCGCGGAACGGAAGCCGACGTGGCGGCGAGCGGCTTCCGGCTGCTCCAGAACGTCATCGACGACAGCCGGAGAGGGCAGGATCCGCAGGGCAAGAGCATCGATGGCGGGCATGTGCCGGGTGAGGACGGCATCGATGAGTCCTGGACCGGCGGGGCTGGGGCGGAGTTCTCCCGCCCGGAGGGTGCGAAGCGGAACGCGCACGCCGGAGGGCTGTCTGAGGCGTCGTCGGGAGATGGCACACCGGCCGGATCCAGCTACGGCGATGTGTCGGACCTGGCGGAGCGGCTGGGGGACTTCCACGTCAGTGGTGACGCAGCTCAGTGGCGTGGCGACGATGGTGTGTCGAGGCTGGCGGAGCGCCTGGCCGAATTCCACGTCAGCCATCAGGACGGTCAGCGGCACAGCATCGGCGACGCCACGGTCAACCAGCAGGTTTCTCCGGGGCGGCAGCGCTTCGATCCGCCGGAGGAGCGGCTGGCGCACTACCTCGCCGCTGTGGAAGACGGTGAGCGCGAAACCATGCACGCGCGCCGGTCCGCGGCACTTGCCGAGTTCGGCCGACCCGTCCCCAGCCCGAAGCTGGTCGACGTGGACGAGCAGACCGCCGATTACCGGCCGCATCCCACGAAGCCGGAGAGCGACGCCCCGGAGTCCGGCGGGCACTTCCACAACCTCTACGGGCGGGACGACGCGGGCAGTGTCGCGGTGATGATGGAGAACTACCGGGCCAAGGGGGGTAGGTACACCGCCAGCGATGCCTTCATCCACCAGTGGTCGCAGGCGGAGGCGCTGTTCAACGAGGTGACCAAGGCGAAGGAGATCGACAAGCGGGCTCCGAAGCTGTTCGGCAGGAAGACGAAACCCGGGGATGTTCCGGATCGGCTTCCGGACACCATCTTCCGGCAGAACATCTCCGGCACGGCGGCCAAGGACGTTTTCGGCAACGTGCTGGCCGGCCGGAACGGCGTGGACTTCGATGCCCACGATGATGTCTACGCCGAGGTCATGAAGACGGTGAACGGCAAGTCCACGAAGAACATCGTGGACACGTTCAACGAGTTGAAAAAGCTGCCCGACGACCAGAAGTTCCACATCTCGGGTGGCGGCGTCAGGCGGGACGGCTCCGGCAACTTCCAGCTGCGGTTCGACATCAGCAGGGTCCGTGCCGGGACCGTCCGGCGATCCCCGCGCGGGGACAAGGCGCGGATTGTCCAGGCCGACCACGCTCGGCGTGAGCCGAAGCGCAGAGGCGCGTCCGGGCCCGCGACGGGAGGCCGGCGCGAGGTTCGGCCGGCGCCGTCCACGGCGAACACGTCTGGGCATCCCACTGGGTTTGATGCGCAAGAGCATCAAGAGCTTCTCGAACTCATGCGCGGGGTGAACAAGGATAATTTCGATGGCGATGTCGACGGCGATCTGGGGTATCGGACGAATTGTGCTGCGGCGACGATTCAGTTCTTGAACCGGTTGGCGCATCCTGATCGGGCCAGGGAATTCGTGGCCGGGCCGAGTGGGGAGGTGCATCGGGATCGGATCGAGGGTTCGGGTCTGAGGTATGTGGGCGAGTTCTCGGGAGTTGCCGATGTCGAGGAATATCTGTCACGCCTGGAGCGCGGCGCGTCCGGCATGGTGCTCGCGTATTACCCTGACGGTGGCCACTATTTCGCGGCTGTCAAGAAAGATCGCCCCATTCTCCTGAATCCTCAGGAGGAGAGCCAGCAGTTCTGGGATTCTCCGTCGAAGGTGGAGTTCTGGGAGGCTCCCCAGGGCGTGGTGCTGACACCGATGTACTCGCCGGTCGGCACGCGCTCGGCGGCCGAACGAATCGCGGCTGAAGAGCCCGATTCGGTTCCTGACAGCTCGGAGGTCAGGCAACCGTCCGGTTGGGGCGGTGGTTCGTCGCCTTACCAGGGCAAGGATGACGCGGGGCGCCCGGTCAAGTTCGGGCGTGGCGAAGTGGCTGTGAAGGGGATCGATGCAGGCGATATGAGGCTGGTCTCCGCGCTGCCGGACACCGGTCTTGCCAACGAGGTGAAGCGCTGGCTGCAAGGTGTCCGCGACGCCACGTTCAGCGTGGTGCGCACGATGCCCGGCGAATCAGCGGCCAATGCCGTGGAGAACAGCTGGGTTCGTAACGCCGAAGTGACCATGAGATTCGATGGTGCGGCGGTTCTGGCGGTCAGCGCCCGGGGGGGCGGCAGGTACGCGCTGCCCGTCCTCACCGATAGCGGGGTACTCCGGGTCTGGGTGGATGCGAAGACTGCCGCGCAGGCGCTCGTGGCCGAATCGACGAGCGTCCGCCGAGCCAACTCCGTGCTACTGCTGCTATCGGGCTCCTATTCGCCCGATGCCCCCGTGGAACTCGGTCGTAAGCTGGCCGATGCCAAGCCTGAACTCGCGGTGAGCACCGGTGACGGCCCGATGGAACTGCAAGACGGTGGACGCCTGGTCGTGCTGGACAACGGCGGAATGCTGACCTTCCGTGGCGCCACGAAGTTCGCTTATGGCCAGACCCGCTTCTCTCGTGCCGAGATCGACGAAATCAATCGACGGTCAACGGTTCGGCCGGAACCGGAGACCCGGCCTCGCGCGGATTCCCGTCCGTACGATCGCACCGCACCCCGGCCCGTACCCAGGCCGGAGCCGGAGTTCCGGCCTAGCGCGGATTCCCGTCCGCACGATCGGCCGGCACCCCGGCCGGCTGCGCCCGAGTTGTACCCCGGACTGAATGATTCCAACCGTTCCGTCACTTTCGCTCGAGAGGATGCGAAGTTCGGCGCGCTGCGCGACGCGGACGGGCGGCGGCGTGGATTCGAGTTGCTGGCGGATCCGGCCACAAGGGCGGAGTTCCGCGATTGGGCCAAGGGCATCCGGGGCCCGATCCGCGTGGTGCGCACCATGCCCGGCGAGTCGGTCGGCGAAGCAAGGCGCAGGAGCGGGTCCCGGCCCAACAGCGAGATCGCAGACTCTCCCTTCGCGAACTCACTGGTCCTCGCGGTCAGTCCCGTCAGGCACGGGTTCATGATCCCGGTCGACTCCGACGGAGGCACCACCGAGATCTGGGTCAGCGGAACCACGTTGGCGAACTTCATCGCCGATTCCGAACGGGTCCAGGAAGCCATTCGGCTCCGGGGATTCGATTCGCTGTTGCTTCCGGTGCACGGTGCCTCGCAAGCAAGCGGCGTCAGGGACCTGGCCGCGCGCTTGCACTGGCGTGGACTCGCGTTGCGGGTGTTCACCGCGGACACCGAGATGGGGCTGGCGTCCGGTGGGCGCATCGGGGCCAGGGACAACGGAAATTGGCTGGGCTACTACAACCAGACGGTTCCGTCCTACACCGGCTCGGAGCAAGAAGTCCTGTCCTACTTCTGGACGGAAGGCAGTTTCGCCAAAGACGAACTGCGCGACGAGATTCGCCGACGTGAAGCGAGCCACTCGGAGCCGCGCCCGCGTCCGGACGCACCCGGTGCGCGACCGACTGCGTCTGGCTCGCGGCCGAGCACATCCGGTGCGCGACCGGCTCCGGCGAGCCCGCCGATGGACCCCTACAAGGTGCTGGGTGTCGAGCGTGATTGGCCGTTCCACCGGATTGAGCGGGCGGCCGAGAGGCTGCGAATGGCGGGGCGCCCGGACGCTGAACGGCAGCGGATCGAAGAGGCGTTCGCCAAGGTGAAGGAGGAGTTCTACAGCGGCCGGAGCGAGGAGTCCTCGGGCGCGCAGCCGCGTCCCGAGTCGACCTTTCGGCCCACCGGGCAGCCGCCGAAACCGGAACGGAAGCCGGAATCGAAGTCCAAGCCGAAGCCCTCCGGGCGGCCCGAGAAGGAAGCGCCTCGCCCCGAGGCGGGAACGTCCCGTCCCGGCCCGGCCGGGTCGAGTTCTGAGCCGAAGCCATCGGGCCGGAACGAGCAGGCCGGGTCTCGCCCGGGCGCGGATCCGAAGGGCTACTACACGGCGCTGGGTGTCCAGCCGAATGCGGACGACAGCGAGATCAAGAAGGCGCATCGGAAGCTGGTCCTGAAGTGGCACCCGGACAAGAACAAGGCCGATGACGCCCAAGCGAAATTCCAGAATATCCAGAACGCCTACGAGGTCTTGTCAGATAAACAAAAGCGGCAGAGGTACGACGACGAGTGCAAACTGGAGGAACTGCGGGCGGAGTTCGAGCGGACGCGCCCGCGGCAGCCTTCGCGGAATTCGCCGGGGCCGAGCTTTTGGGATATCCCGCGCCGCCCCGCGAACCCGGGGAGGAGTGGCCGGGACTATCGCAGCGACAGGACGTCCCGCCATCGCCGGCAAAGCCAGGGACCGAGTTGGTTCGGTTTCGGTGGTGCGTCGTCGGTGTCGGTGGGTGCGTCGTCGGTGCGGCCGGGTGTGGTGTCGGCGGAGACGTTTGAGGGTGATCCGGCTGGTCATGATGCGTATGTGAGTGAGAATTTCGCGGGTATGGAGGGGATCAACCGGGACAATTATGTCGCGGGTGTTGCGGGGCATGATACGAATTGCCAGCCGTCGTCGATTCAGGCGTTGAACCGGGAGATGCGTCCAGGTCGGGCGAAGGAGTTCGTGGCCGGTCCGAGTGGTGTGGTGCACCGGGATGAGGTGTCGAAGACGGGTCTGCCGCCGATGGCGAAGCAGGGCCGGGGTTATGACGATGTGACGGATTTCGTGGCGGGCAAGGACACCGATGGCGCGTATGGCCTGGTGTATGCGGAATTCGGCGATCGTGGTGGCCATTTCTTCACCGTGCACAAGCGTGGTGGGGATGTGGTCTTCTACGACGGGGAGTCGCATTCGCTTGTGCGGTTGGGTTCTCCGGTGGAGGTGTGGTTCTCGCCGGTGACCTCGAACAAGGTCCTGACGCCGGTGTACACACCGGTAGGGGCCGTCGGGAAGGGCGAGCCGGGCCTGGGCGGCGGCAGGGACCCGGAGTACTGGGGAACGATTTCTGCGAAGCCGGCCACGTTCAAGCACAGCGATCTGCGCATCACCGACCGACCCTCCACCAGTCACAGGCCCGCGAGCATTGCGCTGCTCTCTGACTCCGAGCTCGGTGCCTTCGAGGGCTGGCTGGATTCGATCGATGGTCCCCTTCGGGTGGTGCGTACCCGTTCCGGCGAATCGACGACCACTGCTCTGGCGGCCGGGCCCGACCGTGAGATCACGGCACCGTTCGAGCCGGACCTCATCCTCGCGATCGACACCGACGGCAGCGCCCTCGCGGTCCCGGTGATCGGCAAGCGTGGAAAGACCGAAATAGCCGCGGTGGACCACTCCACGGCCACGAAGATCCTCGGCAACATCATCAGGGGCGGCAACAGCTCGTCGGTGCTGCTGCTGACGCTCGGTGCCGACAGGCCGGGAACCTCGGTCAAGGTCGCCAATGAGCTGGTCAAGGCGGTACCCGGCCTCACTGTCAACACCCCCAAGGGAGTGACGGTGCTGGCAGACCGCGGCCGGATTGTCGTGCTTGCCGACGCTGGTCTGATGAACATCAGTACCCGAACGAAGACCACGCACAACGAGGTCAGCCGCTTCTTGTTCAAGATGAAGGACAAGAAGGACGAGACGGTCGTGAAGAGGACCACCTGGCTCGAGACCCGCTTCGGTGAGGAAAGCAGGCCCGAAGCCGTTCGGGGGGACGGCGAATCGGCTCGCACGAAGCACCGCGAACGGCACGCGAAGGGGGAAAGCGGCCAGCGGAAGGAGTCCCGTCGGCCGCGGCAGGATGAGCTGCCGCGCGGATCTCGTACTAGGAGAACGGATTCGGGCTCCGTGGCCCGACAGCGGGACGAGTCCGGCCCGTCCCAGAAGCCTCGCCGGGAGCGGACGTCGGATGCGCGCGCGGAGGCAGGCCGCAAGGAGGATGTGACACGCCGCAAGGCGGAGCAGGCTCGCCGCGAGGCTGAAGAGGCGAGTCGCGCGCGGGAAGAAAGCGAGAAGAAGGTCCGCAGGGCGGCGGAGAAGGCCCGCCGGGCGGAGGAGGCGCGCAAGGAGGAGGCAAGTCGCGCACGGAAGGACGCGGAGGAGGCTCGTCGCAAGGAAGAGGCGCTTCGCGAGCAGGAAGAACGTAAGCAGAAGGACGCGAAGCGCCGGGAGCGCCATAAGAAAGAGGACCCGTGGCGTTGGGTGGATAACGCCCTTCCGCCAATCCGCGAGAGGTTTGAAGCGAAGCAGCGTGAGGAGCAGCCTCGCCGCGAGGAAGAACGTGCGAAGGAGGACGCGAAGCGCTGGGAGCGCTTTTTGAAAGCGAAACTGGAGAAGGAGCTCGATCTCTGGTGGTCGAGTTCGGCGGAGATCGAAAAGGCCCTTGCCCGTGCTCGTGCTGTTGAGGAGCGTGAGCAGAAGGACGCGGAGCGCCGGGAGCGCCGTAAGAAAAAGGACCGGTGGAGTTGGGTGGAGGATGCCCTTCCGTCAATCCGCGAGGAGTTTGAAGCGGAGCAGCGTGAGGAGCAGCCTCGCCGCGAGGAAGAACGTGCGAAGGAGGACGCGAAGCGCTGGGAGCGCTTTTTGGAAGCGGAACTGAAGAGTGAGCTCGATTTCTGGTGGTGGACTCCGAAGGAGATCGAAAAGGCCCTTGCCCGTGCTCGTGCTGTTGAGCGGGCTCGTGGTTTGGGTGGTCGGTCGTCGGAGATCTTGTCGGATCCACACGCTCGGCAGGAGCACGACGACGAGCGCCGGTTCGGTTTCGGTGGTGCGTCGCCGGTGAGCGACGATGGCGGGGACGTGTCGGATGAAGACGACATCGATGAGTCCTGGACCGGCGGGGCTGGGGAGGAGTTCTCCCGCCCGAAGGGCGAGGAGCCGAAGACGTCGGGGGACACCGCTTCCGGCGCCCGCAACGACGCGCAGGACTCGGACTCTGCCGGCAACGGGCCAGGTGACCGGCAGGACTACGAGGACCTGGCCGACGACGCCGCGGCTGACAGCGTGCCCCGCGAACAGCGCTTCGCTGCGATGGTGAAGACGTACCGGGCCGCACGGGCCGCCGTCGCCGCGGGGGTCAACCCCGTCGAGTACCACGCCGACGGCATCCCCGGTGGCGTGAGCAGCCGGCCGGACGCCCGGTTCGGCACCGAGATCGAGTTCACCATCCCCGAGGAGCACTTCGACGCGGCGGTGCAGGAACTCGGCGCCGCGTTGCGGGACGCGGGTCTCGCCGACTGGCGCGACGGTCAGGAGCTGCCCTCCGGTCTCGTCAAGATGGCACCCGACCGCTGGCGCGTGGTGGACGAGGAAGCCCTGGAGAACGGGATCGAGGTGGTGTCGGACAAGTTGGTCGGCCGCCCGGACTCCTGGCAGCGGTTCGCCACCGGCGTCGACATCATCGATTCGGTTGTGCGGAAGTACGGCGGCTCGGTGGAACCGGGCGACGTGCACGTCAACGTCAGCTTCGAGGGCCAGGACTTCAGCCCCGAAGCCAACGTGGCACTGGCCGGCCTCGCCAAGGCACGTGAGCAGTCCCGGTACCGGATGGCGAACTCCACGATGGGAGGACAGCAGCGCGAGCTGAGCATGGCAGGCACGCTGCCGGTTCCACCGCGAGCTACCGACGTGCGAACCCCGGAGGACGTTCGCTCGCTCAACGCCAGCCGCAACGAGGACATCAACTTCGAACACATCAAGGGCGGGCCGAACGACCGCTGGGAACACCGGCTGCCCGTCGGCCGCGTGCACATGGGCGAGTTGCAAACCTGCGTGGAATTGGGCGCCGCGATGCCCGCCGCAGCGAACGACCCGGCGAAGCATGCCCGCATCGAGGAACTCCTCGCCGACCCGCGGTTGCTCGGTGACGAGACCCGTGCCCGCACCGAAGAGGAACAGCTGAACGACCTGCTGGACCTGCTGGAGGTGCTGCCGCTGAGCAAGGCGGCGGAGAAGCAGATCGTGCAGTTGTTCGCCGCCACCCAGCCGTGGCGCCGAAGCGGCGCGACGTATGACTTCCAGACGCTGGCCGTGCGCACCCGGGACGGGTTGCACTACCCGAGCCCTCACGAGGACGTGGGCAGGCTTGTCCAGCAGGCTCGGGACGCCCGGCCGAATCCCGATGAGCAGGTCATCAGGTTCACGCCCAGCCCGGACGGCGAGCAGATCACCCTGTGGGACGGGAAGAACTACACTCCTCGGTCCTTCGTGAACTACGTGCGCCTGCATCCCGGTTTCGACCAGGATCGCAGGGTCGTGCTGGAGATCGGGGACGCGGAGGCACCGTGGGCTGTCCAGGACGTGGCCCGGCTGCTCGGCAACGCCGAGATCCGCCAGCGCCCGGACTCCGCAGCAGTCCTGGAATCGGCGGAGCACACTGCGGAATTCGACGGCAGCACCACGACCGAAGCCGATCGCACGGCCCAGCCGGACACCGACGAGCAGGCCCGGTCGACGGAGAGCCGGCACGAGGTGAGCGGTTCACGGCCGGAGGCGCCTGAGGACACCGCGGGAAGCCGCGATGACGCCACCGCCGCGCAACAGCGCGACGAGAGCACGACCATCGAGAACCGCGATGGCGTGTCAGCGGAGCGGCGCGCCGAGACCGAGGTCGCCGAGGACCGTGACGGCACGACTGAGGAGCACCGCGACGCCACCGACGCGGCGGAGCACACCCCCACCACCGAGCCCGCCCGGGACGAGTCGTCCGCTCCGCGCGGCTGGCGGAAGCTCCTGCCGCGCTACCTGCGCCGCAACCGGGGTCTCGGTGTGGGCAAGCAGCTCACCCGCACCGAAGGCGCCGACCGGGTGGTCGCCGCCGCCAAGAGCTTGGCGAACGGTGCGCCGACCGCTCAGGAACTCGAGGGCCTGCGGGCGGCCGTGGAGAACGATTCCGAGTCGTTCATGGACAACGGCCGAGTAGTGACCTTGGGCGGGGAACGCGTCCTGGTCCGCGTCGAAGTGGACTTGTCGCGCGCCGAGCCGATCGACGCGAACGCGGGGACGAGTTCGGTGAGCGCCGAACAGGCGCGGGCCTCCACCGCCGGAACCTCGGCCGGCCGCACCGCGATGTCGCGGTGGTTCTACTTCGTCCCGATGGCTCCGGGCCTGTTCCTCACCGGCACCGCGAACGCGCCGACGGGCGCGTCGACCTCCCGCGGCCTCTCGCAGCGGAACTCGCATCTCGTGCGGACCAGCGTCTCGTTCCCGGAGAACCCGACGAGCGAGACCGGCTTCCAGGGAATGCTCCCGGTGCGCGCCCCGGCGACGTTCTTCCTCAGCCGGCTCGGCGACGACGGGAAACCGACCCTGCCCACGATGCGGGTCGGCCGGGTCGTGGGCCGCGACGACACCCCGGTGTCGGTCGAGCTGAGCGTGCCCCTCGGGCTGAACGGCGGCGGGACCGAGGTTCCGTCGCTGCCCTCGGAGCTGCCCACCTCGGGCGTCGAGCACGCCGAAGTCCACGAAGACCCGTTCGACGAGGTTCACAAGTACGTCGGTTCGTTGACGAAGGAGGGCCTGAGCACCCTTCGGGAGTTCGTCGGCTCCCGCAACATCAAGAAGCGCCTGCCGGAGATGGCGGTGACCCCGGAACAGGCCGCGCGGGGCGACGGCTGGGTGTCCTCGCCCGAATTGCCGCGGAAGCGCAATCCGCTCAAGAGGCTGTTCCGCCCCAAGAGCCAGCGGGTGCAGATGCGCCTCGTCGCCCGGCGCGTCTACTTCGACCAGGTCATCGACGGCTCGCACATCGAGAAAACCACCTCGAAGACCGCCGCCACCAAAGGCTCCCACCAGGCGAACCACGACGCGAGCTTCACGATCGCGGGAGGTCCCGTCTACGACGTCGGCGAGATATCGGTCGGCGCCGGTATCTCCACGGGCGGGGCGTACGGCAGCAGCCATGCGCAGGACCTGGACCGCGCGGAGGGTGCCGAGACCACCCGTTCCTACACCGGTTCGGTGACCCGCTACTACACCCGCTACGACTTGCAGGTCCGCAAGCCCGGCCATTCTCCGCTCAAGTTCGCCGGAGCCGTGAACGGCATCCACTTGGCGGAGCAGGCGGACGCGGAACGTGCCGGCATCAGCGCCGTCGCGGCGGGGAAGGCACCCGGACGCCAGGAACTGGCCGACACTGCGGTCCACGCGGCGTTGCAGCTCGACGAGGCCGCTGGACTGCTGAGCAAGATCATGCGGGACTCCACGGCCGAAATGCTCAAGTTCTACCGGTCGGAGCGGGTGCGGACCACCAAGTTCGGCACCGAGCTCGATGACCCCGACCTGGCCGACGGCATCTCCCCGAAGGACGAGCGGAAACTGGCCAGGGTCGAGAAGATCCGCGGCGAGATCACCGCCGAGCAACTGGCCCGCCACGCACCGGACATCCTGGCCGACCGCCGTCCACTGGTGCTGGACCTCGAACCGGAACCCGGGTTGGCCCACGACTACCACGCCTCGCTCAAGTTGCAGGCGAGCCTGGAAGGCGACCTGGAACCCCTGGACGGCCCTGCCGACGGCCCCATCACGGCCGAGGAGCTCTCGGAGGTGACGAGCGGCAGCTACACCAAGGGCCGGAACTGGATGCTCTCCGGCGGCATCATCGCCCGCGTGTACATGTCGATGTTGGGTGGGATGCTGACCATCAACCTCCCGAAGATCTCCTACCTTCGGTCGAGGACGTCCGGATTGGCTCAGGAAACCAAGATTTCCAGCGGCGGCGGCGTGCGCGGTTCGGAACTCGACGAGTCCGGCAACGTGCGGCCCGAACCGTTGCGGCGGTACCGGGCGCGAGTCAAGCTCAGCGTTTCCGGAAACCACTGGTCCCGGCACACCGCGCTGATCCGAGGCGTCACGTTCGGCCTCCCCGGGAAGAAAACCCCGCAGCTGAACCCGCTGACGATCGTGGACCCCTCGGCCGCCGAGCAGGGCCGCGAACCGGGCACGGTCATCGTCGACGTAGTACTCGAACTACCCGCCTCGTATCGTGTTCCGCGCGCCGACGTGGTACCGGTCAACCACACGCAGCTCAACGACATTTCGATCAACTGGAGCAACGAGCTCGGTCGCGGCTCGTCCCGAAAGCTCGACGGCGTGCAGATCGTGTCGTTCCACGGGCTGGAGCACGTGCGCAACAAGCTGCGTTCGCTGCTGGTGCATGCCTCGAACGACCCGATCTACCAGTTCGAGGACGGCGACAACTCCGGCCTGCGCGACCAGAAGTTCTCGTTGAGCGGCAACGAGTTCCTGCTGCACTGGAGCCGCAGGCGGACGGACGCGGAGGCCAAGGCCGCGGTGTCCTTCATGCTGCGCGACCCGGAGGTGCTCGAGACCGTCTGGCAGCCGTCGAACCGGTCGGCGGCCGGCGGCAGCACCACCAGCAGCGAACAAGGCGGCACCTGGACCGCGAAAACCCAGATCGAACCCTTCATCGGCCCGACCAGCGAGACCTCGGACGACATGCCCGGCACGATCACCCAGGGCATGGGGCTGATCCTGCACGAGGTGAGCCCGTGGGGGGTCAGCTTCGGCCGCGAGAAAGGCCACCGCACCACCGTTTCCCACGGGCGCTCGGTGTCCGGGGAGCCCCGCCGCATGCACCGGATCGTCGCCACCGCGGAGGCCACGATGGCGGTCGAGACGGTGGACTGGAGCAACCTGGACCGCTGGAAGCTGTTCAAGCCGAAGGTCGGCGAGGTCACCGCGCGCTCGGCCGTGTCCATTGCGCTGGCGCCCATCATGTCGCTGTTCAAGCCGAAGACGGGCCGGGCCGCCGAGCGCTTCGAACTGCCGCGCGCCGTGGAGGTCTGGGTCGACGACGAGCAACTGCACGAGATCCGGATCAAGCAGGCCGAGGAGGACGCGCGGCGCGCCGGGCAGGAACCGCCGGCGCCACGGGAACCGGACGCGCCGGCCGATGCCGACGGGCTCAGCCCCGTGCCGGAGGGGCACAACATCGGCGCCCCGAAGTGGGCCGACGGCGTCACCGAGCCGATCGACCTCTCCGAAACCATCGACAGGCTGCGCGAGGGCCTGGTGCAGCGTCTCGGCCAGGAGCGGGCCGACATGTTGTTGCCTTCCTTCTCGTTGGCGACCGAGCACGACAACCCCAGCGAGGTCAAGCGGTACCTGTCGCATGTCCAGGCATCCCTGGGCGATCTCGCCAACGGCGGCACCGGCACTCCGCTGCGGTTGCAGGACCGGATCACCGGTGAGACCTACGAGCTGCGGGTGGATGCCGAGCTGCTGAGCACGCCGACGCCGGCCGGGATCAAGCACGGCGGGCTGACCAGGGCCACCAGGGCGACCTTCCAGGAGAGCTCCAGCCGCAAGTTCACCAGGGTGCTGGCCGAGTTCTTCACCGTCTTGCTGCCCGCCGGGACGTTCCAGAACGAGTCCGCCGTGGCGGATGCCGCGGCGAAGCCCGGCGACCACGGCGCGGCGTACGCGAACCTCGGTTTCGGGCTCGGGCACGTGTTCGCATGGCTCAAGCAGACCCGAGGGACCAGGAGCGTTCGCACCACCGAGCTCGTGCACACCGAGACGGTGGAGGACGCCGTGCTGGCCGAGCACCGCGCGGACGTGTTGTTCGACGTGCGCATCGAGCGCCACGGCGAGCGCATCGCGGCGGCACCTGCCTGGCGCACCGTCACCGCGCACACCCCGATCGAGGACACCGCGGTTTCCGATGCCGGGGAGAAATCCCGCGGGGGCAACGTCGTCCGGCGCGCCGCCGAGGACGCCAACGAGCAGCGCCTCGCGGAGTGGCGCGCCGCCGACACCCCGGCGGCCCTGCCGGACGACCCGAACCAGTTCCGGGTGATGGACTTCAAGGGCGACGTCGCGGACCTGGTCCGCGCGGCGGAGCAGGCCATCGAAGCGGCGGGCGGCAAGGTGGACTCGCACACCCGCAGGATGCTGCGTGCCGAACTCACCCCGAGCCGCGTGAGCGCGATCCAGGGCATGTACGGCACCGAGGCGGCGCAGCTGGAGCTGCCGCCGGGTCTCGGGCTGAAACTGGGCGTGTACCCGAAGCTGCCCGGTCATGGCGAGCTCAGGGGCGTCAGCGACCGCATCCGCATCGCTGGCGCCAAGACGTCGCACGGCACGTCGGAGACGGAGGCCGGCTCGAGCAACTCGAACATGCTGGCGGCGGTCCCGTTGTTC
This sequence comes from Saccharopolyspora elongata, assembly GCF_004348985.1. Classification (GTDB taxonomy): domain Bacteria; phylum Actinomycetota; class Actinomycetes; order Mycobacteriales; family Pseudonocardiaceae; genus Saccharopolyspora; species Saccharopolyspora elongata. Next base: position 16,309 of record NZ_SMKW01000097.1, on the reverse strand, counting down.
GCGGCGGGCGTGCCCCAGCACCCGGACTCGGCCAACTACCCCGACCGGAAACCGTTCGGCTCGATGAGCGGCTGGGCGCTGATGATGGAGCCGCTTGGCGCCAGGCAAACCGGGCACGAGCACCGAGACGTTGACGAGACCGGTGGCAGCGAGCTGCCCAAGGCCGGTGAGAAGCCCGCCACGGACGGGATCACCAGCGCCTGGTTGCACGGCGCCGGTTTCCGGTTCGTCGTCGAGCCGACGTCCAGGGGCAGCTTGCGGCGCACCGCCGTCGTGGACGTCGACTTCGCGCAGGGTTACGAGGTCCGTCGTACGGACCGCAACGATCTGCTGTCCGAGCCGCTGGTCAAGGCGGCCAAGGAGCTCGCCGCGCGGGACGCGGAGTGGGCAGCGGCCCACGGCCGGTGGCGCGCTGCCAACCCGTTCGGGCTGGACGATCCGGACGGTGACCTGGGCACCCAGGTGGACGCCGAGTCCGCCTTCCAGGATGCCGCCGAAGCCGAGCAGGCCGCCGCGGCGGCGTTCTGGCAGGCGAAGCAGGTCTACGAGCAGGAACTGGCGCACGCCCGGCAGGCCCCGGGCCTCGGCGGCGTGGAACCAGACGCGCGCGTGGTGTTCCCCGCCGGCGCGGACCGGCTCCCGTTGGCAGAGCGAAGCAAGCTGTACCCGCTGGTGCGGCAGGTGTTGGCCGCACACGAGTCCGGTGCGCGACCGACTGTGCGGTACCGGGTGCACGGTGACGTCGAATCGTCGCGTGCGGCCGACGATTTCTCCGCCACCGCGAAGGAATTGGACCGCCTGCTCAAGCTGGCGCAGTCGACGACGCCGAGCGCCGAGCGGCTGGGCCGCAGCGACCTCGGCTTCGACGTGGCGCCGCACTTCGTGCGCTCCGAGGGGCCGACGGAGGTGGAGGTCTGGCTCGAAACGCCGGACCGCGCCTCCGTCGGGGAGTTCCGGGAGCGCTACCCGCAGCTGTGGGGCGTGAACGCGGAGAACTACCGGCAAAACCGGCCGGGGCACACGGAGAACTGCGGACTGGCGTTGATCGCGGCCGCGAAGACCCGCTCCGGCGGGGTCACGGTCGCGGCCGACGCCGGCGGTCCGGTCACCGTGGCGTCGTTGCAGGAGGAGTTCGGCGGGCAGGCCGTCGTGGCGACCCGCGACCAGGTCGAGGCGCACCTGGGCGCCCAGCCGGGTGCTTGGGGCGCGGTGTTCCTCCGCGGCCCGCGCGGCATGGTGCACGCCGTGCTCGCGGAGACCGGCGAGGACGGCCGCGTCAGGTACCCGGACGCGCACCAAGGCGAGATGGCCGAACCCGGACCGGACGACGTGGTGGGGTTCCTGCCGCTGACCGAGACCGGTGCGACGCCGTTGCGCGGCACGGAGCTGGCCCCGAACCTCCTGGTCGGAATGCCGAACCGGGATTCTGGTGGTGGGCGCAATCCGCGTCGGACCAGTGGCGGTGCTCCGAGGTCGTTGCAGCGCGAGGATGCGGGCTTGGCGTCCGATCGCGGGGGCGAATCCACGGCACAGGATTCCGTTGTTCGGGACAATCGGCGTCGGACCAGTGGCGGTGCTCCGAGGCCGTTGCAGCGCGAGGACGCGGGTCTGCCATCCGATCGTCCGGGCGAGTCCGCCGCAGGGGATTCCGGTCGTAGTGGTCCGTTGGTGCGGCGCTGGGACGAGGGCTTGTCTGGTCACGACTCGGCGCCGGTCGAGCGGGTCGCGGACCTGACCGTCGCCGAACCCTTCTCGGGCGTCCGCGAAGGTGTCGTCGACGGCACCTTCATCGGCGCCTTCACCGGCAAGGTCTACGGCGTGGTCACGACCCGTGCGGAGGGCACCAGGTCCGTGCAGGGCAGCAGCATCTCGGTCGACGACGCCATCATCCGCGGCACCATGATCGGCAGCTTCGAAGGCCTGGCGGTCGGCACCGTCCACGGCACCATCCGCACCGACATCACCCGGCCCGCGTCGGGCGATCCCGCTCCGGCGATCCGGTTCGGTTTCGACCAACAGGGCGCACCCGTCGTCTTCGACGCCCGCGACGTCGACGCCGAGGTGACGCGCACCGACGAGGACGGGGCGCCCGTCGTCAACCTCAGGCCGCAGGAGTCCGATGCCGTGCGCCAATGGGCGGCCGGGTTCGGGCGCATGCACGACGTCCTGCGCTCCCTCCCGGGCGAGACCACGTTGCGCGCGTCCTCGGTGCTGTTCCGCCCCGGAAGCTACGTCCAGGCACCCTGGCGCGATCCCGGCTGGTTCTTCGTCGAATCGGACGGCGATACCTTCTCCGTGCCGCTGCGCCGAGGCGAGCAGTCCGAAACCGTCGTCGTCGCGGGGGACGAACTCTGGCACGTCACCGAGAACCGGGGCTGGTTCGAGAGCCACGGTGACCCCGGAATCGTCCTGCTCCACGACCGCGACGAGAACTCCACGGGGCTCGGGCTCTTCGCCCGCACCGGTCATGAGGACGGCGGCGACGCCATCGTTTTCGGCCCACGGGGTCCGTACGGGCTCCTTCCCGCGAACGGGGAGGACCCGTCCGCGATCTGCGTCGGCGACAACCAGGGCTGGGAATGCCATCGCATCGGGGGAAGGCAGATCCACCACGAGGAAACACGTTTCTCAGCGGGGGAAATCGCTCAGATCTCCGCGATCGAACGAGCGCTGACCGGTGCGGAGCAGGCGGGGCCTGCACCGGGATCATCGCTCGCGCACCTGTTCCCCGAGACGCGGAGCGCGGACGGCGAGCTGCACAGCGGGTTCCGGCTGGACGACGGCCAGCCGTTCGAGTTCCGCAGCCGCGATGTCCACCGACTGCTCGTGGTGAACGCGCAGCGGCAGGCACGGGTCCTCAGCTTCGGCACCCAGCCCACGTCGCACGAGGAGCTGAGCAGGTGGGCGGCAGGCATGGAGCGGGTGCAGCACGTGATGCGCACGATGCCCCACGAGACCATCCCGCATGCGGCCCTCCACCCGGGGCGGACGAACGGGAACGTGCCGGCGCCCTGGACCGTTGATCCGGTCTGGCTCGCCATCGGCATCGATGGCGATCGCTTCCACCTCCAGGTGGAGCGAGGCCCAGATCTCGTCGACGTCGCCGTCTCCGGCGACATCTATTACCGGATCCTTCGCGAGATGCCCGAATACCGTTTGCTGCGCGCCTATAACTCCAATTCGGACATCGCCCTGCTCACCGACGACGTCGAGCAGGCCGCCACCGATCAACTCGCCGAAGCGGCTCAGCAGAACAACGATCCCGTCACCATCCACGTCGGAGGCGACACGACACTGGCCGTTCCGCCGGACCGCTCGCCGAACCCCGGCCGGTCCGCGATCACGGTCAGCCGCAACGGCGGCTGGTTCAGCTACCGCCCGGACGGCACCCTCGTCGACCGCGCCTACACCCGGTTCACGCCTGAGGAGATCCAGCAGCTCAGCACGTTGGCTTTGAACGACGTGGAGCCGCCTCCGCCTTACGTGGACCGACCGGCGAACCCACCCGCGTACGCCGACATCGGCCCCCGCCCGGTGGACCCACCCGCCTACGCTGAGGGTGCCGGGGCGTGGCCGTCGCTGCCCCCGGGGTCGGTGATCACCGCCGCTTCCTTCCCCGACGAGGCGAGTGCCGCTGCGTACTTCCGGGATCGCTATCCGGCATTGCGAGGGGTGAACGAGAACGGCTACGCGCGGGGTGCGGACGGACGAACCCAGAACTGCGCGCTGGCGTTGATCGCGGCCAAGCTGACCCTCACCGGGGGCGAGACGGTCGTTACCGACCCGGGTGGTCCGATGAAGGTCAGCTCGTTGGAGGAAGCTCTCGGTGCCACTGCGGTGGAAGCGACGTACGACCAGGTCCTGAGGCATACGCGCGACCAACCGGAGGGTTCCTTCGGGGTCCCGATTCTGAAGGGGAACCGGTTCGTGGCGCACGGCGTGCTGATCGAGAGCCGCGGAACCGAAGCCCCGGTATTCGTGGACCCGCACCGCGAGACGATCGCGGACATCGACCCGGACGAGGTCATCGGGTACATCCCGCTGCTCGACACCGGCGCGGCGCCGCTCGGCGGAAAGCGATTGGACCCGAGGCTCTTGATCGGGGCGCCGGCCGGGACCGGGAGGGGCGGCACCGATCCGCGCAGCGTGTTCGGCGAGCTGACCCAGCGAATGAGTCAGGACAGCACCGCTGACACCGGCGGTCGGCGGGCTCATGCCGAACCGGTCAGCGCCGACGTGCAGGCCGACGTCCGCGGCGCAGCGGATGCGGGAGGGCCCCACACCGTCGATTTGCCGACCGGGAAGCACGAGACGAGCCGCGGGCGGGAGTTCGACCAGATCGACTCCGCCGCGCTCGCCGACCTGCTTGATGTCGAGAATTCCGGCGGCACGAAACAGGTTTCGGGATTGGCCGAGAAGCACGGCATGAATCGCGAGTGGGCGCGGGACGTAGTCGTCCGCGCAGTGGGCGCGCGGTTGCGCGCGGCCGAGCCACCCGCTATTCCTGCCGTCATCGCCACCCTGTCCACGTGGGGTGTGACGGACCACAGGCAGGCCACCGGTCTGGTCGAGGCCGCGGCCATCGCCGAGATCCGGGCGGCCGCCGACGCCGGCAGCCCCTACGGCCGCTCGGATCTGGTCACCAAGTTCGGCGATCGCGATTGGGACGTCTCGGCCTGCATTTCCGCCGCGGTGGTCTTGGACGCGCGCGAGGCAGCGGCTTCTGGTCGGCCGCTCACTCCTGACGCGCTGGCCGGGAAACACCGGATCGAACCGGCCGAGGCGGAGAAGCTGATCGATGTCGCGGCGCTTGCGGACGTGCGCGAGGCGGTGGAAGGCGGCGGTTCTGTCAGCGTTGACGACCTGGCCGCCAGGTACGGCAGGAGCCGCAAGTGGGCGCATGCTGTGATCAACGCGGAGCCGTCCTGGCGGGGGCCGCTCGAAGATTCGCGGATCTCGCACGCGTTCCAGTTCACGAAGGACGTCATCCCCGCTCCGGCAAGCTCGGACGACGTGCGTGTGCGGGCGGCGGTGCGCGCGGCAGCGGATGCCGGAGAGCCGCGGACCGCGGAAGATCTGGCCGAGGAGTTCGGCAAGAGCCGCCAATGGGCATTCGACCAGATCCACGCTGTCGCGCACGCGGATGTGATCGAGGCTTCGGGACGTGGGCAGCGATACGACGCGAAGGCACTGGCCGAGAAGTACGGCATGAACACCCGCTGGGCGCATCGCCAGATCACCAACGCCCTTGCCGTGGCGCAATTCGTGAAGGCAAACGCCGTTCGCGACGCCCTCTCGGCTGCCGACGTCGATCGGCCCTACTCGGCAGAGGCATTGGCGGACCGGCACGGGATCAGCGTCGAGAAGGCGGCCGATCAGATCGCCTACGCCGCGAGAAGCGATGCGATCGACGCCATGCGCGATGGCGTGCCTTACACGCCGGCGGAACTGGCCCAGAGGTACGCGATCAGCAAAGAAGCGGCCCGGAATGCGATCCGAGCTGCCGCGCGTGCCACGGTGGAGCACTATGCCGGCAGCGAGCCGTACTCCGCTCGTGCGCTCGCCGGCAATTTCCGCATCAGCATCATGGAGGCCGAGCACGAGATCAGGTCCGCTGCGGTAGCCGAGGTACGTGCGACGGTCGGCCCGCACAACCCGGACGACGTGGCCAAGCGGTACGGCAAGAGTCGGCGATGGGCGGTCGACCGGCTCGCCTCTCTCCTGCGCTCCGACGCGGAGAGCGGTCTGTTCACCACCGACGAGCTGGCCGAGCGGTACGGCATCAGCCGTGAGGCGGTCGAGTACCAGCGTGCCCCGGGGGCGGTTTTCGCGGATGCGCGCGAGGCGCACAACAGCGGCGCTACCGCCAGTGCCGCGGACCTGGCGGACAGGCACGGCATCAGCGTCGAGGAAGTCGAGTCCGAGGTCCGTGCGGCCGGCGTGGCCGACGTGCGCGCCGCGCGGGACTGGATCCTCTTCGAGGACGGCGCGTTGATAGGAACTGGTGGCGAGGTCGAGCAGGTCAGCATTGCGCCTGGTACTCCGTTGCGGCTCAGTTCCGTGATGAAGAGGCACGGTCTCACTCGCGAGCAGGCGATTTTCCCGGTAGCGGCCAACCTGGTGTCCAATTTGGCCAACGGGAACTTCAACCGCGAGAGTTCCGCTGCGGACTTCGCCGCGGAGTACGAGGTCAGCGAGGCGGAGGCCGAGGTGCTGATCAACACCGCCGCGGAGGGCGAGGTCGCGAATGCGTGGCTGTCCCGTCGCCCGATTGCCCCGGACGTTCTCGCCGAGAGTTACGGCAGGACTCCGGAGTGGGCCACCGAGCGGATCGAAACCGCGGTGGTCAACGAGCTGCGCCACAAGGGTGCTCAGGTCCCGGCCCAGGTCCCGGAACCGGCCACGTACCTGAGCAGAGTGGCCGCGAGGTCCGGGGTGGTGGACAACCAGCGGGCGCTGGATCTGGTCAATGCTGCGGCTCTGGCGGATGTGCGCGCTGCGGCGGATCGAGGGGCGCCGTACACGGCTGCGGAACTGGGCAGGAGGTACGGCCTGGTCGCCCGGTGGGCAGCCGATCGGATCGCGGAGGTCGTGCAGGACGATGTGCGCGCTGCGGCGGATCGTGGCGAGCTCCGCACCATCGATGAACTCGCCAGGAAGTACGGCATCGATCAGAAGGCAGCCGAGGAGGCTGTGGTGGCGGCCTTCTTCGCCGATGCACACGCGGCCCGCGAGCGCGGTGAGCCGGGTGAGGTCGAGGCGTTCGCCAGGCGGTACGGCATCAGCCCCGAGACGGTGGAACGTCACATCGATGGCAGCATGCGGGCCGATGTGCGCGCGGCTGCGGAACGCCGTGCGCCTTACACCAATGACGCATTGGCGACGAAGTACGGTGTGAGTCATCAGCGGGTCATCGCGCAGATCGAGGCCGTCGCGCTCGAACACGTGGCAGATCTTGCGGCGACCAGGACGGGTCCGGAAATTGCGCAGTTGGTCGAGAGGTTCGGGCAGAACCGTGAATGGGCCAAGCGCATCAGGCGCGATGCCGCGCTGGCCGGTATTCGGGCGGCGGCGGAGCGCCGCAGTCCGTACGGAATCGACGACGTCGAAGACAGGTACCGGATCAACACGGACGAGATCCTGGACCTGATCGGGGAGCTCGCGCAGCCCGATGCACGCGAGGCGGCGAAGAACGACGCCCCGTACTCCATTGAGGAAATGGCCGGGAGGTTCCACCCCTTCAGGTCCCCCCTCTCCAACTACCGGTGGGCGCGCGGCGTGATCGCTGCAGCGGCACGAGCCGATGTGCGCGCCGCGGCGGATCGCGGCAAGCCGTACACCCCGACGCAACTCGCCGAGCGGTACGGCATCGGCCGTCGGGAGGCCGAGTACGAGATGTCCGAGGCTGCGCTCGCCTATGCGCGCGAGTCCCGGAACGCGGGGGACCCCAGCACCGCGGATGAACTCGTCGCGCTGTTCGGCATCACCCGCCGGCAAGCCGAAGCCCACGTCAACTACGCCCATCACGTTCCGGTGGATACCGATGTGGAGTCCGATTCGGAGTTCGATGCCGGTGTGCAGTCCGATTCAGAGTCGGATTCCGATTGGGACATGGATGACGATCCGGATGTTCCTCTGCTGCAGGTTTCGGACTCCGATGACGACGCGGACAGCGACGTGCAGCCCGACCCGGAACCAGCCGAGGACGACGCGGACACCGGCATGCGGTCCGATTCGGAGCCCGAGAACGACGCGGATGACGACGCGCAGTCCGATTCGGAGTCCGATGACGGCTGGGACTGGTCGTACACCTCGGAATTCGTGGTCTCGGCCAACAGCTTCCCCGACGAGGAGAGCGCTGCCGCGTACTTCAAGAAACACTTCCGGCGACTCCGGGGAGTGAACAGGGGCGGCCCCGCTCCGGGCGTGCCCGGGCGGAGCCAGAACTGCGGTCTGGCGTTGATCGCGGCCGCGCGGAGGCTCGCCGGTGGTGTCAAGGTCATCGCCGAAGAGGGCGGCCCGATGAACATCAGGGCGTTGGAGGCCCGCCTCGGGGCCGATGTCCAAGCGGTGGAAGCGACGTACGACGAGGTCCTGAGCCACACGAACATGCAGCCACCCGGCTCCTATGGAGCCGTGATCCTGCAGGAGCGCGTGGAAAGCGATCTGGTGCACACCGTGCTGGTGAAGAGAGGTGCGGACGACCAGATCCTCTTCGCGGACCAGCACGGCGAAACGATGGCGAACTTCAACCCGGGCAACGTCATCGGGTACATCCCGCTCGTCGAGACCGGCGCGGCGCCGATGGAAGACCGGGTGCGGCTGGACCGGAATCTCTTGGTCGGAGCACCGGCCGGCGCGCCCGCGTCGAGCCGATCCGGCCGGCCGTCGTCTTCCGGGCGCTCGGCGGATCCCGCTCGGACCGTCCCGGTGCGGACCGGTTTCGTGGATCCCGATGCCAAGGTGCGGGTGCGGGACAGGAAGACGGGCCAGGAGATCAAGGTCCGGATGGGCGACCTCGCGTACCAGCAGATGCGGGGTACCGGCCACGGCGTGTCGTTCAGGCGCGAGAAAAAGTACGACTTGAGCGGCGACTACCTCCGGACCATCAAGACGATGCCCGGGGAAAAGCCCGCCGAAGCGGCACAACACCCCAACCGTCCCGGAACCACGACCGAGCAGAACACCTTCCACGTCGACATCGATCACGACGTGAAGAGCTACGTCATGAGGTTGCAGAACGGTCGTTCGGTGGACGTCGAGGACAAGGCCCTCGGTGCCATCCTGATGAACCTCAGGGATGTCCAAGACCTCGCCGCCAGCGATCCCGATCTCAAGATCCGGTTGCTGACCTCGGACAACGTGGACCTGGTGAGCACTGCCAAGAGGCTGGCGAAATCCGGGTTCACCGGCGCGGTCGAAGGAACCCACGGCAAGGTGTCCCAGCTCCCGGACGGCCGCTTCGGCGTCTCCGACAACAAGGGCTGGATCGAATACCACAACGGCGAGAAGCGCCGAGCCGGCAAGTACTCGCCGGGCAACATCGCCAACATCAGGTTCTTCGAGCACTTCCTCCCAGATGCCTCGTACATCCTGGACGCCGACGAGCCACTCGTCGGAAGAAGGTCCTCGGATGGCAAGGAGTTCACGTTTTACGCGCACGAAGTGGAGGCCCGCAAGCTCACCAGCGACAGCACCGGATGGGAACGGGTCAACGGCGTGACGCTGTCCCCTCCCGAAGAGCGGCACATCGACGAGGAACTCGCCGGCAAGCTCGACGGCATGGCTTCTGTGGCGCGAACCAGGTTGAACGAAGACAATGCGGGAGTTTTCGTCCGCAACGACGGAAGCCTCAACGATCTGTACAGCAGCGATCCGTTGAAACGGCTGGCGCCCAGTCCGTTCCCGCCCGCCACTACCACGCTCACCCACCCCGACACCGGTGCTCAGGTCCAGGTGAAGGTAGGCCCGAACCTCTTCGCCGGACACGGCCGCGCGGATTACGCCGGGCTCCTCATCAGCCGCGACGGTGAGGAAATCGAGCTGCAGGTGTCCGGGTCCACGCTGACCAAGGTGCAGTTCCAGCGGGAAGAGTTCCACCGTATGCACGCGGCGAACCCGAACGGCCGCATGCTGTTCATGTTCTGCCACGCCGCTGAGGGCGCGGAGACCGGTTTCGCGAACCGCCAACCCGAGCAAGCCGCGACGCTGTTGCGGGACTCGGTGGCGACAGCGCGCGAGCTTGGCTTCAAGAACATCTACGACGCCGGCCGGGGTGTCGTATTCGCGAACAACCCGGTCACTGCCGCGAACAACGCGGGCTGGGCCAGCAGCTACCTCGCCAAGGACGGCCGCGACTTCATCAAGGTACACACGAGAACCCAGTACAGCGCAGCAGAACTCAGCAGCCTTCCCGAGTACACGCCGCACTCGAACACCGGATCCAGCTCCGCGCAGCGGCACGGCGGCCCCACGCCCGAAGGCTTCGACCCGAGCCTTTACCGGCGCGGCCGGGCGAATCCCCACCAGACGGTTCCGGTGCTGGCCGATTTCCTGGACCCCAACCTCACGGTGGCGGCGTACCACGGAGACCAGAAGGTCAGGATCGGCATGACCGACCTCGCGTACCACCGGATGCGCGGGGACGGGGTCGGCATAGCGTTCACCCGCGACAGCAGGTACGTCCTGAGCGGCGGCTACCTCCAGACCATCAAGACGATGCCCGGCGAAACGCCCGGCAGTGCCGCACAGCACCCCAACCGGCCCGGAGCCGATGCCGGGGAATCCAGAAACGTCTTCCACGTCGACAACGACATCGACAGCTCTGGGCGGTACTACGCCATGCCGTTGCGAAACGGCGGTTCGGTGAACATCGACGGCACGGGGCTCGGCAAGATCCTGATGAACCTCAGGGGGATCGGCGATCTCGGCTACAACGATCCCGACCTCAAGGTCCGGTTGCTGACTCCGCACAGCAGGCAACTGGAGCGCGTTGTCCAGCAGATGGCGAAGTCGGGCTTCAGGGACGTGGTCGAAGGACCCCAGGGAGAGGTGTCGCAGCTTCCGGACGGCCGCTTCGGCGTTTCCGACAACAAGGGCTGGATCGAGGACCCCTCCAAGCTCTTGCACCAGGTCACCGGCAAGTACTCACCCGGCAACATCGCCAACATCGAGTTCTTCGAGCACTTCCTCCCGAACGCCTCGCGCATCCTGGACGCCGACGAGCCATTGACCGGAACCCTGGATGGGTCGGAGTTCGAGTTCTACGCCCACGAAGTGGACGCCCACGAACTCACCAGCAGCAGCACCGGATGGATGCGGGTCAACGGTTTGACGCTGGTCCCCGAAATGCTGCAGGTCGACCAGGACTTCGCCGCCAGGCTCGACTACGCGTACCACGTGTTGCGAACCAGGCCGAACGAGAACAACCTGGATGCCTTCGGAGGAACCGACACGAAGTTCAGCCAGCTTTACGCGCACGATCCGTTGAAGCGGCTGGCGACCAGTCCGTTCGTACCTGTCCTCACCACTCTCACCCATCCGGATACCGGTGCTCAGGTCCAGGCGACGGCGGGTCCGAACCTCTTCACCGCGCACGGCCTCAAGAAGTCCGCCGAGCTTAAAATCACCCGCGGCGGCAGGAGCTACAAGCTGTCGGTGTCCGGGGCGACCTTGACCAAGGCGCAGTTCCAGCGGGAAGAGTTCCACCGCATGCACGCGGCGAACCCGAACGGCCGCATGCTGTTCATGTTCTGCTACGCCGCCAAGGACACGCAGTCCGGCTTCGCCGACGGCCAACCCGACGAAGCCGCGACGCTGCTGCGGGACTCGGTGGCGACCGCCCGCGAACTCGGCTTCGACAACCCCTACATCGCCGGCCGTGACCTGGTGATGGTGAACAAGATTCCGCTCGCCTCGAACAACGCGGGCTGGGTCACCAGCTACCTCCGAGGAGGCCGTGAATACATCGAGGTCCACGGGGAAACCCGTTACAGCGCAGAAGAACTAGCGAAGATCCCCAAGTTCGTACCGAAACCGAATTCCGGCCCCAGCAGCACAGCTCGGGGCGGGTCCGTACCGGTGTCATGGGATTTCGTGGACCCCGATGTCACGGTGCAGGCATGGGATGACAAGGGCCGGAAGACCAGAGTTCGGTTGGCCGACCTCGAGATCCACCAGATGCGGGGGTACGGACTCGGTGTGTCGTTCACGCGCGACAACAAGCTCGACGTGGGCGATAGTGATGACCAAACCGTTCCGACGATGCCCGGCGAAACGGCTGCCGAGGCCGCAAAGCACCCCAACCGACCTAAAATAGCGCCCGGACGAACCAAGAACGTCTTCAACATCGATATCGAGATCGACGGAGAGAAGTACGTCACGCCGTTGCGGGACGGCAGTGACGTTCGCGTCGACGACGAAGGCATCGCGACCATCCTGATGAACTCCGAGGAGTTCCGGTCGTTCTCCGATCACGGTCAGCACCTCAAAGTCCGGATGTGGACCTCGCGCAACGTGCTGCTGGAGCGCACCATCGGGAAGTTGGCGGGACTGGGATTCAAGAACTCGCTCGAAGGAACCCTGGGCGAGGTGTCCGAGTTGCCGGACGGCCACTTCGGCGTGTCCGACAACCAGGGCTGGACCGAATACGATCACGGCGGAAACAGGCAGGTCCACAACAGGTATTCGCCGGGCAACATCGCCAACATCGAGTTCTTCGAGCGGTTCCTCCCGAATGCCTCCTACATCCCGGACGCCGACCAGCCGTTGACCGGAATCGACCTGGACAGCGGCGCGGAGGTCAAGTTCTACGCACACGAGGTGCAGGTGGACGAGTTCACCACCAAGCGCACGGGATGGAAGCGGGTCAACGGCCTGACGCTGGCCAACGAAAACCTGGCCAGCGACCAAGAGTTCGCCGACGAGCTCGACATCACGAAAGCCGTGGTGCGAACCAGGCCGAACGAGAGCGGCGAGCAAGCGTACGCCGACAGCGGGGAGAACTTCGGCAAGCTGCACGGCAAGGATCCGTTGAAGCGGCTCGCGCCCAGTCCGTTCGCGCCGGTCACCACCACGCTCACCCACCCCGACACGGGCGCCCAGGTCCAGGTGAAGGCGGGCCCGAATCTCTTCGTCGGACACGGCCACAAGGAGTACGCCGAGCTCCTCATCAGCCGCGGCGGCAGGACCATCAAGCTGGGAGTGTCCGGGGCGACTCTGACCAAGGTGCAGTTCCAGCGGGAAGAGTTCCACCGCATGCACGCGGCGAACCCGAGCGGTCGCATGCTGTTCATGTTCTGCCACGCCGCTGGGGGCACGGAGACCGGTTTCGCGAACCGCCAACCCGAGCAAGCCGCGACGCTGCTGCGGGACTCGGTGGCGACAGCCCGCGAATTCGGCTTCGAGAACGTCTACTACGCCGGCCGGGATGACGTGGGGGTGGCTCAAATGGCCACCGTCTTCAACAACGCAGGTTGGGCCAGCAGTTACCTCAAGAACGGCCGCGAACACATCGAGGTGCACGAGGAAACCCGGTACAGCGAGAAAGAACTCAAGAAGACCCCCAAGTTCAAACCACGCCTGCTCTCCCGTCTCATCGGCTTCACCAGGCACGGCTCCGCCCACCAGACCGTGCCGGTGCGCTCCGATTTCCTGGACCCCGGTCTCAAGGTGCGGGCGTGGGACGGGGACCGGGAAACCACCATCCGGATGACCGAACTCGCGTACGCGATGATGCAGCAGAAACGCGGGGTGTCGTTCACCCGCGCCAACAAGTTCGACTTGACCGGCGACTACCGTCGGACCATCAAGACGATGCCCGGCGAAACGCTCGCCGAAGCGGCACGACACCCCAAGCGCCCCGCTCCGACGACCGAGCAGACCAAGGACCTTTTCCACGTCGACATCGACAGCGCCGGGCCGGGCCGGAAGTACGCGATGCCGTTGCGGGATGGTCGTGACGTGCGCATCGGCAGCGATGGCCTCGCCGCCATCCTGATGAACTTCGGCGAGTTCCGAGTTCTCCGCCGTGTCCCTGGCGTCAAGGTCCGGTTGCTGACTTCGCACAACGCGGAGCTGAACGCCACTGCCAAGCAGCTGGCGGACTCGGGCTTCAAGGGCTCGGTCGAAGGAACCGAGGGTGAGGTGTCCCAGTTGCCGGACGGCCGCTTCGGCGTGTCCGACAACCAGGGCTGGACCGAGTACGACCGCAGCGGAAAGAGGCAGGTCAACAACAAGTTCTCACCTGGCAACATCGCCAACATCAAGTTCTTCGAGCGCTTCCTCCCGAACGCCTCGCACATCCTGGACGCCGACCAGCCGTTGACCACGCGCTTCCGCGACGAGGTCGGGTTTCGCGAGGTCAAGTTCTACGCAGACGAGGTGGATCTCAAGCTCACCACCAGCACGAGCACCGGATGGGAACGGGTCAACGGCCTAACGCTGGTTCGCGGCCAGGGGCCGGCCGACGAGTTGGTCGCCGGGAATCTCGACAGCATGGATTCCGTGGCGCGAACCAGGCCAATGGAAGACGGCGTGGACGCTCTCCGCAACGAAGACGGAATCGGCTCCGTGGATCTGCATGACAGCGATCCGCTGAACCGGCTGGCGCCCAGTCCGTTCGCGCCGGGCATCACCACTCTCACCCATCCCGACACCGGTGCTCAGGTCCAGGTGAAGGTAGGCCCGAACTACTTCACCGGACACGGCAACAAGCACAGCGCCAAGCTCTACATCGGCGGCCTCGAGCTGGCGGCGTCCGGGGCGACTCTGGCCAAGTGGCTGTTCCAGCGGGAAGAGTTCCACCGCATGCACGCGGCGAACCCGAACGGCGGCATGCTGTTCCTGTTCTGCCACGCCGCCACGGACACGAAAACCGGCTTCGCGGACAGCCAGCCCAAGCAAGCCGCGACGCTGCTGCGGGACTTTGTGGCAACGGCCCGTGAACTCGGCTTCGACAACGTCGTCTACGCCGGCCGGGATGTCGTGGCAGCGAAGGTCCCGGTCATCGCCTCGAACAACGCGGGCTGGGTCAGCAGCTACCTCAAGAACGGCCGCGAGTACATCGAGGTGCACGGGGAAACTCAGTACAGCCCGAAAGAACTCAAGAAGCTCCCCAAGCTCAAACCGGGCTTGCTTTCCCGCCTCATCGGCTCTACCCGCCGCGGCTCGACGAATCCCGGCCGGATCGTGCCGGTGCGCTCCGATTTCCTGGACGATTTCCTGGACCCCGATGTCACGGTGCGGGCGTGGGACGGAGACCGGGAGACCACCATCCGGATGACCGACCTCGCGTACGCGATGATGCGGGGGAACGGACATGGCGTGTCGTTCACCCGTGCCAACAAGTTCGACTTGACCGGCGGTTACCGCCAGACCATCGCGACGATGCCCGGCGAAACGCTCGCCGAAGCGGCACGACACCCCAAGCGCCCCGATCCGGCGACCGAGCAGACCAAGGATGTCTTCCACGTCGACATCGACAGCGCCGGGCCAAGGCTGAAGTACGCGATGCCGTTGCGGGATGGTCGTGACGTGCGCATCGGCAGCGATGGCCTCGCCGCCATCCTGATGAACTTCGGAAAGTTCCGACTCGCCGTCGTCGCCCCTGGCGTCAAGGTCCGGTTGCTGACATCGCACAACGCGGAGCTGAACGCCACTGCCAAGCAGCTGGCGGACTCGCGCTTCATCGGCTCGGTCGAAGGAACCGAGGGCGAGGTGTCCCAGCTGCCTGACGGCCGCTTCGGCGCGTCCGACAACCAGGGCTGGACCGAATACACCAATCGCTGGACTAGCCAGGTCAACAACAAGCACTCGCCTGGCAACATCGCCAACATCGAGTTCTTCGAGCGCTTCCTCCCGAACGCCTCGCACATCCTGGACGCCGACCAGCGATTGACCGGAATCGACCAGGCCAATGGCAAGGAGGTCGAGTTCTACGCACGCGAAGTGGAGGCTTTCGAGCTCACCAGCACCAGCACCGGATGGGCACGGGTCAACGGCCTGGCGCTGGATCTCGGCCAGCAGCTGCTCGACAAGTTGCTCGCCAAGAAACTCGACAGCATGGGTTCCGTGGGCCGAACCAGGCCCATGGAAGACGGCCCGACGGCCTTCCGCCACGAAGACGTGCACCGCCGGGATCCGTTGAAGCGTCTGGTGCCCAGTCCGTTCGCGCCGGTCACCACCACTCTCACCCACCCCGACACGGGGGCTCAGGTCCGGGTGAAGGCGGGCCCGAACCTCTTCACCGGCCACGGCAACAGGAAGACCGCCGCGCTCCGCCTGAAACGCGGCATCAAGCTGTCGGTGTCCGGGGCGACCCTGACCAAGGTGCTGTTCCAGCGGGAAGAGTTCCACCGCATGCACGCGGCGAACCCGAACGGCCGCATGCTGTTCATGTTCTGCCGGGCCGCCGAGGGCACGGAGACCGGTTTCGCGAACAGCCAACCCAAGCAAGCCGCGACGCTGCTGCGGGACTCGGTGGCAACAGCCCGTGAGCTTGGCTTCAAGAACATCTACGACGCCGGCCGGGATGACGTGTTCACGACCATTCCGGTCACCGCTTCGAACAACGCGGGCTGGGTCAGCAGCTACCTCGACGAGGACGGCCGTGAACGCATCAAGGTGCACGGGGAAACCCAGTACAGCGCGAAAGAACTCAAGAAACTCCCCAAGCTCAAACCACGCTAGTGTGCTCCGCCGGAAGTCCACTATCTAATTGTAGGATGCGGTGATGGCAGGTCGCGGACGGCCCAGGGCCGAGTTGGTGCTCACCGATGATGAACGTGAGACGCTGCAGCGTTGGGCACGG
>NZ_SMKW01000096.1 GCF_004348985.1 Saccharopolyspora elongata | reverse complement strand
CAGCGCTGTTCAAGCGCAAGATTCGTCAAGTCTCCGGCAAGCCTGACGTGATAGTCGTACTCACGTGGCGAATGCATGGTCGGAAACTCCGTCGGGATATGAGGCGTATGACGAGGTCGGAGAATTCGCAACGTTGTCCCAGGAATACGCACCACTTCCTCCTCACATTGGCGGAGGCGGTCTTGTACCGCCTTCGCGCTTCCAGACTGTCACCGGCCCAGTACCGGGCGGCCGAGCGGCAGCCCGCGGCCCCCTGTCGACAGCGACATCACATGGAGGAACAGGTAGCAGCCCAGAGCAGCAAAGGTGAAGACTACGTATCCACCTGCGGTTTTCAGTTCCGCAGAGCCCTGCAGTGTCGCAAGCAGGACGAGAGCGAGGGCAGCATCGATCAGCGCGAACAGCAAGGTGTAAGCGGCCGGAAGGCGCAGCGTCGCCAGGGTTAGGAGCGCCACGATGACCGACCACGAAATCAGGAATAGGGCCTGGGTGGTGGTGGCGCTGTCCGAGGGAACGCTGAACCAGTCGTGGCTCAATCCGAGCACGAGGATGCCGTAGCTGAGCCAGAATCCGGTAAAGATGCCGAAAATGGATGCGACCGCGCTTTGGCCGATCCCGGCTGCCCAGACCGCGGCGACGAGCTGGCCGATTCCGGTAGCGGCGAGAATGATCGCCACTGGTGCTCCGACCGCTGCGGACGGCACGTAGCCGACGAGAGTCAAGCCAAGGGCGATCGAGCCCACGATGAACGTGGGAACGCCGACGGTCGCGGGGTCACCGGACAGTGGCCCCGGCCTCGGCTCAGGTTCTTGGTGCGCGGGTCTCGCGTGGTCTTTTGCAGCTGTGTCTGATGTGGTCACGATCCGCTCCTTTGCGGTGTTCGCGGCGCCGTCCAGAGCCGGATCGGCTTTGCCGGCTTCGAGTGGACGACGATCCTGTACCAGGCCTTATTCGGAGTATTCGGGCGGACGTTGGCTAAAAGGACTAGGACACCGGCCGGACCGGCGACTATGTTGCCGATCCGGCCGTGCTCCTTATATTTCAAGCCGCTGGCGCGCATGGCCGGAACGTCGGCCGATCAGCCTTTGCTCTCGGCGCGTGCTGCGGCGTTCGCGACGGCTCGCTCGGAGAGCGCCTTCTGCGCGGCATCCCACTTGCCGTGGTTGCCCCGCCACGTGTCCAGAGCCGGCCCGACCAGGGCCCGTCCGAACGAGTAGGTCAGCTCCCACGGAAGCTGATCGAGGTTCTGCATGGCCCCGAGATGGTTCGTCGCCACTTCCGGGCTTTGGCCACCGGAAAGGAAGGCGACACCCGGCACAGTGGGCGGCACGGTATCGCGCAGGGCGTCCACTGTGGCCTGGGCGACCTCTGCTACGGCGGGCTGCTCCGAGCTGTCCTTCCCCGCCACCACCATGTTGGGTTTCAGGATCATGCTGTCGAAGTCCACCCGCATCAGAGCGAGTTCGTCGAACAACGACCGCAGCACCGCCCTCGTCACCTGCTGGCATTGCGCCAGCGAGTGGCCGCCGTCCATCAGCACCTCGGGTTCCACGATGGGCACCAGCCCGCCTTCCTGGCAGAGACCGGCGTACCGTGCCAGCGCGTGCACGTTCGCTCGCACCGCACGGTTCGTGGGCAGGCCGGCGCCGATCGTGAATACCGCGCGCCACTTGGCGAAGGTCGCCCCGAGGCGCCGGTACTCCCCGACTCGTTCGCGCAACCCGTCGAGGCCTTCCGTGACCTTTTCGTTCGGGGCCCCCGCCAGCGGCTTGGCTCCGGTATCGACCTTGATGCCAGCGAGAACCCCGATATCCGCGAGAGCCTCGGGAAAAGTCTGCCCATTGGACAGATTCTGGCGAAGAGTCTCGTCGGCGAGGATGATTCCGCTGACCGAATCGGACAGCTTGGGGGTGGTGACGATCAATTCGCGATAAACGCGCCGGTTCTCCTCCGTCGGCTCCACTCCGACGCTTTCCAGTCGCGACGACATCGTTCCGATGCTCTCATCGGCAGCGAGAATCCCGCGTCCATTAGAGACCAATGTGTGGGCGACTTCAGTCAAGGTTGACATGTGTTGTTACGCCTCCTCGCGTACTGCACTGGACCGATTGGCAATATCGGTTCTATGAACTGGCGAATGCTCATTGCGTATTTTTTGAATGTTCGGCTCGTGGTGTGGCTTGACTCCGTGGTCTTCATCCACAACTAGCATGCGCAACCGGTTGTTTTGAGACTGCACGGATCTGCACGTCCGGGTCAACCTATGCGGCACGAAGAGAGGTTTCGGGGGCACGAACGGTTTCGAATCACGGCCAAGCGGGCATGCTTCTGCGCCTCGCTGCGACCATGGTTGCGCGGGCCCCGTGGGCGCAGGGCTCCGGTGCCCACGGGACCCGCTGTACCTCCTTTCGGACTTCCGTGGACGGGCCACCCGGGGCCGGGCAGCCCAGCTCCTGTTCGGTCGGGGAAACGAACAGGACATCCTCGTACGGACCGCCTGTCATCCTGGGGGAAAAAGCCCTCGTGGGTCGCGGGGAATGACCTTGAGCTCTGAGCGACACCGCGGGGACGTAAGCCAGCTGCAATCGGAGTGCCTTGCCAATTGTGCTTCTCAAAAATATCCCGCGTTCTTGCGGATCATAACCATGATCGCGGCCTAGCGCAGACGTGAGGCCGCTTGGACGCGTGTAAGAACCGCCCGTCGTCTTTCGGCATCCGTTCGTACTGCACAGGTTGACCTGGGCGCGCAGATCCGTGCAGTCTCACAACCTGTTATGCGTCCTAGCTGTGGCTGAAAACTGCAGAGCCGAGGAAGGGGCAGCATGGAGGAATCAACGACGGGTATCTACCGGACAGCGTCGTGATTTCCCAGCCATTCTGACCGGAATCTGGAAGCAGTCAGCCAGCTCTGGGCGGTTGAAATGTTCATCCGCGCCTGAACCCTGGACGTCACCGATCACCACTGATGAGGAGAATACTGTGCAGCTGCAGGTAGCAATGGACGTCGTAAAACTCGACCAGGCTCTGACCCTGGCGCGTCAGGTCGCCGATTCCGTGGACATCCTCGAGTTGGGCACGCCGCTGATCAAGTCCGAGGGACTCAGGGCGATCACGGCGATCAAGGCCGCGCACCCGGACAAGCTCGTGTTCGCGGACTTGAAGACCGCCGACGCCGGTGAGCTGGAGGCGGGTCTCGCCTTCGAGGCGGGGGCGGACCTGGTCACGGTGATGGGTGCGGCGGACGACGACACGGTGCGGGGGGCCGTGGCTGCCGGCCGCAAATACGGCAAGGACGTCGTTGCCGACATGATCACCGTGGTGGACGACCGCGTGTCCCGGATCCTTGAGGTCTCGAAGTTCGGGGTGTCGTTCGTCGAGATCCACGCTGGGCTCGACGAGCAGGCCCGGCCCGGCTACACGATTCAGGCGCTGCTCGATGACGGCCAGAAGGCCGGGGTCCCCTTCTCGATCGCTGGTGGTATCACCGTCGAAACCATCGGCTCGGTGCGGGCTGCCGGCGCGAGGGTAGCGGTAGCCGGTGGGGCGATCTACAACGCCAAGGACCCGGCTGCGGCCGCGAAGGCCCTCAAGAGTCGCGCCAGCTGATAGAGCCGAACGTGAGTTCGGCACATGGTGTTGGGGGCTGCATCGATTTTCTGCCGCCCCCAACACGTTTCCGTACTCCGCCGGGCGGAGTGGCTTTCAGGAGAGCCGGACAAGTGATCAGGAGGAGCGCTTGATGGTTGATGAGCCGGGTAGTGTTTCGCGCGGAGGACCACGGCGCTCCGCACCGAGCTGGTCGTTGAAAGAGCCGGAGCTGGTGGCCTCTGTCCTCGGCGCCGATTACGCGCGTCTCGGCGATGAGGTGGCCAGCCTCACCGACGCGGGGGTCGACCGCATCCAGTGGGACATCATGGACGGACGCTTCGTCCCGAACATGACGTTCGGCCCGGATGTTGTGGCTGTGTGCCGTCAGCACAGTCATCTGCCATTCGAAGCCCATCTCATGGTGCAGGATCCGGATCCGATGCTCGCTCGTTTTGCTGCGGCTGGCTGCGAGACCATTATCGTGCACGCCGAGACCTGTCCGCATCTGCTTCGAACCCTTTCCACGATCCGTGACCTCGGAGTGGAAGCGGGAGTCGCCGTTAATCCGTCCACTTCGGTCGACTTCCTTCGCCATGTGCTCGATCAGCTCGATCAGATCGTGGTCATGACTGTCAACCCTGGATTCGGCGGGCAAAAATACATCGCCAGGATGGAGGAAAAGGTCTCAGAGGTTCGCGCGTTGGTGGACCATTCCGGGAGTCCGGCGCGGATCGAGGTGGACGGAGGAATCTCGACGGACACCGCGCGGGCGGCCTGGTACGCAGGAGCCGAGCTCCTCGTCGCCGGCTCGGCTGTGCTCGGCCACTCAGGTGGGAAGCGGACCGCAGTGGCCGAGCTTCACCGTGCCCTGGCGCGCCCGGTGCCCGCACCGTGATCGGGCCGTCCGCGCTGTCGTCGTTGTGGAAAAGGGAAGTGGCATGGAGAGCCGAGAGTCAGGTGTTCTGTCCGATACCGAAATAGCTTTGCGCGGAGCCGAGCGTTCCTTGCTGTTGTCCGCCGCGGAAATAGTGCGGTTGCGTTACGTGCATCGTGGCGGTGATGCCAGTCTGTCTCAGACCGCGGCAGGTGAGCTGGCGAACTTTTTCGGGGCCATCGCCAGGGGGCACCCCGCCCTTGACGAGGGCGATCGGAAAGAGGCGATCGCTCTGGCACATCGCGTGATCGATGATGACCATCCCGAGCATTCACGGATGTGGCCTACTTACAGGAGGCCGGGCAGGGTGACCAGAATTGTCCCGTCAGGCAAATGATCGAGAGTGGCGACGCGATCGCATTCGGCGGTCATTTTCTTGGATCGCAAAGGGGATTTCTCGGGCCTGGGATGGCCTGAGTTGTCCCCAGATCGTGGTGGCCCTGGCATATTCATCGTCGACCGAGAGCATCAGGAGTGCGCGTCTATGATCGCGAACCAATCCACCGCCGGCCATCGCGCGAGCGAAGAGCCTGACAACCTTGCCCGCTTGACCACACCACACCTTCCGGACGACTGGACCGAACTGGACCGGCGGGCCGTGGACACCGTCCGGGTGCTGGCCGCTGATGCGGTGGAGAACTGCGGCAGCGGGCACCCGGGTACCGCGATGAGCCTGGCACCGGCCGCCTATGCGCTGTTCCAGCGCGTCATGCGGCACGACCCCACCGACCCGGAATGGATCGGCCGCGACCGGTTCGTGCTGTCGGCGGGGCATTCGAGCCTGACGCTGTACCTGCAGCTGTTCCTTTCCGGCTACGGGCTGGAACTCGAGGACATCAAGGCGTTGCGGACCTGGGACTCGAAGACCCCGGGGCACCCCGAGTACGGGCACACCGCGGGCGTGGAGACCACGACAGGCCCGCTGGGCCAGGGTCTGGCCACCGCGGTGGGCATGGCGATGGCCTCCCGCCGCGAGCGCGGTCTTTTCGACCCGGAGGCCGCGCCGGGCGAGAGCCTGTTCGACCACCACATCTACGTGATCGCCTCCGATGGCGACATCGAGGAGGGTGTGACCTCCGAGGCGTCGTCGCTGGCCGGCACGCAGCAGCTGGGCAACCTCACGGTGATCTACGACTCCAACGAGATCTCCATCGAGGACGACACCCGCATCGCGTTGTCGGAGGACACCGCCAAGCGGTACGAGTCCTACGGCTGGCACGTCCTCACCGTCGACGGAGGCGAGGACGTGACCGGCCTGCTGGCGGCGATCGAGGAGGCCAAGGCGGAGACCTCGCGCCCGACGCTGATCGTGCTGCGCACGGTGATCGGCTACCCGGCGCCGACCAAGATGAACACAGGCAAGGCTCACGGCGCCGCGCTCGGCGCCGAGGAACTGGCGGAGGTCAAGAAGGTACTGGGCTTCGACCCCGGGCAGTCGTTCCAGGTCGACGCCGGGGTCCTGGCCCACGCCCGCGAAGTCGCCGCGCGAGGCAAGGCCGACCACGAGAAGTGGCAGATCGCCTTCGACGCTTGGGCGGCCGACAACCCGGAGCGCAAAGCACTGCTGGACCGGACGCTGGCCCGTGAGCTGCCGACCGGGTGGGCCGAAAAGCTCCCTAGCTGGGAGTCCGACGGAAAGAGCATCGCGACCCGCAAGGCTTCCGCAGAGGTCCTGACCTCCCTGGCCGACGTGCTTCCCGAGCTGTGGGGCGGTTCGGCCGACCTCGCGGAGAGCAACAACACCACCATGAAGGGCGCGGACTCGTTCGGCCCCAAGGCCATCTCCACCGGTATGTGGAGCGCCCAGCCTTACGGACGGACGCTGCACTTCGGCATCCGCGAGCACGCGATGGGCGCGATCCTCAACGGCATCGCGCTGCACGGCGGCACCCGCCCCTACGGCGGCACCTTCCTGGTGTTCAGCGACTACATGCGCCCGGCCGTGCGGCTGGCAGCGCTGATGCGCCAGCCGGTGATCTACGTCTGGACGCACGACTCCATCGGCCTGGGCGAGGACGGACCGACCCACCAGCCGATCGAGCACCTCTCCTCGCTGCGCGCCATCCCGGGCCTGAACGTGGTCCGCCCGGCCGATGCGAACGAGACCGCCGCCGCGTGGAAGGCCGCGCTGGAGGACACCGGCGCCCCGTCCGGTCTGGCGCTGACCCGCCAGGGCGTACCGACGCTGGAGGGCACCGATAGCGAGGGCGTCGCCAAGGGCGGGTACGTGCTCGCCGAGGCCGGCAACGGCAAGCCTGAGGTGATCCTCCTCGCCACCGGTTCCGAGGTCCAGCTCGCTGTCGAGGCCCGCAAGACCCTGGAGGCCGACGGTGTCGCGACCCGCGTGGTGTCCATGCCGTGTGTGGAGTGGTTCGACGCCCAGGACGAGGCATACCGCCGCGAGGTGCTGCCTTCGTCGGTGCGTGCGAGGGTCGCCGTGGAGGCGGGCGTGGCCCAGCCGTGGCACCGCTTCGTCGGGGACGCGGGTGAGATCGTCTCGCTAGAGCACTTCGGTGCCTCGGCCGACTACAAGACGCTGTTCGCCGAGTTCGGGTTCACCGCCGAGGCTGTCACCGAGGCCGCTCGACGCACTCTGAGCGCCGTCCGGTCGAGCTGACGCCCGGCGCCTTTGAAAACAGGTGTCGCGATTTGGCTCGACGACCTGTCCGGACAGCGGATCAGCTCGGCAACCCAGCCGAGCTGATCCGCCGCTATCAACTCGGGGACACAGCCGTCCCCGGCACGGCTTCGAGGGTGAAACGGGAGGCGAAGCGGTGAACAAGTCCACATCCGATCCAGGGACGCCGATCTTCGGCGAGCTGAACAAGGAGCTCGGTGAGCTGCCCGAGATCGAGGTGCGCGAATTCGACTCCTACGGCTTCGACTTCTCAAAGGACACGTCCGGGAAGCCGGCTGTGCAGGAAATGGTCGAGGACAGTACGGGCAACGCCGGCGGTGAGTCGACCAGCAAGTCGGCCAAGGCGGCGGGCGGGCGCCGTCGGCGTACGGAGCCCTGAGCAAAGAGCGAAAGTTCGCACGGCGCAGCATAAAGCACCCGGTCAACGCCGACGACCGGCGGACCTGCGGATTGAGCACAGTCGCCTACTCGCTGCTCGTAGGCATCCACATCGCGTTCTTGGATCGTGCAAGCAACTGGGGGAGTCATGCCGGACCTGGCAGCCAGAGCTCGACGATCAGAGCAGCGAGAACGGTAACGGGGGAGCACGGTGCGCCACCCCTTCAGCCTCGTTACGCGGCTTCTCAGGTGCACTGTCTCAGTTCCACTGTGGATAGTTCGATGCACTGCGGCGGAATTTGCCGCAGCCGGTGGAATACCAGCGCGGTGAACTCGCACTCGATCACCGGGACTTTACCCTTGCGGGCCAGGAGATTCGACTGGCCGAGTTCGTCAACACAGAGCGCGCGTCCGTCATCGTGTGGGGTGTCGTACAGCGTGAGGATGCGGGCCATCTCGGCCGTGAACTCCGTATCGTTGGGGGCGTTCCAGATTTTGGTGGCCTTCCTGGAGGCGCTGCCGTCGCGCAGGGTGTGCGGCAGCGCCTCCAGGCTGACTTGCTTCCCGAATCGGGATCAGGGGAAGCTCCTTGCCGAGTTGATGTCAGGGAGATCGACATCAAGCTGCCCGGCGTTCTGGATCGCAACACCGTCATCCCAGCCCGCCGGTCGACGCACGCCTCGGTGACCGCCGTGGCTCTGCTCCTGGTCGAGCCCGCCGTGTGTCCGTGGCGGAAAGAGGTGGCCGGTGGCTTCGAGTACGGACATCCACAGGTCACCGTCGGGGTCGACCTGGTTGCGATAGCTGATGATCAGTGGCATGGGCACGTGTACGAACCGCCGTCGCCAGCGTACGACGGCGGTTTCGGTACGCCCTGCCATGGCCGCGTGCACCGCGGCATGGGCCAGGCGTAGGCAGTAGACGCTGTCATAAGCATTGGCGGTGACGCTGCGGATGGCGTAGCTCGGGTCGATGTAGCGCACGGTGGGGGTGAGGCCGGCATCGGTCAGGTGGGCGGTGATGCTCTCCCTGAGCAGTGCTCCGATGTCACCGAGCTTGGCGTTCCCCGAGGCGTCGGTGGCGTCGCTCTGAAGGAGGCCACGCTCTGCGAGAAGGTCCTGACCCGCCCCCTCGGCGACGACGATCACCACGTAGCCCTTGGAGCGCACGTGCTGCTCGACGCGGGCCAGCAGGCCATCTGTTCCTTCCAGGACGAATGGGACTTCCGGAATCAGAACGATATCCGCTGTGTTGAGGGCCAGGGACGCGTAGCAAGCGATGAACCCGGAGTGCCGCCCCATCAGCTTCACGATCCCGATGCCGTCCGGACTGGCCGCGGCTTCGACGGAGACCGAGGATATGAACTCGGTGGCCTGCGCGAACGCGCTTTGGAACCCGAAGGACTGATCGGTGAACGGCAGGTCGTTGTCGATCGTCTTGGGTACCCCGATAACAGCGATATCGAGATCGCGTGCCCTGATCGCCGCGGACAGGCGTGTCGCGGCGCGCATGCTCCCGTCGCCACCGATGATGAACAGGACGTTGATGCCTCGTAGGACGAGGCTGTCGACCATTTCGTCGGCATCCTGGGCGCCACGTGAACTCCCCAGGATGGTGCCGCCGGCGTTGTTGATATCGCGGACGCGCTCGGGCGTCAGCTCGATGGTGTCATTGCGGTTTTCGGCGGTCATTCCCCGGAACCCGTTGCGGAAGCCCAAGATTCGCTTGACGCCGTAATGCACGGTGAGTTCCTGGACTAAACCGCGGATGACGTTATTGAGACCAGGGCATAGCCCTCCGCAGGTGACGACACCGGCGCTGACGTGGGCGGGGTCGAAGTAGATTTTCCGGCGGGGCCCGGCGGCCTCGAAGCTTGGAAGCTGGTTGGCGGGGAGGTTGTGCTTGGCCAGCATGGAGACCGTGTCCTCGAGCAGGACACGGTCGCCCTCCGCAACGTAATGTGGGGAAGTCTGCTTAGCGGCGAGCATCTCGGAGAACGGTGAGTCGTAGTGGCACTCACCGAGGCGGCGAACGCGGAGGTCCTCCAGGTGCAATGTCACCGAATCTCCTAAAACGTGATGGGCGTATGGCATGGTCGGCAGGATGGATGCCGTGCAATGTCCGGGCGCGTCGAAAACACCCGCACCGCAACGTCATCCGCACTAGGGGTCAGCCTGCCGCCGGGCGTGGGATCAGCTGGGCAGTCCGGCCATCCGGGGTAGGGAACCGAAGGTCGTATGAGAAATGTGGCGCACCTGTCCGCTGGAGATCAGGAGCGATTCCGCGAGTACCGTGCCGTCGGATTCCCGGGGCTGGCTCAGCAGTGATCCCCCACTGATGCCGGTAGCGACGAAGAAAGCATCGCCGCTTACGAGCTCGTCGCAGCTGTAGATGCGGTCAAGGTCCATGCCCGCTGCACGGATCGCGTCCGCTTCCGCATCACGTTGGGGAGCGAGACGGCCCAGCATGCCGCCACCCAGGCCGCGGACCGCTGCGGCGGTCATCACTCCCTCGGGCGTGCCGCCGATTCCGAGAAGCAGGTCCGCGTTGCCAGTGGGCAGGAGAACCTCAAGGCTCCCACCGACGTCGCCTTCTGCCGGTGTGTGCACGGCGGCGCCCGCCTGCAGCACCCGCGCGATCAGTTTCTGATGCCGCGGCTTATCCATGATGACGACGCGGAGCTCGCTGACCGGCTTGCCGAGAGCCTGGGCGACTTTGTGCAGGGTGCGCTCGGGGGAGTCGGTAAGATCGACAACGTCCTTCGCTTGTGGGGGCACCACTATCTTGTCCATGTAGAACCCGGGGCCGGGTGACCAAAGACTCCCCGACTCCGCGAAGGCGATGGTGGCCAATGCGCCGGGGAGATTCTTCGCGCAGAACTTGGTGCCCTCGAGAGGATCGACGGCGATATCGAAATCCGGGCCGAGGCCATTGCCCAGGGTTTCGCCGTTGTACAGCATTGGGGCCTCGTCTTTTTCGCCTTCCCCGATGATGACCGTCCCCCGGCCAGGGGCGTCGGCCAATACCTGACGGATGGCATCGGTCGCCGCGGCATCGGCGGCGTCCTTGTCGTGCCGTCCGACCCAAGCGTGGCTGGCCATCGCCGCACTGTGGGTGGCGGCCAGAGCCACCGCCTCCAGAGTGTGGATATCGGTGCGATTTCGAGGTGCGCCCTCACTTTGACGCTGCATCTAGGGCTCCTTGTCTTGTCTTATCTGTTGCCTCGGTTACGTCAGAGCGCTTACGGCGTACCAGCGAGCCCTGTGATCAGTTCAGGACTATCGCCCGCACCTTTCTTCGCGATGTGCGAATCGAATCGATGTGCTCCTCCGGATGATTTACCCGGGGCCGGTCATTCCAGATTCGCGTGGAGGCGCCACAGCTCACGGGCCTGAGTGTCACTGGACTTCCACAGCGTGTGGAACAGCGCGTCAGTGAGGATCAGGACGGACTGTTCGAACATGCTCCCCGCGTACTGCTCGGAGGCTTTCCCGTCGAAATCCTGCTTGGCCGCGGCCGGGATCAAGAGCACTTCGGTCGCCGTCTTGGCCAGCGCCGAATCGGCTGCGGTGGTCAGTGCCAGCACATTCGCGCCTTGATCGCGCGCGACCTCGGCCGCCCGCACCACCCGGGACGTGGACCCTGAACCGGATGCCGCGACCAGGACGTCGCCCGGGCCGATCGCCGGGGCGGTCGTCTCGCCCACAACGTGGGTGGACAGCCCGAGGTGCATGAAACGCATCGCGGCCATTTGCAGGGCGAGCCCGCTCCGCCCGGTGCCGATGGTGAACACCGCCGGCGCCTTGAGCAGCAATGCGCCAGCGCGAGCCCACGCCGCCGAATGGACGCCCTTGCGTACCCGCTCCGCCTCTCCGGTGATGATTTTCATCGCGTAGTTGAAATGAGGAGGGTTCAGCTTTTCGCTCAGGATCCGATGGGCCGTGTCCGTCTTTTCTGCCATTGCTTCACTCTCCGCTGATCGAGTCGGACATGTTCGTTGGTTCGGCGCACGACTACCGCGCCGGGGCCACCAGGGAGGGGCCTTTCGCTCAATGATTGCCAAGGCGGACAGCGGTGTCCGTTTGGGCGGCGTCCGGAGCTCTGCGGTTTTCGGCCACAGCTAGGACGCGCAACGCGTTGTTTTGAGACTGCACGGATCTGTACGTCTAGGTCAACCTATCCAGCACGAAGAGGGGCTGCGGGAACACGAACGGTTCCAAATCGCGGCCAAGCGGACCTGTCTGGATGTGGATGTGGTTCACCGGTTGCGCTGGTGCTCGGAGGACAAACTGGCGAAGGCGCGGAGGAGTGATGATCTTTCCGCCGGTTTGTGCCTCAGCACGTCCTCGTATCCGGCATCAGCCAGGATCGCTGTTCTGTATAACCGCGAATTTTCAAATCAGGGGTGCAATGGGGCTTGATTGCGTTAGAATTTCCGGGTGCGCGTATATCTAGGCTCCGATCATGCCGGATTCGAACTCAAGAACCACTTCGCCAAGAGGCTCGCCGGCCTCGGCTACGAGGTGACCGACGTCGGCCCCACCGTCTACGACGCGGAGGACGACTACCCACCATTCTGCGTCGAGGCGGCTCGGCGCGTTGTCGCCGACGAGGGCAGCCTCGGTCTCGTCATCGGCGGCTCCGGGAACGGGGAACAGATCGCCGCGAACAAGGTGCCCGGCGCCCGCGCCGCGCTGACCTGGAATGTCGACACCGCCAAACTGTCCCGGCAGCACAACAACGCACTGCTGGCCGGCATCGGCGCTCGGATGCACACGGTCGAGGAGGCCGAGCGCATCGTGGACGCGTTCCTCACCACCGAGTTCGAGGGCGGCCGCCACCAGCGCAGGATCGACCTGCTGTCGGACTACGAGCGCTCTGGCGAGCCGCCCGCCCTGCCCGGAAACTGACCGTCCTCGACGTAGACCCCCGCCGACTCCGGGGGCGGCGACGACCGCCTCCGGAGTCGGCGCGGAAAGATCGTTGACCTGCGCCGGCTTCCGGCGCCGCGACCTCCGCACAGCAGCTGAAGCTCCACATCGGACAGATCCACTCGCTCGATCTTCAGCGGCAGCATCACGGCATCGCGCTGTCGTCACATGAAAAGATCTCCGGGCGGGTTGTTCGAGTGTCATGCACTCGCAACTCGCCCGGAGATCTCCCGGTTTCACGCCACCACGCCATAGACGACGATCGTGGCCATTACTTCTGTTTTCCTGGTCCGGCAGCTCCTGATCAGTCCGGCAGGGCGAAGACGATCAGCGCGTCTCCGTGGCCGGCGCCGAGCATGCCGGGAATGATGCCCTCGAGCCAGCCACCCCAGCCGACCGGCACGGCGACGTATTGCTTGCCGTCGACGCTGTAGGTCATCGAGCTGCCGTGGTGGCCGCTACCGCACTGGAACTTCCACAACTCCTCGCCGGGGCCCACATAGGCGACCGGTACGTAGAAAGATCGTTGCGCGGGCTGTACGCCGCGTGCGTCCATTCCTGTCTCGCGTTGCAGGAGATTCCAACCCATGCCCTGACCGACGACCACGGCAAGTCCGCAGGGCTCTTGTCAGCCTCGATACTTGTGCACGTCGCAAACGCAGTACATGAGACGGCAGCTGAAGCATGCGGGCTTGTCGACGCACGTGATGCAGGGCCCGCAGTGCACCGGCTCGGTGTGCCGCGCGTGATCGCCAGGCTCGTAGGCCTCCCCGCAGTAGAGGCACGGCAGACGCTTAAATCCCGTGTCCTGCTGGGGCACCGACGACTGGTCCATGACATCACCTTGTTTTTCCGTCGCTGAACTTCCCCATGACCGACGTGCGTTTGGAAAAGCTACCGGGGTGGAGATTGAAATACTCACAGCTGGCGGGACTGCGGGGGACCTCGACGTAGCCCCGCGCTCCTCGTCTGTCGGGGAATAAGGACACCCGCCCGGTGATCGGGCCGTCGCCGGGACGACTCGATCACCGGGCGGGGAAGGTAAACCACCAGGGAAGTTACCTCGGGTCTCGCGTCAGTACCACGTCAGTGGTACTTCCCTGTCACAGGGCGAACGTGATCAGCGCGGCACCGTGACCCTGACCGGACATGCCGGGGATGATGCCTTCGAGCCAGCCACCCCAGCCGACCGGCACCGAGATGTACTGCTTGCCATCAAGGAAGTAGGTCGACGGGCTGCTGTGGTGACCGCTGCCGCACTGGAAGCTCCAGAGCTTCTCGCCGGTCTCTGCGTGGAGCGCCAGGAACTCACCCGTGGGTGTGCCGGCGAACACCACGTTCCCCGCGGTGCTGAGGGTCGACGCGGCCATCGGCATGTTGAGCCGGTAGCGCCACTTCTCCTCACCGTGGGAGTCGAACGCGCTGACCGACCCGGCCATGTTGTCGACGTCGACCTCGACGGCGGCACCCCAGTAGGGCATGCCTTCCTTGAACTCGCGACGACGCCGGGTGGCAGTGGCGCCCACGTCGGCGACCGGAACGTAGAACAGATCGTGGTCCGGGTTGTACGACGCGTGCGTCCACTCCTTCGCACCGGCGGGGCCGGGGTAGAAGTGGCAGGGCTCGCCTTCCTTGTCCGGGTACTTCCGCGGGGTCACCTTGCCATCGCGGGTGATGACGCCCCAGTCGATCCGGTCGACGAACGGCGTGACGTGTTGCAGCTCGCCGTTGGTGCGGTCGAGGACGAACATGTACCCGTTCTTGTCGAAGTGGGCGAGCAACTTCTTGCCGTCCCGCTCGAACAGGGTCATCTCCATGGTGGAGTCGTAGTCCCACAGGTCGTGGGGGGTGAACTGGTAGTGCCACTTGATCTCGCCGGTGTCGACATCCAGCGCGACCACGCTGTCGCTGTAGAGGTTGTCCCCCTCACGGACCCCGCCGTCGAAGTCGGGAGCCGGGTTCCCGGTGCCCGCGTAGTAGAGGTTCAGCTCCGGGTCGTAGGTGCCGGTGACCCAGTGGTTCGCGCCACCACGTTGCCAGGCCTCACCGTCGGCGGGCCAGGTCTCCGAACCGGGCTCGCCCGGCTTCGGCACGGTGTAGGTGCGCCAGCGCTGCTCGCCGGTCTCCAGGTCCCAGCAGTCGATGTGACCGCGGACGCCGTACTCGCCACCGGCAGAACCCGTGATGAGCGTGTCTTTGATGACCAGCGGAGCGATCGAAGCGCTCTCGCCCGCCCGCACGTCACCGATGGTCTTCTGCCAGACCTTCCGGCCGTTGGTGGCGTCGAGCGCCACCAACTGGGCGTTCTGGGTCACCATGTAGACCTTGCCATTGGCCACCGCACAGCCGCGGTTGACGTTGGCGCAGCACAGCGTCACGTCGACCGGGATCGCGTGCTTGTAGCGCCACAGCTGCTCGCCGGTCTTCGCGTCGAGCGCCCAGAGCCAGCCGTCCCAGCCGGTGACGAACATGACGCCGTCGACGACCAAGGGGCAAGCCTCGAACGCGTAGGTCGAGGTGGAGGCGATCATGCCGGTCGCGCTCGACTGGTGGATCCAGGCGACTTTCAGGTTCTTGACGTTGTCGGCGTTGATCTGGTCGAGCAGGCTGTGCCGCTGGCCGTCATAGGCGCCGTAGTAGGTGATCCAGTTCTGCGATTCGCTGCGCGCCTGGAGGATGCGCTCGTAGTTGATGCCGCGCGTCACGTCCGGAGCGCTGTGCGGCATGTTGGAGAGCTCGCTGTGATTGAACGCCTTGCCAGCGTCAACGTATTCGACGGTCATGGAGATTCTCCTTTGCTACGGCCGCGGCTGCGCGGGTCGGTCGAGCTTGGCCTCCGGCGGCACTTCGCCCGTAACGACGATGGCGCCGGTCAGGCCCCGGCCCTCGTCGTTGCCGGCCGGCGAGCCGTACCAGTAGCAGCCGGGACCGTCCAGCTCGAGCGTCGCGCTGCCCTTCGAGTGGTTCAGCAGACCGATGAACTGCCGTTCGCCGTTGTTGGGTAGCAGGCAGGCGTGGGTGTTCTTGTCGTCGTTGATGATCGTCAGCTCGATGATGCCGCCGTGCGGCAGGATCAGGATCCCCGGATCCCACGTCATGGCGTCTTCCGGAATGCGAATGGTCGCTTCCATCGTCCCGTCGGCACGCTCGATCGCCTTGCCGATGGAACCGGTTCCGAGCACGGCGCCGATGGTCGCCCTGTTCTGTCCGTTGAGCTCGGCCAGGAGATCCTCTTGCTCGTGGGTAATCGTCATCGGACTTCACCTCCTCGTTAGCAAAAATGGATATTTTGACAGATTTCGCGGAACATATCGGCTACACGAGATCGTCGGCTCTTTGACGACGAAAGCGCATACGCTCTCAAGAGCTACGCCGCAGCCGAGTTTGACGTTGCGGAAAAATTACCAGTGTTGATTACTCTCATATTTCACCACTGAGCCTGTAACCGGTTTTGGACTCTACACCCGGGCAAGTCATTTCGATATCCGTCGCCACCGACCGGCTCGACGCCACCATTCCCCCGGCAGGAGATACCGTTCGTGCGGTCCTGCGCCTGGGGAGGCTGAGCCGGCCGTCCTATCGGCAAGGGTCCGCCGACCCGGAATCTGCACAACAAAAAACCGCTTCGAAGACCGGCTCGAGCACGGTTTTAGACGCGGCTTGCCCAAAACGGTCATCACCGCCGGCCGAGCACCTCCTGATCATTGGGCGCACCAACTGGAGTATCCGCAGCGCAGGTCGAAACGGTCGAGTTCCATGACCTTCACCCACGCGGAGACGAAGTCCCGGACGAACTTCCCGTCCGCGTCGTCGCTCGCGTAGACCTCCGAGAGCGCCCTGAGTTCGGAGTTGGAACCGAAGAGGAGGTCGACCCGGCTTGCGGTCCACTTCACCTCGCCGGTTCCCCGGTCGCGGCCCTCGTAGATCGCCGTCCAGATGTCCCCATCCTGCCTCGGCGCCCACTCTGTCCCCATGTCCAGCAGGTTGGCGAAGAAGTCGTTCGTCAACGACCCTGGCGCTGAGGTCAACGCACCCACCGAGGAACGTCTGTGGTTGGCTCCGAGCACCCGCAGCCCGCCGATCAGCACAGTCATCTCAGGCGCGCTCAAGGTCAGCAGGTTCGCCCGGTCGACCAGCAGATGCTCCGGCGGCATCCAAAAGCCGTTTCCCAGGTAGTTCCGGAAGCCGTCCGCCGTGGGCTTCAACCTGTCGAACGACTCGACGTCGGTCCATTCCTGGGTCGCGTCCGTGCGCCCGGGGCGGAACGGAACGTCGATTTCGTGGCCACTGGCCGCGGCGGCGTGTTCCACCGCAGCACACCCTCCGAGCACGATCAAGTCGGCCATCGAGATCCGCTTGTTCCCTTGTTGTGAGGCGTTGAATCGCTCCTGGATCGCCCCCAGCGCGGACAGGACGACCGCCAGCTGCTCGGGTTCGTTGACCGACCAGCTGCGCTGCGGTTCGAGCCGGATCCGCGCCCCGTTCGCCCCACCGCGCTTGTCGCTGTCCCGGTACGTCGAAGCCGACGCCCACGCCGTGGAGACGAGCTGCGCGACCGTCAGGCCCGAGCCGAGGATCTCGCGCTTGAGGCCGGCGACGTCGTCGGTGCCCACAAGTCCGTGGTCCAGCTCCGGCACCGGGTCCTGCCAGATCAGCCGTTCCTCCGGGACGAGCGGCCCCAGGTAGCGCTGGATCGGGCCCATGTCGATGTGCGTCAGCTTGAACCAGGCCCGCGCGAACGCGTCCTCGAACTGGTCCGGGTGCTCCAGGAACCGCCGCGAGATCGCGTCGTAGCCCGGGTCCTCCTGCAACGACAGGTCGGTGGTGAGCATGACCGGATGGTGTTTCGTGTCCGGGTCGAAGGGGTCCGGCACGGTGCCCTCGCCCTGGCCGTCGCTCGGGATCCACTGCCACAGGCCCGCCGGGCTGAGCTCGACGTCCCATTTGTACTCGTACAGCGTTTCGAAGAAGGTGTGGTCCCACTCGACGGGCGTGCGCGTCCACATCCCTTCCAGCCCGCTGGTGACCGTGTCCGGCCCGCTGCCGCTGCCGTACCCGCCGAGCCAGCCCAGACCCTGCGCGGTGAGCGGCGCTGCCTCGGGCTCGGGGCCGCCGGTCACATTCGGGTCCGCCGGGCCGTGCGTCTTGCCGAAGGTGTGTCCGCCCGCGATGAGCGCCACCGTTTCCTCGTCGCTCATCCCCATCCGCTTGAAGGTCTGCCGGATGTCGCGGGCCGCGAGCACCGGGTCGGGATTGGTGGCCGGGCCCTGCGGATCGACGTAGATCAGCCCCATCGCGGCGGCCGCCAGCGGCTCGTCGAGTTCGTGCAGACCGCTGTACCGGTCGTCGGCCAACAACTTGCGTTCCGGACCCCAGTACGTCTCGTCGGGCTCCCACACCTCGGCACGGCCGCCGCCGAACCCGAAAGTCTTGAAGCCCATCGACTCCAGTGCCCGGTTGCCTGCGAAGACCATCAGGTCCGCCCAGGAGATCCTGCGCCCGTATTTCTTCTTGACCGGCCACAGCAACCGACGCGCCTTGTCCAGGTTGCGGTTGTCCGGCCAGCTGTTCAACGGGGCGAAGCGTTGCATCCCGGCACCTGCACCGCCTCGGCCGTCGCTGACGCGGTAGGTACCCGCAGCATGCCAGGCCATGCGCAGCACAAGGGGACCGTAGTGACCGAAGTCGGCGGGCCACCAGTCCTGCGAGGTCGTCAGCACCTCGTCGACGTCACGCGCCATTTCGTCGAGATCCAGAGTCTTGAATTGCTCGGCGTAGTCGAAGTCCGCACCCAGCGGGTTGTGTGCGGGTCGGTGCCGACGCAATGCCTTCAAGTCGACCCGGTGCGGCCACCAATCGTTGGCATTGCCGCCCGCCGTCGAATGATTCCGCCGCCGAGCCGGCCGTGTCTCGCTCAGAACCTTGTCGTAGGTGCGGTAGACGTGGGTATCGGGATTCTCGGGCATTGATGTCCTCCTAGGCGTTACCGAGCCTGAGATCCTGGTCGTACGTCTTGTAGATAGCGACGACGTCAGGGTTCTCCGGCGTGGAAGCTCCTTCCTGGTCCTTCAAGGCTCCTCAGATGTCCAGCGCCCGGCGGACGGCTGGAGCGTTCCGCCGCGAAACCGGCACCATCGGGCTCGCCTGGTCATCCATCACCAGGAACAATTCGCCTCTGAATCGACGCTCGACCTCCCGAATCCGGCTGAGGTTGACCACATATCCGCGGTGTACCCGCAGGAAACCGGCATCGGTCAGCTCGCTTTCGAGCTTGTCGAGGCCGGCCGAGGCGGCTCGCAACCGCCCCTGATCAGTGGACAGCCACACGTCGTTGCCCTTCGATTCGGCGAACGAGACCTCCGGCAGCCGCAGCAGCACCATCCGGTTGTCGCGCATCGCGACGATCCGGTGCGGCCGCGCCCCAGGGCGCCTGGCCCCTTCCGCCCGAGGTAACTGCTCTCCTTCGGAAACTCCGAATGAGATCAGGTTTCCGACCAGCTGCCCGGACAGGAAGACGGGCCGGATACTGATCGGGGTCGGCTCGTCGGCGAGATGGGTGAAGATCTGCGTCGAGCCGACCCAGTCGGGATTGTGGGTGGCCTGCTTAGCGGCGTATCGAGCCGCCCAGATGAATTCCGGCAGACTCGGGTTCCAGCGCGCCGCGGGGTCGGGTGCCGGTGTGGAGCCCGGGACGCCGAGGAGCACGCTTGCCGTGTCGTCGGCGATCACCACCCTGCCCGCAGGATCCACCGCGGCGAGCGCCGCGGTCGAGCGCGACCTGGCGTGGTTGTAGGCGGCGACCAGCTCGGCGCCGCCATCCTGGGCGCGTTGTCTCAATATGTGCTGGGTTTTGG
The DNA here is from genome assembly GCF_004348985.1 of Saccharopolyspora elongata. Taxonomy (GTDB): domain Bacteria; phylum Actinomycetota; class Actinomycetes; order Mycobacteriales; family Pseudonocardiaceae; genus Saccharopolyspora; species Saccharopolyspora elongata. The sequence goes on along the minus strand of NZ_SMKW01000096.1, from coordinate 13,964 downwards.
TCGCAGTGTTGCCCAGCCAGGCGGCCGCGGACGCGGGAAGGTCGCCGCGCCAGCACGAGATATTGAGCACCGCGATCGGTTCCCCGGTCACCACATCCCGGACGGCCACACCCGCGCAGGTCCAGTCGTGGAAGGCTTGGCACCAGTGCTCCGCACCCCGGATTATCACCGGTGCGTGTGCTTCGAGTGCCGTGCCCATGCCGTTCGTTCCGGTAGCGCACTCGGACCAGCAGAACCAAGCCGCCAGGTTGGCTTTGGTGGCGCGGGAGCGCGTGGCCTGGTCTCCCCATTGGGCCAGGACCCGACCGGTGGCGTCGGTGATGGTCACGACGCCGCCGAGGTTGCTTACCTCGTGAGCCACCGAGGCGGCACGGAAACCGAGTTCGGCGAACACGACGTCATGTTCGAGCGCGTGGTCGACCTCCGCGACGGCCACCGGGGCTTCGGTCAGGTACGGGTCGACCCGGTACTGGTCCCGGCACCGGTGCCACGAGATCGCCACCTCGGGCCGCAAGCCGCGGATATCGTCCTCGCCCTGCACGAATCGTTCCCATGCCCCGTACACCGTGGCCTTGCCCGGGCTACGGGAGATGGGGTCGAGCTGGTGCACATCTGCCATGTATGACCGCCTTTGGTCTGTCACCAACCCGAACGGCATGAGCCGTCCCCGTCGGCGACCGCTGATGCCGCTTGCTGGACCGGACCGAGCCGCCGGTCGGGCTTCGCGCACCGACCAGTGGCGTATCCGGCATGAGCCGTGCGTCGCGGCTGTCGGAACTTCGCGGTCCGTCGCGTGACTTGTGGTCGTTCCACGCGTCCTCGGTAGAATCAAACGGGGAATCGACGGCTTCCGCGCTTTGGTTTTCATGACGTGGAGTCGAAAGCTAAGCTGTTCCTCGATTCGACGGCAACCACTGTGGGACGAGTGTGGGCGAACGACCCACGAGCGGCAGCAACCCGACAACCACCGGTCATCAACGGGTAACACGCGTGTGCCGGCGATCGTGGACCGGGCAGCACCGTCACGGTGCCGACATCCGGCAACAGCCGGGCCGGCGCGGACTCCGCCGCGAAGCTCGAATAGTGCTGCAAGGCTTGTGACGTCGGGAACGGCGCGGTTAACGTCAGAGCGTCGATCTCCGGGCGAGTGTGGTGGCCCAGAAGTCCGGGGCGTGTTGTCACGACCTTGGCTGAGGTTGCGGATCTTCCGCAAACTCCGGTCCGGGTGCCCGGCGCTTTCCGGCGAATGGGAGCCCACAGCACGCCGCTCATGGCATTTGAAACGACCGGTTCCGTCCTCGCCTCGCTGCCGGAGACAGGCCGTCTGACCGCCGTGGTGAATCCGAGCTACCGAGGCGCCCGAGCAAGGCGACGGGAGAAGTGATGATGAGCGAACTCGCGGTGCATTGCGACGGACTGCGCTACTGCTTCGGGGAGACCGTCGCCGTCGACGGCGTTGATCTGAGCATCCGGGCCGGCACCGTCTTCGGGCTACTCGGCCCCAACGGAGCCGGGAAAACGACCACGATCCGGATGATCTCGACCCTGCTCCCGGTGCCGACGGGCGGGATCGAGGTTTTCGGCGTGGATGTGAACCGGCGCAAGCTCGCCGCCCGCAGGTTGATCGGCTACGTGCCGCAGCAGCTTTCGGCGGATTCAGCGCTCAGCGGCCGAGAGAACGTCGCGCTGTTCGCAAGGCTCTTCGACGTACCCAGGGCGCAGCGGCGGTCCGCGGTGGAGGCGGCGCTGCGATCGGTTGGTCTGGAAGAGGTCGCCAAGCGAACCGCGAACACGTATTCCGGCGGCATGATCCGACGTCTTGAGCTCGCGCAAGCGCTGGTCAGTGCCCCGCGCCTGCTCGTGCTCGACGAGCCGACGGTCGGGCTCGACCCCATCGCACGAGCCGGCGTGTGGGAGTACATCGAGCGGGTACGAGCTGCAACCGGGATGACGGTCCTGATCACTACGCACTACATGGAGGAGGCCGACCGGCAGTGCGACCGGGTGGCGCTCATGCACCACGGTCGAATCCGCAGCGTTGGGGCCCCACAGGAACTCCGCGCCGCAGTGGGGCCCGAGGGGACGTTGGAAGACGCGTTCCGCGTGGTGACCGGTGATGGACTCGCCAATGATGAGGGGGAGGGGATGCGTCATGTCCGCGCAGTTCGACGGGTCGCACGTCGTGTCGGTTGATCAGGTGCGGCGCGGGCCGGTGCGCCTGATGTGGTCGCGGATCACGACGATGTGTCTGGTGGAGCTGCAGAAGCTGCGGCACGACCGGAGCGAACTCGTCACCCGGGCGGTTCAGCCGGCGCTGTGGCTGGTGGTCTTCGGTACGACGCTCAGCCTGACTCCGGTGATCCCGACGGGAGGTGTGCGGTACCTGGACTATCTCGCGCCGGGCATCCTCGCCCAATCGGCCCTGTTCATCGCGATCTTCTTCGGTATTCAGATCATTTGGGAGCGGGATGCCGGGATCCTCGCCAGACTGCTCGTCACGCCGACGCCGCGGGTCGCGATCGTCAGCGGCAAGGCGTTCGCGGCCGGCGTGCGCGCCCTGGTGCAAGCCCTCGCGGTGCTCGTACTCGCCGTGCTGCTGGGCGTCGGAATCACGGCGAATCCGTTGAAACTGCTGGGGATGTGCGTCGTGGTGGTGCTCGGATCGGTGTTCTTCTGCTGCTTGTCCATCACCATCGCGGGGTTGGTGCTGTCTCGGGATCGCTTGCTGGGCATCGGGCAGGCGATCACCATGCCGCTGTTCTTCGGTTCCAGTGCGCTGTACCCGGTCGATCTGATGCCGCACTGGCTGAAGGTGGTCAACTGCATCAACCCGTTGGGCTACGAGGTGGACGCTCTGCGCGGTCTGCTCATCGGCACGCCGTCGGATCTGTGGCTCGATTTCGGAGTGCTGGTGGCGGCCGCAGCGTTCATGACCGGTGCCGCGTCCGCTCTGCTGGGAAGGCTGGTCCGCTGATCAGCGCCCGCGGGTTCGTCGACGGGTTCTCGCGCTCGGCCGAGGCCGGTGTGCAACGTCGCCGCATGTCCTAAGTCGTCAATATATTGCGATTTCCGGAGGTCTATTCGCGATAATTTACCGTTCATCGGTGATCGCCGGATCGGGTTTGTTGCGCCGGCCATTTTCGGCGACAAGAAGCAGATCGGCCGCGGCCGCGGCCGGCGAAGCCGGGGCGGCCGCTGGCGGAAGCATGTCTTGAACTGCAGCTTCCCGAAAGTTACATTGTGACTGCTGTCACTATCCGTGGGTCCCCGAGATCCGTCCCTCGCGAATGACAAGGAGGTCGTGATGGCGGGGAGAGTCCCACCGTTAGAGATCGCATCGAGCGGGTCCGGCGGCCATGGCCACGTGGGGGGCGACTCCCTGGTAGCCACGGCTACCGCGAGGAAGACCGCTTGTGCATGGGAGTGCTTCGCCGCAGGCGAAGATATCGTGCAAGGTGTCCGCCCGGAGATCCTGGCTTCGTGGTACCGATGTCGGGATCAGTACGAAGTGGACCCCGCGCTGCACATCGCGCCCGGGGCGCCCGAAGGCAACGACCACCGGCTCGACCACGACGTGATCTTCACCCAGCTCGGCGGTCTCGGGGCGTTGGCGGGCCGGGACGTGGAGCTGGACGGCGGTGTCGTAGCCGTAACGGACGGCACCGGGCGCATTCTCGGGTCCTGGGGCGACCCCACCGCGCGGAAAAGGGCTGATTTGAGCAACCTCGCGCCGTGGTCGGCGTGGTCGGAGCAGTGCACAGGCACGAACGGGATGGGGACGTCGTTCGAACTGCCGGGCCCGATCACCGTGACCGGACCGGAGCACTGGTGCGAAGGCTTCCAGCAGTGGGCCTGTGCGGGGATTTCCATACGCGACGTGGTAACCGGTTCGCCGGTCGCGTCGATCAACATCTCACGGTGGAAGGCGCCGCTTTCCGAGCATGTGCCGACGTGGCTGAGGAACGCTGCCGCGAGCGTCGAAGAAGAGATCCATCGCCGCGCCATCATGGAGGCCAAGAGTGTGGTCGCCGGGTTCGAGCACGAGTCCGCCCAGATGAGCGGCCCGCTCATGGCCGTGGACCGTGGAGCGCATGTGATCGCTGCGAACTGCGCGGCTATTTCGTTGCTCAAGCTGGCTGACGACAACCCCATTGCCACGGGCGCGGCCGAACCGGCGAAACGCTGGAAGCCGGATATTCCGGAACTTCCCGATGTCGTGCGGTGGGCAATGGGCCGGGCACTGCAGCGTCCACAGTGGAGCGGCTATGCGCGTCTGTCGGTGTGCCCCGGGGAGGATGCCCTTCCGGTAAGCATGCGGCCCGTCGTCGCCTCCAACAACGTAGTGGGTATGTTCTGCGCATTTGGGCTGGAAGAGGGCGAACCTTACGAGAAGTATTCGGACGTAGCCTCTGCTTCTCTGCCACCGCGCGTGATCGGGGTTCGTGACGAACGGCTGGTTCTGCTCGCCCCATCGGAGATCCGCTATGCCCAGGCCGACCGGAACATCGTTTGGTTGAGCACGGACCGGGGACGGATCCAAGCCGCAACCCGTGGCCTGGACAACGTCGAGGAATTACTGGCACCCCACGGATTTCGCCGGGTACATCGTCGCTTCCTGACCAACCTTCGCCGGGTGGTCGAGTTGGAACGGGGCATCAAGGGTGAGCTGGTCCTGATCACGGATCTCCGTTGCCGTGAGCGCGTTCCCGTTTCGCGGCGCCACGCTCCGGAGATCCGCCGCTTGCTCGGTGTGTGAGGCTGTCCGCACGTGGGCGGATTCCGCCCACGTGCCTTGTGCCTGCTGTTCAGATTGTTCGCGGGCGACGCGGGCCGCGTTGCTTGGTCCGAACCGCGTGCCGGGAAACACCCGGGGCATCGATGGAATCTGAGGCGAGCCTGCTCGTCGACGCTGCGCCGCACGACGCGCATGTCGGGGTGCCTGTCGCACGCCGTGAGCCGGTGGCGCCGCGGCGGCCCGTTCGTGGCGGCACGGCAACCGTTCGTCAGCGATCCGGTGCCGGTGGTTCATGATCGGTTGTCAGAGCCCGCGACATCGAAGAAGCTTTGAGAGGCAATACCGAGTTCCGGGTGATGACACACGCTGCTCGCCCGGGCCGGAACCTCGACAGGTGACGGTACCTGTCGTCGTCCGACCGCCGTCAGCGGTCGAATCCGAGGGAGGACGCCATGAACTGGGAAAAGCCCGAATATATGGTGATCGAGGTGTGCGCTGAAGCCAGCGGCTACCTGTACCGGCGTTGACGGATTGATTTCGCGCTGTGCTTCTTCATTGTCTGGGAGTTGCCGCAGGCGGTGGTTATCCGCAGTGGAACTGCGCTTGTGCCGGGTGCCGCAAGGCTCGTAGCAATCCGGAACTCGGGTCGATGCACGCGGGTCTTGCGGTCTCCGGAGACGGTGAGCGGTGGTTTCTGCTGAACGCGACTCCGGATGTCCATCATCAGATCGCGATGGATCGCTGTCTGCATCCGGGTCCGGGAATCCGGACGACACCGGTTGCCGGCGTGCTGCTTACGGACGCGGAGTTCGACCACACGATCGGCCTGCTGATGTTGCGTGAGGAATCGTCGCTGACGGTTTACGGGACGTATCCCGTGCTGGAGGCGCTCGCCCTGTGGTTTCCCGTCCGGGAATTGCTGAGCGACTACGCCGACCTGTCGTGGTCCCTGGTCGAAATCGGCAAACCGCTGGACCTGGACGACCGGTTGCGCGTGACCGCCTTCCTGACCGGAAGCAAGGCACCTCGCTACATGGGGCGCTCGCAGCTTCATCGCGAGTCGAAGGAGTGGGAGATGGGCTTCCGCTTGGAGGACAAGGTGACCGGCGGGACCGCGGTGTACGCGCCGACTCTGCCCCGGTGGGACGAGAAGTTCGCCGAACAAGTGGCGTCGGCCGACTGCGTCTTCTTGGATGGCACGTTCTGGACGGATGACGAAATGTCCTGCCGGGGTGCGGGAAGTCGTTCCGGACGTTCCATGGGGCACATGCCCGTCAGTGGTGAGGACGGTTCTGCCCTCGCTCTCGCCGCGCTTCCCGCGAAGCGCAAGATCTACACGCACATCAACAACACCAACCCCATCCTCGACGAAGGCTCCGAGGAGCGGCGTTGGTTGGCGGGCTTGGGCATCGAGGTGGGCCGGGCCGGCCTGGAGGTGGAGTTGTGAAAGCTTGGTCTGCCGAGGAGTTCGAAGCGCGGCTGCGGTCGATCGGAGAACAGCGGTACCACCACTTGCACCCGTTCAACGAGCGGATGCACGCGGGCGTGCTCACCGAGGAGGAGTTCCGCGGATGGGTGCGAAACCGCTTCTACTACCAGGTGAACCTGCCGGTGAAGGACGCGTTCATCCTGACCAAGCTCCCCAGTCGGCACGATCGGCGTCAGTGGATTCAGCGCATCATCGATCACGACGGCCGCATGGGGGACGAAGGCGGGATCGAGAAGTGGGTCCGCCTCGGTGAAGCCGTCGGCTTGACCCGCCAAGAGCTGTTCGACAGCGGCACGGTGCTACCCGGAGTGCGGTTCGCCGTGGACGCCTACGTGGATTTCTGCCGTCGGAAGCCGTGGCTGGTGGCCGTGGCGTCGGCCATGACCGAGTTGTTCGCCCCTGGTCTGCTCAGCCGGCGGATCGCCGACCTCCAGCAGCACTACCCGTGGATCGCCGCGGAAGGCCTGGAGTACTTCCGGTCCCGGCTCACCCAGCAGCCCAAGGACATCGAGCATCTGCTCGACCTGGTGATCAACCACGCGAAGTCCAGGGAGCAGCAGGACGCGTGCGTACGGGCGCTGGAGTTCAAGTGCGATGTCCTCTGGAGCCTGCTGGACGCCGTGCAACTCGCCTACAGCAAGAGTTCATGATGGACGAAACTGATCTGACGGCCACGCCTCGGCTGGTGACCAAGGCGATGCTTAAGCACGACAGCGTACGGGACGCCGAGTTGCTCCTGTTGCCGGAGAGGGTCGTGCGCCTGAACGCGTCCGGGGCGGCGATTTTGCGGTTGTGCGACGGAAGCCGGACCGTGTGGCAGGTGGTGGCCCAGTTGGAGCACGATTTCGAGGCCACCGGTCTCACGAACGACGTCGTGGAGTTCCTCCAGGATGCGCACGGATGGGGTTGGGTGGTGATCGCATGAACGGTGTACCGCAGCCGTACGGCCTGCTGGCCGAGGTCACTCACCAGTGTCCGTTGCACTGCGTCTACTGCTCGAACCCGTTGGCACTGCTCGATCGTCAGGACGAGCTCGGCACCGACGACTGGCGGCGGGTGATACGCGAGGCAGCCGGGCTCGGTGTGGTTCAGGTGCATTTCTCGGGCGGTGAGCCCCTCGTCCGCGGTGATCTGGAGATGCTCGTCGCCGAGGCGCGCCGTTGTGATCTGTACACCAACCTGATCACCAGCGGTCTGGGGCTCACGGAGAGCCGTGCGAGATCGCTCGTGTCGGCAGGGCTCAACAGCGCCCAGCTGAGCATTCAGGGCGACGCGGCCGAGTCGACGGAACTGGTCGCAGCGAGCAAGCGGTTCGACAAGAAGCGGGACGCTGCGCACATCATCCGCGAGGCGGGGCTGCCGTTGAACATGAACGTGGTCCTGCATCGGCTGAACCTGCATCGCCTGGACGCGATCATCGACGTCTGCGCGTCGTGGGGCGCCGAACGGCTGGAGCTCGCCAACACCCAGTACTACGGCTGGGCTCTTCGCAACCGCGATCTGCTGCTCCCCAGCAAGGCCCAGTTGGAGGAGGCCGTAGGCGTGTACGAACGCCGGAAGGCCGAGTTGGCGGGGCGCATGGAACTCCTCTGGATCCTCCCGGACTACTACGAGCCCTACCCGAAGCCGTGCATGGGCGGATGGGCGCAGACCGCCCTGACCGTCGCCCCGGACGGCATGGTGTACCCGTGTCCGGTGGCCGCGGACATGACCGCGATGAACTTCCCGTCGGTCCACGACCACGACATGGCGTGGATCTGGTCGAAGTCCGCTGCGTTCCAGGCTTTCCGGGGCACGGAGTGGATGCCAGATCCGTGCCGCAGCTGTCCCCGCAAGGAGACGGATTTCGGTGGGTGCCGGTGCCAGGCCTTCGCCTTGACCGGCGATCCGGGACGCACCGACCCGGTTTGCGTCCACTCGCCCGACCACCACCTGGTGCAGGACGCGCTCGTTCGTGCCGATCAGGACAATGCCGCAGCCGAAGGCGAAACGGCCCGAGCGAACCTGGTTTACCGTCGTCCACCCGCGTCGGCGAGGAGGCGATGACCGATGTCGCTCGAAGTCCGTGCCGCGCGCAGGAGCAATCTGACGCAGGACGAGGCGGCAGCGCGCTCGGCTGAGGTCAGCGACGTCCGCTACGCGGTCGACCTCGACTTGACCACAGGTGAGCAGGAGTTCGCGACGACCACCGTGGTCCGCTTCCAGGCCCGTTCTGGGGACGCGATCGTCTTTCTCGACTTCGCGGGGAAGGCCGAGTCGGTCGAGTGCAATGGCCGGGAACTGGGGCCCGGCGCGCAGGACGGGACGCGTATTCGGCTGGACGTGAGACCAGGTGAGAACACGGTCCGTGTGTCCGGTTCCGGTTCGTACTCGCGCACGGGGGAAGGGCTGCATCGTTTCCGCGACCCCCTCGACGAACAAGTCTACCTGCACACCAAGTTCGAGCCCTTCGCGGCGCACAAGGTGTTCGCCTGCTTCGATCAGCCGGACCTGAAGGCAACGGTCGATCTGACCGTTACGGCTGATGATCAGTGGGTGGTGGTCGCCAACACCGATCCTGGCGAGGAGCCGGCGCCTGCGGGCGGCAAGCGCTCGACTTGGCGCTTCCGGAGCACGCCACCGCTGCCGCCGTACCTGGTGGCCTTCGCCGCCGGCCCATTCCACCGGCTGCGTTCCAGCCACCGCGGAGTGCCGCTGGCGCTGTACGCGCGGAAGTCGCTCCTCGAAGACCTCACCGACGATGCGCACGAGTTGTTCGGCGTGATCAGCCGCGGCCTCGACTTCTACAGCCAGCTGTTCGACCTTCCGTACCCGTTCACCAAGTACGACCACGTCTTCGCGCCCGAGTACGTATTCGGCGGAATGGAGCATCCGGGCTGCGTGACGCTCAACGAGCGGTTCGTGTTCCGGCATCGGGTCACCGAGGATCAGCGGCGACGACGAGCCGAGCTGCTGTTGCACGAGATGGCGCACATGTGGTTCGGCGACTACGTGACGATGAGCTGGTGGGACGATCTGTGGCTGAACGAGAGCTTCGCGACGATGATGGCGGTCGTCGCACAGCCCGAGGTGACGCGGTACGGGGAAGGTTGGACGGCGTTCGCGCACCACAACCTGCCGGTGGCTCGACATGCCGACCAGTTGCCGACCAGCCACGCGATCAGGGTCGAGACCGCCGATACCGATGCCGCGCGGACGAACTTCGGGCCGATCGTCTACCGGAGAGGGGCGGCCGTACTCCACGAGCTCGCGGTGCGCATGGGCTGGGACTCCTTTGTCTCGGGCGTACGGACATACCTGCGGACGCACGCGTGGGGAAATGCCAGCCTCGATGATTTCGTGGCGGCGCTTCGGCGCGTGTCGGACTCGGATGTGGATCGCTGGGTGGACGAGTGGCTTTTGCGCCGTGGGGTGAACACGGTCGAGGTGTCTCGCCTTCCGAAGGGCGATTGGGTGGTGCAGCTTCCCGATCCCGAGGTGCGGCCACGCCACTTGCACCTGCGGGTCGGCGCGTTCGACGACTGCGATGCCGGCCTGGTGCTGCGGCAACGGGCGCACGTGCCGCTCAGTCCGCGTAGCTCCGAAGGAAAACTGGACGCGTTCGGCAGCCGAAGCCCGGACCTGCTGGTGCCCAACGACGATGCGGTGAGCCACGTCAAAGTCAGGCTGGATCCCCGATCTCGGCAAACAGCCTTGCGCAGGCTGTCCGCACTGGACGATCGGAGAGCACAGGCAGTCGTCTGGGGAGCATTGTGGGACGACGTCCTCGACGCGCGGTTGCCCGCTCGGAGTTTCGCATCGGCCGTTCTCACGCATGGAGTGGTGGAGAGCGATGTCGGCGTCCTGGAAGCGCTCTTGGAGCGAGCTGTGCAGGCGACGCGGGTCTACGGGGATCCATCCAGCACCAGCCGGATGCTCGAAGTCCTGGCACGCCGAGTGCGTGATCACTTGGCCGGCGCCGCCCAGGGTAGCGACCGCCAGGTGGTACTGGCCCGCACCCTCGTAGGGGTCGTCCAGGCCGACGACCACAGCCTGCTGAGCGAAATGGTGTGCGGGCGGTCTCCCTGGCCGGGACTGGTAGTGGATCGAGACCTGCGCTGGCGCGCATTGCTTCGCCTCGCGTCGACCGGTTTCGAAATCGACGGACTTCTCGGCATCGCGATGGACGCTGACGCTGGAGACAGCGGTCGCCGGCACGCCTTGATGGCACAGGCCGCACGTCCGACCCGCGCCGCCAAGGAGCAAGCGTGGGCCCTGGTGTTCACCGACGATTACTCGCTCGCGCAACGGCAAGCCATCATGGCAGGGCTGCGACAACCGGGGCAGGAGGAGTTGCTCACTCCGTACGCGAAACGCTACTTGCGTGCGTTGGAGAGTATGGCCGGAGCTGCCGAGCCCGAGTTCGTGCTGGCGTTCGCTCGTGCACTTTATCCCCGCTTCACCCACGTCGAGCAACGCGTACTGGCGGATACGGAAGACGTGCTGGCGAACAAGCGGCTCCCTGGAGATGTGCTCAGGGTCCTCAGGGAGGAGCGAACGGAACTGGTCATGATGCGGGCAGCGCGGGCGTGCGACGCGGCGCAGAGAGCGAGGCAGGTTGGAAGCTCCGTGGCCTTGACAGCGGAACGTACGAGCGGCTGAGGAGAATGCGCGCCTCGACCTCGACAGGACCGTGGACCAGGTCGAGCGCGAGACCGCCACAGAGGTGGAGATCTTGCGCGAGGTGCGCTGCGGTCGTCCGACGCAGGTGTTGCTGGAAGCCGCTGAGGAAGCGGAGTTGCTGGTACTGGGCGACCGTGGGTACAGCGTCTTTTACGAAGTTGCAGGGCTCGGTGAGCCGGCGCTGCGCCGGGCAGGCCCTTGCCCGGTCGTTGTCGTACCAGAATGGATACCCGTGCCTCGCAGAGCGATTCTTCCTATGAGAGTGCGCGTGAATTCTGAACGTTGAGGATGTAAGTCGGTTGATCGTGTCTGTCTCTCGACTCGTCGGATGGAAGTCTGCGGCGTTGCATGCGCCTGTGGCGTTGTCGCCGGGGCGTACGGGTGCTGCGCTCCCGGGCAGCCACGAAGGCTTTCCGCACGCATCTGCCCTGCCCCGCAGGAACTCGTCGGCGCGCATCAGTGGCATGCCCTCGAGGGCTGTCGAGAGCGCCTCGGTAATGTATCGTCGAGAATCGCCTTCCGCGTTCGAGTAGTCCACAAGGACACCCGCGGTTCCACTCGTGGCCGCACAGGCGCCGTTCGGCACCGATCCCCGGCCACTGGTTCGATCTCTATTGCAGCAGCCTGAAACATCGAAGATACTCTGTTGCGAACGCCGAATTTCGAGGTTTCGCTCTCGAAATTCAGTGGGTCACGTTGTCCGGGTGCTGCCCGCTCATCGGGCGCAGTCAACACTAGGAGTAAAAGTATGAAGTGGGAAACTCCGGAGTACACGGTCATCGAGGTGTGTGCCGAGGCCACCGGTTACTTCTACCGGGGCTGACGGCCGGGATCGAAGCACTGTGTTGCTCTATTTCTCGTAGTCACGGCAGGTGTCGGATATCTGCGACGGGACTACGCCCGCGGCGGCGCAAGGCCCCCGGATCCGGAAATCGGATCGGCGCAGGGGCCTTGCGCCACCCGGGGAAAAGAATTCGGCGGAGTCGCACCGCCATTCTCTCCACATTTGAACAGGTCAAAGAGAGTGGCCTGCTGAACAGGGGATCGGTAATGTCCCGCACAATATCCACAGCCACGCACTACGCGGCCCTGGACGCGGTCAGCCAGGGAAAAATCTGTTATCATAACGGGCTCCTCCAGCCTGCACTCGGCTATGACTGGGTGATGGGTATTACCAGTCCCATGACAGATGATCTACGTCAGACCCTCCGCGATCTCTGGATTGCGGATTTGATCGACATCGACACGCACCATCTGTTCGCCCTACGAGGTCACGGGGTAGTGCTCACCATGAAGGGCTACCGCACCCTGCGCGACTGGTCTGCTCTCGGGTGGCGCGAGTTCGCGGCGTAGCGAAGTTCCGGTGGACCGCCGGCCGAGTCCGTCAACGTTTCACTTGCCGAAAGCCGCCTTCGCGGAGTAGATCGACGGCGCAGGACCCATTCCGGTGCCCGGCAAGCCTGCAGTGCGGATGCGGGGAATGGCCGAAACATGTCTCCGGCGAATTCGCGGGTAGGGTAAACAATTTTCCGAGGTGGTTTCAAATGGCTCTTGAATTTCTCCCGCTTTTAGCGCTGGCTTTTGGTCTCTGTATCGACAACTTCCGGTCGGCGATCGCTATCGGTACCATTCCCTTCGGCTGGCGTCGCGCTGTGCAGATTGCCCTCATTTTCGGTATATGGGATGCACTTGCTCCCCTGGCAGGAGGATTCATCGGCCACTATGTAGGGGAGTTCATCGGTTCGGGTGCAGATTACATCGGATCTATCATGGTGGGGGCATATGGGCTGTATCTTCTGGCCGGGGCACTCCGGGGCCCTGAACCAGAAGAGGTAGATCATCCATGGGTGACGCTCTTCGGTATGCCGCTGTCGCTGAGTATCGATAATTTTATCGCTGGGGCCAGCCTGGGGTTCGCCGGATTTTCTCTTGTGATCCCGATGATCACTTTCGGTGTCGCGACAGCGGTCATGTCATTGGCTGGGTTGTGCCTCGGGCGTATGGCTGCCAATGTTGTCCGGATCCGGTCCGACCTGTTTAGCGGTATCTCGCTCGTGGGTGCGGCGATTTTGCTACCGCTGGTATTCAGCTGAACGCCGGGCATGAGCGGCCACACGCTTGAGGAGTCGAAGCCGGTTGGCTCTTGCCATGTCGGTGAGCCCGTTTCGTCGTCCACGTCAGCCCGTTTTGCCGCCTGCGTGCGCTGGAAGCCGATGTTGTCGTCGATGACGGTGCGAGGCCCGACGGGAATCCTCTTCGGCTGCTTCGCGTCGAGCCGGACGAATTCGAAGCTGCCGTTCCAGACGGTGCGCAGTACCTCCTGGAGGAACGCAGTGGTGAGCTGCTCGCCGGCGCAACGGCGGTAACCGAACCCGAACGGCGCGTAACCCTGCCCTTGCCGAAAATGCCGTCCGTGCAGTTCATGCGGCGTGCTCGTACTCGTGCAGGATTCCGCCGAGGCGATCGTGTTTTCGTATGTCGAGGCGGACGAGCTGCTCCGGATCAACTGTCGGCGTGGGCAATGGGCACAGCGGGCGGGCGTTCGCGATGCCCTGGTGGGGCCGGTGGGAGTTGTAGAACTGCTCGAACTCGCGCAGGGCGTGAAGTAGGTGCCGCTGGTTCCAGATCAAGGTGCGGTCCAGGAGCTCGTTTCGACAGGTCTGTACCCATCTCTCCATGACCGAGTTCATTCTCGGCATCTGGACGCCGCTGAGCACAACTTCGATCCCCGCGTCCTTGAGGATCGCGTCGAACAGGGCCGGGAACTTCCCATCCCGGTCCCGGATGAGGAACCGGGGCCGGCATCCGGTGTCCTCCAGGTCCATGACGAGGTTCTTGGCGGCCTGGGCTACCCAGGACGCGGTCGGGTGCGCGGTGGCTCCGAGGATGCGGATCCGTCGACTGGTGTGCTCGATGACGGCGAGCACGTACAGCCGCGCTCCGGACAGAGAAATAGTCAAGATCTGTGGGTCAAGATTGTTTAGGCGGCGGTGGGTGGGGCGTGGTCGTCGGGGCGTTCGACGAGTTTGCCGCCTTCGAAGCGTGCTCCCGCGCGTACGAGGGCGACGAGTTGGGGTG
>NZ_SMKW01000095.1 GCF_004348985.1 Saccharopolyspora elongata | reverse complement strand
CTGGCGAGCGGGCCCACGCCCGAGCCAGGCGTAGAAGCCCGAGCGGGCCACCTCGAGCACGCGACATAACCGCTGGACGCCGTAGACGGCACGGTGGGCGGAGATGAACCGGTAGCGGTGAGTCATCCACCCGTCTCCTGCGCGAAATAGGCGGCTGCTTTACGCAAGATCTCTTTCTCGGTCTCCAACTCCGCGACCCGCTTACGCAACCGGGCCAGCTCGGCATCCTTATCCGCTACGTCGTCTGCCCCCGATGGGCTTCCCCCTTGGGTGTGGACACCATTCTCGCTCTACCGCACCTCGATTTCGCTCCTTCGACCCCTGGCGTCAGCTGACGGGCAGGACCAGCGCCAGTCCACCGGCCAGCATCCCGCCAATGACCGGTCCGACGATCGGGACCCAGGAGTATCCCCACTCGGCCGATCCCTTGCCGTAGATGGGCAGGATCGCGTAGGCGATGCGAGGCCCGAGGTCGCGCGCCGGGTTGATGGCGTACCCGGTGGGGCCGCCGAGCGAGTTGCCGATGCCGATCACGAGGAAGGCGACCGCGGCGTAGCCCAGCGCGGAGTTGCCGAACTGCGGCACGCCGTCCGGGCCCGCTTCGGCACCGGGGCTGAGGATGATCCACAAGACCAGCACGAAGGTGCCGATGATCTCGGTGACGAGGTTCCACGGCGCATTCAGCACGGTCGGTCCGGTGCAGAAGATCCCGCGGGTGTTGGCCGGGTCGTCGTGGGTGTCGAACTGCAGCTTGTAGGCAGCCCAGCACAGCAGTGCACCGAGCGTGCCGCCGGCGAACTGCCCGACGATGCAGACCGGCACCTGTGACCACGGGACCTGACCGTTCACCGCCAGACCCAGCGTCACGGCCGGGTTGAGGTGAGCGCCGCTCGGGGACGCGATGCTGGCGCCGGCGAAGACCGCGAGACCCCAGCCGATGTTCACCAACAGCCAGCCGCCGTTGTGTCCCAAGGATTTTCGCAAGATCACGTTCGCGCTCACCCCGCAACCCAGCAGGGTGAGCGTCGCCGTTCCCAGCAACTCCCACAGGAAGATCTCACCAAGACTCATGGTGCCGTTCCTCTCGTCATGCCGGCATTGGCGCAGCGGTACACCGATGACTGTCCGAAATGGAGTGAGCCGGGTCCGGTACTGGCGCAGGGCAACACGTGTCCACGAGTGCCGCCAGCCGAACGCAGCGCGTTGGCCTGTGCCACCTAATCCAACGAATCTCCCGTTGGCAGGGCATGGCGCCGATTCGAGTCGGTTGTTTCGACGCGTGATCGGCACTACGCCGGCGCCATGCCCCTTCGCTGGAGTAGTGGCCCCTGACACCTGTCGCGGGGCGGCGTCAGAAAGCCAACATTGCAATAGCTTTCGAATGATGATGACGTCGGCGCGGTTCCGGACGTCGAGGAGTGCGCACCGCAGGGGCGAGGAGGACGGGCGCCTGCCGGTGGAGGACCAAGGTGTGAAGGGAGCGACGGTGTCCGCAACATCCGGTCGACGCCCGTCCGGGAAGCAACAGGATCGACGGCGCAGGATCACCGAGCTGCTCATGCCGAGGGCACCCTGCGGATCGACGATCTCGTGGACTCAGTGGGCGCCAGCGCCATGACCGTGTAGAACTGGGACTGTCAGGGGAAACGGTGCAGCTGCGATGCGTGCGTGGGGCGTGGGGTAACTGATCGTTGGTTGGGAGAGTACGTCCTTCGAAGGTGACGACGAAGTGGTCGAGACCTGGCCCGTCGACCTCCGCGGGCTGGCGACCTCCCGGCACTTCAGCGGCAGTCGTTGCAGCCGCACCCTTGACGCCCACTTCGGATAAGCGCTTCAGCTCCCCGGAGTGGAAAGCCACATCCAGGCGATCTGAGCTCGCTGGACCTCATACTTGGGACTGGGTTTGTTGGCGATGGCCGGGGCCGCAGTGCTCATGGCAGTGCAGCCGAAGAAGAACCGGCGCGGATCGTGGGACAGCAACAACGGCGACGATGGAGGCGATTGAACGACCGGCTTCGCCGACCGGGGAATCCGGCCGCCCTGGGTGCGGGCTTGTCGGCGGTCTTTTCGCCGACAAGCCCGCACCCGCCAGCGATCAGGAGAACTGAATGCCGCCGTCGATCATCACCGACTGGCCGGTCATGTAGTCGGAGTCCGGTGAGGCCAGGTAGGACACGAAGCTCGCGACGTCCTCCGGCACCGAGACCCGGCCAAGGTGGATCAGCTCGGAGTACTTCTCGATGGCCGCGCCCTTGCGGAGGCCCTCGTTCTCCGCAAGCTTCTCGTCGATGTAGTCCCACATCGCGGTACCCACGATCCCGGGGCAGTAGGCGTTCACGGTGATACCGTGCTGCGCCCACTCCATCGCGGCGGCCTGGGTCAGCCCGCGTACCGCCCACTTGGAGGCCGAGTACGGGCCGAGCAGCGGGAACGGCCGGTAGGCCACGATCGAGGCCGCTCCGATGATCTTTCCGCCATCTCCTTGCTTGATCATCTGCTTGGCCGCCGCGGTGTAGCAGAGGTACACGCCGCGGAGGTTGATCGACATCAGGTGGTCGAACTCCTCGGGCGTGCTTTCCAGCAGTGGCTTGACGTTGGCGATCCCGGCGTTGGCGACCATGACGTTGAGCTGCCCGAGCTCAGCGGCCACCTGCTCCACCATGGACTGCACCGCGTCCGGGTCGGACACGTCAGCCACGACCGTCGTTGCCCGCCGGCCCGTCGCCGCGATCTCGTCGGCGACCCCCTTGAGCTGGTCGGTGTTGGCCTCGATGTCGTTGACCGCGACGTCCAGGCCGTCAGCGGCCAGGCGCAGCGCGATGCCCTTGCCGATGCCTCGCGCGGCACCCGTGACCAGTGCGACGCGCGGCGATTTACCTTGTTCGGACATTGCTTTCTCCAACCTGTAGTGGAATTGCGAGGTCAGGACTCCTGGGCACGGCCACCTCGCCGAGCCAGGGCCAGTCAGTGGCATGTCGTGTAGGGCACTGGGCTTGGCAACTTCGCGGCTTCGCGGACCTGCACGGAGAACCGGTCGAGGGATGCCAGTGCACTGGCGACATCGTCGCTGGTCACGTCGAAGGGCATCGAGTGGATGGTCTCGCCTTCCACCGTCGACGCTGCTGCGACGGTGCGCAGCGACTCCGTGTCATCAGACTTGAGGCCGACCTCGATGAGTGTCGTCGGCAGCCCGACTTGCGTTGTGAACTCAATAAAGTCACGGATGTCACTGGTCCGGGCGCCCTCGAGAACCAACTGGGTCAACGACCCGATGTTCACCTTCTGACCGTGGGCGAGTCCGTGCGTCGCACCGACCGCCGTGAGGCCATTGTGGATCGCGTGGGCCGCGGCAAGACCTCCCGACTCGAAGCCAAGCCCGGAAAGAAGTGTGTTCGCCTCAATCACCTTTTCGACCGCTGGCGTCACCTGGTTGTCCATGACAGCGTCGATGGCGGGAAGCGCGTTTTCCCAGAGAACATCCCAGCTCAACTTCGCCAATGCGGTGCCGGTGACGGTGGGCAGACCGCCGGCCATCGTCTTCGAGCCGGATTGCGCGGTCGCCCGGGCTTCGAGCCAGGTGGCCAAGGCATCACCCACCCCGGCGACCAGGAAGGACGCGGGTGCGTTCGCGACCACCTGCGAGTCGATCAACACGAGGTCCGGGTTGCGGGGGAAGAACCGGTACTCCTCGAACTCGCCGTTCTCGGTGTAAATTACTGACAGCGCGCTGCAGGGTGCATCCGTCGACGCGACCGTCGGACAGTTGGCCCAGCGAACACCTGCCAGGAAGCCTGCGGCCTTGACCGCGTCAATGGTGCTCCCACCGCCTACCGCCACGGCGACGTCAGCGCCGGTCTGCTTGATGACATCGACGAGACGGTCCACCTCAAGAGCGCTGGGAATGCCATTGAACTTCTCGCGCACCAGCGGCAGGCCCGCTTTCCGAAGCGATGATTCGATGTCGTGCCCGACGAATCCCCAAACCAGGTCATCCGCCACGAAAAGTGGTGACGAGCCAAGCTGCTCGAGGTAGTCCCCGACGCGGTGGAGAGCGCCTTTGCCCTGCACATAACGGCCTGGGCTGATCATTGTTCGCATGCGTTCCATTGCGGCTCCCGGTGCGTGCGGCTTTCCTGTCGTTTCTGCTGGGTCAGGGCGTGAGGATGGCGCGGCCGCGGATGCGGCCGGCGTCGAGATCGTCGAGGGCGTCTTGGAAGCGGTCGAGCGGGTACTTGCTGGTGTGCAGCCGGACACGGCCCTGCGCGGCGAGGACCATCAGTTCGCACAGGTCGTTGTAGGAGCCGACGAGGTTGCCGATGAAGTTGATCTCGGCCGAGATGATGTCGATGGTCGGGACGTCGATGTTCTCGCCGTAGCCGACCACGTGGTAGTCGCCGGCGCGGCGGAGCATGCGGACGCCGTCGCGGGTGGCGCCGCCTTCGCCGACGAAGTCGATGACGGCTTCCGCGCCGTGCCCGCCGGTCAGGTCGAGCACCTGCTGGACGTGGTCGCCGTCAGCGACGACGCTGTGGTCGGCTCCGATGGACACGGCAAGCTTCACCGCGTCCGGGTTGCGGTCCACGACGACGAGTTCTGCCGGGGTCAGGGCTTTCAGCACCTGGATCCCGATGTGCCCGAGCCCGCCCGCGCCGATCACCACGCAGCGGTCTCCAGGCCGCAGGGTTCTGGCGGCCTTCGCGGCGGCGTGGTAGGCGGTCAGGCCCGCGTCGGCCAGCGCCGCGACGTCGGCGGGTTCGAGGGAGTCGTCGATGCGCACGACGCTGCGAGCCGAGGTCTTGAGGTACTCGGCGTATCCGCCGGCGGTGTCGATGCCGGGGAACAGCGACTGCTCGCAGTGCACATCGTCGCCGAACCGGCACGCGCGGCAGAGACCGCAGGTGATCAGGGGGTGCACGATCACCTTGTCGCCTTCGGTGACATTGGTGACGGCGCTGCCGATCGCGTGCACCCACCCCGCGTTCTCGTGCCCGATCGTGTAGGGCAGCGCGACGCCGGTCTTCTCGGCCCACTGGCCTTCGAGGATGTGGAGGTCGGTCCGGCACACACCGGCGCCACCGATCCGGACGATCACGTCGTAGGGGCCGGTGACCTCGGGGGTAGGGACTTCGGTCAGGCGGAGCGGCTGGTCGTAGCCGACGACCTGGACTGCCTTCATGATCCGTTCTCCTTCAGCTGCAGGTGCTCCGCCGCGTGTGCGTGGGGAGCCTGGTCGGCGGCCGACTCCGGGTAGCGGGTGCGCAGCAGGCCGCGGCAGAAGTGCGCGTTGCCCTCGATCGAGATCCGGATCGCGCGGGCGAAGCGCAGGCGCAGCGGAACTTCCGCGCGCGAGCAGGGGTGCCCGTGGTCATTCACAAGCACGGGAGCCGACGCAGCGATGCTCAGGCCGAGCGCTTCCCGCCGTTGCAGCAACGACCTCGTCGTGGGCGCGTCGGGGAGTAGATCAGCGATCGTGACGTCGTGCAGGTCCTCCTCGGTGAGCTCGGGATCCACCTTGAGCAGCAGGCCCAGCGAGCGCTCCATCGCCGCGGCGTGCGCCTTGCGGCGAAACGTCAGGCGCAGCTGCTCGAGGTCGTCCTTCGCCTCATGCGGGAACGTGCCGCGATATCCCGCGTCCGCGGCGAGACCGCGGTTGATCAGCTCCGAGTCGTGGTGTTCGTCGAGCACCACCACCACGTCGGTGACACCCGGCAGCGCCCGGAGCACGTCCTTGGCGTCGGATGCCATCAGGTAGGCGAAGTTCGGTGCGCAGAACGACGTCGGCAGCCGCAGGTGCGCGGTGACCACCCCGTCTGCCGTCGCCCCCAGCGACCGCACGAAACCGAGGTCGGTGATCGGTTCGTCCAGCTCCGGGTCCATAACCGTGTCCAGCGCCGCCCGCGCCGCCCGCTCCAGCAGTACCGGGTGCATCTCAGGCCACCGCCTGCTCTGCCAGGCCGAGGCCTTCCGGGACCTCGATGCCGTACATGGCCGCCGCGTTGAGCCCCAGGATCTTCTTCTTCTGCGACACGGTGATCGGCGCGTACTCGACCATGTCCTCGGGGATCTGGAACTCCACGAACCGCTCCACCAACCACTTCGGCGTCCACAGCGCGTAGTCGCTGGAGAACTGGATCCGGTCCTCGTCGAGCCAGTACAGGAGCTCGCCGATGATCTGCGCGAAGTACCGCGGCCGGGTGTGGATGAACGGCATCGCCACGGCCAGCCCGGCGTGCACGTTCGGTTCCTGCGTCGCGATCCAGCAGAAGTCCTCCAACCTCGGAAGACCGCAGTGCTCGACGACGAAGTTCAGCTCCGGGAAATCCGTGGCGGCCTTGTCGACGTCGGCGACGTCGAAGGCGTCCCGGTCCAGCGGCCGGATCGTCGGTCCCTTGTGGATATGGATGTTGCGGATTTCCAGTTCCTGGCAGGCTTCCAGGTATCGGTAGGTCCACGGGTCGTCCAGCTTGTAGCCGCGGGAGTCGCCGTGCCACTCCGCGGTGTAGAGCTTGACGCCCTTGAGCGAGAACCGCTCGGCGTCGCGCCGGAGCTGATCGAGCCCGGCCTGTTCGAAGCGCGGGTCCCAGCAGTGGTTGTAGGTCAGCTTGTCCGGGTGCTGCTGGGCGAGCGCGAACGCTTCCTCGGTCTGCCCGAAGCCGGTGCGGTAGAAGGCGCCGAGGTGGGCTGGCTGGAAGATGGCGTGGTCGACGTACCCGTCGGTGAACAGGTCGCGCATCAGGCGCTCACCGCCGTAGTAGAGGTACTCCTCGTACGACCACAGCTCCGACTCCGGGCTCAGGTTGCGGTGGTAGTCGTAAAAGCAGTCGATGAACTGCTTGCCGTGGATGTTGAGCTGGTTTTCGGGACGCGCGTCCCAAAGCGCGATGTGCGCGTCGACGATGAAGTAATTCTCGCCGTCCTTGCGGTACATGTCTGCACCCTCCCCTACGTGGCTGCTGTGGCACGTTGGGTCGGAACGCTAGACACGACGGCAGGGGCCGGGGAGCCTCCACGTGTCTCAGTTTGAGACATGCTGACCTATGAGGATCAGCGCATATGGCGTTACCGTGGCCGAGGTCGGCGCGACGACGCGTCGCGTGGAGGCCGGAAATGGACAAACCCCAGCGCGCACCCCACACGGACACGGCAGAGTGCCCCTTCTCGCCCCGCCGGGCGGCCGGAATCGCTCCGCGACTGCGCGCCTCCTGGCGGCGCAGCGAGCGCTACGGGTTGGCAGCGGACGAGCTGCGCCCGGTGTTCACCGGCTCGGTGGATACCGACTCGCTGCTGTACGAATGCGGCCACGAGGTGCTCCGCGGCCTGCAGGCGACGCTGGCCAACGAACCGGTGAGCATGATGGTCACCGACAGCGACGGCCTCGTGCTGGGCAGGATGTCCGAGGACAGCTCGATCAACCGTTCACTCGATCGGGTACACCTCGCACCCGGGTTCTACTTCGCCGAACGCAACGCCGGCACCAACGGGCTCGGCCTCGCCCTGGCCGATCGCACTCCGTCACTGGTGCGGGCGAACGAGCACTACTGCACCGGCCTGCGCGGCTACACCTGCGCCGCTGCTCCCGTCCTGGATCCGGTCAACGGCGGCATCGCCGGCAGCATCAACCTCACCACCTGGTCCGACTCCTCATCCGAGCTCCTGCTGGCCCTCGCCCAGGCAGCGGCCGGAAACACCACCTCGCTGATGCTGGCGCGCAGCGCGGGGCGCAAGATCCGACCGATGCCTCGCGGCGAGGTGTTCCGGGTCTACGCCGACCGCCTCCAGCAGCCGAGCACCACCTTCGCCGCGCTGTCGCCCACGTGGACCAATGCAGTCGCGCAAGCACGCACGGCGTTCCAGCAGGGGCTGCGCGTCGCGGTCATCGGCGAGCCGGGGGCGGGCAAAACGGCTCTGGTGTCGCTGGCCCGCCGGGAGCTGACGCGGGAACGCGTGCTCAGCGCCCGACCTCCAGCGCCGGAAGACATCGAAGCGTGGCTGACGCTGTGGGTTCCTGAACTCGGCAAGGACAACACCTGCATCATCGTCTCCGACGTGGACGCGCTGCCGGCCTGGGCCACGACCGAACTGGCCCGACTGTTCAGCGCGGTGCACCGGGCCACCGACCGGCTGCAACCATTCGTCATCACCGCCCGGAGGGACTACGCGATCCCGGAGGAGCTGCGCCCGCTGGTCGACGCCGTGGTGGAGGCACCCGCCCTGCGCTCCCACCCGGACGACATCCTCCCCCTCGCCCGCCACTTCGTCCGCCAGGACCGGGGCCGTGCCGTGACCTTCACCTCGGCCGCGGAGCGAGCGCTGACCTCCTACGACTGGCCGGGAAACATCCGCCAGCTCCGGAAGGTGATGCGTGAGGCGGCTGCAGGTGCCACGACGATCGACCTGCACCACCTACCGGCTGAGGTCTTCACCAGCCCAGGCCGCCCGCTCACCCGACTCCAGGCCGTCGAACGCGACGAGATCATCCGATGCCTGACCGAGCCGGGGACGACCGTGGCGCAGGCGGCGACCGAACTCGGCGTCGGTCGAGCGACGATCTACCGCAAGATGGCGCAATACCGCATCCGGATCCCCGAACAGACCACGAACCGCTAGTGGTCGCGCCCGTTAGTTCGTCGGGGATTGATCATGCGGTCAGTGGTTGTGGTGCGTGGCGA
Source organism: Saccharopolyspora elongata (assembly GCF_004348985.1). GTDB lineage: Bacteria > Actinomycetota > Actinomycetes > Mycobacteriales > Pseudonocardiaceae > Saccharopolyspora > Saccharopolyspora elongata. Next base: position 24,807 of record NZ_SMKW01000095.1, on the reverse strand, counting down.
TCGTGACTGCCGATCCTGGTGAGCAGCCGGTTGAGATCGTGGCTGGTGAAGGTCCAGTCGAAGGGGTGGGCGGTGGCGTTGTAGTGGTCTTGGAAGGACAGCAGCCGTTCGGCGACCTCGTCGAGATCGAGGAAGTCGTCCGAGGTGAGCGCTTTGCGCTGCACAGCGGAGAAGTAGATCTCCACCTGGTTCAACCACGAGGCGTGTACCGGTAAGTGGACCATGTGGGCGTTGGAAAAGGCGTCGTTCATACGGGCAGCCGCGGCCCAGTTGCGGTGGGATGCCCCGTTGTCCACGATCCAGAACACGCGGCGGGCGCTGGCGTAGGGCTCGATGGTCATGACCTGGTCGACCAGGCGAGAGAACGGGGCGATGCCAGTGGTGGGTTCGCAGCGTCCGATCACGTGGGCCCGGTGCACGTCGTAGGCGGCGAAGTGCCTACGTCACCGGCGAACTCTCCGACGGCACCACCCTGCCGCTTCTGCGGTTGCGCTACACCGGATCCGCCACTACCTGGGGCTTCGCCATCTACCGCGCCAGCCACGACGACTACGAGAACTCGATCCTGCCTAGCGGCTATTCCTCCCGGCACCACAGCGTCTTCCGCACCGAGCAGTTGCGCCAGCCAGGCATGGTCGAGGAGGCGATGAGGATCCAGCTCACCGCGTTGTTGGCCCAGTTCACTGCCGCTTGCAACTCCGCTGGGGAGCTTGCGGAGGCCGCCCGAGCCCATTTTGAGCAGCACCCGGACGCCGCGATCATCACCAGCTAATTCGATGCGAGCGGGTCCGGGCGACACCCTAATCACTGGTCCCTCTCAGTTAGGAGGGGGCTTGGTGCCGTGGCGGGACGGGAAGTCCGGCGGACGGCGTTCAGCGAAGGCGCTGAGGCCTTCGCGGGCGTCGGGTGAGGTGAAGGCCTTCTGACCGTAGAGGGCTTCGCTGTGGAAGGCCTGGTCCTGCGGGAGGTCGCCGAGGCGAAGGACGGCCTCTTTGATCGTCGCGAGCGCGGTGCCGCTCTTGCCCACCAGCCGGTGAGCGCGGTCGAGCGCGGCCTCGAGCAGCTGCGACGCGGGGACGACGTCGTTGAGCAGGCCGTACCGTAGAGCTTGGGTAGCCGGGATCCGGTCACCGTGGAGCATCAGCTCCATCGCCCAGACGTACGGGATCTGCCGTGTGAGCCGGGTGAGCGTGCCACCGGCGGGCACGACGCCGACACCGCTCTCGGGCAGACCGAACTCGGCGGTGTCGGCACTGATGCGGATGTCGGTGGACAGCATGATCTCGAACCCGCCGCCGAGGCAGAGGCCGTTGATCGCGGCTATCACCGGTTTGAACAGCGCAGTGTGCTTCTGGTGCGCATCATCCCATTCGGAAATGTCGAAACGCCCCTCCGCCAGGGCGGGGATGGACTCGGTGAGGTCGGCGCCGACGCAGAAGGCTCGGTCTCCGCTGCCGGTGAGGATCGCGACGGCGAGAGAGTCGTCGTCGCGGACCTCGGCGAAGGCCTCGCCGAGTTCTTCGTACATTGCGAGTGTGAGCGCGTTGAGTTTGTCCGGACGGTTGAACCGGATGATCGCGACCGCGCCGTCGCGGTCGAGGGCAATGCCGCTCATCAGATCACCCCCTTCTCGCGCAGCTCGGCGATGCGCTCGTCGTCGAGGTCGGCGAGTGCCCGCAGGACCGTGTCGGCGTGCTCACCGACCTTCGGCGCGAGCCCACGTGGCTGAGTGGGCGTGCCGGCGAGCTTGATGGGCGAGCCGAACATGCGCAGCTGCCCGAACTCGGGGTACTCGACGTCGACGATCATGTCGCGCGCGGCGATCTGCGGGTCCTCGACGACCTCGCCGATGTTCTTGATCGCACTCAACGGCACGGCGTCACCGACGATCTCCTCCAACTCGGCCTTCGTCTTGTCCTCGAACCACTTGTGCAGCAGCGGCCGGACCCGTCGTTCGTAGACCTCGGGTACGAATCGCTTGGCCATGGTGTCGATTTCGGGGTCGTCAGCGAGCTCGGGCTGTCCGAACAGGTCGCAAGACAAACGCCAGAACTTGTCGGTATAGCCGCCGAAGAACACGAACCCATCCTTGCATGGGTAGAGCTCGTAGGGCTTGACGAAGGGATGTTCGTTGCCCAGCGGCCCGGGGACCTTGCCGTCGACGGTGTAGGACACGACAGCGTTCTCCGTGAGGCTGAGCACTGAGTCCTGTTGGGACACATCGACCAGCTGTCCCTCGCCTGTCTTTTCTGCGTGCCGCAGTGCGGCCAGGGTGCCGATGACGGCGTACAGCGTCGCGGACAGGTCGCCAATGATGGTGCCGATGCGAGCGGGTGGCCAGTCCGGGAACCCGTTCATCGACCACAGGCCGCCGGTGGCCTGCGCGCTGTTGTCGTAAGCGGGCCGGCGCCGGTACGGTCCGGTCTGGCCGTAACCGGAGATCGCCGTGTACACCAGGCGCGGGTTCTCCCCACGCAGCACGTCGTAGCCGACGCCGAGCTTGTCCATCGTGCCCGGCCGGAAGTTCTCGACCAGGACGTCGGCACGTCGCACCAGCTTCTTGAGCAGGTCCTTACCGTCCTCAGTGGATAGATCGAGGGTGAGGCCGAACTTGTTCCGGTTGTACTGCGCGAAGAACGCGCTGAACTCCGCGTCCGGTCCGCCCGGCTCACCGGACGAGGACGTCAGCTTCGGCGGGAAGTCCCGGGTGTAGTCCGGGTCCTTCGGGTTCTCGATCTTGATCACGGTCGCGCCGAGGTCGGCCAGCAGCATCGAGCAGAACGGGCCCGCCACGACCCGGGTGATATCCAGAACCACGATGCCGCGCAGCGCGCCCCGAGACAGCCCGCCAGGCAGCATGCCCACAATCGTGCCGTCGTCGTTGATGGTCATGTTCGCCCCTGATCTGTAGGTGACTCGTCAGCTCTCGGCCGCATCCACCCGAACGCGGGCCTCCAGGAGGGTGCCGCACGAGGGACTGTAGAACTCGTCGATCAGCACGCGGCGGCCCTCGGTACGCGGGCGGACACGGACTCCGTACTCGGCCAACCGCTCGGCGGCGACGTAGGTGACCTTCCGCGCCTTGCCGCGCCAGTCTTCGCCGGTGCCCAGGCGAGCGCCGCTGGCTGGCACGTACCAGCCGTCGGCGTCGCGGCGTGGCGCGGAGGACCCGGCCGGCGACTTCGGCGGGACCTGCTGGGCGGGGGTGCTGCCGAGGCGTTCCTGGCGCAGCGCGGTGCGGGCTCGCCGGGTGGCGGCCTCGTCGACGGTGCCATCGGTGACGATCACGCCGTAGGTGCGCTGCGCGGTCTCGCCGGTCACGTAGCCGTCGCGGACGTCGGCGGCGACGAGCTGCGGGTCGCGCAGCAGCGGGTCGCCGTAACCGCCTCCGCCGGCGATCCACTGCACAAACACGTCTCCGGCGCGGACCCTGACCGACTGCTGGTTGATCGCCAGCAACTCCCGGTCCGCCGCGCTCAGCTTGTCCGGGGCGGGCACCAGGCCATCGGCGAGCAGCGGGGCAACATCGGTCCGGCGCCAGACCTCGTGGCCGCTGCCGCCGCCGGGCAGCCCACCGCCGAAACCGTCGGCGACGACCTGGGCACTCGGGGCGAACACCGTCTGCGTGACCGCCTGGGCGCCGTGCAGCGTCCACGCGAAGCGCAGGCCCAGCCCGCCGCGGTGGGCGCCGTGCCCGGCGCTGTCGATGTTGAGCTGCTTCCACAGGTAGAGCACCGGGTACAGCATCTCGTTCATCTCGACGTCCGGCAGCATGTTGTTGACCTGCGTCATCATCCCCGCGCAGTCGAGGCCATCACGGTCCGGCTGAGCGCCGGCACCCATGCCACCGCCGTCCATGTTGAACAGCACGAAGTACTCGCCGTCATCGGTGGTGCCCGCGGAGATCCCGCCGGTCCACGAGTCGCCCCACACGCCCTGGGTGCGGTCGCGGATGGTGTCGTCGTCGCTGCCACGGCAGGCGTCGTTCATCAGCTTCGTGACGACGCGGCTGACCCGGGCGCCGGTGGTGAGGTGCCCGTTGCTGATCGGTGCCGGGGGCCGGGGATTCACGATCGACCCGGGCTCGGCGACGATGTCGAACGCGGTCATGACGCCTTCGTTGAACGGAACGTCCCACGCGAGAATAGGCACGATGGCGGTCGCTACACTGCCGACCAGCGCACCGTAGCTGCAGTTGACGAAACCGTCGGTCTGCTCGCTGGAGCCGGTGAAGTCGAAGGTGATCTGGTCGTCGCGTTTGGTCATGGTGCACGCGACGCGGTACAGCTCGTCGACGTGTCCGTTGTGCTCGGTCCACTCCTCGGCGGTGTAGGTGCCGTCGGGGATGCGGGCAATCCGGTCGCGCACGACCTGCTCGGCCAGCTCGAACGACAGCCTCGTGTAGTCACGGAACTGCTCGAGCCCGAACTCTTCGATCGTGCTCAGCAGCCGCCGGATGCCGGTGTTGTTGCTCGCAACCAGGCTGCGCACGTCGTTCCAGAACAGCGCGGGCACGCGGACGTTGTTGAGCAGGATCCGGCGCACCCACTCGACGGGCTCGCCCCGCTCGAAGATCTTGACGCCGGGCGGCAGCCGCAGCGCTTCGGCGTAGCAGTCGTGTGCGCCGGGCGCGAACCCGCCGGGCGTCATGCCACCGACGTCGACCAGGTGCGCTTGCGACTGAGCCCAGCCGATCAGCTCGTCGCCATGGAAGATCGGCGAGATCACGTTGGTGTCCGGCGGGTGGCTCGCGCCCGCGGTGTGCGGGTCGTTGCAGATGAACGCGTCGCCGGGTGCGAGCGGTTCACCCTCGATCGCCTTGACCAGGTTCTGCACAGCGACGCTGCCAGAGCCGATGTGGAACTGGACATAGTCCGAGTAGGCGTAGATGCGGCCGGTGGGGTCGAACAGTGCGGTGTTGAAGTCACCGGCCTCGGTGATCACCGGGGAGCCCGACGAGCGGATCATCGCGATGCCCATCTCCTCCACGATGGAGTCCAGGCGCATGCGGATCACTTCGAGAGTGACGGGGTCGAACCCGTCGGGCAGCGTGCGCGGGGTGCTGGTCATGGTCGTCTCCTTTGACGGGCGGGGGGTCAGCGGTCGGCGAGGCGCAGCAGAAAGTCGCCGCTGTCGATGAGCTCGACGGTGGCGCCAGTGGGCACGTAGACCGTGGTGTCGGGCTCCTCTAGCAGGCACGGACCGGTCGCCCGACCGAGCGCACCGAACCCGCGGTGCACGTTGATCTCGACGCGCTCGCCGGTGAGCGGCTCGATCACGCCGCGGCGGGTGAGCTCGTGGCGCTCCTCGCCGGTGCCCGCGATCTGCTCCACCGTCTGTATGTCGCTGTGGCCGATGGCCCGGACCCGCGAGTTGACCAGCAGAATCTCGGCCTCGGTCCAGGCCGTGCCGGCGCCGAACTCTTGCTCGTAGTCGGCGATGAACTGGGCGCGCAGCGCATCCTTGTCCGCCTCGCCGAAGGTGCCCGCCGGCAGGCGGGTGGTGACCTCGAAGATCTGGCCCACGAACTTCATATCCGCCTCGCGGTGCAGCTCGCGCCGGTCCTCGGGGATCCCCTCGGCCTCGAACCATGCTTGTGCGCGTTCCTCGAGGGCGGCGAACTCCTTGTCGAGCGCCGACGCGGGCTGGTCCATCGTCCACGGGCTCGTCTGCACCGCGGAGAACACCGAGTCGGCGTGCATGAGGCCGTGCGCTGAGAACACCGCGGCGTCGCGCGGGATCACGACCTCGCGGACCCCGGCCTCGGCGGCGATGCTAGCCGCGAACAGCCCGCACGCGCCGCCGAAGCCGACGAGGGTGAACTCGCGCGGGTCGTGGCCGCGGTTCACGGTGATCTTGCGCAGCGCGTTGGACATCTGCGACGTCGCCAGCCGGTACACGCCTTCGGCCGCCGCGTCCTCGGTGATGCCCAGCGGCTCGGCCACGTGCTTGCGCAGGGCGGCCCGCGCTTGGTCCTCGTACAGGGGGACGGTGCCGCCGAGGTAGTAGTCCGGGTTGATCAGCCCGAGCACGAGTGCGGCGTCGGTGACCGCGGGCCGGGTGCCGCCCTTTCCGTAGCATGCCGGGCCCGGCGTGGAACCCGCGCTGTGCGGGCCGACGCGCAGCAGGTTCCGTCCGTCCACCCAGGCGAGGCTGCCGCCGCCGGCGCCGATGGTCTCGATGTCCACGGCGGTCAGGCTGGTGAGCAGGCCGCCGATCTCGGCGCGGGGCAGCAGCCGGAACTCGTCGTCCATGATGGCGGCCGCGTCGAGGCTCGTGCCGCCCATGTCCGCGGTCAGCACTCGCTGGCGGCCGAGCTGCTTGGCCAGCAGCCGCGCGCCGGCGACGCCGCCGACCGGACCGGAGTTGAACATCGAGATCGGGGCCTTGCCGGTCTCCTCCACCGACAGGAACCCGCCGTGCACCTGCATGATCTGCACCCGAGCTCGCAGCCCCCTGCTCCGTAGCTCGTCGGCGAGGCGGTCGAAGTGCGACGCCACGATCGGCTTCACCGCGGCGTCCAGTGCGGTGGTGACCATGCGCTCGTACTCGCGGTAGACCGGCGTCAGCCTGCTGGAGAGCGTGTACGGGATGTCCAGGTGATGCTTGTCGAGGTACTCGCCGATCGCATTTTCGTGGGCGGCATTGCGGAACGACCACAGCAGGCAGACCGCGATGGCCTCGGCGCCGGTCGCCAGCACCGCGTCCACGGCCGTGGCAATCGCGTCCTCGGTGAGCGGGACGAGTACGGTGCCGTGCGCGTCGACCCGCTCGGCGACCTCGACGATGCGGCGACGCTCCACGATGTCCGGCGGCGGCGACATCTTGTGCGGGTCGCGCTCGTCTGTGCGGGCCGAGCGGGCGATGCGCAGGGTGTCGCGGAAGCCCTGAGTGGTCAGCAGCCCCACGGCGGCGTACTTCTGCTCATCCACGGCGTTCGTGACGATGGTGTTGCCCAGGACGAATCGGTCGATCGCGGCGAAGAACTCGGCCTCGGTCATCCCTGCGCGCTCCCGCAGCACGCCCAGCGCGCCGAGGATCCCTGTGGTCACGTCCTTGGTCGAGAACGCCTTACCCCGGATTGCGCGCCCGTCGACGATCGCCACGGCGTCGGTGAACGTGCCACCGACGTCGATGCCCACGTGAAGCGTCATGCTCGCTGTCTCCTTTGACTGCGTCGGTGCGAATCGTTCCGGGCTCACGGATGGTATGCACGAAAGGTTCGTTTCGCGGAGACACCGTCTCACCCGCGGTGTGGACAGTACGAGCGCGAACCCGTCCAGACTATGTATTATTCGCCCAGGATTCCCGAGGTCGCTCTAGGCGATCGGCACATCGGATCGAGGTGAATCCCGTGACGGAGACGCTCCCGAGCGACGTTGTCGTCGGTCTGCTGCAGGCGGCTTCGGCCGAGCAGGAGATCGATGTGGACAGCCTGCTCACCGGCGTGACCCTGCCCGAACAGGACACCGCGCGAATCCGCTACGAGATCCGCCGCCTGCGTGCCACCTCGGAGCGCTGGCGGCGCCGCGGTCAGGAACTCGCGGCGCTGTTCTCCTCCGCGCGCGAGCTTGCCCAGCTTCGCGACGTCGATGAACTGCTCGGTCGGCTCGTCGAACGAGCGCACGACCTCGTCGGCACGGACGTCACCTACCTGTCCGAGTTCGACGCGAAGAGCCGCGAACTCCGCGTGCGCACCACGCTCGGGACGGTCGCACCGTCGTTCCTCGGCTTGCGAGTGCCTCCCGGAGCGGGCCTGGCCAGCCAGGTGGTCGAAGGACGCCGTCCCTACTGGACGTCCAAGTACGCCGCGATGACCGAGGCCCCGCACGACTCCGCGATCGACGCCGCCGTGGCCGCGGAAGGCCTCGTGTCCCTGCTCGGCGTCCCGCTACTCGCCGGCGACGAGGTGATCGGGGTGCTGTTCGCCGCCAACCGCGTCGAGCACGCTTTCTCCCCTGAGGAGATCTCCCTGCTGTCAGCCTTTGCCGACCACGCCGCCATCGTCCTGCAGACCGCTCGCCTGCTCGCCCGCACCCAGGACTCGGCCGACGACGCCCGCCGCGCCTACGGCGAGCTCGCCCGCCACGTCGAAGCGATGGAACGGGCCAGCGAGGTGCACAGCGACCTCACCAGCCTCGTGCTCCAAGGCGGTCAAGCACCAGACGTCGCGACCGCGCTCGGTCGTGCTTTGCGCTGCCACGTCACACTTCGCGACCCCGAACACCTCGACGGCCCCGTCGCCGACGCCGTCGACCGCAGCCGCCACAGTGGTCGGTGCACGCCCGCGAGCGACGGCACGTACGCCGTCGCCGTCCTCGCCGGGCCGACCCTTCTGGGCGCGCTGCTGCTAGAGCAGGGCGAGGTCGAGTTCGGCCCCGTCGAGCTGCGCACCGCCGAACGCGCCGCCCAGATCACCGCGCTGCTCAACCTCAAGCAGGACGCCATGCTCGAGGCCGAGCAGCGCGTCCGCGGCGACTTGCTGGCCGACATGCTCTCCGACGACCCCGACCGCCGCGCCGACATCGCCACCCGCGCCCGCGCACGGGGCATCCGGCTCGACGAGCTGCGGTCAGTGGTCGTGATCTCGGTGCCGGCCGAACTGCGCCGCGGGGCCGTCCGCGCCCTGCGCCGGACCGGCGGCCCGGTCGGCGAACATGCCGACCGAGTCGTGGCCATCACCTCCTATCCCGACCCAGCCACCGCGAGCGCACTCATCCACACCATGGTGCGCCGCACCGTACGGGCACCGGTTCTGGCGGTCGGCGCAGGCATCGCCGACGTCACCGACGACCTACGCACCCAGGTCGACGCGGCCTCGGCGTGCGTCCGGATCCTGCCCGCACTCGGGCTGAACGACACCGCCGTCACCACCGACGAGTACCTCCCGTACACGGCCCTGTTCGGCCCAAGGGAAGCACGCGTGACGAGGTACGTACGGCGCGTCATCGGGCCCGTCCTGGACTGGGACGCCAAACACGCGGGCAAGCTCCTGCCCACCCTCGCCGCCTACCTCGGCAACCGGATGAGCCCGGTCGCCACCGCCCGTGCACTCCACGTGCACAAGAACACCGTCCTCCAACGCCTGGAACGCACGACCGAGCTGCTCGGCGAGGACTGGCAGGAGCCCGATCGGCTCTTCCGGATCACCGTCGCGGTCCGCCTCGCCAACCTGGCCAAAAGCCCATAGCCCCCCCGTCAATGGTGGATGATCGGCCCATTCCCGGCCGATGCGCCGCGAACTAGCGTCCTCCCCCGTACCGCAGCCACACCGAGGTGGGAGGGGCGCCATGCCGCGCACCAGTCGTATCCAGGGTCTCCGGGACCTCTCCGTCGAGGCCCGACGCAAGTCCCTCGCCGAAGCCGCCGGCATCGACCCCGCGTCGATCGCCGCCTTCGACCCCGCGCACGGCCTCGGCACCGGGCTGGCAGACCACATGATCGAGAACGTGACCGGGATCGTGGGCATCCCGCTGGGTGTCGCGACGAACTTCGTGATCAACGGCACCGACGTGCTGGTGCCGATGGCGACCGAGGAAGCCTCCGTCGTCGCGGCTGCGAGCAACGCCGCCAAGATCGCGCGCGTGCACGGCGGGTTCACCACGTCCTCGACCCCACCCGTCATGCAGGCCCAGGTCCAGATCGTCGGCGTCGCTGACCCCGAGGCCGGGCGAGTACGGCTACTCGAAGCCCGCGACGAGCTGATCGCGCTCGCCAACGACCAGGACCCCAAGCTCGTCGAGTTCGGGGGCGGCGTCCGTGACATCGCTGTCCGGCTGGTCCCCTCGCGCGCCGGCACATACGTGGTCGCGCACCTTCAGGTCGACGTGCGCGACGCCATGGGCGCCAACGCGGTCAACACGATGGCCGAGGCCGTCGCCGCCCGGGCGGCCGAGATCGCGCGCGGGAGCAGCTTGCTGCGGATCCTCACCAACAAGGCCGATCTCCGGCTCTCCCGTGCCCGCGCGGTGTTCGACGCGGACGCGCTCGGCGGCGCCGAGGTCGTCGACAACATCATCCATGCCGCCGCCCTCGCCGAAGCCGACCCCTACCGGGCCGCCACCCACAACAAGGGGATCATGAACGGCATCACCGCCGTCGTGCTCGCCACCGGCAACGACACTCGCGCCGTCGAAGCCGGCGCCCACTCCCACGCCGTCTCGCCCGCCGGGCTCTACACCTCGTTGTCCCGCTTCGAAAAGGATGCCGACGGCAATGTCGCCAGCACCCTCGAGCTACCCATGCCCGTCGGTCTCGTCGGTGGCGCCACCAAGGTCCACCCGGCCGCGCAGGCCGCGATCACCCTGCTCGGCGTCCGCACCGCCGCCGAACTCGCGGAGATCATCACGGCCGTCGGCCTCGCCCAGAACCTCGCCGCCATCCGAGCGCTGGCCACCGAAGGGATCCAGCGTGGCCACATGTCCCTGCACGCCCGCAACATCGCCTCCGCCGTCGGCGCGACCGCCGAGGAGGTCCCGGCCGTCGTCGCCCGGCTCATCGCGGACAAGAAGGTCCGTGCCGACCACGCCGAGCAACTCCTCGCCGAGCTCCGGGCCAGACGATGAGCGACTACCGAAAGCTTCGCCAAGACCAACCTCAACCGCACGGTCGCCGAGTCGCTCGCGATGTTCGCACCCGTCATCACTCAAGCCGATCGGAGCGGACACGCAGGACGTCACCGGCCATGACAAACACCTGTACGCCGTGCTGGGATGGGCACCTTTCCACCCTGGAGCGAGTGCTGGACCTGCTGGACGAGTAGTGATGGCCAAGGTCAGCCGCGGCCGTAACCTCGGCGGGCTGCTGCGCTACCTGTTCGGGCCCGGCCGAGCGAACGAACACATCGAGCCTCATCTCATCGGCGCCTGGGACGCGGATTAGCTGCCGGAAGGCTCGTTTGCCGCCGACTTCGAACAACGCGGTGGTCTAGCGCGCCTGGCTCGGATGCTCGACACGCCCCGCCTTGCACACGACATGGCCGTCAACGGCGGGCACGTCGACCACGTGGCGATTTCGCTGCCCGCCGATGATGGACGGCTGAGCGATGCGACGTGGCGACAGCTGGTGTACGAAGCCGTCGTCAGCATGGGGTTCTCGCGTCGCCGTTGGGTGGCCGTCCATCATGGCCGCTCGGCGCAGGGCAACGACCATGTGCACCTGGTGGTCAACCTCGTGGAGGAGCAAGGTCAGGTCGCGAACACGTATCGGGACTGGCCACGGTGGCGGAGTTGGTGCCAGCAGACCGAGCACCGGATGAACCTGATGCCGAGCTCGCCGGGGCCGGCCGCAATGCCACCAGCCGAGCCGAGATCGACCGCGCCCAGCGGGCAGGGCACCACGTGACCGGCCGATACGAGCTGCGGCACTTGGTGCACTCCCCTGCCGCGCATGCTCGCACCGAGCTGGAGTTTGTCGAGCAGCTGCACGCCCGCCGCGTGCGCTTCCGCCCACGCACCGACCGTGCAAGCCGCCTGACCGGCTACAGCGTCACTCTCACCGACGATCACGGGCGTCCGCAGTTGTGGCTGGCCGGTTCCGGTCTCCGACGGGACCTGTCTCTGCCCCGCAGTCGGCACAACCTGGTGCGACTGCCGCCCAGCCGCTTCGCCTTCACCTGGACGCCGTCCCGACGAGCTATGGCGCTACCTCCAGCGCAGCGGCCACACCGTCGAGCACTCGCACGCCGCCGCGCAGCACGTGGCAGACCTGACCGTCGTCAACGCAGCTCAGGGCGCTAAAACACCCCAGGAGGGTCTAGATCGGCCACCTTTCAGGGAATAACATGCCCTGACCTGCGGAAACGAATGCAGATCAGCCCTGGATTCCTGCCCTCCAGGAATCCAGGGCTGGCACCCCGCCGGGAAGTCCTCACCGGGGCCTTTTTCTCTTGGAATCGCCCGGTCACATCTCTGGCAGAGGCGGCGAACCCGGATAGAGGACCTGGAACCAGTTCCGTTGGTCGGCAGCGTCCACGGTCCAGGTAATCAGGCCGTCCCGGGCGAGCGCTGCCAGGCGCTCCCGCACCTCCTCTTCAGCCAGTTCCGTGACCTCGGCCAGTTCTGCAAGCTCGCAGGGGCCGTGACCGGGGATGCATCCGATGCGGGTGCCCAGGACGTACAGAATGAACTTGCGCTACCTCGGCGAACAACGTCAAGCGGCGCCTCGAGACCGCCGTCTTCCCCCTCGAACTCGTCATCACGGCACCGCCGGTCGGAAGATGGACCGCGGCTTCGTGCTCACCGACGATCGCCTGCGCACCAACCTGCCCGGCGTCTACGCCGTCGGCGACATCGTCCCCGGCCTGCAGCTGGCCCACCGCGGCTTCCAGCAGGGCATCTTCATCGCCGAGGACATCGTCGGCCTGAACCCGCAGCCGATCGACGAGGCGGGCATCCCGCGCGTGACCTACTCTCACCCCGAGGCCGCCTCGGTCAGCCTCACCGAGGCAGCCGCCAAGAAGCAGTACGGCCAGGTGCAGACCTTCACCTACGACCTGGCCGGAAACAGCAAGAGCCAGATCCTCAAGACCGCCGGTGCGGTAAAGCTCGTGCGCACCGCCGACGGCCCGGTCCTCGGACTGCACCTGGTCGGCGACCGCATCGACGAACTCATCGACGAAGCCCAGCTAATCTACAACCCGACGACGTCGCCCCCCTCGTACACACCCACCCCACCCAGACCGAAGCCCTCGGCGAGGCCCACCTCGCCCTGGCCGGCAAACCGCTGCACGTGCACGGCTGACCAGCCCGCAGACCACCTGCGTGCTTGCGGCCGGTTTCTCACGGGCCGCTGAGCTAGCCTGGAACTGCTATGACCGACGTGTCTGCGCAGCGCTTGCAAGGAAAATGGCCGACCGAGGTCACCAGCTTCGTCGGCCGGCGCAAAGAGCTGAGCCAGGTCAGGCAGGCGCTGTCCTCCTCCCGGCTGGTCAGCCTGACCGGCGTGGGCGGCGTGGGCAAGACCAGGCTGGCCTCGCACGCCGCCTGGAACATGCGGCGAGCCTTCCCGGACGGTGTATGGCTGGTCGAACTCGCGGGCTTGGAAGACGAAGGGCTCGTTCCACAAGCGATCGTGTCCGCACTGGGCATCCACGATCAGTCCACACGCTGGACCGCCGAGACAGTAGCCGAGCGTGTCGCGGACCGGCGTCTGCTGCTGGTGCTCGATAACTGCGAACATGTGCTTCACACCTGCGCGCTCACCGTGGCGGCCCTGCTCAAACGGTGTCCTGAACTGCGGATCCTGGTCACCAGCCGCCAGGCGCTCGGCATCGCCGGCGAGTCCATCCTGCCGGTCTCCGCCCTGGAATGCCCGGATCCCGACAGCGGTGTTACGCCCAGCGCGTTGGCCGGTTACGAAGCTATCGCGCTGTTTTCGGACCGTGCGAAAGCGGTCCTGCCGGACTTCGTCCTCGATGACCACAACGGACATATCGCCTCCGGTATCTGCCGGCGACTGGACGGCATTCCCCTGGCAATCGAACTGGCGGCGGTGAGTCTGAAAGTGCTGTCCCCCGAGCAAGTCCTGCGACGGCTGGACGACCGGTTCAGCCTGCTCACTACCGGCAACAAGGCCGCGCTGCCGCGACATCAGACGCTGCGTGCCCTGATCGAATGGAGTTGCGATCTGTGTTCCAGCAACGAGAAGGAGCTGTGGGCACGTACCTCTGTATTCGCCGACAGCTTCGATCTCGACGGTGCTGAGGGGGTCTGCGCGGACGAAAACCTGACCCAAGCCAACGTTCTAGGCACGCTGGCAGGATTGGTGGACAAGTCGATCCTCATCCGCGATGACCGTGACGGCAAGGCCCGGTACCGGCTGCTGGAGACCATTCGGCAGTACGGCCGCGACATGCTGCGACATTCCGGCCAGGAGACGCAGGTCCGCCAACGGCACCGGGACTGGTGCCTGAACCTGGCCGAGCAGATGCAGCAGCACTGGTTCGGCCCCGATCAAGCCCGTTGGTTTGCACGCCTGCGAACCGAACACGCCAACATTCGCACCGCACTCGAATTCTGCCTGAACGAGCCGACAGGTACCGTCGCCGGAACGCGCATCGCCGACGCCCTCCACGACTACTGGCGCGTCAGCGGACTCACCAGTGAAGGTCGCCGCTGGTGCGACCGAATTCTTCAGCAAGGCACCGAGAACGACGGCGACCGGCTACGTTTACTCATTAGTGCCAGCTACCTCGCCCTTCTGCAAAGCGATGTACCCGCAGCATCCACTCTCATCAGCGAGGCCCGCACGCTCACTGCCGACAACGACGGGGACACGGCCGCACTGCTGCGGGTTGCCGAAGCCCTCACTGCGGCACTGCAACGCGACTTCTCAAATGCGATTGAGCTCTGCGAAGAAGTGATCCCCCGGCTGCGGTTTTCCGGGGACCTGCCCTGGTTTTCCACCGCCCTAGTCGTCCTCGGCGTCAGCGCCTCACTGCACGGCGACTCAGAACGCGCCACCGCCGCATACGAGGAACTTCTCGCGCTCGCACGCGAATACGGCGAGAGCTGGCGCTGCTCCTACGCCCTCTGGGGCCTCGGCGTCGAGGCCTGGCGGCAAGGCCAGCAGCAACGAGCCGCTACACTCGCCCGCGAAAGCCTCGACCTCCAGCAGGAATTCAACGACCACCACTGCACCGGACTGTGCGCCGAAACGCTCGCATGGGTCGCCACAAGCGAAAACCGCCAAGACGACGCCGCCCAGCTGTTCGGCACCGCCGAGACCATCCGCCGCGAAGCCGGCGCACCACTGCTGACCTTCTTCCGCCACTACCACGACGAATGCGAACAACGGACCCGCCACGCTCTCGGCGACGACCAGTACCGCCGCCGCTACGCCCAAGGCGCGGACGTCAGCCTCGAACAAGCCATCGCCTACGCCCGCGGCAAACCACCACGCACCGAGCCCGCTCTCCGGCAAGAGCCGCGCGCACGCCTTAGCCGACGCGAGCGGGAAATCGCCGAACTCGTGCGCCAAGGCATGAGCAACAAGCAAATCGCCAGCAACCTGGTCATCTCCCAGCGCACCGCCGAAGCCCACGTCGCGAACATCCTCGTCAAACTCGGCTTCACCTCACGCTCCCAAATCGCAGCCTGGGCCACCGAGCACGACAACACCCCGCACGCCAACTAGAAACAAACGCTCAGGTTGCTGCACGTGTAGAACTCATGTCGAGGAGATTCTCTTGTGGACGGTTCATGCAGCCGATGCGGTTTAGCTTATAGTTCTCTCAATCCCACGTGCCGACACGCTCGGGCACCGATGAGCGCCAACCACGACGAGTCACCACTGCAGGCGCCGGAACGGACCCACAAGGCGCGATGGACCGTGCACGCGCAGTGGAACGGAGCTTCCACAACGGATCCATCCAGTCAACGGGAGAACATCATGACCATCGCAACAAACTCCCGCTGGAAGACGCCTATCTTTATGCACGCCACCGCCCCAATCGCCAACGCCGCCACCCGAGGCCAGCACCGGCCCCAAGTACCATGCACGACAACGCTACAGCGAAGCCGCAGCGCACCTGCACGCACCAAGACACCGCCTGCACTGCAGCCCCCGCCCACACGACCCAACCGACAACAATTCCGCGGTCAAAGACCGCTTCCTCGCGGCGTCGCCCACGGTCACGCCGCTGACCTCCGTGAAAGACTGGTGCGCAATACTGGGATCGAACCAGTGACCTCTACCATGTCAAAAAAGTAGTGAGCCGCTTGAGCCGACCAGCCCATTCGCGTTCCACCGCAAGTCAGCGGCCCTCCTTCCTCCTCGTTCCGACGGGTTGCCGTGCGTTGCTTCGCGTTCCCGTCGTCACGATATCGACATTTGATCTTGGAGGAGTACTGCTGCCTTGGTGTCCCATCTGAGCCTTCCCCTGACAGCCCACCGTCCGTTGCCATTCAACCCGTTCGCCAACGCCGCCCCGGCCAAGCTGGACGCACTGCTTCTCGTCGCGCGCCGCCTGCGTCGGCACCCCGCACGGCCGGAGCCACACCAGATCAACCTCGCACCCGGATCTCAGTGACGTCCATCAGTGCGGTGGACACAGCAAACCCCGCTTCGACGCAAGCCCCATGCGCCGGTGCCTGCCACTCTGGCTCGGTGTCCGCCGGGGCCTACGACACCGCCGCAAAATCAGGCTCGTCGTCCTCACAGGACATTCCGTACTCGTCCACGCCGGCGAAACGGCCATCCACCGCACCGTCGCCCGCAAGCAGCACCGTCCACTCCAACGCCACCCGACCTACTAATGATCTTTTTTAGGTGATCTTGGTTCATAGGCGGCGGCCCCTGTGGTCAAGGAAGGAGAAGCACAATTGGTAGCTGCTGCCGATGCGTTCCAGCCCGATCGCCGCGGCAGCATGGGCCTGGTCGATGATGTCGGGGCAGAGGTTGGCCAGTTCGGTGGCTTTGACGTTGCCCCAGACCTGTTCGACCGGGTTGAGCTCGGGCGCGTATGCGGGAAGCCGTTCCACAGCAAGCCAATGCCGCTGAGTGGCCAGCCAAGCTTTCATGTCTTTGGACCGGTGGGCGGACAGCCCGTCCCAGATCAGCATCACCGGATCTCCGCCCAGATAGGTCGTGCAGGTCGGTAAGGGTTCCTAACAAAGGGTCTTGATGTGTCGAAAGCAGATGATGCAGGTGGCCAGGCCGAGGAACGCCTCGTGGATGTCGGCGCGGCGTTCCCAGCGGATGCGCAGGCGTCGCATGCCGTGGTACCAGGCGATCGTGCGCTCGACGACCCACCTGATCACGCCGAGTCCGGAGCCGTGGCCGGTTCCTCGTTCGGCGATCTGCGGGTCGATTCCCTTGGCGCGCAACTCGTCCCGGTGTTGGGCGGAGTCGTAGGCGCGGTCGGCGTACAGCGCGTCGGGTCGGCGGCGGGGGCGCCCGCGCCTGCCTCGCACGGGCGGGATCGCCTCGACCAGCGGGAGGAGCTGGGTGACGTCATTGACGTTGCCGCCGGTCAGGCTGAATGCCGTCGGAATGCCGCCGCCCTCGATGATCAAGTGGTGCTTGGAGCCTGGCCGGGCGCGGTCGACCGGGCTCGGGCCGCTTTTGGGCCGCGTCGCGCCGCCCGCACATGCGAGCTGTCGATCACCGCACGCGACCAGTCCAGCTTCCCGGCCGCGTTCAGCTCGGCCAAAAGCTCCTCGTGCAGCCGCTGCCACACCCCGGCCTCGTTCCACTCCGCCAGGCGCCGCCAGCAGGTCATCCCGGACCCGAACCCCAGCTCCTGGGGTAGGAACTCCCACTGGATCCCGGTATGCAGCACGAACAGGATGCCCTGCAAGACCAGTCGGTCCGGCAGCCGCTTGCGGCCCAGCTTGGGCAGCGCGTTCTCCCATCAGTCTGCTGCGACACTCCCAACGCCGTGGCCACATCGACCTGCCGCTCGCCGCGATCGAACATTGTCGTGCCGATGCCCTCGACGACCACGAGGGTGGCGCGCTCACCGGCCCGACGCGTGATCCATGCAGCGGCACCATCCAGCCCAGCCGTGCTCGCCGGAAAGCTTGCCCGGTCGACCGCGGCACCGGTCGTGGCGGTCACGACCGACAGCGCGTGATTTGCGGCGTGTGTGTCGACGCCGATGACGAGTTCGTACTGCTCTGAGACGATGGGCATTGACGGCGGATGTCCTTCCGATGGGTCGGCGTCGGCCCGGAAGGAGAACTTCAAGGCAGGCCTGTAACGGGCCACGATCCCGCAGAAACGGGGTCGGGCAGGCTTCTCATCAAGCCACCGAAGCAGACTCTGCGTTCCAGTCGCTGCAACTGCTGGCTCAGCGATGGTTGCGTCAGGTGAAGTTTCGCGGCGGCGCGACCGAAGTCCAGTTCGTCAGCCAACGCCAGGAACGAGACCAGCTAGCGGAGCTCCAACGCGACCTCCCGGGGCGGGCACCTCCCCGAGTTTCCTCAGTCGCCCGGTTCGGTGGGCAAGACACAGGCGAACAGTCGGTGAATCTCCGACGCACCTCCGTCCAGGTGACCGAAGGCGGCCGCGCCGGCCACCAATGCATCACTGGCCGTCGCTTGCCGTTCACATGCTGCTCCCCCGCGCCCGCTAGCTTGGCGGTACCGAGGGAGGTCAATCGTGGAGCTGCGGCATCTGGTCTCATTCCTGGCGATCGCCGATGAACTGCACTTCGGCAGGGCGGCGGCCCGGCTGCACCTGGCACAGCCGTCGCTGAGCCAGCACCTGCAGCGCCTGGAACGCTCGGTCGGGGTGACCCTGGTCGCCCGCAACTCGCACGAGGTCCGGCTCACGCCGGCCGGGCAGGCCTTCCGCAGCCTGGCCAAGGACATCGTCGCCCGGGCGGAGCTGGCCGGGCAGGTCGCGCGCGCGGCCGCCGCCGGCCGATCCGGCACGGTCCGGGTGGGCTACAACTTCCCCGCCGGGCAACGGATCCTGCCCGCCACCCTGGCCGCGCTGAACAGCCGCCACCCGGCGATCGACGTGACCATGTTCGAGATGCGCACCGGGCCGCAGCTCGCAGCCCTCGCCGGCGGGCGCATCGACGTCGCGATGGTCTACGGCAGGCCCACCGCCGCGAACCTCGACAGCCGCCTGCTGCTGCGCGTCCCGCTGGTCGCCGTCGTCGGCCAGGAACACCGCTGGGCCGGGCTCGACAGGGTGCCCTTCGGCGCACTCGACGGGGAGGCCTGCGTGCTGTTCAACCGCGCGCAGTCCTCGGCCATGTACGACACCATCTTCTCCGCCGCGAAAACCAGTGGGATTCGGCTCGACGTCGCCGAAGAGGTTGACGACCCGGGCGCGACGGCGATCCTCGCCGCGATCAAACCCGTGGTCGGCTTCGCCTCGGCCTTGCGCGGACGGCTTACCGACATCCGCGCCACCGGTCCCCGAACCACCACAGTGGGGCTGATCGACCCAGTCCCCATCCTCGATCTCCACGTCGTCTGGCCAACCGACCACGGTCCGCTCGTGGATGCGTTCCTGGAGTGCCTACCAGACAGGGCCGAGGAATAAGCGGCGCGGCCAGGCGTCAACTCGCGCCGGGACCCGGTGCGCAGTTGGGGACGCTGTAGCACCCCCAACTGCGCACGGGCCTCCGCCTCTACTTGAGACCTGAACGGACGAAGGCATTCACGATGTGACGTTGCAGGACCAGGTACAGGACGAAGACCGGTAGGCAGGTCAACCCTGCGGTGGCCATCAGCGGACCCCACTCGTTTCCTTCGGTGCCGAGGAAGCTGCGCAGGCCCAGCTGCACCACCGCATTGCTGCGCTGCAGCACCATGGCCGGCCAGAAGTACTCGTTCCATGCCGTGATCGCCAGCAGGATGCCCAGCGCCGCCAACACCGGGCGCAGCGTCGGCACCACGACCGTCCACAAGGTGCTCCAGGACGACCGTCCATCCATCTTCGCCGCGTCGAGCAGATCCTTCGGGAAGCTCTTGAGGTGTTCGCGCAGCAGCAGCACGCCCAACGCCGAGCACAGGGTCGGGATGATCACCCCAGCCAGCGTCTCCAGCAGCCCCAGCCTGGCGAGCAGCACGTAGTTGGGCAGCATGGTCGCCTGGAACGGCACCAGCCAGGTGCCCACGAACATCAGGTACAGCACTCGTTGGAGCGGAAACGTCCAGGCTGCGAAGGCGTAGGCCGCCAGCAGCGCGACCAGCAGCTGCCCGAAGGCGCTGAGCACCGCGACGATCCCGGTGTTCAGCAGCATCCCGGCCAGGTCGATCTTGCCCAGCGCATCTGCGTAGTTTCCGGTGGACAACGGCCATGGCAGCACCGACAGCTGGTGGACGTCGCCGGGTGCGCGCAGCGACGTGGCGTAGAGCCAGTAGATCGGGAACACGCAGAACAGGCTGAGCAGCCCCAGCACGAGATGCCCGATGATGCGCTGCACCGGGCTGCGCGCGGCGACCGGCTCGGTATCAATGCGCTCAGTCGTCATGATGGCTCAACCGATCCGCCAGGCCCGCCAGCAGCGCAGCGAGCACGATGAACACCGCGAAGAAGATGACCCCGGCCGCCGCGGCCAACCCGGCATCGTGGCTGCGGAACCCGTACTCCCACAGCAGGTAGTAGAGGTTGGTGGTCGCGCCGACCGGGCCGCCCTGGGTGAGGGTGTCGATCAGCGGGAAGGTCCACTGCGCGGACAACAGCACGGTCATCAGCACCAGGAAGGCCAGCGTGGGCGAGAGCAGCGGCAGCGTGACCCACCGCGTGATCTGGCTCCGCGAGGCCCCGTCGACCTGGGCTGCCGCCGAGTAGTCGGGGTTGATGCCGGTCAGCCCGGCGGCGACGACGAGCGTGGCGAACCCGATCACGTGCCACCCGGTGATCACGATGATGACCAGTTGGGCGGTCCCGGTGGTGTTGATCCAGTTCAGATCGGTGCTGAGCAGCCGGTTGACCGCCCCGGAAGTCGGATCCAGCAACCACTGCCAGACCGCCGCACCGGCCACCGGTGCCACGAGCATCGGCGCGAACACCAGACCGCGGTAGACCGCCGCCGCCCGGCCGCGCACCCGTCGGGCCAGCAAACCCACGACGACCGGCATCAGCACCGTGAACGGCAGCATGCCGCCGATCACCACCAGCGTGCGCAGCACGGATTCGCCCAACTCGGGTGTGGTCAGCAGGCGGATGTAGTTGGCGAACCCGACCTCCCGCATGGGCGAGGTCGGCACCAGGTTCCAGGAGTGGAACGACAGGTAGAACGTCTGCGCCAGCGGCTGGTAGGTCCACACCACCAGCAGCACGACGGCCGGCAGCAGGTAGAGGTACGGCGGCGCGAGCCGCCGCACCCGGCGCCACATCGACCGCCGAGGCGCAGGCGTGGTCGCCGTACCCGCCGCCGGTGCCGCGACCTCCACGAAGGTCCCGGTCACCACTCCCCCACCGCCTCGTGCACCATCCGCAGCCGCTCCGCGGCGTCCACGTCGTACACCTCGTCCGCAGTGGACAGCGGTACCGCTGTTGCCACGATCTGCTCGCCGAACACGTCGATCCGGCTGAACCCGGCATCCGCCCCGGCGCGCAACCGGCCCCGGGGTGGGACTGCGGCCACGCCGTAGGCCAGCGCCGGGCCAACCCAGACCGGGATCCCGGCCAGGGCTCCGCAAGCGGCGTGGTGCGCGTGTCCGCTGACGATCAGTCGCACGTCGGTGCCCTTGAGCACGTCGGCGAGCCGGTCCGCGCCGCGCAAGCGGAGCAGGTGCGCCGTCGGCACCGGCGAGGGCACCGGCGGATGGTGGCTGACGAGCACCGTTCCTCGCGGCGATGTGGTGGCAAGCTCGTCGGCCAGCCAGGCCAGCTGCGCTTCCGACAGGTGACCGTCGTGCTGGCCGGGTTCGCTGCTGTCCAGGACAACCACCCGCAGTCCGTCCACCGTGTACACCACGTCGCACGGGTCGGTCGACGGACCGCCGTCGAACAGCCCGGTACGGAACGCCGAACGCTCGTCGTGGTTGCCCATCGCGTAGCAGACCTCGGCGCCGAGCCGCCGCGCGGCAGGCTCCACGATGCCGCGCAACCGGCGGTAGGCTGCCGAAGCGCCGTTGTCGGCGAGATCGCCGGTGAGCAGCAGCGCCGACACATCGATGTCGGAGTTCTCGATCATCATCAGCGCGCCGATCAGGTTCGCCGTGGTGTCGACGACGCCGTGCATCAGGCCATCGCCCGGCCGCAGGTGCGTGTCGCTGAGCTGGACCAGGGTGAGATCAGGGCGAATCACCGACCAGCCTCCAGCAGCTTGGACACCTCGTCTTGCTTCGAGCGCAGCGTGGCCACCGGGTCCTCGCCCTGGAACACCGAGGCCTCGACGGCTTCCATCATGCCGTCGCGGATCTGCAGGTAGCTCGTGCCCGGCATGGACACCCACGGCTCCATCTGCGCCAGCTGGTCCAGGTTCGGCTTCAGGTACGGGTTCTTCGCCGCCCAGTCGCGCAGGCCGTTCGGGTCCTCGACCAGACCGGTGCGCAGTGGCAGGTAACCGATCTTGCTGGAGACCTTGGTGTAGGCCTGCTCGCTGGTCAGGAACTTCATCAGCTCCCAGCTGGCCCGCTGCTTGTCCGGTGACTGGGAGAACACGAACAGCGCGGCACCGGAGTTAGTCGGCACCGCCGGCTTGCCCGCGAAGCCCGGCATTGCGGCCGCTCCCAGGCGCCACTTCCCGCTGGCGCCCTTGAGGAAGGTGCCCTGCAACGCACTGGACTCCAGGATCATGCCCACCTCACCGCGTGTGAAGGACTCCACGGCCTGCATCTGGGTGCGGTTGGGCATCGCACCGGAGCTCACCATGCTCTGCATGCTCTGCACCGCCTCGACCGCAGGGGGCTCGGCGAAGGTAAGTGACTTGCGGTCCGGAGAAATCACCCGGCCACCGTTGGAACGCACCAACGACTGGAAGCACCAGTCCTTGGCCGCCTTGGTCAGGCAGTCCACGTAGGCACCGTCCTTGCCGGTGCGCTCCTTGACCGCGTGCGCCGCCTGCGCCACCTCGTCCCAGGTCGTCGGCGGCTTGGCCGGGTCCAGCCCGGCGGCGGCCAGCAGGTCGGCGTTGAAGTAGAGCGTCGGCGTGGAGAAGACGAACGGCACGCCGTAGGTCTTGCCGTTCCAGTCGCCGAGCGTCCGCGCTGTCGGTGCGTAGGGGTGCCGCGCGCCGTCGAAGTTGCGCTGCACCTCGTCCTTGCCGACCAGGTCGTCCAGCGGTGCGGCCCCGAGCTGGTTGACCGCGAAGTCCAGGTCGCTGAAGCCGAGCTGCACCACGTCGGGCGGGCTGCCCGCGGTGAGCTGGCTCTGCAGGCTGGGAATCGTGTCGGTGGCCGGGTTGGCGCTGTTGCCCTGCGGCTTCTGCGCGGTGACCTTGATGTTCGGGTGGGTGCGCTGGAACTCGTCGATCAGCTCGTTGAATGTGTCGGTCCAGGCGCCGGCCTGGCCGAAGTTGTAGCTCTCGAACACGATCGAAACCTGCTGGCCGGGTTCCAGCTCAGGCACCCCGTTCACCGCCGTCGGGGCGTCGGTGGCACCAAGCCCGCAACTCGTGGCGGCCAGCACCACAGCCGTAGCCGCGCCCACCGCAGCCAGAGACCTTCTCATCTGATTCCTTACCTTTCTCTTGTTCTGTCAAGACGTCACACCGCTGCGGCAACGGCAGCAGGCTGCCAGGAAAGCCTGCGGCCGCTGCCTGGGTCGAACAGGTGCAGGTGCTCGGCGCGAACGGCCAGGCCCACCCGCGCGCCGGAGCTCAGGCCGAGCGGACGGGGCCCGCGAACAGCGATGACGGAAGCGCCAACCTCGCAGTAGGCCACTTCCTCGTTGCCGAGGTTCTCGACCGCGGTTACCACAGCGCGGATATCGGCGTCCTCCAACGCGACCTGGCGCAAGTGCTCCGGTCGCACGCCGACGACCACCTCGCGTTCCAGCAGCTCACCTTCGATGCCCAGATCGAGTTCGACGTCGGAGGCGCGGGCGATGAGCGCGCCGCCATCGCTGCGCACCGCGGCGTCCAGCAGGTTCATCGCCGGGGAGCCCAAGAACCGGGCGACGAACACCGAGGCCGGTTCGTCGTAGACCTCCTCCGGGGTGCCGACCTGCTCCAGCCTCCCCTCGTTGAGCAGCGCGATCCGGGTGGCCATGGTCATCGCCTCGACCTGGTCGTGGGTGACGTAGATCGTCGTTGCGCCCAGCTTGCGGTGCAGCCTGGAAATCTCCGCCCGCGTCCCGGCGCGCAGCTTGGCGTCCAAATTGGACAACGGCTCGTCCATGAGGAACGCGCCGGGATCGCGCACCAGCGCTCGGCCCAGCGCCACTCGCTGGCGCTGCCCACCGGAGAGCTCGCGCGGCTTGCGGTCCAGCAACTCCACCAGGTCGAGTTGGGCCGCCACGTCGGCGACCTTCGCCCGGATGTCAGCGCGCGACCAACGCCGCGCCCGCAGCGGGAAACCGATGTTGCGGGCCACCGACAGGTGGGGGTAGAGCGCGTAGCTCTGGAAGACCATGGCGAGATCGCGTTGCTGCGGCGGGGTGTCGGTGATGTCGACACCGCCGAACCGAAGTCGCCCCGCGGTGGGCGGCAGCAGCCCGGCGATCATCCGCAGCAACGTGGACTTGCCGCAGCCGCTCGGCCCCAGCAGCACCAGGAACTCCCCATCCGCGACGTCCAGCCAGACGTCATCAACCGCGGTGACCGAACCGAACCGTCGACTCAGCCCCTGCAGCTCAATACGGCTCACTGCACACCTCTCGCCTCTCCCGACGGATTCCCGCCGAACGCGACGAAGTGCAACAGCGGTTCGTATACGCCGAGTGAACGCCAGAAGGCCACCCAACACAGGCTGATCGCCGAAAAGGCTTCTACCAGCCAAAAGGACTACTGCCGCCAACCAGGACCAGCAGCTGGCGATCGGAAAACCCAATCAACCCAGAGCAGCCGCCTCTGACCCGGAAGATTATTGACGTTTCAAGATTCTAAGGTGCGAGCAGTGATCGGGCGCGTACGTCCGAGCCGCCTGCGAGCACGGTGGCGGCCACCCGAACTCATCGGCGGACGTTCGAAGCTGTACTGGTCCGTTCGGAACGAGAGGAATAGTCAAGATCTGTGGGTCAAGATTGTTTAGGCGGCGGTGGGTGGGGCGTGGTCGTCGGGGCGTTCGACGAGTTTGCCGCCTTCGAAGCGTGCTCCCGCGCGTACGAGGGCGACGAGTTGGGGTGCGTTGACCGCGCGCCAGCGGGTCTGGGCTGACTCGATGAGTTTGAACGCCATCGCTAGTCCGGCCGCCCGTGAGCCGGGGCCTTTGGTGACTTTGCTGCGGTGCCGCACGG
>NZ_SMKW01000277.1 GCF_004348985.1 Saccharopolyspora elongata | reverse complement strand
CGGCTCGTCCAAGATCGTCCCGGATTCCATTATCCGCAATCGGCACGGCCGACTTGGGGCACTCGGATCACAATCCGGTGGAGCAACCGGGCATACAGGACGAACTCGCGAGGACGCGGCGTTCGCCGGAGCCCCAGCCGAAAACGCCACGCCCACCCGGCACGGACCGGGTGGGCGTGGCGTTCGCCTGAACAGAGCAGTGCGTTGACAGGCTGTGGCGCTGCAAGGGCGCTTTTGAAGCGGCGCAGCCGCTTAGCCCACCTACGCAACTCGCACCGCCGCGGGTTCTCAGACGGTGCCCGCCC
>NZ_SMKW01000276.1 GCF_004348985.1 Saccharopolyspora elongata | reverse complement strand
GCCGGGCGGGCCTCGGCGGCCACGGCCGGAACGGACCGGTATCCGGCGCGGTCCGCTGGGCACCGCTCGATCAATTTGAGCAGCTCAGCGCTTTGCGCCGGGGAGCGCGGGCGGCCGCGCACGGCCGGAGAACGCCCCGCACGAGCGAGGGGGCGTTCTCCGGCCGTCGCCACGCACGACCGCACGCCTGGCGCGCCGCACGCGCCGCGCGGGCATACCTTAGCCCGGAGTGATCGCGGTCCTCCCCCAATGCAGCCGCGGTGCCGCGATCGCCCGCCGGTGGCCTGCTCCTTCGGCCTCCCCAAA
>NZ_SMKW01000275.1 GCF_004348985.1 Saccharopolyspora elongata | reverse complement strand
CGAAGCGGAGAAGAACACCGGCGGCTGTTGCGGTGCGCCGCAGCCGGAGCTCGTCGAGCTGAGCGCCCCGGCGCCCCGCGAACACTGATGGCGGCCGACGGCGCCACACCGACCACCACCGTCGCCGTGCCTGCGATCCCGCAGGCACGGCGACGGTGGGCGTTGATCGCCCTGTGCGTCACCGAGATCACCAGCTGGGGCGTGCTCTACTACGCCTTCCCCGTGCTCGCGCCGCGGATCAGTGTGGAGACGGGGTGGTCGGTGCCGGCGGTGACGTGGGCGTTCTCGGTCAGCCAGATCGTCTCCGC
>NZ_SMKW01000094.1 GCF_004348985.1 Saccharopolyspora elongata | reverse complement strand
TGTTAAGCACGCCGCCAGCGTTCGTCCTGAGCCAGGATCAAACTCTCCAACAATGCTGTTGAACAATCCCAGCAGACACTCAAACCCCACAGGGCGAGCGTCATACTCAAAGAAACCACCAACCACCAAAATGGTCGGGGGCATAAAAGAACACTAACCAAAACAGTCCGCTGTTGAGTTCTCAAAGAACACACCCACACCATCGCTTCGATCCCTTATCAGGACCGCAGCTCCGGGGAGCATTTTCTTTCTCGCTTTTGCTGTCGACCAGAGTAGCAGACCCTTTTTTCGGCTTTCCCGGGGGGTCGCCCCCACCGGATCGCCGTATTTCGGCTCGCTATTCCGCCCGGCCGCAGCCAAGCACTTTTTCATCAAAGATCTGGTCGGAAACCGCAACCTCGTCGCACGGACAACCAAGTCCGGCTGCTGAATTTCGATTTCCTGATCGAGGTGCCCACTCTACCACCCGGAGGTAGGAGCTTGGTTCGCGACCCCGTGTCAGTGCCCGGTCCGTTTTTCATCGGCCCGTTCCGCGCTGACCTGAAACAATTTACGCGTCGTTCAGCGCCGAGTCAAATCGACTCGAATCAGCACCGGCGGAGCCCGAACATGCAGCTCAGAGCCCCTTTCCGGTGCTGATTCCAGGCTAGTGCACGACCCGAACGCCCGCAGTGTGACGCTTGCCACGGCGAATCACGAGCCAACGGCCGTGCAGCAGGTCGTCCTTGCTCGGCGACCACTCCTCATCGGCGATCTTGCCGTTGTTGACGTACGCGCCGCCCTCCTTGATGGTGCGCCGCGCCGCGCCCTTCCCGGTGGCGAGACCGGTTTCGACGAGCAGGTCCACGATCGTCGGGGCGTCGGCGAGCCGGGCTTCCGCCGTCGGCACCGCCGCCATCGCCGCGTCCAGGGTCGCCTCGTCGAGCTCGGCGATCTCGCCCTTGCCGAACAGCGCCTGGCTGGCCGCGACGACCTTGCGGGTCTGGTCCGCGCCGTGCACCAGCGTGGTCAGCTCCTCGGCGAGCTTGCGCTGGCCGGCCCGCAGCTGGGGCCGCTCCACCGTGCTCCGCTCCAGCTCGTCGATCTCCTCGCGGGCGAGGAAGGTGAACAGCCGCAGGTACTTCGCGACGTCGGCGTCGGCCGCGTTGACGAAGTACTGGTACCAGGCGTACGGCGTGGTCATCGTCGGATCCAGCCAGACGTTGCCGCCGCCGGTGGACTTGCCGAACTTGCGGCCCTCCGAGTCGGTGACCAGCGGCAGGGTCAGCGCGTGCGCGGCGGCCGACTCCTGCTTCCGGACCAGGTCGACGCCCGCGATGATGTTGCCCCACTGGTCCGAGCCGCCGAGCTGGAGCATGGTGCCGTACTTCCGGTACAGCTGCACGAAGTCGTTGGCCTGCAACAACATGTAGCTGAACTCGGTGTAGGACATGCCGTCGGTTTCCAGCCGCCGCTTGACGGTCTCCCGCGCCAGCATCGTGTTCACCGAGAAGTGCTTCCCGATGTCCCGCAGGAACGCCGTGACCGGCAGGTCCGCGGTCCAGTGCGCGTTGTTCTCCATGATCGCGCCGGTCGGCGAGTCGTCGAAGTCGACGAACGCGGACAGCTGGGCGCGGATCTTGTCGGTCCACTCCAGCACGGTGTTCACGTCGTGCAGGTTGCGCTCGCCGACGTCGCGCGGGTCGCCGATCAGGCCCGTGGCGCCGCCGGCCAGGACCACCGGCCGGTGCCCGGCCTGCTGGAAGCGGCGCAGCGTCAGGATCGGGATCAGGTGCCCGGCGTGGAGGCTGGGACCGGTCGGGTCGAAGCCGGCATAAAGGGTGAGCGGCCCCTGGTCGAGTTCCCGTCGCAGCGAGTCGAGGTCGGTGGATTGCGCGATCAGGCCGCGCCAGGTCAGCTCGTCAAGGATGTTCTCACTCACGCGTCCAAGTCTCGCTCATGCGAGCAACCTGGTTTACGTCCGGGCCTGGATGCGGCGGCGGCCGCCGCGCCGGTACGAGCTGACCGCCGACGAGCCGTCCACCCAGGTCCGCCAGGGCAGGTCCATCGCCGCGGCGACGCCGACCCGGGGTCCGCTGCGGATGTCGTCCTCGCCGACCGGGCTGCCGTTGTACAGCCGGATGGGTGACTCCGGGTCGGTGAGGTCGACGCCGTTGTGCTCGCGGGTGATGCCGAGGACCCCGGCCAGCCGGGCGGGCCCGCTGGCGAGCTGGGTGTCCTTGCGGACCGCCGGGCGGCGGGAGCGGGCGAGCTCGGCGCCCGTGGTGATCTCCCCGGCGCGCAGCAGCACCGCGCCGGGGACACCGTCGGTCAGGCACACGACGTTGATGCAGAAGTGCATCCCGTACACGAAGTACACGTACAGGTGACCGGCCGGACCGAACATCACTGCGTTGCGCTCGGTCCGCCCGCGGTAGCAGTGCGACGCGGGGTCGTCCATGCCGCGGTAGGCCTCCACCTCGACCAGGCGTACGCCGACCTGGCCCTGCGGCCCGGTCGACCACAGCTCGCAGCCGAGCAGGCGGCGGGCCACCCACAGTGGATCGAGGGCAAGTTCGTCGCGCGTCACCTGACTCACATGCAAGACACTACCGGTCGTGCCCAAACCGTGATCACTTAGACAGCCACTCGCGATGTTGCCGCACGTTGTCGGCGACGCGTTCGCGCTGCTCGGCCACCCGGTTCGGGGCGGTGCCGCCGTGCCCGTCACGGGAGGCGATGGAACCCTCGACGGTCAGCACCTCGCGCACCTGCGGGGTGAGCGCGGGGTTGGCCGCGGCGAGCTCCTCGTCGGTCAGGTCCTCCAGCCCGACGCCGCGGGCCTCGGCGGTGCGCACGCACTCCCCCGACGCCTCGTGCGCGACCCGGAACGGGACGCCCTGGCGCACCAGCCACTCCGCGATGTCGGTGGCGAGGGTGAAGCCGGCGGGCGCCAGCTCGGCGAGCCGCCCGGTGTGGAAGGTCAGGGTGCCGAGCATGCCCGCCATCGCGGGCAGCAGCAGCTCCAGCTGCTCGACGGAGTCGAAGACCGGCTCCTTGTCCTCCTGCAGGTCCCGGTTGTAGGCCAGCGGCTGCGCCTTCAGCGTGGCCAGGAGGCCGCCGAGGTTGCCGATGAGCCGCCCGGACTTGCCGCGGGCCAGCTCGGCGACGTCCGGGTTCTTCTTCTGCGGCATGATCGAGCTGCCGGTCGCCCAGGCGTCGTCGAGCGTCACGTAGCCGAACTCGGCGGTGTTCCAGATGATCACCTCTTCGGCGATGCGCGAGAGGTTCACGCCGAGCATCGCGAGGCAGAACGCCGCCTCGGCGGCGAAGTCGCGCGAGGCGGTGCCGTCGATGGAGTTGTCGACGGCGCCGGCGAAGCCGAGCTCGGCGGCGACGGCCTGCGGGTCGAGCCCGAGCGAGGAGCCCGCCAGGGCGCCCGAGCCGTACGGCGAGTACGCGGTGCGGGCGTCCCAGTCGCGGAAGCGCTGGACGTCGCGCAGCAGCGCCTGGCAGTGCGCGAGGAGGTGGTGCGCCAGCAGCACCGGCTGCGCATGCTGCAGGTGGGTGCGGCCGGGCAGCACCGCGTCGGGGTGCTCAGCTGCCTGGGCGACGAGGGCGTCGACGATGTCGAGGACGCCCGCGACGACGCGGCGGTTGGCGTCGCGCAGCCACATCCGGAACAGCGTGGCGACCTGGTCGTTGCGGGAGCGCCCGGCGCGCAGCTTGCCGCCGAGTTCCGGCCCGACGCGTTCCAGCAGCCCGCGTTCGAGAGCGGTGTGCACGTCCTCGTCGTCGATCACCGGCGTGAAGGCGCCCGCCTCGACGTCGGCGGCCAGGACGTCCAGGCCCGCGAGCATCCGCTCGAGTTCGTCGGCGGTGAGCAGCCCGGCGCGGTGCAGCACGCGGGCGTGGGCGCGTGATCCGGCGATGTCGTAGGGCGCCAGTCGCCAGTCGAAGTGGGTCGACAGGCTCAGCGCGGCCATCGCTTCGGCCGGGCCGGAGGCGAACCGGCCGCCCCAGAGCTTGGTCGGCTCGCTGCCTTGCTGCGTCACGGTGTTCCCCCGGTCTGATGTGGGTCGTCGTCATCCATTGTGGACCGCGGCGTTTCGGCGTCCGCTTCGGATTGCCCTTCGCCCGCGGCCATGTCGGTGAACCGGGCGGCCAGCTGGTGCCCGGTGAGCGGCTCGCGGGCGACGATCATCACGGTGTCGTCGCCCGCGATGGAGCCCACCACCTCCGGCAGCGCCGCTCGGTCTATGGCGCTGGCCAGGAACTGCGCCGCGCCGGGCGGGGTGCGCAGGACGGTCAGGTTGCCCGCGCCGTCGGCGCCGACAAGCAGCTCGCCGAGCAGCCGGCTCAGCCGCGACGTGCCGCCCTGCACGCCGCGGACCGGGCTGCCGTCCTCGGGGATGACGTAGACCGCCGCCCCGCCGTCGGCACCCCGCAGCTTGACCGCGCCGAGTTCGTCGAGGTCCCGCGACAGCGTCGCCTGGGTGACCTCGATGCCGTCGCCCGCGAGCAGCTTGGCCAGCTCGGTCTGGCTGCGGATGCCCATCGACGCGACCAGTTCGATGATGCGGGCCTGCCGCGCGACGCGGGTCGTCATGGCTGTCGCACCAGCCACGCCAGCAGCGCCTTCTGCGCGTGCAGGCGGTTCTCGGCTTCGTCGAACACCGCGCTGGCCGGGCCGTCGATCACCTCGTCGGTGATCTCCATGCCGCGGTGCGCGGGCAGGCAGTGCAGCACGCTGGTGTCGGTCTTGCCGGTGGCGGCCAGCAGTTCGGCGTTGACCTGGAACGGCCGGAACGGGCTGACCCGGTCCTTGCCGTCGTTCTCCTGGCCCATCGACGTCCAGGAGTCGGTGACCAGCACGTCCGCGCCCTCGACCGCGCCGTTCGGGGTGTTGAACAGCTCGACGGAGCCGCCGGTCTCGGCGGCGCGCTTCCAGGCCGCGTCCAGCACCCAGTCCAGCGGCCGGAAGCCCGCCGGCGCGCCGATGCGGACGTGCATGCCCGCGGTGACGCCGCCGACCATCAGCGAGTGCGCCATGTTGTTGGCGCCGTCACCGAGGTAGGTCAGGGTGAGGCCGGCGAGCTTGCCGTGCCGTTCCCGGACGGTCTGCAGGTCGGCGAGCACCTGGCAGGGGTGGAACTCGTCGGTGAGCGCGTTGATCACCGGCACCCGGGACACCGAGGCCATCGCGTCGATGCGGGCCTGCGCGAAGGTCCGCCACACCACGGCGTGGACGTAGCGGGACAGCACCCGGGAGGTGTCCTCGATGGTCTCCTCGCGACCGAGCTGCATCATCCGCCCGTCCACGACGATCGGCTGGCCGCCGAGCTGGGCGATGCCGACCTCGAAGGACAGCCGGGTGCGGGTGGAGTTCTTCTCGAAGAGCACCGCGATCGACTTGGGCCCGGCCAGCGCGTCGGAGCCGTGCGGGTCGGCCTTGAACTGATCGGCGAGGTCGAGGACCTCGGCCTGCTCGGCGGGCGTGAGATCGTCGTCGCGGAGGAAGTGCCGGGGCATCAGTGGTTCTCCTTGGCAGCGTCGAGCAGCGCGGGCAGGGCGGTGAGCAGCCGCCGCACCTGGTCGGGCCGCACGATCAGCGGTGGGGCCAGCCGGATCGCGTCGGGCTGGATGGGGTTGATCAGGAATCCGGCGTCCTGCGCGGCGGCGGCGATCTTGGCCGACACCGGTGCGGTGAGGCCGACGCCGATGAGCAGGCCCGCGCCGCGCACCTCGCCGATCAGCGGGTGGTCGAGCTGCTGCAGGCCGGTGACCAGTTCCTTGCCGACCTGTTCGACGTGTTCGAGCAGGTCGTCGGCGGCGATGGTGTCCAGCACCGCCTGCGCGGCGGCGCAGACCACCGGGTTGCCGCCGAAGGTGGTGCCGTGCTGGCCGGGGTGCAGCAGGTCGCCGGCGGCGCCGATGCCGATGCAGGCGCCGATCGGCAGGCCGCCGCCGAGGCCCTTGGCCAGGGTGATGACGTCGGGCACGACACCGGTGTGCTGGAAGGCGAACCACGAGCCGGTGCGGCCGATGCCGGTCTGCACCTCGTCGAACACCAGCAGCGCGCCGTTGCGGGTGGCGATCTCCCGGGCCGCCTGGAGGTATCCCTCGGGCGGCACGATCACGCCGTTCTCGCCCTGGATCGGCTCCAGGAACACCGCCGCGGTGTTGTCGTCCACTTCGGACTCCAGTGCGGCCATGTCGCCGTAGGGCACGTGCACCACGCCGGGCGGCAGCGGTTCGAAGGGCTTTTGCTTGGCGGGCTGGCCGGTGAGCGCGAGGGCGCCCATGGTGCGGCCGTGGAAGCCGCCGTGCGCGGCGACGAGCTTGGCGCGGCCGGTCAGCCGCGCGATCTTGAACGCGGCCTCGTTCGCCTCGGCGCCGGAGTTGCAGAACAGCACCCGGCCCTGGCCGGTCGCGCCGGCGAGGTCCAGCAGCCGTTCGGCGAGCTTGAGGCCCTGCTCGTGCACGTAGAGGTTGGAGACGTGGCCGAGCTTGCCGATCTGCTCGGAGACGGCCTGCACCACGGCGGGGTGCGCATGGCCGAGCGCGTTGACCGCGATGCCGCTGAGAAAGTCCACGTAGGTCTTGCCGTCGGCGTCGGTCACCTCGGCGCCCGAACCGCTGACGAGGGTCAGCTTCGGGGTGCCGTAGTTGTCCATCATGGACGCTTGCCAGCGCTGCGCTCCCGCGGCGTTGGTGGTCATCAGTTCTCGCCTTCCTCGGTGTTTTGCGGGACACCCGCACCCGGTCGGACCGCATGAGCAGAAGGGAAGTGAGCGTTACTCATGCGTCCTCCTCCACCTGCGCCGGCAGTACCATCGTGCCGACTCCGGCACTGGTGAACACCTCGAGCAGGACCGAGTGCGCGAGGCGGCCGTCGATGACGTGCGCCCGCGGCACCCCGCCGCGCACCGCACGCAGGCAGGCCTCCATCTTCGGGACCATGCCGCTGGACAGGCTCGGCAGCAGTTCCGCCAGCTGGTCGGCGTCCAGGCGCGACACGAGCGAGCCGCGGTCCGGCCAGTTGGTGTAAAGGCCCTCGACGTCGGTGAGCACCACGAGCTTCTCGGCGCCGAGCGCGACCGCCAGTGCCCCGGCGGCGGTGTCTGCGTTGACGTTGTGGACCACGCCGTCGGCGTCGGGGGCGACGGTCGAGACGACGGGGATGCGGCCGGCCTTGATCAGGTCGAGCACCGCGTCGGCGTTGACCGACACCACGTCGCCGACGAGCCCGACGTCCACGGCTTCGCCGTCGACCGTCGCGGTGCGGCGCTCGGCGGTGAACAGCCGGGCGTCCTCGCCGGACATGCCGACCGCGTACGGCCCGTGCTGGTTGATCAGCCCGACCAGTTCGCGCCCGACCTGGCCGACCAGCACCATGCGCACCACGTCCATGGTCTCCGGGGAGGTCACCCGCAGGCCGCCGCGGAACTCGCCTTCCATGCCGAGCCGGTCGAGCATCGCGGTGATCTGCGGGCCGCCGCCGTGCACCACCACCGGGTGCAGTCCGGCGAGCCGCAGGAACACCATGTCGTGCGCGAAGGCGCGCTTGAGCTCGTCGTCGATCATCGCGTTGCCGCCGTACTTGATCACGACGGTCGCGCCGTGGAAGCGCTGCAGCCACGGGAGGGCTTCGACGAGGACGCTGGCCTTCTCGGCCGCGGTGGCCAGCCGGTCGCCGGCTTCTTGCTGGGTCATGACGAGTACGCGCTGTTCTCTTCGACGTAAGCGTGGGACAGGTCGGTGGTCAGGATGGTCGCCGCGTGGTCGCCGAGGTGCAGGTCCACGACGATCTCGATGGCGCGCCCGGACAGGTCGGCCTCGCTGCGGTCGCGGGCCTTGGTGCCGTTCGCGTAGAGCGTGACGCCGTTGGTGGCGATCTCCAGCTTGGCCACGTCGATCTCGGCGTCGACCCGGCCGAGCGCCATCGCGATCCGGCCCCAGTTCGGGTCCGAGCCGAACATCGCGGTCTTGACCAGGTTGTCCTCGGCGATGGTGCGCCCGATGGCGACCGCGTCGGCCTCGCTGACCGCGCCGCGCACGGTGACGTCGATGGTCTTGGTGGCGCCTTCGGCGTCGTCCTGCAGCTGGCGGACCAGGTCCGTGCAGACGGCGGTGAGCAGCTCGGTGAAGTCCTCTTTGGACGGTTCGACGCCGGAGGCGCCGGAGGCCAGGACGAGGACGGTGTCGTTGGTGGAGGTGCCGCCGTCGACGTCGAGCCGGTCGAAGGTGACCCTGGTGGCCGCGCGCAGCGCCTCGTCCAGGTCGTCGCCGCCGATCACCGCGTCGGTGGTGATGACGCTGAGCATGGTGGCCAGGTTCGGCGCGAGCATCCCGGCGCCCTTGGCGAAGCCGCCGACCGACCAGCCCGCGTCGTGCTTCCCGAAGGCCTGCTTCGGCTTGCTGTCGGTGGTGAGCACCGCCGTGGCCGCGTCGAGCCCGGCCTGGTCGGTGGCGTCCAGCGCCTTCGCCGCGGTGTCCACACCGGACAGCAGCGCGTCCATCGGCAGCCGCTCGCCGATCAGGCCGGTGGAGCACACCGCGATCTCGATGGCGCCGACGCCGAGCACGTCGGCGACCTTCTCGGCGGTGGCGTGGGTGTCCTGGAAGCCCTCCGGGCCGGTGCAGGCGTTGGCGCAGCCGGAGTTGAGCACCACCGCGCGGAGCTTGCGCTCCGTCAACACCTGCTGCGACCAGAGCACCGGCGCCGCCTTGACCTTGT
Organism: Saccharopolyspora elongata; assembly: GCF_004348985.1. Classification (GTDB taxonomy): domain Bacteria; phylum Actinomycetota; class Actinomycetes; order Mycobacteriales; family Pseudonocardiaceae; genus Saccharopolyspora; species Saccharopolyspora elongata. The sequence continues at coordinate 25,020 of NZ_SMKW01000094.1, read as the reverse complement.
TGGTGGTGAACACCCCGGCCGCGGCCTGTCGCGGCCCGTCGTTGACGACCAGCGCGACATCGCGCGCGCCCGCGGCCTTGATCCCGGCGGCGATCCCCGCCGCCCGGAAACCGGCAGGTCCGGTCACGCTCATTGGCTCTCCTCGATATCCACGGTGTGCCCAGCGGAGGTCAGCACCTCGGCGGCCCGCACGGCCGCGTCGGCCGGGACCAGGATCCAGTCGGTGTCGAATGTGGACAGGGTGAAGACGCTGATCTCGGCGTCGGCCAGCGGCGCCAGCAGCGCCGCGAGCACGCCGGTCAGCGCGAAGTCCAGCGGGCCGTCGATCTCCAGCGCCCGGAACGGCCCCTCCACCCGGACGTCCGGGCCGGACTCGGCGGCCAGCGAGTACGGGAAGATGATGGTGCGGCCCGCGCCGGTGGTGAGGCTGCCGTGGATCGGCGCGGTGCCGCCGGTCAGCGCCAGGCTGACGTGCGCCGGGACCATGCCGACGGCCAGCTGCTCGGCGTGCAGCCGGAGCTTCAGCCGGCTCATGGTGCCACCCCGACCAGCGGCAGCCCGGTGGTCTCCGGCAGCCCCACTGCGAGGTTCATGCACTGCACGGCGCCGCCGGCGGTGCCCTTGGTGAGGTTGTCCTCGGCGCCGACGATGATCAGCCGCCCGGCGTCCGGATCCACCGCCAGCTGCAGGTGCACGGTGTTCGCGCCGAGCGTCGCGGAGGTCTGCGGCCAGTGGCCCTCGGGCAGCACGTGCACGAACGGCTCGTCGCCGTAGGCGTCGAGGTAGGCCTTGCGCGCCGCGTCCGCGTCGACGCCCTCGCGCAGCGGGGCGGAGCAGGTGGCGAGGATGCCGCGCGACATCGGCGCGAGGACTGGCGTGAACGACACCTTCACCGGCTCCCCGGCCACGGAGCTGAGGTTCTGGATCAGCTCCGGCGTGTGCCGGTGCGCGCCGCCCACGCCGTAGACGCTGGCGGAGCCCATCACCTCGGCGGAGAGCAGGTGCGGCTTGAGCGCGCGGCCGGCACCGGAGGTGCCGGTGACCGCGACGACGACGGCGTCCGGCTCGACGAGCCCGGCGGCGAGCGCGGGGACGAGCGCCAGCGAGGACACCGTCGGGAAGCAGCCGGGGACGGCGACGCGGCGGGAGCCGCGGAGCCGGTCGCGGGCGCCGGGGAGCTCGGGGATGCCGTAAGGCCAGGTGCCGGGGTGTTCGCCGCCGTACCAGCGGGCCCAGTCGGTGGGGTCGTTGAGCCGGTGGTCGGCGCCGCAGTCGATGACGATCGCGTCGTCGCCGAGTTCGGCCGCGATGGCTGCGGAGTGGCCGTGCGGGAGGGCGAGGAAGACGACGTCGTGGCCGGCGAGCTCGGCGGCCGTGGTGTCGGCGAGGACGCGGTCCGCCAGCGGCATCAGGTTCGGGTGGTGCTGCCCGAGCCTGGTCCCGGCGTTGCCGCCCGCGGTCAACGCGCCGATCTCCACCTCTGGGTGCGACAGCAGCAGGCGGAGCAGTTCCCCGCCCGCGTAGCCGCTAGCCCCGGCAACTGCCACTCGAACCGTCATGCGGATGATTATGCACTCCCATGCAACATTAATCAAACGAGCGTTCGGCTGCGCGGCGAACGCCACATTCACCCAGCTAGACGAGGCGAACGGGCCGTTCACCCCAATCCTCCCACCGCGCGGCGGCCACAGGGCCCGTGAGTGGTTCGAGTCGCCATAGCAGGCCAAAGCACGCACGAGCCACGGGAGCTCGCCGGCTCCGGCAAAGGCGGGACAAACTGATCATCCTGGCGCTAACGTTCCCTCCGGAACGGGAGAAAGGGGCGCCGGTGGGCGAGGAACGCTTGTTGGCGGAGCGTTTCGCGCTTGAATCCGTGATCGGCCGGGGCGGAATGGGGACCGTTTGGCGGGCCTGGGACGCCCTGCTCGACCGGTTCGTCGCCGTCAAGGAGATCCACCTGCCTCCCGGGGCCGATCATCCGGAGCTGCGGGCGCGGGTGCTGCGGGAGGCCCGGCTCGCCGGGAAGCTCAACCATCCCGGCGCGGTCACCGTCTTCGACGCCATCGAGGCCGACGACCGGATATACATCGTCATGGAGCTGGTCGAGGCCGCCACCCTGCAGGACCTCGTCGAATCCGAAGGGCCGCTGCCGCCCGCCCGCACCATCGAGATCGCCTCGCGCGTGCTGGACGTGCTCCAGGCCGCGCATCGGCTCGGCATCGTGCACCGCGACGTGAAGCCCAGCAACATCATGGTGGCCGCCGACGGTTCGGTGAAGCTGACCGACTTCGGCATCGCACGGCTCGACGACGGCTCCACCGCCACGGCGTCCAGCATCATGGTCGGCTCCCCCGCCTACATGGCCCCCGAACACGTCCGGGGCCGCGCCGTGGCCGCCTCCGATCTGTGGGCGCTGGGCGTCACCCTGTACTTCGCGGTCGAGGGCAAGTCGCCATACCTGCGCAGCACCGCCGGGGATTCGCTGGCCGCAGTGCTTTCCGAGGAGCCGCCCGCGCCGGTCCGCGCGGGCGAGGCGTTGGCACGGCTGCTCGGCGGGCTGATGGCCAAGCGGGTCGACGACCGGCCGACGATCGAGGGCATTCGCGCCCAGCTGAACGCCATCGGCGCGGAGAACGGCGACCAGCCGACCGTCGACCTCGGCCGCCCGCAACGCGATCCGTGGCTGGTCGTCGCCGGGGTGATCTGCCTGTCCAGCTGCGTCGGCTTCGCCCTGCTGCTCTTCGACGTTCAGCAGAAGCTCCTACCCGGTGTTTTCACCCTGAGCAACGTCATGGACGCGGCTGTCCTCCCGGCCCGGTTCCCGGATCTCGCGGCGCGGCAGGCCGGCGCACCCGGCAGCAGGCTCGCCGGCGTGGTGTCCTGGGCGACCGACGTGCCCCGAGCCGGCTACGCCGGAACGCTCGCCGACGGCGGCCTCGGGCTCGCCGGGCTGATCGTGCTCGCCCTGCTCGGGGCGCTGGTCGTGGCGCTGCCGGTCGCCGGACTGCTGCTGTTCGTCCGGCGGTACCAGGTTTCCGTCGCGGCCGTCCTCGCGGGCAGTTCGCCGTTCTGGTTGTGGAGCGCCGGCTATTTCTTCGTCGGGCTCACGCGCCCGATCGACGAGCGGCTCTACCTCGCCCACCTGCTGTTCTGGGGCCCGCCGGCGGTCGCGTCGCTCCTCGCGCTGATCCGCGCGCCGCGGGCGACCATGCCGCTCAGCCCGCGGCAGCGAGGACTCGCGATCATCGTCGGCATCGCCGGGATCGGGTGCCTGGCGCTCGGCGCTTTCACCCACGGCTGGCCGAACCTGGCAGCGGCTGCGCTGTTCGTGCCCGGCTTCGCGATCTCCGTCTTCGCCATCGTCGCGACGCCGCGCGCCACCGGCATCCGCATCCTGGCCGCTTGGACGGCCGCGCTGGCGATCCGTGCGGCCGTCGATCTGGCGGTGCTGCTCGACTTCACCGCCTACGGCTTCATCGACGAGCACGCGAATCCGGTCGTAGCGGTGCCTTCCGAGTTCAAGGCCTCGGTCGCGCTCACGGGCTTCGCAGTGCTGATCGGTGTCGCGCTCACGGTCGGCCGGTCGATCCGCGAGCGCCCGCGATCCTGGACGCACCCGCGCTGATCTAGCCTCCGTCGCGACGAGGCGGCCGCAGCGCGCCGTGCGCGGCCAGCAGCCGGGGGCACCCCGCTTCGACTTCGGCGCGGCTCTCCGGGCATCATCGTTGCCGATGACGATGACCCCACCCCGCCCCGGCACGGGTGCCCGCCGTTCGATGTCGATCACGACGTCGGGCCCGGTCGGGCAGCGGGTGCGGTTGCGGCGCGTCGAGCCGGCCGACCGGCGCACGCTGATGCGGTTCGACCGGGAATCGTCCGACACCCACTACCCGAAGTTCGACGGCTACCGGCACTGGGGAGCGCACCGGGCGCACCACGGCGACTCCGGCGACGACATCCAGCTGGCCATCGAGACGCTGCTGGACCGGACGCTGGTCGGCTCGCTGTCCGCCAGCCAGGCCGAGCCCGGTTCCGGCCGGTTCGGCTACGGCATCGGGATCGGCCCGCAGCACCGCCGCCGCGGCTACGCCGACGACGCGATCACCGCCCTGCTCGCGTTCATGTTCGGGCGGCTGCGCTACCGCAAGTGCGAGGTCGGGATCTACGACGGCAACGCCGCTTCCCTCGCGCTGCACGGCAAACTCGGCTTCCGCGAGGAAGGCCGCCTGCGCGACCCGGAATTCCTGTGCGGCGGAGCCCAGTGCCTCGTGCTGATGGGCATCACCGCCACCGAGTTCGCCGCCCGCAGCCCGATCAACCACCTCCGCCGTGCACCCCGCGGTCGCCGCTGACCGCGGGGTGCACGTCCAGGGCGTATTCCGTGGCGATGCGCAGGAGCATCTCCTTCTCCACTCGCAGCAGCTGGTTCTCGCGGCGGAGGCGGTCGAGTTCAGCTCGCTCCGCCGCCGTCAGGTCCGTGCTCATCGCAGCGGGTCGAACGGCCGCAGGAGCGCCGGGCGCTTTCCGGTGGTGATCTGCTCCGCCAGCAGGCGCCCGGTGAGCGGGCCCAGGGTCAGGCCCCACATGCCGTGGCCGCCCGCGACGTAGGCGCCGGGCATCTTCGTCGAACCGATCAGCGGCAGGCCGTCGGGCGTCACCGGGCGGCCGCCGACCCACTCGTCACGGCGTTCGTTCCAGCCGACGCCCTTCAGCAGCGGGCGCGCGGAGCGCACGATCGCTTCGATGCGGCCGCGGTCCAGCGGATCGTCCACCGAGCGGAACTCCATCGTTCCCGCCACCCGGAGGCCGCCCTGGTACGGCGTGCACGCCACGCGCGCCGCGGGCAGGTAGATCGGGCCCGGCACGGGCTGCTCGGTCGGCACCGTGAACGAGTAGCCGCGGCCGGCCCGCACCGCGGTGCGGACGCCCAGCGGCTTCGCCAGCCGGCTCAGCCACGCGCCGGTGGCCAGCACGACCGCCTCGGCCGACACCCGCTCGTCCTGCTCCGACTTGACGGTGACCTGACCGGAGCCGCGCAGCACCTCCCGCACGCGGAATCCGGTGCGCAGCTTGCCGCCGCGCTCCACCACCGACTTCGCCAGGCTCCGGGTGAACTCGCCGGGGTCCACGAAGCGCTGCCCCTCCACCCGCAGCACCGCCGCGATGCGCGACGACAGCTGCGGCACGTCGACGTCCGAAGTGGACAGTTCGCGTACCTCGACGTCCTGGCCGCAGCGGCGGATCTGTTCGAACTCGTGCCGCAGCTCGGCGACCTGCTCGGGCTTCTCGAACGCCGCCGTGATCGGCGCGGGCACCGTCGGCGCGGACACGCCGCCCGCGGTCAGCGCATCGAAGGCGTCCAGGCACTCGGCGTTCATCGGGACGAACGCGCGCATCGACCGCTGCCAGGCCCAGGGCGTGCACCGCCGGGCGAAACCGGTGAGGAAGGACCACAGCCCGGGATCCACCGAGGCCGGCACGTACAACGGCGCGTCCCGGTCGAACAGCGACCGCAACCCGTAGCGCAGCACGCTCGGCTCCGGCAGCGGGATCGAGAACCCCGGCGAGAGGTAACCGGCGTTGCCCCACGACGCACCGGCCGCGACGTCCTCGCGGTCGAGCACCGTGACCTCGACGCCGTGCTCCTGCAAGAACCAAGCGGTCGACAAGCCGACCACACCCGCGCCGATCACCACGGCCCGGCGCGGAATCCCGTCGATCCCGTCCTCGCGCATGCTTCCTCCTCGAAACGTCTTGAGGTGGAGCCTGCCTCGGCTGCGGCGCCGCGCCAGTGTCGGAATCGCACAAATCGCGGCGCCCCGATTGGCCGGAACCGACTACACGGCGAGCGCGATGATCATCGCCAGCCTGGCGTCGGGGTCGTCCAGGTCCAGCGGCGTCAGCTCGGCCATCTTCCGCATCCGGTACCGGACGGTGTTCGGGTGGACCTCCAGCCGCGCCGCCGCGGCACCCAGGTCGCCCTGGCATTCCAGCCACGCCCGCAACGTCTCGACGTAGCTCGTGCCGTGCTCCCGGTCGTGGCGGCGGAGCTCGACGACGGGGCCACGATCCGGCACCCGCCCTGTCGACGCGACGTGCCGCAGCCGCCGCAGCAAGATCTCGTGCCACGCCTCGTCGTAGACCACGGCCGCGCCCCGGTCCGCCCGCGTCGCGTGGATCGCCAGACTCTCGTCCGCTTCTTGTCGGCTGTCCACCAGCTGCGCGGGCCCGGCCGGGCCGCCCACCCCGACGAGGACCGTCGCATCGCCGGCGAGTTCCCGGACCAGAGCCCGCGCCCACTCGCACGCCGGCTCGGCGTCCTCGTGCGGCAAGATCGTGTAGACGGTGTTCGCGAACAGCGCGCTGCGCCCCGGCCGCGACCAGCCGAAACCGGTCGTCGCCCGCTCGAAGGCGAGCAGCGGCGCGGCCTCCGGCGCGCCACCGGTGTGCACCTGCACCGCCACCACGCGGTACCTCGTGCTGCGCAGTCCGAGGCGGCTCAACGCCGCGGTTGGGTCCTCGTGCCCCTCCAGCAGCCCGGTGACCAGATCGGATTCGACCTGCCGCTCCAGATCCGCGCTGGCCCGGGAGCGGAGCAGGTGCAGCGCCGCGGTGCGCGCGCCGCTGACCAGAGCGGCCTGGTGCGCGTCCGTGAGTGCGTGCTCCGTCACCACCCAGATCGAGCCCAGCAGTTCCTTGCCCGCGCGGACCGCCACGACCGCCCTGCCGTGCAGGGATTCCGGCCCCAGCGGCGCCACGAAGATCGGTTCGTCGGAGGTCTCCAGGTGCCGGAACACGCCGCGCTCGGTCAGCTCCCGCCGGATCTCCGCGGGCACCCGCCGCCCCAGGATCGTGGCCAGCCGGGCCCGGTCGGCGCTGTGCTGCCGACTGGAGTACGCGAGCACGCCGGAGCGGTGGTCCTCGATCGTCACCGGCCCACCGACCGAGTCCGCGAGCGCGTCGGCCAGCGCGAACAGGTCCGTCGGGCCCCGGCCCGCCTCGGTTTCGCGGCCCTCCAGCACCAGCCCGTAGATCACGGCCGCCAGCTGCCCCCACGACACGGCCGGATCGACGAGCACCACCGTCACGTGCCGGTCGCGGGCCGCCGCGAGCGCCCGCTCGCCGAGTTCGGTGCAGCGCAGCACGACCACTTCGGCGCGGGTGCTCGAGAGCAGATCAGCCGCGCCGTCGGCGTCGACGCCGACGGCGAGCAGGACGTCCTCACCGCCCGGGGCGGGATCGGCCGGGTCGTGCAGCGCCACCGACCGCAGCTCCGTGGACCTGGATCGCGGGGCGTTGCCCAGCCGGGCCCCGAGGCCGCCGAGGACGTTGATCAACCGATCCAGCTTGACCACGGCGGCTCCTCGGATGACAAGGCCGCAATTTCCATTGAAATCGAATCTTCGATTTCAATGGAAATTGCGGCTGAACAGTCAGGCGCGGAGGCTGGCGCCGAGGCGCTCGGTGGCGGCTCGCACCGCCCCGTCGCGGGCCTCGGTGGCCTCCTCCTGCTTGAGCGTCCGGTCCGAGGCGCGGAAGCGCAGCGCCAGGGCCAGCGACTTCTTGCCCTCGTCGAGCTGCTCACCGGCGTAGACGTCGAACAGCCGCACGTCCTCCAGCAGCTCGCCGCCGCCGGCGCGGACCGCGTCGATCACGTCGGCCCCGGCCACACCCTCGTCCACCACGAGGGCGATGTCCATCAGCACCGGCGGGTACGCCGAGATCTGCGGTGCCGGGCGGCGGTCGGTCAGCGGCAGGGCGTCCAGGTCGAGCTCCATCGCGCAGGTCCGCTTCGGCAGGCCCAGCGCCTCCACGACCTTCGGGTGCAGCTCGCCCGCGTGGCCGACGACGACGTCACCGGCCTTCAGCTGCGCGCACCGGCCCGGGTGCCACGGCGCGAGCTCGCCCGCGCTCACCGTCAGCTCCACGCGGGCGGCCTCGGCGACGACGCGCGCGGCCTGCACCGCGTCCGCCCAGTTCGCCTCGCGGCCCTTGCCCCACCAGCCGGCGCGCTCGCGGTTGCCGCCCAGCATCACGGCGACGTGCTTCGGCTGCGCCGGCAGCGACGCGTGCAGCGCGGCGAGCTCCTCGTCGCTGGGCCGCGACGCCACGCCGACCGAAGGCACCGCGGGCTGGTTCTCCGCGGGCTGCACGACCTGTCCGATGTGGAACAACGCGAGATCGCGCTGGCCGCGGGAAACGTTGCGCTGCAAGGTTTCCGCCAGCCCGGTCAGCAGCGTCGTGGTCAGCAACGACCGGTCGCTCTCCAACGCGTTGAGCACCGTCATGGTGCGCCGTCGCGGGTCGTCCTCGGCGAGGCCGAAGTCGTCCAGCGTCGCCTTGCCGACGAACGGGAACGGCAGGACCTCGACGTAGCCCTCACCGGCCAGCGCGCGGGAGACCGCGCGCTCGCGGCGCTGCTCCGCGTTGAGCCCGCGCCCGGCCGGCGCGGCGGGCAGCACCGAGGGGATCGTGTGGTACCCCTCCAGGCGCAGCACTTCCTCGACCAGGTCGTACGGCTGCTTCAGGTCCGGCCGCCACGTCGGCGGGGTCGCGGTGACCACGCCGACGCCCTCGTCGGAGGTGCCGACCTCGATGCGGCAGCCGATCTGGCTCAGCCGCCGGGCGGTCACGCCGCGGTCGTAGTACACCCCGGCGATCTTGTCCGGCAGCGCCAGCGGCATGGTCACCGGCTCGGGCTGCTTCGGCTCGCCGACGTCGGTACGGCCCGGCGCGATGGTGCCGTCGCCGTAGCGGACCAGCAGCTGCGCGGCCAGCTCGGTGGCCACCGCGGCGATCGCCGGGTCCACCGTCCGCTCGAAGCGCTTGCCCGCCTCGCTGGGCAGCTTGTGCCGGCGGATGGTGCGGGCGATGCTGGCCGGATCCCAGTTCGCCGCCTCCAGCAGCACGTCGTGCGTGTTGTGGCCGATCTCGGTGGACTCGCCGCCCATCACGCCGGCCAGCGACACCGGGCCGCTGTCATCGCAGATCACGATGTCGTCCGGGTCCAGCTCGCGGCTCAGACCGTCCAGGGTGGTCAGCTTCTCGCCCTGCTCGGCGCGGCGCACCACCAGCGCACCGGTCACCTTCGTGGTGTCGAAGGCGTGCAGCGGCTGGCCCAGCTCGAGCATCACGTAGTTGGTGACGTCCACGGCCAGCGAGATGGACCGCATCCCGGCCAGCGCCAGGCGGCGGCGGAGCCACCAGGGGCTCGGCGCGGTCGGGTCGACACCGGTGACCCTGCGCAGCACGAACCGCGAGCAGGCGCTCGGGTCGCGCAGCTCGACCTCGCGCGAGGGCCGGTCGTCGGCCGGGACCGGGCGGGTGCCCGGGTCGCCGAACGGCACGTCGAGCGCGTTGGACAGCTCGCGGGCCAGGCCGCGCACCGAGAAGCAGTAGCCGCGGTCCGGGGTGATGGCCAGCTCGATGATCGAGTCGTCCAGCCCCACCAGCTCGACCGCGTCGTCGCCGGGGTCGGCCGAACCGGGCGGCAGCACCAGGATGCCGTCGTGGTCCTCGCCGATGCCCAGCTCCTTGGCCGAGCAGATCATGCCCTCGCTGACCTTGCCGTAGGTCTTGCGGGAGGTGATCTCGAAGTCGCCGGGCAGCACCGCACCGGGCAGCGCGACCACGACCAGGTCGCCCTCCTGGAAGTTGCGGGCACCGCAGATGACGCCCTGCACCTGCTGCTCGCCGGAGTCGTCCGCGCCGACCTCGACCTGGCAGAACCGGATCGGCTTCTTGAACTCGGTGAGTTCCTCGATCGCGGCGACGCGACCGGCCACGAGCGGCCCGCGCACCTGGGTCAGGTGGACGACCTCTTCGACCTCCAAGCCGATCCGGATGAACGCTTCGGCCAGCGTCTCCGCGGTCGTCTCCTCGGGCAGCTCAAGGTGCTCGGCCAGCCAGGAAACCGGAATCCGCACTTGGTCAGGCCTTTCTCTCGTTCAGGTGGGTGGTGTCGGTGGGCATCAGATGCCGAACGGCTGGGTGAACCGGACGTCGCCCTCGACGATGTCGCGCATGTCCGGGATGCCGTTGCGGAACTGCAGCGTGCGCTCCAGCCCCATGCCGAACGCGAAGCCCGTGTAGACGTCGGGGTCGACGCCGCAGGCGCGCAGCACGTTCGGGTTGACCATGCCGCAGCCGCCCCACTCGACCCAGCCGGCGCCGCCCTTCTTCTCCGGGAACCACACGTCCATCTCCGCCGACGGCTCGGTGAACGGGAAGAACGACGGCCGCAACCGGGTCTTGGATTCCGGGCCGAACATCGCCCGGGCGAACGCGTCCAAGGTGCCCTTGAGGTGCGCCATCGTCAGGCCCTTGTCCACCGCCAGGCCCTCGACCTGCGAGAACACCGGGGTGTGGGTGGTGTCCAGCTCGTCGGTGCGGAAGGTGCGGCCGGGGCACACCACGTACACCGGCAGGTCCCGCTCCAGCAGCGAGCGGATCTGCGACGGCGAGGTGTGGGTGCGCAGCACCAGCCCGGAGTTCTCCGGACCGACGTAGAAGGTGTCCTGCATGGTGCGCGCCGGGTGGTCCTTGCCGAAGTTCAACGCGTCGAAGTTGAACCACTCGGTCTCCAGCTCGGGACCCTCGGCGACCTCCCAGCCCATCGCCACGAAGGTGTCCTCGACCTGCTCGGCGAGCTGCCTGAGCGGGTGCCGCGCGCCGGCCGGGACGCGGTCCCAGGGCAGCGTGACGTCGACCGTCTCCTCGCGCAGCACCCGCTCGTCGCGCTCGGCCTGCAGGGCGGCGCGGCGCTCGTCGAATGCGCCCTGGATCGCCTCGCGGGCCTGGTTGACGCGCTTGCCGGCCTCCGATCGCGCCTTCGGCGGCAGCGCGCCGATCTCCCGGCGCGCGGTCAGCAGCGGCGAACGGTCCCCGAGGTGCGCGGGCTTGACGGCCGCCAGCGCATCGAGGTCGGTGGTCGCGGCGAAGGCTTTGCTGGCCTCGACCACCGCGCGGTCCAGCGTCTCCGGCGACAGCGCGGCGACCTCTTTCGGGTCGTACGGGTCGTTGGCTCCAGACATCGTTAGTGCGTGACTCCCGTTGATCCGACAGGCATCAGTACCCGATTCCCGGACCGGTGGCCCGGGGGCGGCGAACCTGCTCGTTGGCATACGACTCAAGCCGCAAGCTGACCCCTGAATTCTATGCGACGGCCCCAACCGCTTTTCGCGGAGATCCGGTGCCGACACGCGGTCCCGGACCCGGCCGGTTCGCGATTTCACGCGAAATCGTCAACTTCCCCGAAGCGCGCACGGGAAAATCGCCGGGCTTCACCGGTGCTGGGCGCGGGCGGAGGCGTAGAGGCAGACGGCCGCGGCGGTGGCCAGGTTCAGGCTTTCGGCGCGCCCGTACAGCGGCACCCGCAGCGTGGTGTCCAGCTCGGACTTCACCTCGTCCGGCAGGCCGTGGGCCTCGCTGCCGAACACCCACGCCGTGGGTTCGGCGAGCTCGCCGTCGCGGTCGGCCGTGTCGAGGTCGCCGGCGGCATAGCCGTCGGCGCCGACCAGCCGGAGCCCGGCCGCGCGGCAGGCGGCGAGCACGGCGGAGACGTCGCGGTCCCGCGCGACCGGCAGGTGGAAGAGGCTGCCGGTGGACGCCCGCACCGCCTTGCCGTTGTAGGCGTCGACGGTGTCACCGGCGAACAGCACGGCACCGGCACCGGCCGCGTCCGCGACCCGGACCACCGTGCCGGCGTTGCCCGGGTCTGCCACGCCGACCAGCACCGCGACCAGGTTCGGGCGTTCGGCGAGCGCGTCGGACAGCGCGGTGTCCGGCAGGTCGCAGACCGCGATCAGGCCCTGCGGGGTCACGGTCTCCGACAGCGACGCCGCGGCGCGCTCGGTGACCAGGTGCACCGGCACCGACTCGGCGCGCGCCCGGTCGAGGAACTCGGCGTGCCGGGACTGCTCGGTGGCGAACACGTCGCGCACCCGCAGCACCCCGGCGGCGTGCGCGGTCAGCGCCTCGCCGACCGCCTGGGCGCCTTCCGCGAGGAACGCGCCGGCCTTCTCCCGGCCGGCGCGGCGGGTGAGCTTGCGAGCGACCGCGACCCGGGTCGATCGCTCCGTCAGCGGAGTCGTCGTCCCGGGTCGCGGTGCAGCGGAGGGGCCTTCGGTGATCAGGCCGCACTCTCCGGCAGGTTCTTGCGCGCAACCTCGACCAGCGCGGCGAACGCCTGCGGGTCGTTGACCGCGAGCTCGGCCAGGATCTTCCGGTCGACCTCGACCTCGGCGGCCTTCAGGCCCTGCACGAACCGGTTGTAGCTCAGGCCGTGCTGCCGGGTCGCGGCGTTGATGCGGGTGATCCACAGCTTCCGGAAGTCACCCTTGCGGGCCCGCCGGTCGCGGTAGGCGTAGGTCATCGAGTGGAGCATCTGCTCCTTGGCCTTGCGGTACAGCCGGGAGCGCTGACCGCGGTAACCACGGGCCGACTCGAGAATGGTGCGGCGCTTCTTCTGGGCGTTGACTGCCCGCTTGACGCGTGCCACGGGGTCCGTCCTGTCATCTCATCGGGGGCGGGGAACCGCCCGTGCGGGTTGCTGGAACTGCGTTGCTGACCTGCTGCCGGGGAGCAGCGGGTCGGGGTTCAGCGACCCAGCAGTCGGTTGATGCGCTTGACGTCGGCCTTGGCCACCGCTTCGGTGCCCTCGAGCCGGCGGGTGACACGGCTGGACTTCTTCTCCAGGATGTGCCGACGACCGGCCTGCTCGCGCCGCAGCTTGCCCGTGCCGGTCACCTTGAAGCGCTTCGAGGTGCCCTTGTGGGTCTTGTTCTTCGGCATCTTCTCGTCCTCGTTTCGTACTGATGCCGGGCGGGGGCGCGGACTGCGTCCCGGCCCGGCGTCACATCACGAGCCCTGCGGACTTAAGCGTTCGCCTTGGGCTTGGTCTTGTTCGTCTTGTGCGGCGCGAGAACCATGATCATGTTTCGGCCGTCCTGCTTCGGGTTGGCCTCGATGAATCCGAGTTCGGAAACGTCGTCGGCCAGTCGCTGCAGCAGGCGGAAGCCCAACTCGGGACGCGACTGCTCACGACCACGGAACATGATCGTCACCTTGACCTTGTGACCCTGGTTGAGGAAGCGGGTCACGTGGCCCTTCTTCGTCTCGTAGTCGTGCGGGTCGATCTTCGGCCGGAGCTTCTGCTCCTTGATGACGGTCTGCTGCTGGTTGCGACGCGATTCGCGAGCCTTCTGCGCGCTCTCGTACTTGAACTTGCCGTAGTCCATGAGCTTGCAGACCGGCGGGCGCGCCTGCGGGGCGACCTCGACAAGGTCCAGATCCGCTTCCTGGGCAAGCCGGAGCGCGTCCTCGATGCGGACGATACCGACCTGTTCACCGTTGGGTCCGACCAAGCGGACCTCCGGAACCCGGATGCGGTCGTTGATGCGCGTCTCGGAGCTGATGGGCCCTCCTCGGTTCGATGGCTTAGTAACTGCACCGCGGCGCGTAGAGCTCACCCCGGAATGCAGAGGTCCCGCCGGCTGCCGCTTCCGCGGGCCGCGGGACCCTGACTCCAAACCGATCGAACCGGTACCGCAATACCGTTCGTGCCACCGATGGCTCGCGCCATCGACAGGACCGGAACCCGGAAGCCTGTGGCGGCTACTCGGGTGGGAGCGGGACTCCACTTTGCCGCCCCCGCCTTCGCGGGGGCTGGTCGTGCGTGTCAGGGTAGCAGGCGTGACCGAACCGCAGCCAACCCCGTCCCCTAACGCGTCCGACCTGCCAGGTGAGCCGGTACCCGACGCGGACATGGAATTCAACGTCCGCGAGCTCGCCGATGTTCCCAGCGTCGAGGTGATCAGCCGGGCTGCGGTCATGCTGATGTCCGCGGCCGCGGAGAAGCTCGGGCTGGCCGCCGAGGACCCGGACACCGCGGCGGAGCGCGACCTGGACGAGGCGCGCCGGCTGATCACCGCGCTGGCCGGGCTGGTCACCGCCTCCGTCGAATACCTGGGGCCGCACGCGGGCCCGGTCCGCGACGGGCTGCAGACGCTGCAGCGCGCGTTCCGCGAGGCGTCCACCCACCCGGACGCCCCGGGTCAGGGCCCGGGCGAGAAGTACACCGGCCCGGTGTACTGAGCTCACCGGAGGAGCAGGAAGACGCCGAGGCCGATCGCGGCCACGCCCAGCGCGAAGCCGATGGCCTCGCCGCGCGGGGCCGCTTTCTCCAGCGCGATCAGCGCGGCCAGGGCAGCCATCCACACGAGGTTCATGGTGCCCGCGGCGAGCAGCACGACGGTCAGCGCCCAGCAGCAGCCCAGGCAGTACCCGCCGTGGTGCATGCCCACCCACAGCGCTCCCGCGCGGCTGCGCAGGGCGGTGTCGCCGTGGCGCACCAGCAGGGCCAGCGGCGAGCGGCAGCGGGCCAGGCACCAGCGCTTCAGCGGCGTGAACTGGTACGCGCCCGCGCAGATGAGCACGACCGCGCCGACCCGCACCGACACCTCGCCGCCTCGCATCGCGATCGCGTCGAACCCCCGCAGGACGGCGTAGGCGGGCACCCCGGTGGCGCTCCAGACGACCAGGTAGCCCGCCGTCAGGGCGGCGACGGTTCCGCGGCGGGCGTGGCGCGCCGCAGCCAGCCGGCGCACGCCGATGGTGAACGGCGTGCTGGCGGGCAGCATCATCGCCGCCATCATCACCGGCCAGGTCAGCAAGAACAGCGGCATGGCGGACATCGCCGGCGCGCCCGTGAGGATTCCCGCGCTCATGTCGGGCATCGCCGCGAGGCCGGTGATCAGCCAGGCCGTCCCGGCGAGCGCGAGCAGTGCGATCGCCAGCGCGAGCTCCGCGCGCGACCAGGTGCGCGGGGCCGGGATGCCGCGCCGGGCGGCGGCGCGGGTCATGTCGCGTCCGGTCCCGTCCAGTCGAACGGGATGAGCTTGCTGGAATTGCCCACGCGCTCCCAGCTGAAGCCGTACGCCTCGGCCCGGTCGGACGTCGCCCTCCCCCAGGTCGCCGGCGGCTGACCGGGGCCGACCTCCGCGCCGGGCAGGTTGTGCACCTGGACGCGAGCACCTTCGGTGCTGGTGGGGCCGGTGAGTGCGGTGACGACGGCCTCCGCACAGCCGGGGATCCGCACCCACCAGGAGGACAGGTCGTCGGCGATGGCGACCTCGATCGGGCTCGTCTCCGCGGCCACGATCTCCGGCCCGAACAGCTCGCCGAACTGCTGCGGCCAGCCGCCTGCCCGCCCGGTGAAGATCGTCCGGAGCGCGGCGTACTGCGCCTCGCCGGCGCGTTCGTCGAAGAACACCGCGGCGCGGGCGTCACGGTGCTCCCCGGTCCAGATGTTGCCGGTGAAGGACGCGAGCATCGCGACGTTGAGGCCGCCGAGATCCAGGTCGCCGTAGTGGCCGGCGCGGATGTGCCAGAGGAGGACGCCGTCGCAATCGCCGTAGGTCGGCGGTTGGGCGAACGAGCAGGGGCACGGGATCGCGCACTTGCAGGCGTCGAACCAGACGCCCGCCAGGTGCCATTGCGCAACTCCGGGCGCGTTCATGTCGATCCCCCGAGGCGCGTCGGTGGTGGTCCGCCGCCAGCATCCGTGTTCCGCATCCCCATCGGCACGGCCGAAAGACCCGCGCGGCGGCACTTGTTGCACCAAGCGCAATGCACAGTGGACCGCATTGCATTTCGCGCAATGCACAGTGGACGGTAAATACCCGAAACCCTTGCAATGCCGCAAGATCTTGACCACCGACCGATGCTGACTTAGCGTTTGTTCGCTTCACACAACAAAAGATTCCAGGGGTGAACGTGGCCGATCCGGTCGAGTTACTCGCGAACCTCGTTCGCATTCCAAGCATCAATCCGCGAGAGCGCGCTGAACCGGCCGAAACCGAGCTCGCCGAGAACATCGCGCTGTGGGCGTCCGAACGCGGAATGCAGGCGCACACCGAAGAAGTCCTCGACGGGCGACGGAACGTGATCGTCACGCTACCCGGCGACGACGACCGCCCGCTGCTGCTCGAATCCCATTTGGACACCGTCGAAACCGACGGCATGACGATCGACCCGTTCGACCCGGTGGTGCGCGACGGGCGGCTGTACGGGCGCGGGGCGTGCGACGCGAAGGCGCCGCTGGCGGTCTTCCTGACCGCGATGGCGCGGCTGGCCGAACGCGGGCCGAGGCCCCGGACGGTGGTGCTGGCGGGCGTCGTCGACGAGGAGCACCTGTACCGCGGCGTGACCGCGCTGCGCGCCAGCGGCCTGCCCACCCCGGTCGGCGCGATCGTCGGCGAGCCCACCGAGCTGCGAATGGTGGTGGCGCACAAGGGATGCATGCGCTGCCGCATCGAGGCGCACGGCGAAGGCGGGCACAGCTCCCAGCCGTGGGACAAGACCAACGCCATCGAGGTCGCCGCCGACGTGGTGCGCTACCTGCAGCGCGAACACGCCCCGCGGCTGGCGGCGCTGGCCCGCCCGCTGGTCGGCCCGCCGTCGCTCGCGGTCACGCTGATCGAGGGCGGGCAGGGGCCGAACGTCCTGCCGGACAGCTGCGTGCTGACCATCGACCGGCGGACCGTCGGCGGCGAGGACCCGCACGAGGTGTGGGCCGCGCTGCGCGCCGAGCTCACCGACCGCTGGCCGGTGACGGTGCACGAGCCGCACATCGTCGACTACTCGCTGGACAGCGACCCGGCCGATCCGTTCGTCTGCACCGTGGCCGGGAGCCTGCGCGAATCCGGGCTGGACGCGGCGCCGCTGGGCGTCGGTTACGGCACCGACGCGAGCAAGATCGCCCTGGACGGGGTGCCCGCCGTGGTGTTCGGGCCGGGCTCGATCGCCTGCGCGCACACCGCCGACGAGTCCGTCCCGCTCGACGAGGTCCGCACCGCGGTCGACGTCGTCGAACGCGTCCTGCGCACCGGAGGTGCCCCGGCATGACGACCACCGCAACGACCACGGCCCCGACCCGCCGGCGCTTCGGCGTGCTGGCCGCGGACTTCATGATCCTCGGCCTGAACTACGCCGACCGGGCCGCGTTCGGCATCGCCGGGCCGCTGATCATCGCCGAGTTCGGCTTCTCCAACGCCGCGTTCGGCTGGCTGGCCAGCATCTTCGCGCTCGCCTACTCGCCGTTCGGGTTCATCGGCGGCTGGCTGGCCGACCGGTTCGGGCCGCGCAACGTGATGGGCTGGGCGGTGATCGCCTGGTCGGCGTTCACCGCGCTGACCGCCGCCGGCGTCGGCTTCGTCAGCCTGCTGATCATCCGGTTCCTCTTCGGCGCCGGCGAAGGTCCACAAGCGACGGTCACCGCGAAGCTGATGCACAACTGGTTCCCGAAGCGGGAACTGGGCACCGCGCTGGGCATCGCCAACGCGGCGACGCCGCTGGGCGGCGCGATCGCCACGCCGGTCGTGGTCGGCATCATGCACGCCACCGAGGGCAACTGGCGGATCCCGTTCCTGGTCTTCGGCGCGCTGGGCGTGCTGGCCGCGGTCGGCTGGTTCGCGGTCGTCCGCGACTCCCCCGAGGAGCACCCGAAGGTCAACACCGCCGAGCTGCAGGCGATCCGCGGTGGCCAGACGGACGCGAGCGTCGAGGAGCAGGCCGACGCGCCCGGCTTCTGGCGCTGCGTGGGCAAGCCCGCGGTGTGGGCGACCGCGATCGCGTACTTCGGTTACGCGTGGATCCTGTGGACGTTCGTGTCCTGGTTCCCGAACTACCTCGTGCAGGAGCGGGGCATCGACCTGGACGAGCTGGCGATCTCCGGGGCGATCCCGTGGGTCGGCGGCTGCATCGGGCTGATCGTCGGCGGGGTGGCCACGGACTGGCTCGTCCGGCGGGTCGGCGACTCGGCCGCACCGCGCCGCTGGATGGTGATCGTCTGCCTGACCGCGACCGCGCTGCTTTTCGCCCTGGTGTCGACGCTGACCAGCACGTTCGCCGCGGTGCTGGTGATGACCGTCGTGGTGTTCCTGCTGTACCTCACCGGCGCCCAGTACTGGATCATCGTGGGCGAAGCGGTGCCGGCGTCGCGCTACGGCGCCGTCTCGGGCGCGGTGCAGATGTTCGCGACGTCCGCGTCGATCTTCGCGCCGCTGGTGACCGGCTACCTCGCCGACTCGGCGTGGGGCTGGGGCGGGGTGTTCGTGGTGGCGGGCGCGATCACCATCATCGGTCCGGTCCTCCTGCTGTTCGCCGGCCGCCGCTGACCGGACGAAGCACGAAGGGCCACCTCCCGCCCGACGCGGGAGGTGGCCCTTCGCTCGTTGCTACGGGTTGACGGCCAGGAAGAGGAACGCCGCCAGCAGCGCCAGGTGGACGCAGCCCTGGAGACGGGTGGCGCGGCCCGGGACGACCGTGAGGACGCTGACGATGACGGTCAGGGTGAACAGCACCAGCTGGGTTGCGCCTAGGCCGAGGTGCAGCGGGTCGTCCAGCCAGATCGTGGCGAGCGCGATCGCCGGGATGGTCAGGCCGATGCTGGCGATCGCCGAGCCGTAGCCGAGGTTGAGGCTGATCTGCATCCGCCGGCGGCGGGCGGCGCGCACCGCCGCGATCGTCTCCGGCAGCAGCACCAGCATCGCGATCACCACGCCGACGAAGGACTGCGGGAAGCCGATCGCGTCGACCGCGGCTTCGATCGCCGGGGATTCCAGCTTCGACAGCCCGACGACGGCGACCAGCGCGATCAGCAGCAGCACGATGCTCACCACGGTCTGGCGGCCGGTCGGCGGCGGCGCGTGGTCGTCCTCCGGAGCGACGGTGCCCTCGTCGGTGACCGGCAGGAAGAAGTCGCGGTGCCGGACGGTCTGGGTGAACACGAAGGTCGCGTACAGCACGATCGACGCGACCGCGGCGAAGACCAGCTGCGACGACGAGTACTCCGGCCCCGGCACCGTGGTGGTGAAGGTCGGGAACACCAGGCTCAGCGCGCCCAACGTCGCCACCGTCGCCAGCTCCGCGCCGGTGCCTTCGGCGTTGAAGCTCGTCACGCCGTAGCGCAGGGCGCCCACCAGCAGGGACAGCCCGACGATGCCGTTGGTGGTGATCATGATCGCGGCGAAGATCGTGTCCCGGGCCAGCGTCACGGTCTCCGGCCCGCCGGAGACCATCAGCGTGACGATCAGCCCGACCTCGATGACCGTGACGGCGACCGCCAGGACCAGCGAGCCGAACGGTTCGCCCACCTTGTGCGCGATGACCTCCGCGTGGTGCACGGCGGTGAGCACCGCGCCCGCGAGCAGGACCGCGAGGACGATCACCATGCCTATGCCGAGTCCTTTGCCGGGCCAGGCGATGGCCAGCGCGACGATCGCGAGCACCGGTACCAGCACGTTCCAGGACAACATCGAACGCAGCGACATGTGTCCACAGTAGATCCGGCTCCGCTCGGAACGGTGTAACTCACTGGCGTCCGGCGCGGCGGCTTGCCAGGCTGTCCGAGGAGGTGTGTCGAAATGGTTTCCGTCGATCGGTTGCTGGTGTTCGCGGCGATGTCCTTGGTGATCATCGCGGTACCGGGGCCGAGTGTGTTGTTCGTAGTCGGCCGGGCCTTGGCGCACGGCAAGCGCACCGCGCTGACCAGCGTCGTCGGCAATGCCATCGGGTGCTACCTGGTCGCCATCGCGGTCGCGCTCGGCGTCGGTGCGGTGGTGGCGCAGTCGATCGCGGTGTTCACCGCGATCAAGGTCGCGGGCGCGGTGTACCTGGTCTACCTGGGGATCAAGGCGCTGCGCAGCAGTCGCCCGCTGGCGGCGCAGCTGCCCGAGCAGGCGCCGGCCTTCGGCGGCCTGCGAACGCTGCGGGAGGGCGTGGTGGTGGGGGTGGCGAACCCGAAGACGTTCATCTTCTTCACGGCGGTGGTTCCGCAGTTCGTCGATCCCGCGCTGGGCCACGTCCCGGTGCAGATGCTGCTGCTCGCACTGATCCCGATCGGCATCGCGCTGGTCTCGGACAGTGCCTGGGGCCTGTTCGCGGCCACGGCCCGCAATTGGCTCGCCAGCGCCCCGCGCCGCCTGGCGATGGTCCAGAAGGCGGGCGGCTTCGCCATGATCGGCCTCGGCCTCTCCCTCGCCGTCACCGGCCGCAAGGAATGAGCGAAGGGCGCCTCCTGCCTGAAAACCAGGCCGGAAGCGCCCTTCAGCAGCTCCATTCAGTTGTCTCGAAGCCGCAACCGCGACACCTCAAGCCACACGAGCTGATGCCGACGCAAGCGGCGAAGCCGCTTAGCCCACCCTCGCAACTTACACCGCCGCGGGTTCTCAGGTGTCTTCTCGCGAGGACAGCCCCGACGTGGTGAATTGGTCATTCATGATGTCGGGGATCCCACAGCGAGAAGGCATCTGAGGTTCCGCCACCCGCACCGCCGCGCAGGACGAGCCTGGAAACAGGAACTTCAGTCGAGGACGGCCAGGGCGTCGATCTCGACGAGGAGCCCGGCGGGGAGACCGACGTAGACCGTCGTGCGGGCCGGGAACGGCTCGCCGACGACTCGCGCGTAGGTCTCGTTCATCTCCGCGAACTGCGAGACGTCCGTCAGGTACACCCGCAGCATCAGCACGTCCTCCAGGGAGCCGCCCTCGGCCTCCAGGATCGCGATGATGTTGCGCAGGCACTGCTCGGTCTGCTCGGGGACGCCGCCCTCGACCACCTTGCCGGTCGCCGGGTCCACGGCGGTCTGGCCCGAGACCTGCAGGATGTTGCCCTTGCGGACGCCCTGCGACAGCGGGATGCTCGCCGGCGGCTTGGGGGCTTTGTCAGTGCTGACCACGGTCCTGGCCATCAGACTTCCTTTCCTTTCGGGTTCTTGCGCTGCCACCCCAGCTCGGCGGAAACCTCGCCGGCGGCGCGCAGCACGTCGTCGACGAGACCGAGCAGTCCGTCGAAGTCCAGCAATACCTTGGGAACCGATAGCGACACGGCGGCGACGGCCTCGCCGCGGTGGTTGCGGATCGGCGCCCCGACGCAGTGGATGAAGTCCTCGTGCTCGCTGCGGTCCACCGCGTAGCCCTGGGCTCGCACCCAGTCCAGCTCGGTCAGGAACCGGTCCGCCGAGTCGATCGTGTTGGCGGTCATCTTCGGGTACTTGAGCTGCTCGGCGAACCGGCGGCGCTGCTGCGTCGGCCAGTCGGCCAGCAGGGCCTTGCCCACGGCCGTGCAGTGCACCGGCGCGCGGCGGCCGATGCGGGAGTACATCCTGACCGGGTGTCGGCTGTCCACCTTGTCGATGTAGACGACCTGGTCGTCCTCGAGGGTCGCCAGATGCACCGTGTGCCCGCTGATCTCCCCGAGCTCGACCAGGTGGCGGCGGGCGACGGTGCGCACGTCGAGGTCTTCCAGCGCTTGGTGGGCCAGGTCGAACAGGGCGCTGCCGAGGCGGTAGTGGTGCACGTCCTCGCGGCGCACGAAGCGGCCCGATTCGAGGGTGCGCAGCAGGCGCATGGCGGTGGATTTGTGCACACCCAAGCGCTGCGCGAGCTGGTCGAGCGTTTGCGGGCCGGCGGCGAGTGCGGTCAGCACGGTCAGACCGCGTTCCAGGCTCTGGCTCACCGACCACTCCGTCCGTTGACGTGCTGCGCCACTGATGGTACATACCTACCCGGCATTTTACGCAACCGGCGTTGCAGTCTACGCAATAGGAGGCCTTCGTGTCGACACGGGGGATCAACACCGCAGCGGTGCGCGCGCTGCACGACGAGCGCATCGACTGGCGTTTCAAGGGCATGCCGTCCGATGCCTTCGGCAGCACCGTCGGCGACTTCCTCGCGCAGCGCCCGAAGTTGCACGAGGCGGGCTTCGTCGGCCCGCTGCTGGCGCTCGATGATGCGGCCTTGCGGCACAACCTGCGGACCATGGCGGACTGGTGCGCCCAGCACGGCCTGCAGCTCGCGCCGCACGGCAAGACGACGATGGCCCCGCAGCTCTTCGAACTGCAGCTGGCGAACGGCTCGTGGGGCATCACCGCGGCGAACCTCAGCCAGCTGCGGGTCTACCGGGCGTTCGGCGTGGAGCGGATCATGCTCGCCAACCAGCTGCTGGATGCCAGCGGCCTGGCGTGGCTGGCCGGCGAGCTGGACGCCAACCCCGAGTTCGAGTTCAGCTGCTTCGTGGACTCGGTGCGCGGCGTGCAGCTGATGACCGAGGCGCTGGCCCGGCACGGCGCGTCGCGGCAGGTCGACGTGCTGGTCGAGCTGGGCAGCGACGGCGCCCGGACCGGCGCGCGCACGATCGCCGAAGCGCACGAGATCGCCGACCTCGTGCTGGAGAACCCGATGCTGCGGCTCGTCGGCGTCGGTGGCTACGAAGGCGCGCTCGGCCACGACATCAGCGAGCAGTCGCTGTCCGCAGTGGACGGATACATGCGCCGGCTGCGGGAGCTCGTCGCGGAACTGGCGGAGGCAGGCCACTTCTCGGGGCTGGACGAGGTGATCGTCACCTGCGGCGGCAGCGCCTACTTCGACCAGGTCGCCGAGGCGTTCACCGAGCCGTGGCCCGCCGGGCTGCCGGTGGTACCGGTGCTGCGCAGCGGCGGATACCTGCTGCACGACGACGGCTTCTACCGGGTCCGCTCGCCGTTCGGCCGCGAGCACCGGCTGACGGGCGAGGAGCGGCCGTTCCACCCCGCGATGCGGGTGTGGGCGCAGGTCACCTCGCGGCCGGAGGAGGGCCTGGCGCTGCTGACCATGGGCCGCCGGGACGTGTCCTTCGACCAGGACCTGCCCGAACCGCAGGTGATCCGCGGCGCGGACGGCGAGATCCGGGAGCTGGCCGCCGGTTCGTGCGAGGTGACGTCGCTGGCCGACCAGCACGCGTTCCTGACCGTGCGCGGCGCCGATCTGCAGGTCGGCGACTGGATCGGCTTCGGGTTGTCGCACCCCTGCACGGTGTTCGACAAGTGGACCCTGATCCCGGTCGTCGACGGAGACACCGTGATCGACCTGGTGCGCACGTTCTTCTAGGACGACCGCGCGATCGCACGCACCTCCGGGTGCGACGAGGACCGAACTGGGAGGTTTCTTTCAAGAAGCGGCGGCAGCCGCTTGCAGTGTGGGACTCAGCTCGCACCGCCGCGGGTTCTCAGAAGTCTTCTCGCGAGGACAGCCCCGGCGCCGCGTATCGGACATACATAAGCCGGGGATCCCGGAGTCGAGAAGGCTTCTGAGGTTCCGCCACCTGCACCGCACGCAAGCCGCTGGAAAGAATTCCTGATTCTGAAGGGTTCCAATATGGACATTGTGGTCCACGGGGCTCGGGTCGTCGATGGAGACGGCGGCCCGGGTTACCTCGCCGACGTCGGGATCGAGGCCGGGCGGATCGCCGAGATCGCCGGGCCTGGGCGGTTGAGCGGCAAGCGCTCGATCGACGCCGACGGCCTGGTGCTCGCGCCCGGCTTCATCGACATGCACGCGCACTCGGACCTGCAGATCCTGGCCGCGCCCGACCACACCGCGAAGGTGTCGCAGGGCGTGACGCTGGAGGTCATCGGGCAGGACGGGTTGTCCTACGCGCCCGTGGACGACGCCACGCTGGCCACGGTGCGCGCCCAGATCGCGGGCTGGAACGACGACCCGCCGGGATTCGACTGGAACTGGCGCAGCGTCGCCGAATACCTCGACCGGCTCGACACCGGCATCGCCGCCAACGCCGCGTACCTGGTGCCGCAGGGCACGCTGCGGCTGCTGTGCGTCGGCTACGACGACCGCGCGGCCACCGACGCCGAACTCGACCGGATGCGCGAGGTCCTGGCGCGATCGCTGGACGAGGGCGCCTTCGGCATGTCCTCGGGGCTGACCTACACGCCCGGGATGTACGCCGACACCGGTGAGCTCGCCGCGCTCTGCGAGGTGGTCGCGGCCCGCGGCGGGTTCTACAGCCCGCACCACCGCAGCTACGGCGCCGGCGCGCTGGCCGCGTACGCCGAGATGATCGAGATCAGCAGGACCACCGGCTGCCCGCTGCACCTCGCGCACGCCACCATGAACTTCAGCGTCAACAAGGGCCGGGCCGCCGACCTGCTGTCCATGTTGGACGAAGCGCTCGCCGGGGGCTGCGACATCAGCCTCGACACCTACCCCTACCTGCCGGGCAGCACCTCGCTGCACGCGCTGCTGCCCAGCTGGGCGATGGAGGGCGGCGTTGCGGCGACCCTGGAGCGGCTGCGGGATCCGGCGCAGCGGGCCAGGATTCGCGTCGTCCTGGAGGAGGAAGGCTCCGACGGCTGCCACGGCGTGCCGGTCGAATGGGAAACCATCGAGATCAACGGCGTCCGGCGGGCCGACAACGCGCACCTGGTGGGGCGCACCGTCGCCGAATCCGCCCGCGCGGCCGGGCAGCAGCCCACCGAGTTCTACTTCGACGTGCTGGTGTCTGAGGAACTCGGCAGTTCGTGCCTGATGCACGTCGGCCACGAGGAGAACGTGCAGGCCATCATGCGCCACCGGGTGCACACCGGCGGCAGCGACGGGCTGCTGGTCGGGGCCCGCCCGCATCCGCGCGCGTGGGGCACCTTCCCCCGCTACCTGGGGCATTACGTGCGCGAGCTCGGGGTGCTGGGGCTGGAGGAATGCGTCCAGCACCTGACCGCCCGCGCGGCCGACCGGCTCGGCCTGACCGACCGGGGGCGGGTCCGCGAGGGATTCGCGGCGGACCTGGTGCTGTTCGACCCGGAAACCGTCGCCGACAAGGCGACTTTCGACGAGCCCCGCCAGCAGGCGGTCGGCATCCCCTACGTCCTGGTAAACGGCGTACCGGTGATCGACGAAGGCCACCGCACCGACGCCCTACCCGGCCGCGCACTGCGCAAGCCCGCCTGAAAACGAATCTCCGGACTCGTTTTCCGTAGCGGTGCGGGTAGCGGCCCCCCTGCGGGAATCACGATCGCCTTCTCGCTGTGGGATCCCCGACTCATGAATGCCAATTCACCACGTCGGGGCTGTCCTCGCGAGAAGACGCCTGAGAACCCGCGGCGGTGCGAGTTGCGTGCGTGGGCCAAGCGGCTGCGCCGCTTAAGAACAAACTGAACCCGATGCTTCGCCCCCCTCCCCTTCCCCCTCC
>NZ_SMKW01000274.1 GCF_004348985.1 Saccharopolyspora elongata | reverse complement strand
CAAAAGCGGATGCGCCGGCCTGACCATCTACGCCGTTCTCCGCGAACTGCAACGACTCCTCGTCGTCATGGCCGGCGCATGCCACATCTGCAAGCACCCCTTCAACAACACGAGTTAACAAAGCACTGCTAGGGCTCTGCATTGTTGCTGGTGTGCCGCTGGCGCACTTCCTGAGCTGGGGCAAGAGCTGAAGGGCTCCTAAGAGTTCCTAACAGAATGATCACTTGTAGTGACTGGCATTCCCTGATGGTTGATCATGATCGTGTGAAGAAGGGTGAGCAGCCGCCATGGATCGTGTCCGACGAGCTGTGGGAGCGAATCG
>NZ_SMKW01000273.1 GCF_004348985.1 Saccharopolyspora elongata | reverse complement strand
GCGGTGTTGTGCACCGACGGCCCGGTCCGGTCGCTGGTCGGGTTGTCGTTGGCGCCGGAGCACCGGCGCGGACACGGCGCGTTGTATGACGCGATGAACTGCGGCCGCATCGACGTCGCGCGATTGCAGACGACGCTGGCCGGCGTTCCGTTGCCCCGAGCAACCGATGGGCGGCTGGTGTTGGCGGTGGATGTCAGCCCGTGGCTGCGCCCGGATGCCCACACCTCACCGGACCGCTCGTTTTGTCATACCTACGGTCGCGGCAAGGACCAGCACCTGATGATCCCCGGCTGGCCCTACTCGATCGTCGCGGCACTGGAAACGGGCCGTACCTCG
>NZ_SMKW01000272.1 GCF_004348985.1 Saccharopolyspora elongata | reverse complement strand
CTCCTCCCACTGGTCGAGGCGATCCCGCCCGTGCGAGGCAGGCGCGGGCGCCCCCGCCGCCGGCCCGACGCCCTGTATGCCGACCGCGCCTACGACTCCGACAAACACCGCGACGAGTTGCGCGACATGGGGATCGACCCGAAGATCGCCCAACGAGGAACCGGCCACGGCTCCGGACTCGGCGTGATCAGGTGGGTCGTCGAGCGCACGATCGCCTGGTACCACAGCATGCGACGCCTGCGCATCCGCTGGGAACGCCGCGCCGACATCCACGAGGCGTTCCTCGGCCTGGCCACCTGCATCATCTGCTTTCGACACATCAAAACCCTTTGTTAGGAACTCT
>NZ_SMKW01000271.1 GCF_004348985.1 Saccharopolyspora elongata | reverse complement strand
AGGCGTCGCATGCCGTGGTACCAGGCGATCGTGCGCTCGACGACCCACCTGATCACGCCGAGTCCGGAGCCGTGGCCGGTTCCGCGTTCGGCGATCTGCGGGTCGATCCCCATGTCGCGCAACTCGTCCCGGTGTTTGTCGGAGTCGTAGGCGCGGTCGGCGTACAGCGCGTCGGGCCGGCGGCGGGGGCGCCCGCGCCTGCCTCGCACGGGCGGGATTGCCTCGACCAGCGGGAGGAGCTGGGTGACGTCATTGACGTTGCCGCCGGTCAGGCTGAATGCCGTCGGAATGCCACCGCCCTCGGTGATCACGTGGTGCTTGGAGCCTGGCCGGGCGCGGTCGACCG
>NZ_SMKW01000270.1 GCF_004348985.1 Saccharopolyspora elongata | reverse complement strand
GAGCCCGATAACCCGGCGAGCGGAGGATCCAGCGGACTCCCGCGTACACGCGAAAGGCCTCTTCCCGACGCAGATCGGGGATCCAGGCCTTCACTTCCAACCGCATCCGCAGACCGATTGGCCTCGCCTCGCAGGATAATTCACGTCCGGTGCGAGGCCGGTCGTGTTCATCCGACAGACGTCGTCGCGGAGGCAAGCATCGAGCCGGCCGACCAAGTGCGTGCCCCGGTGCTTAAGAGTTCCTAACAGAATGATCACTTGTAGTGACTGGCATTCCCTGATGGTTGATCATGATCGTGTGAAGAAGGGTGAGCAGCCGCCATGGATCGTGTCCGACGAGCTGTGGGAGCGAATCGAGCC
>NZ_SMKW01000269.1 GCF_004348985.1 Saccharopolyspora elongata | reverse complement strand
AGCACCAACAATCGCCCACACGGGCCCGACCGGAGACCTTGAACAGTGGAACAGGCTGGGAAGACCAGCGGGCAACGCACGCCCCGCCCCAGACAGCAAGATCAACAACTCCGACCAACCCGCCCAAGATCGACACCACCCTCATCGGTGCATCCAGGCTAAGTAAACCGACCAGAATTACGGAACACTAGTTGAATCCGCCCTGGGTTCCCCTGTCGCTGTGGAAGATCACATTTTCGACCCCACCGCCGCGGGCGCGCACGGCAGCGTCCAGGGCGTCGCAGACCAGATCGGCACGCAGATGGTCGGCGATCGACCACCCGATGAGCCTGCGAGAGCAGATATCGATCACGGTCGCCAGAT
>NZ_SMKW01000268.1 GCF_004348985.1 Saccharopolyspora elongata | reverse complement strand
CATGGCCCAACCCTTGTGGGGGGAGTGGTCGAAGGTGGGACTGGCGATTGGGACGAAGTCGTAACAAGGTAGCCGTACCGGAAGGTGCGGCTGGATCACCTCCTTTCTAAGGAGCAACAACACCCCGGCTGGTTGTTTGACTGGTTGGGAGTGTTCACGGTGTAGAGAACGAATGCTTCTCTGCCGTGACGCTCAATGGATTGTGGAACACACTAGCTTGCTGGTCTTTGGCCGGCGCAGTCCGCTGTTGGGTGTCTGAGAGGACACGCTCTCTGGCCTCTGTGTAGGGGGTCGGGTGTTTTCTTGTGTGTTTGGTTGTTGTTTGAGAACTGTATAGTGGGTGCGAGCATCTTTGTGGCCAAGT
>NZ_SMKW01000267.1 GCF_004348985.1 Saccharopolyspora elongata | reverse complement strand
GCCGGACAGCGTCACCACCCCGCTGGCGCTTTCCTGTCCGTGCAAGCCCTGTGCCCATCGCTCTACGAGCTTCTGCGTGACCTCATCTTTAAGGCGATGTCGGCTGTCGGTGGTGAGGGCTAGTTGTCGTTGGCCGTTGCCCAAGTCGAGGGTGCCCAGGAATTCCTTCAGCGTCTGCGGGCCGCCTTCGTCTTTCTTTCCCGGACGCCACTGGATGATCTCGTTCTCTACCTCGGCGGGCACCTCCACAGACAGCGACACCGGCCGCCACCACCTGGACACAGTGCGGGGGTCCTTTACCAGGCCGCCGGACAGCGTCACCACCCCGCTGGCGCTTTCCTGTCCGTGCAAGCCCTGTGCCCATC
>NZ_SMKW01000266.1 GCF_004348985.1 Saccharopolyspora elongata | reverse complement strand
ACCATCGACACCCGCAACGGAATCGGGCCTGGGCCGCCAGCCCTCCTGCTCATCGACGTTCGGCAGGTCAACACCGGCCAGGCCCAAACCAGCCGGGTCAAAGCCGATCAGACCCAAGCGAGGCAGATCCCAGCCGGCCGGCCCCAAGCCAAGGTCAAAGTCAGGCAGGTCAAAGTTGGTCGGGTCAAACTGGGTCAGGTCAAGGTGGGTCTGGTCAAAATCGAGCAGGCCGAAGTGGGGCAGGCCGGAGTCCACCGCAGTGTCCGTTATGGACCGATCAACAGCAGCGGGCACGTCGCCGATCGAACCATCGACACCCGCAACGGAATCGGGCCTGGGCCGCCAGCCCTCCTGCTCATCGACGTTC
>NZ_SMKW01000093.1 GCF_004348985.1 Saccharopolyspora elongata | reverse complement strand
GATCACCCTCGTGCCGTCGATGCGACCGCGCACCGCGTACATCCCGCTGCTGTCGCGGGGGTGCAGTGGTTCGATCGACTCCGGGTCGAGCAGCTGCTCCAGCCGCACGTCGGGGTCGCGCGGATCCCGTTGCGCCTGCTCGGTTTCCGGGCGGGTGGCCACTGCGGTCATCGGTTCCTCCGGGAAGTCGGTGTCGGGCGGTCTTCCGGGGCTCTCGAGTTGCTGCGGGTCAGTGGCCCGTGAGTCCCTTTTGGGATGCCTGGAGTTTTGCGGTTTGCCCACGACATGACGGCCTGGAGCGACGTTCCGGCAGGTCCGGGGCCGTGCGCACTTTGTGCTGCCATAGAAACAAAGTACGCACGGCTGGAGTGACCGGCAGGAACATCGAACCGCGAAACTCCAGGGCGCTATGCCGCCCCACCAGATTCACGGGCTCTGACCAGAGCAGACCATGCGGGGAAGGTCAACGGCTTGCGGTGCGCGGAGCTGGGAGATCTTGACCGACCAACCTGCTGACAGCCGTGATGTAGTCATCATCTGCGATCGGTGCCCGCAGGAGTTCTGGCGTGAGGTTGAACCCGTCGACCAGCAGCCGGGAGTGCGGAAGGATCTGCTCGCACAGCGATTCGATCTCGCGCGGGAGTCGTTCGACCTGCTCGGCCGTCAGCGCGTTTCTCGCGAGATACCAACCGCTGTCCCTGTTGACCTCGAGGAGTCCGTAGAGGCATGCCAGCAACCGCAGGGCGGTGCGGCCGTCTTCGGTTTCCGCGTTTTCCACGGCGGTCAGGAATTGCTCCAGTGCCAGTCGCACCCCACGGGTGCGTGCCATGGATGTGGCCGCAGTCATGTTCTGGTTCCAGGCGGAGAACAGGGTTCCGTCACCGCGGGTCTCCTCGGTCATCGCCTGCCGTGCTTCCCGCCGCAAGCTGTCTTCCCGATACTGCAGCAAATCGAGCTGGAACGTGCCTGTCAGCAGGTCCCTGCTTGCCGGATCGGATGGTGTCGTCTTGCCTGCCGATCGGCTGCGGCGCGCGAGCATTTGTGCGGCCACGGTGGCAAGAAGTGGCAGGTTGTCGCCTTCAGCCGTCACCACCCCTTGGGCCATCGGCACGTAATCCGCGATGCGGTTGACCGAGAACATGCCCTGGGCGCCACACCGCTCACGGCAGACGTGGATGACCCTGGACATCTCCCAACTCGACAGTGCCTTGGCGATCGAGATCAACTGGTCGACCTCGGCCTCGTTCCCGCTGTGGCGGGACAGGTATTCCGTCTTGACATGGTTGACGAGAAAAGTCATTGCGTAGACCTGCGCGAGCGAGCTGAACAGCGCGATCTGCTGACTGCGGTAGGCGAGGATCGGCACCTCCCCGCGACCGGGCGCAGCCGTCAAACGCTGCTCCGCGTACCGCACGGCGATGTACACGCTGGCGCGGCCGGCCGAGATGAGCGCACCAGTCAGGCAGATACGCCCCGGGGTCACCCGGTCCAATGCGCGCAGCACCTGCTTGCGCTTACTACCGACGGCGCCTTGGAACACACCATCGTCGGTAAGCTGTCCCATGTCTCCAGTCAGCAAATTCCGGCGGGGAATCCGGACGTGGTCGAACCGCGTCACCGCATTGTCCAGGGCGAACCCCGGTTTTTCCGGAAGCCTTGTGACGTGCACCCCTTCGCACAGGCCGTTGTGGTCGGAAATCCTGACGATGAACGGGAGAACACCACAGTCCGCCCCGTCGACCTTCAGCCGGGCCATCACGACTGCCAGCTTCGGGATGTCGGAGATCCCCGTGTTCGGCATGAATTTCTGTGCGCGGGCATGCGGGGTGTTCAGCACGAACTCGCGACTGGCGTGGTCGTAGACGGCCTCGGTCTCCAAGGCCGCGATGTTGTTGCCGTGGCCGAGTTCGGTGGCGATCAGCAGACCGATCGACGACATGCTGCCCAGTTCGTCGATGTAATCCGCGAGATCGTCGCGTCCTGCACCGTGCTGGAGGATCGTCCCTAGGCAGAGGTTGTAGTGGATGTTCAGGATCGGAAGGGTGGTGGTGTCGATCAGGCACGACCACTCGCCGATCGCGAACATCCGGAGCTGATCGCGCATCAGCTCGGCCGCCGGTCCGAGGCGACCGTGGAGGAACCGGGCCCGTTCGTAGGACAACCGGCCTGCCTCCAGCGGCGCCAGGCCGTGGCGCTGATCAAACATCGGATCTTCCAGCGCAGCTCGCAGATCGGCGTGGACACTGTCGAACTTACCGTCGTAGACGAGTGCGGCAAGATCCTCCGCTGCTTCCCGGATTTCAGGCTCGGCCTCCCGGATTCCCGAAGCGGCCGGAAAGTATTGTGTTGTAACGCTGGTCATTCCCAGTACCTTTCACGCACTCGACAAGCGAGCTGATCGTTTACGAGGCTGCGAGGGCGAGCACGGCGTTCTGCCCCCCGAATCCGAAGGAGTTGCTCATTACGACCTCAAGCGCGCAGGGACGTGCCGTCTTGGATACGAGGTCGAGTTCGATCTGCGGATCCGGGTTTTCCAGGTTGGCCGTGGGAGGAATGCACCCGTGTTGGAGGGAAAGGATCCCGTATGCCGCTTCGATCGCCCCGCCGGCGCCGAGCGCGTGCCCGGTCACGCCCTTGGTGGAGCTGACTGCGACGTGGTCACCGAGCACCCGCCGTATGGTGGCGGCTTCGGCGACATCGTTGAGGGGCGTGGAGGTGCCGTGGGCATTGACGTGCTGGACCTCACGCGCCGTGAGACCAGCGTCGGTCAACGCACTACGAAGCGCCTGTTCGGCCCCGTTGCCCTCCGGATCGGGCGCCGTCACGTGGTGGCCATCGGCAGACGCGCCGTAGCCGATAACCCGCCCGCGCACCCGAGCGCCTCTGGCCAACGCATGGCGCTCGCTTTCCAGAATCAGGACCGCGGCGCCCTCGGCGATGACGAATCCGTCCCGCATCGCATCGAAGGGCCGGGACGCGGAGCGTGGATCGTGGCTCTTCCTGGACAGGGCTCGCATCCGGCTGAAGGCAGCGACGAACAGCGGTGTCACCGCCGCTTCCGTCGCCCCGGCGATCACGATGTCGGCCGCGCCGGAGCGGATCAGGTCCCGCGCCACGCCGATCGCGCTCGTGCCGGAGGCACAGGCGGTGCAGATCGTGAGATTCGGACCGCGCACCCCGAGCTCGATCGCCAGTTGACCGGCCGCCATGTTCAACAGACCCATGGGAAGGGTCATCGCCGAGACCTTGGCCGCGCCGCTGTCCAGCAACTTGGTCTGCTGCGCTTCCATGGTCGAAGTTCCGCCGGCGCCGGTCCCGAGAACAACGCCCACTCTGGTGACATCCCAGTTCTCCTCGGACAGTCCCGCATCACGAACGGCTTCACGCGCCGCTACGAGGGCGAACTGCTGGTGGCGGTCGAGCCGCCAGGCGTTGTGCTTGCCGAGACTCGCGGCGGGATCGAAACCCGGTACGCGGCAGGAGAAATCGACCTGGAGCCCGGCCAACTCAAGGTCGGTGGCCGCCGTCGGATGACCTTCGGCGACTCGGTTCCAGTTCTCCTTCACGCCGATCCCCGCCGGCGTGATGAGCCCGAGGCCGGTGACCGCCACCGCGAATCCGGACATCAGACGGTCACTCCCTTTTTCTCCAATGCTTCGAGGATGTCGGTCAACGTGGCCATTTTCTCCATCTCGGCATCGGTGACCTCAACCCCGAAATGCTGCTCGAGCAATTCGCCCAGTTCTACCTGCGCCAATGAGTCCAGCCCCAGGTCGTCGAGCGAGGCGTCGGGCCTCAGATCCGGCGTCTCGACATCGAACGTGCTCGTCAGCAATTCGCCGAGTCGGGTGTACAAATCGCTCATCGCGGTCTCCTTAATGGATTTGATTGAAAAATTCACAGTGGACTGTCTACCGAGATGTCCGGCCACACCAAGACTGTGGAACCCCACGACAGCCCTGCCCCGAATGCGGTGATCAACACCCTGTCCCCCGGGCGCAGTTCGCCGCCGGCGGCGGCGCCGGCCAGGACGAGCGGGATGGACGCAGACAGGGCGTTTCCGACTCGATCGATGTTGATCAAAGCCCGCTCCGGAGCGATACCCAACCGTTGGGCGACGGAGTTGAGGATGCGGATGTTGGCCTGGTGTCCGACGAAGCGATCCACCTCCGTCACCGACCAGCCGGCACGATCGAGCACGGCAAGTGACGATTCGGTCATCCGGGCGATCGCCTGCTGATAGATCGCCCGTCCGGCCATCGATAGATACCAGTCCTCGGTCGGCACCTCGCCGTGACCGAGCCCGGTCACGGACCGCTGCCGTGAGCCACCACCTTGGATGGCCAGCAGATCGGCTTGCGCGCCATCGCTTCCCAGGTCGAACGGTCCGATCGCGCCCGGCTCCTCCGGGCTTCCGGAACGCAGCACCACCGCCCCGGCTCCATCGCCGAAGATAGGTGCAGTGGTGCGATTCGCCGGGTCGATGAAGGTCGAGAACGCTTCGGCACCAATGAAAAGCACGCTTTTTGCGATCCCGGCGCTAATGAGTCCGGCGCAGGTGGCAAGGCCATAGACGAAGCCACTGCATGCAGAGGTCAGGTCGTAAGCTGCGATGGGTCCCAGCCCAAGCCTGGACGCCACTTCCGGCGCCCCGGCCGGACAGATCCGATCTGGTGAGGTCGTCGCGACGACGACCGCATCGACCCCGGAAACCCCGGCTGCTTTCAGCGCCCGACCGCCGGCCTCCACCGCCAAGTCCAGCGTCGCCATACCGCCCGAGACGGCCCGACGCTCCACAATGCCCGTGCGACTCTCGATCCACTCCTCGGACGTGTCCAGCCTCGAACACAAATCGTTATTCGTGACAACCCCGGGAGGCAACCATGCCCCCAACCCCGCGATAACAGCGCTGACTGTCATTCAGGCCAACTCCGTTGCTCAATGATTTCTGCACGAGACGATGGAGCGTTTTCATGCTCTTAACATGCGCCGGTGAGGCGGGGTGGATGTGTGCCACACCATCTCAATATCTGACGTCGGTTCGCGACGACCAGCCGGTACTCAGAGTCTATGAATTCGGGCGTTGTCGCCGAACCGAAGTAGGTACTTTCGTGCTCGTTGCCCTGCACGAAAGTACAGTCCGGCACGCGAACCCGTGAGTGCGACGCCTCGGCAGCTCTGGTCTGGACCGCTGCCACCGACGACCAGCGTGGACCTCCAGGGACCACACGAGACCGAACCCAGGATGAAGACGTTCGCGGACCGCCCGACATCGCACACTTTGACCGGTTTGTCCGAATCTGCCGAATGGCTGCCCGAAATGGCCGACGATGATGCCTGGACAACTCTTGTTGCCACTGCTGCAACTCGGCCAGTATTGCTCGGGTCAGCTCGTGGCACGTGGCCCGATTGCCTCCTTCTGTCGCACGTCCCCCCCGACAGGAGGAGATCCCGCGGGGGCCGGCCGTCGCGAAATCGGCCCTCGCGGGAACCCCAACGGCAACGCATCGCATGGCAGCGCTAGTTGGTCGGCATCGCCGCAGCACCGTCCTCCTCGGACTGCTCGCTCGGCCGGGCGCAACGAGACAGCGGATCCCGAACCGTGGTCAAACTTGAAAAGTGCAGAGAATACGGCAAAGACGGCGACCTCACGACGGAGTTTCCGCATCGGACGCGACCGGGTAGGAGGCCGTGTCGAGGAAGACCAGTTCTTCGCCGAGCAGGCCGCGAAGGATGGCTTGGATGCTTGCGCGCAATGCCTCCTCCGCGATCGGATCGATGATCGCCGCCAGGCTCGGCATACCGAGATCGAAGTGCGCAGTGAACGTGACGATCGTGTCGGGTCCGAACTCGACAACCGCCCACTCGCCGTCGAAGCGTTCAAAGTCTCCGTCGAGTTGCCGGAACGTGATAGTCCTTGCGGAGTGGTCGATCCGCTCTCGTTCCGACCAGCACAGGATGCCGTTGCGAAACGTGACCGCCCATTCCGAATCCTGGGTGCCGTCTTGCCTTGCGGTGACGGTAACGCTGCGGACCTCATCGGTTTGATCGGCGAAGCGCTCGACGTCGCAGATCGCGGAGAAGACAGTGTCAGCGTCGGCCCCCATGGCGGCAGGCACAAGCGACTCGACCGTAACAGTCGGCATATCAGGGGGTTCCTTCCACAACAGCGTTGGGTGGGCATCGGCGCGCGAGGGTTTCCGCGGCTCGGGTAACCGCCTCAAGAAGCCAGTGAACGTCCTCGGAAGTCAGGACCGCCGGCGGGGTGAAGCGCAGCACCCGATGCGCGTTCAGTGAATGGTTGACGAGCACTCCCTGGTCGAGCAGTTCCATCAGCAGTTCACCCGTGACTTGCTCGTTGACCAGCTCCACTCCGATCAGCAGACCCAGCCCGCGCACGTCGGTGATCAGGTGACCGCAGTGGTGCAACAGGATTCGGCGTAACTCCTGGAGCAGGTACTCGCCCAACTCGCTGGCCTTGGTGACGAGGTTTTCCGCCACGATCACACGGATCGCCGCCTCGGCGGCGGCAGCAGCGATCGGCGACCCGGCGAATGTCGAGGTGTGCAGGAACGGGTCGCGATTGAACGGCGAATACGCCTCTGCTGTGGCGACCATGGCCGCTACGGGCACGACTCCCCCGGAAAGGTTCTTGCCCACCAGTAGAATGTCAGGGGTGACCGATTCCCTGTCCGCGCCCCACCAGTGACCAAGCCGGCCCAGTCCGGTCTGCACCTCATCCAGGACGAACAACGCCCCATACTTCCGGCACAGCTGCGCGACATCGCGCAGGTATCCGGGCGGCGGAACAACGACACCGCCCTCTCCCTGCACCGGTTCCACCACCACGCAGGCCGGTGGTGCTGCGGCCAATACCTCTTCCAGCGCCTGTGCGTCGCCGAAGGGAACGTGGTCAACGGAGGGCAGCAACGGCCGAAACGGAGCCTGGTAGAGCTCCCGGGCGGTGATGCTGAGCGCACCCGTGGTCTTGCCGTGGTAACCGCCGACCGCGGAGATGAGGTGTGCATGCCCATGGGCACGTGCCAGCTTGATCGCGGCCTCGGTGGCCTCGGCTCCGGAGTTGACGAAATGCACGTAGTCCAGACCGTCCGGGGCGACGCCGGCGAGCGTTTCGGCAGCACTTGCGACCGTGGGCTCCAGCATTAGCCGTGTGGTCAGCGGGTGCCGGTGAACCTGTTCCACCACCGCCCCTACCACGGACGGGTGGGCATGGCCGAGGAGGAACACGCCGTATCCGCCGCAGTTGAGGTACGTCTTTCCATCAGCGTCGACAACTCGGCTGCCACGCGAGGACACTTCCGTCAGTCCGCCGGTCATGTCGGCCAGTCGGGCCCGTCCACGGGAGATGTGGCGGCGGTAGCGTTCCGACGTCTGCCGTGAACCGGCGTGCTGGATGCCATGAACGCTCATACCGTCGCCCCGGCAGTTGCGGCGGGGACAAGGCGTTTGGTATGGGCGAAAAAGCGCACTGACGTGCGGAAGGCAGACTCGAACCACTCTGCCGAGGGCAGCGTCAACGCTGCCGGGTCTCCGGGAAGGGCGCCGAAGGAGGTCGGGAACGGCTCGGCACCGGCGAACAAAGCGGCCATCGCCAGCACGTCGTCAAACTGCTTGCGTGCGGACGGAGGAAGAACATCGGCCAATACCGGGCGGATCAACCGATCCACCATGTCCGGCGATACCAACCGCGGCGGCGTGACATCGATGCCCGATTCCTCGGCCACGGCCACGCACTGGTCGACGAATCGCCTGGAGGTCAGCGCGTGGGGCCCCGCGGTCAACCAGTACTCGCCGCCACGCACATCCGCGTCCACCAACGCCCGCAGCCCTGCAGCGAGAAGGTCCTGCGGAATGACGTCCACCAGCTCTTCAGTTGCGAACGGAAGAAGCGGAAACCTGCTCCTGAGGATGCCTGCGGCGACCATGTGGACACCCTGGAAATTGGCCATGGCGCCGGTCACCGAATCACCGACCACCACCGAGGGGCGGGCGATCACCACTGGGACTTCCGAGCCGCGAAGCAGCTCCTCGGCTTCTAGCTTGGAGTCGAGGTAATTTTCGGGGCGAGCCGCCCCCTCGGACATCAATCCCTGTGCCGACCGGGTGAGTTTGCTACGGGTCACGAATGCGGTGCTCACGTAGATGACACGGGCCTGCGCGGCAGCAGCGAACTCCAGGACTCGCTTCGTGCCGACGACGTTGAGCTGGTGCGCGGCATCGGCTCCGGCGCCGAAGTCGGTCTTCGCCGCGCAGTGCACCACGGTATCCACATTGGACACAAGCATCTGGTATGTGAGCTCATCGAGCCCCAGGAACGGTTGGGTCACATCGCCGATCACCGACTCGGAGTCGATTTTGGCACGATGAGTCAGGCTGATAACCCTGTGGTGAGCCAGCGCCGGGCGCAATGCCGTACCGACCACGCCAGAGGCGCCAGTCAGCAGCACGAACTTGGGTTGCGACATGCCGGTCTCCTCGAATCGCCGTGTTGGTCCACACCTGCGTCAAGGGCAATGAGCCGCGCAACGGTGCTACGTTGCCAACCCGACTCACTGCAGCGTCGGGTCGTATGCGCCAGGCGTGACGGCAATACCGTGGCGTGAGAGACGGCGCCGCCGCAACCGGGGAAGCGCGACGCGTGCCCGGTTGCCCATCATGTCCTGGCTCGCATAGGCAAGACTCCTGATCAGCTCTGGCGCTGTCGCACCTCGTCATGGTTGAGTTGGTGCAACTCTCAACAACAAGTCGGCGGCCACCACGATGCGGATCCGGAGGCTCGGTCACCTTGCCGGCAGCCGGATGTTCATAACCCAGGCGAGCGGTACGGGAGAGGACATGAATCGGTTCACACGTCGTGGTTTGCTGTCCGGTATGGCCGCGGCTGGTACCGGGGCGCTGATCGCGCCCGGTGCGCCGCGTGCCATCGCAGGGTCAGCTCCCGCCGCCGGGCGCAGCGAGACCCAGGTCGTTGTTGTCGGTGCGGGATTGGCGGGCCTTACCGCCGCTCGCGAGCTGGTCGCCGCGGGGTGCGAGGTACTCGTGGTCGAAGCACGCGACCGTGTCGGCGGCCGTACCGTCAATCAGGCCGTGACAGCGCCGGGAGCCGACCCGGGCACGATCGTGGAGGTCGGCGGCCAGTGGGTGGGGCCGACACAGGACCGGGTGCTCGGTCTCATCCAGCAGCTCGGCCTGGAAACGTTCAAGACCTACGACGCCGGCGATTACGCCGACTACCACAACGGGAAACTGACCCGGTACGGCCACGTGTTCCCGGCGGATCCGCTGAACCTCGGACTGAACCGGATTCCGCCCAGCGACCCGGTGGGCGCGGCAGAAGCCGCCGCCGCGATCCAGGAACTCGACAGGATGGCACAGCAAGTTCCACTCGACGCGCCCTGGACCGCGGATGACGCACGTACCCTGGACGGCCAGACTTTTGAAGACTGGATGAATCATCATCTTGCCCAGCCGGGCGCGAAATCGCTGATATCACTGGTGATCAACGCGGTTCTCTCGGTCGAGCCTCGTGACGTGTCGCTGCTTCACGTGCTGTTCTACATCGCCTCCGCAGGCGGACTCGACCGGCTGGTACGCACCTCCGACGGAGCCCAGGAATCCCGTATCGTCGGTGGATCGCAGCGCATCTCACTTGAAATGGCACGCGAACTCGGTCCCCGCGTCCTCCTGAACGCACCTGTAACCAGAATCGAACAGGACCCCGCGGGCGTCAGTGTGCACGGCGACAACTTCAGCGTGCGCGCCAAACGCTGTGTCGTGACCGCACCGCCCGCGCTAGCCGCCCGAATCCGGTACACGCCACCGCTGCCAGGAACCCGCGACCAGCTGACGCAACGCATCCCGATGGGCAGCGTGATCAAGGTGCAATGCGTCTATCCGACCCCGTTCTGGCGCGCCGCCGGTCTGGCCGGACAAGCGACCAGCGACACGGGGCTCGTGCGAACCACGTTCGACAATTCACCGCCGGATGCGAATGTGGGCGTGCTGCTTGGCTTCATCGAAGGTGAACAAGGACGCCAGGCCGATCAGATGTCCGCGACACAGCGACGCAGAGACGTGATCGAATGTTTCACCCGGTACTTCGGCGAACAAGCCGCTGATCCGCTCGAATACATCGAGAAGAACTGGCTGGAAGAAGAATGGACCCGCGGTGGCTACGGAGGCGTGTTCACACCAGGTACCTGGCTCGACCTCGGTGAAGCACTACGCGCACCTGTCGGCCACATCCACTGGGCCGGCACGGAAACCGCGACCATCTGGAACGGCTACATGGACGGCGCGATCAGCTCCGGCGAACGCGTCGCGAAGGAAGTAACAAACTCGCTGTGACATGTCGCCGGCGACCGCCTCGCCGCCGAAGTACTGATCCGGTGCGTGGTGCGGGGGCG
This sequence comes from Saccharopolyspora elongata, assembly GCF_004348985.1. GTDB lineage: Bacteria > Actinomycetota > Actinomycetes > Mycobacteriales > Pseudonocardiaceae > Saccharopolyspora > Saccharopolyspora elongata. The sequence continues at coordinate 24,048 of NZ_SMKW01000093.1, read as the reverse complement.
CGTCCGTTGTGGACGCGCCCCCGTTTCGCTGCGGTTTCCAGGGTTCTGAAGGAATCCCGCGGGGAACGCAACGGGATGCCGCACATTCGTTCGCGTCCCGCTGCGCGACACCCATACGAGGTCTTCGACAGCCCAGAGACTTCGTGGGGCGTCTCACCAGGGCACATTCCCGGTGTCGTCGAACAGCCCTCCGGTCGGGCCGTCGTCCGGCAGCGTGGCGAGCCGAATGGCGATCTTGGCGCCTTCTGCGGGCGTGCTGGTTCCGTGGAAGCCGTTGAGATCGGTCGCGACGTAGCCGGGGCAGGCGTTGTTGATTTTGATGTTGGTGCCGCTCAGCTCCTTGGCTCTTCCAGCTGATCGCGCTCGGCCGCACCACCGTGGTCATGCCCGAATCCTGCCGCGCCAACCTGCTCGAAGGCCTGGCCGCCGTGCCGGTTCTAGACGCGCCGACCGTGACGACAGTCATCGCCTGGCCGCCACACAGCCGCTCCCGAGCACTCGCCGATCTAGTCCGCGTAGCCACACGCCTCTGAGCCTTCGCTCCCGCAGCCCCGCCCCTCCATTCGCCAGGGCCGATTCAAGGGATGGGCGATGAGCGAGTACCCAGCACTACGAGTTCCTCGTAATCAACCGGCCGCTCGAAGCGCATCAACAGACCGAGGTGCGGTCGCTGTCCACCGCCAACGCGGTTCACAACGACGACTACGACGACTACGACGACTACGACGACTACGAGGGGTAGCCGTACATCTGGCGGTGTAAGCAACGTTTTGGGTTCTAACCAGCGCGGATACCGTTGTTGGTCAGCGGCCAGCGGGTGGGCTACTTCGCCAAGGACAGCCCCAAGGACGCTGAACAGCTCGTGCTTCGGCATGAGAACGACCGCCCTCCGCCGCCAAATCCCCGGTCAAGTCGGTACAAGCTAACGGACCGTTTCTGGTTCGCCGCCCTGTCCTCGCTACTCCCCCGCCGCCGCTGGCACGACATCTTCCCCATCCAACCCGCAACGATCCTCGCCTGGCCCGCGTACCCGCGGTGGGGGCACAGAAGGATCCAAGGCGAACTGGCCGGACTCGGACGTCCGATCGCCGCATCGACGGTTTGGGAGATCTCGGACTCGGCCGGCATCGATCCCGGGAACGACCAGGGTACAGGCGGGGCTCGGACGCCGACCGAGTTCGGCTTCGGCCGCCACCAAGCTTTTCGGGTCGACGTGCCGGAGGATGTCGTCGAACACGCCGCGCAGACGCTGCTCGGCCAGGCGTACGACGTCCTGCTCGGTCATCCCGGTGATGCCCGAATCGTTGGACACCGCGGTCGGGGGCGTGGACGTGCGTGCCTGCTTGCGGAGGTGGCTGAACAGGAACTTCCGCGCCAAGCCGAGGTGTGCGGACGAACACCGGCCGGTCGCACGCCACAGCGACCGGGCGGCCATGGTGGTGGCGGCCAGCCTCGCCTTGGTTGCCGCGTCAACCTCGTCGCGCAGGTCAGATCGCCATGCCTCGCGTAACTTTTCCGCCAGCGACGGTTGTCCGATCGCCTTCTCGATGGCGTGAACGTCCGGCTCCAGCAGCATCGGATACCTGCGGCGAACGTCCGCGAGGTAGTTCGGGCTCCTGAGCCCGAGCATTACGTCCCGCTTGATCCACTCGGCCTCGTGGGGACCGCTCGGCGCCTCTGCACCGTCCTCCCAGGGGACACCGAACTGGCGGATTCCATATATGAAGACGTCCGCGGACATACCCCCGGCGCGGTTGCCTGCCATGCTGAAGATCCGCATCTGATCCTGCATCTCCTCCATCGCCGCCGTAGCCACAGCGAGCCTGCCCGGCGCGTCAGGGGAGTCGACCGGGAGGTCGCCGAAGACCACGGGCGCGAGTGCTACGTTGGCGACCGCACCGAGACCGGCGCACTTCTTGAACAGGAGCCACAGGCTTGCCTCATCAGAGGTTCCGGTCCACGTCCTTGTCCGCTGGTCGTCGAACACGCTCGGCAAGGTCGCGGCGACGGTATCGTCCACCCGGACTTCGATCGTTGGTGCGTTCCAGGTGATTGTGGACACGAACGTCTGCCGTGGTGGGTGACCCACGCCCGATCGCGTCGCGAGATCCGCGTAGTAGTCGCGAAAAGTGCGTCGGTGCGCACCTACACCAAGCGTGCCGAGCAGGTGGGCGACGTCGTGACCGCTTTCCGTCGCGACCCTGGCGACAGCGCTACCGCAGAAACCCAGATCAACCAGGAGGCGTCGAGCCTCCACCTGGGTGAGGTCCACCACGTCCGGGAGGTCGGTGAGCACTACCGAATCGATCTCGGCGAGGAACGCGGAGGGCACGGAGTCGTCATCCAACGCCCGTTTCGTGGCTTCTGGTAGACGTTCGAGCGTCCACTCGCCAACTTTCTTGATGACATCCGGTGAGATCGGTCCGGCTGGCTGGGAACATAAGGAATCCACGTGCATGGCAGTCCTTGTCAATGACGTCACATAGTTCGCTGACCGCAAATGTCCACGCCCGCGCGTACTACGGGAACCCCTTGTACTGCTCAGGCTGGTGGTGAGGACGTTTACGCAGGCATCAGCACAATGGCCGTCGCGTCGTCACGGTAGCCGTCAGCGTCTTCGTGGGCGGCGGCCACGATGGCGGCGGCGAGTGCCTGCGGATCGCTCTACACTCACCTGATCAACAAGGCCCGTGCCCGTCCTTTACTCAGGGCCAAACGACTTTGCCGGGTCGTCACTTGCGATAGAAGGCGTGTTTGCGGAAGGGCCATCGGTGTACGGCGCGTAGCAGCAGCTCGTCGGGCGGGTCCGGCAGGCGGGGCACGGTGCCGGTGGTGTGAGCGATGACCACGACCCGGTCCTCGCCCCCCAGGTAGGTACTGGCGTCGAGGCAGCCGGGTTCGGCGAGCAGAGCGAGCATCGCGGTCTGTTCCACCCAGGCGAGCAGTTCGTCCCGGCGTCCGGGCTGAGTTCGGGCCTCCCACATCAGGGTGTCGTGTGGCTCGGGTGTCATCTCGCAGCCTCCTAGGAAATGGCCCGCGGGAACCCGGTTCCCGCGGATGGTGACGGCTCTGGCGTCAGGACGCGGAGCGCAGCGGAGGAATGGTGGGGACCTCGCGGGCAGCCTTGATGTCCTCGAGCGTCATCTTGAAACTGTCGGGGTAGGCGTCGCGACTGGTGCGACGGGCAGGTTCGCTGGTGCGCCAGGCGTAGAGGCACTGCTGGCATTGCAGCACGTCCCAGACGCCGGGGACCGGCGAGCTGTAGAGCTTGTCGACGGTCTCGTGGGCGCAGCGCGGGCAGACGGTTTCTTGTGGGGCCATGGCAGGTCGTCCTTTCGACTGGTGGGTCAGCGGGCGGCGAGCGACTGGAGTTTGGTGAGCCACTCCCCCATCTCGGGCAGGTCCAGGACTTGGTTGCCGTAGTTGCCGCGCGTGTCGGGCGCGACGGGGGTGGTGGCGTCGATGATGAGTTTGTCTACAATGCCCGGTGTGTCGGTTTGCGGGGCCAGTCCGAGTACTGGCAGTTTCGGGACGACGACCAGGTCACCGGCCGGATTCATCTTGGTCGACAGCGCCCACATCACCTGCGGCAGGTTGAAGGGGTCCACTTCCGCGTCCACCACGATCACGGTGGCGGCGTAGCCGAGTCCGTGCGGGGTGGTCAGCACGCGCATGCCGACGGCCTTGGCGAATCCGCCATAGCGCTTCTTGGTGGACACGATCACAACCAGGCCGTGGGTGTAGGTCGCGTTGACCGCCTGGACCTCGGGGAAATCCTTCTTGAGCTGCGTGTAGAGCGGCACGCAGGTGTTGGCGGCCATCAGGTAGTCGATCTCGGTCCATGGCATGCCGAGATAGAGATGCTCGAAGACCTGGTCGGTGCGGTAGGAGATCTTGTCGATCCGGATCACCGTCATGTTGCGCCCACCGGAGTAGTGGCCGGTGAACTCGCCGAACGGGCCCTCGATCTCACGCTTGCGGCCCTCGATGACGCCTTCGATGACGATCTCGCTGCCCCACGGCACGGGCAGGTTGTTCTTCGGCGAGCGGGCGATCGGGGCGGGTTCACCGCGCAGTGCGCCGGCCAGCTCGTACTCGTTCTGGTCGTATTCCATCGGCGTGGAGGCGACGATGGAGATCACCGGGTCATTGCCCAGGGTGATCGCGATCGGCAGGTCCTCGCCACGTTCCTCGGCCTTGCGTAGGTGCTGCGCGATGTCGTGCATGGGGACGGGCTGGAGAGCGAGCTTGCGCCTGCCCTTGACCTGGATCCGGTAGATACCGACGTTCTGCTTGTCCGTCGAGGTCGGGTCGTCCGGGTCCTTGGAGACGACCGCGGCTTTGTCGATGTAGAAACCGCCGTCCCCGTCGTTGAGGCGGATCAGCGGCAGGACGTCGAAGATGTTGATCTCATCGCCTTCCACAGTGTTCTGCGCCCACGGCGGATTGTCCCGGTACACGGGCTTGACCGGGAAGTTCGCCCAGCGGCGGATGAACTCGTCCACCTGGTCCTTGGGTCCGCTGTTCTTATCCATGCCCAACGCCAGGGCGTGGTTGGCCCAGGAGCCGTGCACGTTCATCGCGATCCGGGCATTGGTGAAGCCCTTGACGTTGTCGAAGTACAGGGCCGGGGCGGCGGCGCCTAGGCGAGGGGCGGCGTTGGCGGCCGCGGCGATGTCGGGTTCGGGCATCACCTCGTCGGCGATGCGCAGCAGTTGGCCCTCTTTCTCGAGGGTTTGCAGGAAGCTGCGCAGGTCGTCATACGGCATGGGACTCTCCTTGTTCGTTCAAAGCGAGGGACCGCGGCGCGGGCAGCTTCTGCGGGAAACGCTGCTCGCGTGCCGCACGGATGCCGACCCACCGCCGGGCGTTCGGCGTCGGCAGGTCGAACTGATCCAGCACCCGCGCGGTGATGTGGTCGACGATGTCGTCCACGGATTCCGGGTGGTTGTAGAAGGCAGGCATGGGCGGCACCATCTGCGCTCCAAGGCGCGTCAGCGCCAGCATGTTCTCCAGGTGGATTTCGCTCAGCGGGGTCTCACGCGGGACCAGCACCAGCTTGCGGCGTTCCTTGAGGACCACGTCCGCGGCGCGGCCGATCAGCCCGTCGGCGTAGCCGGCCCGGATGCCGGCCAGGGTCTTCATCGAGCACGGCGCGATGATCATTCCGTCGGTGCGGAAGGAGCCGGAGGAAATGCACGCCCCCTGGTCTCCGGGGCTGTGGGCGGCATCGGCGAGGTCGGTGACTTCGCGCACCGACAGGCCAGTCTCCAGCTCGAGAGTGGGCCGCGCCCACTTCGAGAGCACCAAGTGGGTCTCCACCTCGGGCAGCTCGCGCAGGGCCTCCAGCAGGCGGACGCCGAACACCGCACCCGTTGCCCCTGTCATGCCCACAATCAGTCGCATAGTGTGCGGCTCCTCTGCTGCTCATCGGCCGGTCAGGCAAGGAATGTTTCGGTCATCGTGGTAGGCCACCGCTTGGTTCCGGACCGGGTTCTTACCGCCCCGTCGCATTCCACGGTAGGTGCGGCTCGGGCACGTCCGGCTATATGCTGTGGACCCTTGTTCGCGCTGATCGCCACGCCCAGCCCGGTGCCGCACACCAGCAGTGCGCGGTCTGCCTTGCCCTCGGCGACCAGTTCGGTCACGCGCGATGTGCCGGCTTCCGGGATATAGCCGATTCCTGTGACCTTCGGGCGTTCGGCAGTCTGTCGACGACCGGGGCAACGTCCGCGGTGTCGCATTGCGACGGCGCGGGCTTGAACAGTTGGAGATAGACGATCTCGTCGACGGCCGCGACCAGCTCACCGGCCATCGTGACAGTCGCCGCCACGCGCAATACCTGTCGGCCGTTGGCATCGACCGTTGAGACGCGGGTGATGTCATGGGTGTGCCGCCGCATCCCGTGGCGGCTTAGGATCTTACCGAGCGGGACCTTCTTGGACTCCAACGATTGTCGGGCATCCGGGTGCAGTCGGTCCTCGACCACGACGGCTCGTACCTCGGCCACCCGCTGCCGAAAGCCGGTCGATTCCGATTCGAGATACCCGCGTCGATGTAACACCTTGCTGCCTTCCGGAACATCCAATGCCGCAGCATGTTCGGGCGTGACGAGGCAGTACTCGTGGCACAACGAGACGTAGTCAACCCGGCTGTTCAGCCAGTGGGCAACGGTTTCGGTGAAACTGTCCGTATCACGAAGCCAGGTGCTAAGAGTCCGTATCTGCTCCGTTAGGTAGTCCTGCATTGTACGAGGACCTCTTTTCCTTTGCGTGGCGCGAATTTTGCGGTATGACGAACGAGGTAGTGGCGGCCAGACGACTTCACAAGGTCGTGTCGAGCCAGTCCTGGATCACGCGGCTTCGGGAATTGAGAGGATGAACACGTTGGCCAGCAGTCGCAGTCTTGCTTAGTCAGCAACGGCAGCGCTACTCAAATGGGGTGAACATGCAAGATGTGTGGTTCAGAAGGGCACGCGAGGACAGGAATCGATCAACACCAGCACCGCAGCGTCGAGCAGCTGACGGTACTCGGCCGCCGTGCGCTGTCGGCCTCCCACCATCAGCATCAAGTGCAGATCCCACAGCAGTGCGAGATCGAAAGCTCCGTCATCGGAAGGAATCCGATCGATTATGAGCAACCGGGCGTCCGGCCGCATCGCCCTGCGGCAGTTGTCAAGTAGGGCTAGGCACGCCTCGTCCGGCCGGTCCTGCAACACCCGGGACAGCAGGTAGACGTCGCGTGGTCCGGAATGGACTCGGACATGTCTCCCGCGACGAATTCGCACGCCCGCGCTCCACAGCGCTCGGCAATGTTCTTCTCGGTTAGGGAGGACGTGCGGTAGATCGAACAGCACACCGCGAATACCCGGATATCGCCGCAGGACACTCGCCAGCAGGTCACCCGCTCCCCCGGCAACGTCGACGACCGTGCGCGCTGAGGAGAAGTCGAACCGGACCGGTACCTTGTCCAGGAAGGCGTTCCCTGCGTTCATCACGTGCTGAAAGCGGGAGCGGAACTCCTCGCAGGTACGCAGATACTCGCCGAGCGACTGGCCGTGGGCACGCTCGAAGGCATGGATCCCCTCAGCAATCGCGGGCAGCGCGGCGCACCCCACGCTGAGTAGAACTCCTGATCGTAGATGTCACACATGTTGCGCATCGAGCCATTTACCGTGGCACGCAACAGAATCCCGCTCGGTCAGGCGATAGCCCGTTACCTCGTCTCCGGAGAAGACATCAAGCGATACCAGTAGCCGCAGCAGCCGCAGCAAGCGGTCGGCTGCCGGTTGCCGGCCAGCCCAAGGCGCGCGGCTACCGAGACGGAGACCAGATGGCGTCTGAGGTTCCGACCCGCACCGCCACGCAAGACGAGTTTGGAAAAAGCCTCTATAGGACCCAGCACGCCCCCGCTGGGCTCATGCTGCGAGTTCGGTTGGCTCCAACGATGTCTTCAGCTTGCGGAGTGCGTAGTGCAGGCGGGATTTGACCGTGCCTACGGGAATTCCGAGGACGTCGGCTGCGCCGGCCGCAGTCCGGTCGGCGAAGTACACTTCGTAGAGCACGCTGCGGTGTTCCGGGATGAGCTCTAGCAGCACATTGGCCACCGACATCGATGTGAGCACGTCGTCCGAGTGGTCTCCCAGAATGCCGACTCCGATGCCCGCGGACTCCTCGACCTCGTCGGGACGTGCCCGGCGAGCACGGATCTTGTCGATGGCGATGTTACGCGCCACCTTTTTCAGCCAGCCCCAGGCCGAACCGAGTTCGGGACGGCTGAGCGCGTCGGCGTGCCGCCAGGCACGCACCATCGTCTCCTGGACGATGTCCTCGGCCTGGTACGGATCGGAGATAATCCGGCTGACGTAGAGCTGCAGAGCCGCGAAATAGTCGCCGTAGAGCTGATTGACCACGGATTGCGGGTCGGGAGCGGGGCCGTACGACTCGCTGGCGCGTGCCTCGTCCTCCCGGCGTGAGGCGATGGAATTCACCATGATGACCACTCCCGGTCCAATTCTGCGAGCTGTCCGCGCGACCCGTCGGCGGCGCTGTGACGTACCGCGGTTGTGCTCGATCACTTGCTTGTACGACCAGGTTTCCTCTTCTAGTGAGCCGGAAAATCAGTGAACTCACGTACACCGTCAAATTGGGTAGATAAGGGCAACCAGAAGAACTTCCGCAGGATCCGTGACACGAACGTGATGGTCATGACGAGCGAGGGCGCCGTGCCCAAGCAAGTTGGTCACGGCGCCCTCACCTGCAATGCCTTTGGGTGGAGCGTGGGGGTTGATTCAGCCGCAGAGGCGGTCTTCTTGGGGCACTGGCAGTGGAACGTGTTGGTCGAGGCTCGGCTGCCGGGCGGCTTCGATGGCGATCTCGACCCGAGAGCGCGCCCCGAGCTTGGCCAGGATGCGCGAAACGTGCACCTCAATGGTTCGCCTGGACGCGAAGAGAATCGCCGCGATGTCCGCATTGGCGTGGCCTGCCGCGACGAGTCTTGCAACCCTGAGCTCGGTTGGCGTCAGGGCTTCCCACCCGGTGGTCGCACTTCGGCGGCGTGCGCGCAGTCGACGCATGCCGTACGGGCGCAGCCGGGAGTCTGCGCGCAGCAGGTCCCACTTGGCGCCCAGGTCGGTGTAGATGCGGATCGCCTCAACGTATGCGCCGCGGGCAGCGCCGAGATCGCCGCGTCTGGCGTGCAGGACGGCGGAATCTTCCAGCGCCTGAGCGCGTTTCAGAGGTTGCTCCAACCGCCGGTAAGCCTCGACGACGGCGTCGATCAACGCCGGATCGCCCTCCAGCAGCCCTCGGCAATGTCGGGCTGCCGCCGCGATGGCCGGCGCTGACCCGCAGGCGGCATCGGCTTCGCAGGCCTCCGTAGCCCGTACTGCGGTGTCGCGGTCGTCGCGGGCCAGCGCAAGTCGGACCAGCAGCGGAAGCAAGGTGTGCCGGGTACCCGGGTGCTCGTCGCGGGCCAGCGCAGCGCCCAGAGCTGCCGCGGCATCATCTTGACGACCGTCCCTTTCGTACCACGCCGATTGCGCCAGCAGCGCGAACTCCGTGCGGAGGTCCGGGCTTTCGGACACCGCGGCAAGATGTTCTTCCACAGTGTCGCGTTGGTCGCGGTGACTTGCGATGGCCGCTGCCAGGCAACGCAGTCGCGATTGGTGCGTGGCGGCCATCCGGTCGTAGCACTCCATCGCCGATTCCAGTTCGGCGACCGCTTCGTCCCACCTGCCGGTGGCATGGAAATGCTCGGCAGCACAGAGCCGCGCCGCGCCGCGCCTGGGCGACGTCCCATAACGTTGCACGATGGCCTGCATTTCCCGCACGGTTTGCTCGGCCTTGTCGACCTTGCCGAGTTCGAAGAGCACGCCGCGCAGGTCGGCCAGGATCAGCAGCCGTTGATCGGTGCACTCGGGATCGTTGCCCAACTCGGACAGTGCGCGATCGAATTCGGCAGCCGCCCCGGCCAGATCCCATCGTTGGGCGGAAATCACCCCGGTCGCGTGTAGTGCCAAACCGGTCGCGAACCGGTCGCCGACCTCCCGTCCCGCGTCGAGCGCCCGTCGTGCTGCCGCCTCCGCGATCTCGACCTGGCCGATGGGAAGCGTGATTCTGGCGAGCAGTCCGTGCAGGCGAGCGATCCAGCGACTATCCGTATTGGATTTTCTACCGGCCTTTCCGGCATGGCTTGGCTTTCCGCCGCCGATGGCGTTTTCGATCACGATCCGGGCCTTGTCGAGCCTGCCCCACATGGTCAGCGACCACGCGAGGAGCCAACTCATCTCGGCAGTGATTTCGGGGTCTCGGGTGTCGGCCAGGATTGCTTCGGCCAGTTCCTCGGCTTCCTCCGTGCGGCCGAGCAGCAGCAGCGCCTCCGCCAACCTGATCCGCAACGGTTCGCGGCGCGGGTCGTCAGGATCCAGTGCGTCTGAAGCGGAGGTGAGCAGGTCGACCGCCAGTTCCGAGGCACGGTGGGCCAGCTTGCGGGCATGTTGCACGAGCCAGTCGACGCCCCAGTCGTCGAGGCCGACGGCGGTCTCGCCGGGGAGAGCAGCGAGCAGGTGCCCGGCAACGTACTCGATCCGGGCGCCGGTTGGGCCCAGTGCGCGGGCCGCCTGGTTGTGCAGTGCGAGTCGAAGCGGGGTCGGGATGCCTTCATACAGTGCCTGCCGGACCACGGTGTGCCGGAATTCCAGTCGGGCACCGGATTCCACCAGGATGCCGGAGGCGATGGCTTGTTCGGCGACTCCGGCCAAGTCGGCCACCGAGCGGCCGCACACCGCGCTCAGATCGGTGACCGAGAACGCTGGGCCGAGAAGCGCCGCCATCCGCAACACTTCCCACGTGGTGTCGTCGGCGTGGCGCAGCCGAGCCGAAATGGCCGTCGTCAACGATTCGGGCATCCTCGCCAATTCGGAGGTCAGCTCGACGGCGTTCACCGCCGAACGGGTGAGGTAACCATCACGTTGCAAAGAATTGACGATTTGGTGAACATAACAGGGGTTTCCGGCCGCACCCCGCAGAACCTGTCGCAGCGTCGGCCCTACCGAGTCGGCGTCGAGCAACTGCCCGGCGAGTTCTGCCGTCGACGCTTCACCGAGGGGGCTCAGCGTGATGACCGAGGCGGTCCTGTCACGACGAAGCAGTGCCAGATCGGGCCGGTGCGGGGCAGGGCCGCAGGCGGCGATCAGCAACAACGGCAGGCGCTCGATCATCCGGCCCAGTCGGTGCCAGACGAGGAGGCTGGCCGCGTCGGCCCACTGGATGTCGTCGATCACCAGTACTACCGGTGCAGTCGTGCACATGCCCTCGATGAGCACCAACAACCGGTCGGCGGCAACCGTTGACGGGTCGGCGGCGGCACTGGACAGCAGATCGCTGATGGCCCGCCGGTCCGGATCAGGCGAATTCGGCGTGATACCAAGGCATTCGAGCATGACGCGCAGCGGGCAACGGCGCGCGAACTCGTCGGCGGCTGCCCGGAACACCTGGCAGCCGAGTCCTTCGACGCCGTCCAGCCCGGCTGCCAGCAGCGCCGACTTGCCAATGCCCGGCTCACCGTCGATCCACACCGCTGCGCCGCGTCCCTGTACGACGTGGCGGACTGCGTCCTTGAGACGCCGCACTTCGTTGTCGCGGTCGACCAGGACAGCGCCGTCAGCGAGAGACTCCACGACCCGCTCCTTGCTCGACACTTGCCGTGCCATGCTCCACATGGGTTACACAGCAAAGATTCAGCTGTGCCGTACAGCGGAGTCAAGCTCGATAGGTGTCCTGGACGCGCACTCTGCCTCAACGGGCAAGATGGATGCCCGTTGTGCCTAGCTGGGTCGTTCTGCCGGGTGATCTTTCGCGTTCTCGGGGTTCTGCCGGTCATTGGGGACGCGAGCCTTTGCGGTGCCGTAACGCCCCAACAGCGGCTACCCGTCCACCGCCGCCAAGCCCTCCTCCAGCAAACCTTGTCGGCGGTTTCTCTTTACTGCACGTACACCGGATGCTCTCAGTTCACCGGTAGGAATTCGCTGAACCGCGGGCAAGATGTCTCCATAGTGCCTGCGGGCAGCCGTCAGCTCTCCCGTCGTCGCTTTTCTCTGGTGGCGACGATGGCCGGACCGGCGATGAGCAGGGCTACGGCGCCGGCCAGGCCGGCGAACCACAACGCCCGGTTGCCCGGTTCCGGGTCGGGCGGCTCGGGCAGGGGGACCGAGAGTCGTTCGGCGACCGCCTGCACCGGGGGGTCGGTATCGAGGATGGTGGTGACCGCGGCGAACGGGTCGACCACGCCGTAGCCGATGTACTCGTTCGGCAAGCGGCCGGCGGGTTGGTCCGCGGTCTTCTGCAGGCGGTCCACGACCTGCGCCGCGGACAGCGTCCGGTGATAGCTGCGGACCAGGGCGACGGCGCCCGCGGCGTAGCCAACGGCCAGCTCGATACCGGAGCCAACGCGGTTACCCGCACCTGCTGGGGCGATGCCCACCAGGTCGTTCGCGGGCGCTGCCACGTCGGGGGCCGCTCCGTAGGACAGCTCGGTCAGCGGACCCTCCGCAGCCACCGGCGCCACGGCGACCACGTCGGGATAGCGGGCCGGGAACGCGAGCTGTCCCTTCTTGGGCACCGCGGCCGCCGCGAGCACGACCACGTCCCGGCTCGTCGCGTACTCCACGGCGGCCTTCAACTCGTCGGTGCCGATGGTGGACACCAGCCCCACGGCGACCACCCGGGCACCGGCGTCGACCGAGGACCGGATCCCGGCCGCGATTTCCCGGGACAGCGCGGCGTGGTCCTGGATCTTGGGCGGGTCGTCGCTGACCCGCACCGGGTAGATGGACGTCCCTGGCGCGATCCCGACGAACGGACCGCGGCCCTGCCGCGCCGCGATCAAGCCCGCGATGAACGTGCCCCGCCCGAAGCAGTCGCCGTTGCCGAGCCCGCCGTGCAGGTCCGTCCCGCGCTCGACGGCGCCGCTCAAAGTCGGAGCGGCCGCGCTCACACCCGTGTCGACCACGGCGACGGTGACCGAGCCCTTGGTCAGCGGCCACACTCGGTCCGCAGCCATTCGCTCCTGGGCCCACGACGCGCGCTCAATGGTCGTTTCCGCCGGTGGCGTGCACTGCCCGGTCGGTCCTTGCGCGAACGCCACCGGAGCTGCCGACACCGCGAACAGCGCCGCTGCGGCGACGGCCAGTACTCGTCTCATTCCGGGGCCTCCGTCCAGCCGATCTGCAGCCCGATGCCCTCCCGGCGGGTGGCCAGCACCGCGCGTCCCGGCGGCAACGACCGTCCCCGCGAGCCGTTGAGCAGCGGCATCTCCCCTGGCGGCATGGACAGCGTCAGCTCCGGGGTGTTGGACTCCTGCATGCGCCGGATGCAGGACTCCATGCTGGTGCGCCCGGCGCCGGCCGCCGCGCGAGAGACGACCAGGTGCAGGCCGATGTCGCCGGCCTGCGGGATCAGCTCCACCATCGGGTCCAGCGGCCCGCCCATGCCGCTCGTCAGCAGGTCGTAGTCGTCGACGAGGACGAAGTACTCCGGGCCGCTCCACCAGTCCCGCTTGCGCAGCTGAGCGGGGGTGATGTCGGCGCCGGGAATCCGTTCCCGCAACCGCGCCGCGAGGTTCTGGGCGAGCTCCTCGGCGGCCTGCTTGGCCACGGCAATCCCTTCGCGGTACTCCTCCGGCACCGACTCCACCAGCGTCCGCCGCGGGTCGATCACCACGATGCGAATATCGTCCGGGCTGTTGACGCGCGTGACGGCCTGCGCGATGAGCCGTAGAGCCGCCGTCTTCCCGCTGCCGGTGTCGCCGACGACCGTGAGGTGCGGATTGGTGCGGAAGTCGTGCCACACCGGCTGCAGGTCGAGCTCCCCGGAGCCGAGCGGGACACGCGGCCCCGGCTCCGTGTCTGGCAGCTCCTCGGCGGGGAGCACCGAAGGCAGCATCCGCACGGCAGGCGCGGCGGGACCGCGCCACGTCTCCCGGATCGCCTGCACCAGGTCGCGGGTCGCCTCCGACAGGCCTTCGGTGGCGGGCATTCCGTCGATGCGCGGCACGCCACCGAGGAAGTGCCGCTGGTCGGCCGTCAGTCCGCGGCCGGGAATCTGCGGCACCAACGCGGCCGCCCGCATGTTGATCATGGAGTCGATGGAGTCACCGAGCCGCAGCTCCAACCGGGTGCCGAGCTGGTCGCGCAACGCGCTGTGCACGTCCGACCAGCGGTTCGCGGTGATCATCAGGTGCACGCCGTAGGCCAGCCCGCGCTGGGCGAGCTGCCGCAGCGTCATGTCGTGCTGTTCGTAGTCGGTTCGCAGCGAGCCCCAGCCGTCCACGACCAGGAACACGTCGCCGTGCGGCTCGTCGGCGAACTCCCCGGCGGCACGCCGCGCACGATACGACGCCATGCCTTCCACCCGATGTTCGGTGAACAGCCGCTCGCGGTGGGTCAGCATCGTCTGCACCTCGGCGATCGTGCGGGCGACCTGCTCCTCCTGCATCCGGCTGGCGATACCGCCGACATGCGGCAGTCGCTCGAGGGCGGAGAGCGTCCCGCCGCCGAAGTCCAGGCAGTAGAACTGAACTTCGGACGGCGAGTGGGTGAGCGCGAGCGCGGTGATCAGAGTGCGCAGCAAAGTGCTCTTGCCCGACTGCGGACCGCCGGCGATACCGACGTTGCCGCCCGCGCCCGCGAGGTCGACCAGGTGCACGTCACGCAGCTGTTCGAACGGCTTGTCGACCACGCCGACCGGAACCTCAAGGCGCCCGCACCCCCGCCAGCTCTGCGCGACGAGCCCGCGCACCGGATCCGGCACCAGCGGCGGCAGCAGGTGGTCCAGCGCCGGCGGGTTCTCCAGCGGCGGCAGCCACACCTGGTGCGCCGGCGGGCCGTGCTCGAGCAGCTTCTCCACGGCCACGTCCAGCACCGATTCGCCGATGGCCGCGCGGTCGACACCGGTGTCGTTGTTGTCCTTCTCGTCGTCCTGGGCAGGCGGAGGCGGAGCGGGCGGTTCGTCGCGAGCCAGTCTGGCCATGCCGAACGGGACGACCTGGCGCCGCACCTCCTCCTGGCGCTCCTCACGGGTGCGCCGACGGTGCTGGCCGGACACGTACGCGGCCTTGAACCGGATCAGCGTGGACACGTCCGTGCGGATGTATCCATTACCGGGAGAGGCGGGCAGTTGGTAGGCGTCGGGAACACCGATCACCGAGCGGCTCTCCATCGCGGAGAACGTGCGCAGGCTGATCCGGTACGACAAATGGCTTTCCAGCTTGTGAATGCGGCCGTCGTCGAGGCGCTGGCTGGCCAGCAGCAGGTGCACGCCGAGTGAGCGGCCCAGCCGGCCGATCATGACGAACAACTCGGCGAAGTCTGGGTTGGCCGCCAACAGCTCGCTGAACTCGTCGACGATGACGAACAACGTCGGCAGCGGGTCCAGCGGGGTGCCCGACAGCCGCGCCTTCTCGTAGTCCAGCAGCGAGGCGTAGTTGCCCGCCGAACGCAGCAGCTCCTGCCGACGCACCAGCTCACCGTGCAGGGCGTCCTGCATGCGGGTGACCAGCGGCGCCTCGTCGGCCAGGTTCGTGATCATCGCCGACACGTGCGGCAGCCCGTCCAGCCCCAGGAACGTGGCACCGCCCTTGAAGTCGACCAGGACGAAGTTGAGGGTCTCCGACGAATGGGTCATCGCCATGCCGAGCACCATGGTGCGCAGCAGTTCGGACTTGCCGGATCCGGTGGCGCCGATGAGCAGCCCGTGCGGGCCCATCCCGCCCTGTGCGGACTCCTTGATGTCCAGCTCGACCGGGGTGCCGTCCTCCGCGATGCCGATCGGGATGCGCAGCCGGTCGCGGGTCAGGCCGTTGCGCGCGATCGTCTGCGGGTGCCATTCGTCCAGGTCGGACACCCCGAGCAGCCGGGGCAGCTCGAAGTTGACCAGCATCGGCTCGGAGACGTCGGTGGTGGTGCCGCCGAGGCGATACGGCGCGACGACCCGCGCGAGTGCCGCCGACCGCGGCAGGCTGAGCAGGTCCGGGGTGCACAGCCGGGTACGGATCTCCTTGCCGGTGCGGCTGGTGCGCACCATCTCGACCTGCTCCTTCGTCACGTCCAGCCGCAGCGCGGACGTTCCGACGTTGCCTTCGACGGCATCGCTGAGATCCAGCACGATGGAATTGCGGTAGCCGGTGCCCGCCAGCCGCGACTCACCGGGAACGAAGACGCCGTCCAGCACGATCACCACGTAGGGCTCGTCGCGGTTGGGCGACGCGGCGGCTTCGAACCGACCGCGCTCGCCGAGCTCGGCGTCGAGCAGGTCGGTCAGTGCGTCCACCCCGTCGGCGAGGAGCCGCACCTGCCCGGCGTCGTCCTGCTCCAGCGGGTGCTGCGCGTGCGGCAGCCACTTCACCCACTCCCACAGCGACGCACGATCCTGGCTCGCGCACACCGCCACCCTCAGGTCTTCTGGCGAATGGAAGGTGATGAGCTGGGCGATCATCGACCGTACGGTGCCTCGGATGGCGTCTTCGTCCCCGCTGAACCGGATCTTGAAGAACCCCCGGAGGAACAGCGCGGTCGGCAGGTTGGCGACGCTGGTGTAGGCGTTGATGAACCGCCGCAGTGATCTGGCCGCGAGGGGCTCAAGATCCTGGATGGGCTTGCTGGACGGGGGCGTCATCTTCAGCGCCAGCCGCTGCGAGCCGGTGCCGAGCCGCACCTCGGCGAAGTCCACGTGCGCCGCGCGGCGCTCCCACAGGCGGCCGGTCATCGCGACCGACCACAGCGCCGCAGGATCCGGATGCCGCCAGGCGAGGGCGGCGCGCTGGCTGGACGCCGCGGTGCGGACCTGCTTACGGACCTGGCCGAGGTAGCGGAGGTAGTCCTTGCGGTCGCCGCGCAGCTTCTGACGGCGCTCCACACCCCCGCGGGTGACCTGCATCAACACCATGAAGACAGCCATGAGCAGCATGAGGCCGAACATCCCGAGGCCGAGCATCGGGTTCATCCTGCCCATGTAGATGAGCATGAACACGCCGGTGCCCAGCATCATCGGGATCATCATCAGCGAAGAGAGGATGTCCTTGCCGCCGCTGGCTTCCGGCAGCGTCGGCGGTTCCTCCAACGCGAGCTCGCCGGTCGGCATCTCCGGCGGCTTCTCCCGCCCTGGGCGGCGGAACAGGGTCGTTGTCATCGCGGTCGGCTCCTCACGCCATCCGTACACCGGACACACGTCGGGCAGACCGCGAGTAGTTCAGCATCGAGAGTCCGGATGTCCCGGCAAGGCTCGACGCGGCGGTTCACGCACCACCAGCGGACCCGCTCACCACGGCCAGTTCGCGGGGCTCTGATCAGCCACCTGCTGCGTCGTCCGGGCCGCGAGGTTGACGTCCGGCGAAATCCAGCTGAACCAAATCGGTGGTACATGCGCTGACGGGCTCGAGCAGTTCCGCGATCTCGCGACCCGCTACGCCAAACGGGCAGTCTACTACCAGGCCGTTCCAGATAATGACGATTAGCTTGTTGACCGGCATTTTCCAGCGGCACCAGAGTGAGAGCGATCTCATTGGACCACCCGCTGGGGGCTTATGATGTCAAGACTGCGCGTAGTGCTCGTAGTGCTGGCTCTCCTCCTGCTACTTCCGCCACCCACTCCCGCGTTCGCCGCGACCACCGTGTACGAGGCGGAACGCGCTGCTCGCACGGACGCCGCCGTGGAGTCGAACCACCTGGGCTTCACCGGCACCGGATTCGTCAACTACGACAACACCATCGGAAGCTCCCTCTCGTTCACCGTGCACGCGGCCGTCGCCGGCGGACACGCACTGACGTTCCGCTTCGCCAACGGCACCGGCGCAGACCGCTCGCTCGACGTGGTCGTGAACGGCACGCCACACGCGATCTCCTTCCCCAGCACGGGAAGCTGGACGGCATGGGCGACGCGAACGCTCCGCGTCAACCTCAAGCATGGGACGAACGTCGTGCGCGCCACCGCGACCACGGCCGAAGGCGGGCCGAACCTCGACTCGCTGTCCGTCGACAACGGCGTCACCGCGCCGAGCCCAAGCGACTGGTCCACCGCGGTGGTGGACTCGACGATGGCGCGACGGCCCGCCACGTCGCTCGGCCTCGGCTACACCGACGCGTTGTTCCTGCACGCGGCTTTTCAGGTCTACCAACGCACTCACGACACCCGCTACCTCAACTATGTCAAGGCGTGGGGTTCGGCGCGTGTCGCTGCGGACGGCAGCACGGGCAAACCGTACAACGACCTCGACAGCATGCTCGTGGGCAACGTCTTCCTCGACCTCGCGCAGGCCACCGGCGATTCGCGCTACCGCCTGGCCGCGAACAGGATCGTCACGCGGGTCGCGACCTACCCGCGGGCCAGCGACGGCGCCCTGATCCACAACGTCGCGTTCAACGGTCAACTCTGGTCGGACGGTGCCTTCATGGCACAGCCGTTCCTGGCTCGCGCAGGTGACCACACCGGCCCGCCGCGTCAGCTGCTGACCTACTTCGGGCACTTGCGCAACGAAGACGCCCTGCTGCGCCACGCCTATGACGAGACCCGCCGCTCCAGCTGGGCCGACACCAGCGGGCGCTCGCCGGAGGTGTGGTGCCGGGCGGTCGGGTGGTTCGGCATGGCCACCGTCGACGTGCTCGAAGAACTTCCACGCACGCATCCGGACCGGGCCGCGCTCGTCGAGATTGTCCGGTACCTCGCGGACGGCTACCGACGCTGGCAGGATCCCGCAACCGGCCGGTGGTTCCAGCTGCCCGTCAAACCGGGTCTGGCAGGCAACTGGACCGAGACATCGTGCTCGGCGATGTTCACCTACACCCTCGCGCGGGCGGTCGAGCGAGGCTACGTGAGCCCGGCGTTCTGGCCGGTGGCGCAACGCGGGTACCGCGGCGTACTGGCGAAGGTGTCCATCGGCTCGGACGGCCGGACCAGGATCTCCGACGTCGTGATCGGCACGAACGTCGGCGATGCCCGGTACTACCTGGAGCGCCCGCGAATGGACAACGACTTCCACGGGCTCGGCGCGTTCCTGATCATGAACGAAGAGCTGAGATCGTTGACTCCTATTGCGGCCGCAGCCGCGACATTTGAGTAATTACCGGTGTGAGCTGTCGCAAGCGCTTGGCCTACCCTCGCAGCTCGCACCGCCGCGGGTTCTCAGGCAATGCCCGCCCTTGGGCTCCCTGCGAGGCCGTGCCCCTCCGCCGCGTATTGGACATACAACAGGAGGGGCACCCACAGTCCAGGGAACGCCTGAGGTTCCGCTACCCGCACCGCTACGCAAAACGGGGTCGCCGGACATTTCGCGGAATATCCAACGGAATAGGCGCTGACCTGCGGTGATGCCTGCGGCGGGCGGGGTTCGCTCGTTGAGTGAGGATGCCGGGGTTATGTCCGGAGGTGGGCGGTGTCGCTGTGGGTGAGCAGGGTCCAGCGCCATCCGGCGTCGGGCCTGGTCCAGGCGAGGGGTTGTTGTTCCCAGCGGGTGATGCTGGCGTAGTGCATGGCGAACGCGGTGCTGGCGCGGAGGCTGGCGGTGCGGTTGAGGAAGAGGTGCGTGGCGGCGGTGACGGTTTCGCCGTGGCCGACGATCAGCACGGTGCCGCCGGCGTGCTGGGCGAGTATGTCCCGCAGGGCTGTGGTGGTGCGCTGGAGGTAGGCGGTCCACGTCTCGGCGCCGACGGGCAGAGCCAGGTGGTTGGCGATGATGTCCGCGGTTTCCCGAGCTCGCCGGAGCGGGGTGGTGTAGGTGGCGGTGATCGGCGCGTGCGCGTGGTCAGCGCCCAGCCTTTTGGCGAGTTGCTGGGCTTGGTGGCGGCCGTGGTCGGTGAGGCCGGTGCAGCCGCGGGGTCCGCCGATGGTGCCGTGGAGGTTGCAGTGGGCTTGGCTGTGCCGGGCCCGGATCGGGCTCATGCCGTCTTCAGTCTGCCGTAGTCGAGAACCTGCTGGTAGATCGCGAGACAGCGGGCGGCGTGGGCCTCGCCGGTGAACCGGCCGGCGCGCGCAGCAACGTGGTGGGCGAGGTTCGCCGCGGCTGGGCCGCCGGTGGCGACCACCGGCGGCTTTGACCGGCCGGTGTGGGCCCATAGCGCCACAGTCCGTGAGCGGGACATCGGCCGAGTTCGTGCCGTTTTTGGCCTTCGACGTCGAGATCCGCAAGATCATCTGCACCACCAACGCTATTGAAAGCATCAACTCCCGGCTACGCCGCGCGATCAACGCCCGAGGGCATTTCCCCACCGAACAAGCCGCCCTCAAATGCCTCTACCTCGCCCTCATGGGCCTGGACCCCACCGGACGAGGCCGCGGACGCTGGACCATGCGCTGGAAAGCCGCCCTCAACGCCTTCGACCTCGCCTTCGACGGACGCCTGTCCGCCGCCCGCAACTGACCTAACGACCAAACCCAGTTACACCCAAAACTTGACAGCCCCGCCAGACCCCGCCGCGGGATGCGCGTGGCGTAGTGCAAGATATGCCGACAAGGCGTTGGCAAAGTCTTGCGCTGCAACTCGTGAAAGGAAGCGATACGAAGTGTTTCGCGAGGTCCCGGTACTTCCGGTGGTAGTTCCCGCCGCGGCAGCGATCTTCCTGGCCATGCTGTGGTACCTGCACAGCCGCGGCCGCCTGTCGGTGCCACGTGCCGCCGTCGCGCTCGCACTCTGTGTCTACGCCGCCGGCGTCGTCGCGAACACAGTATTCCCAATCTATTTGAACAAGTCCTTCACCTCGCAATGGAAGGTCTACTTCGAGCCGCTCGCGGACTATGGGGTCGGCGACGCGGTGAAGAACATCCTGGTCTTCGTGCCTGTTGGGATAATTGTGCCGCTACTGCTGGCCAAAGCCTCCTGGTGGCGTGTGGTGGCCGCGGCAGCGGCGTTCAGTCTGGCGATCGAGCTGACCCAGTTCCTCACTGACAACCTCTTGGGCGGCGGCCATTTGGCCGATGCGAACGATCTGCTCTTCAATGTGATCGGCGGTGTGCTGGGTTTCGGCTTGTTCGCCGCGTTGTCTCGGGTGCCTGCTGTTGCTGTTTTTATCAACCGGTTCCGCTGGCACTGACCCGCGTCCTGCGGCGCGGCGGTGGCAGATCGGTCAGTCCTCAGCTGTCGTATGTCGTGGGATGTGACCGCGTGTTCACTGACCGCCGCAGTGCGAGATGGGAAGCAATTGCTCCGGGGCAGGTAGGGCGTGCCGGTGAGTAATCCGTCTGGAAACGGGGCGCGCCACTAGCTGCGTTGCCCTGGCGGGTGCACGGATGTCCTTTCGGCGCGCACTACAGCACCGTCTCCCGGCCGCCGGTGCCCGTGGCCGGCGCCCCGGCGAGGTCCAGGCGGGTGGACATGTCCAGCCTGAACCGGCCGTAGGGGTTGATGTGGGTCCAGAACAGCGGCGTGAGCGCGCCGCTCATCCGGGCCGATGAGGTCGTGGAAGCGCGGGACTTCCAGGACCGCCTGCAGCAGCAGGGTGTTGACGTGCACCAGCGCGGCCTGGAGCAGGTGCAGAGTCCGGCTTCCTCGGCGAGCGATTTGACGGTGAGCTGACCGTTGGAACGTAGCGGGACACCGATGAGCAGGCGAACCATGGCCTCGGTGATTGCCCGGACCTCGGCGGCGTCCTCGGTCCGGCTGGTGGCGGTGGCCTCGGCCGCTTGGGTCAGCGCGTCACGGATGGCGGTGGCGATCTCGGCTGCCGAGTGGTGTTCCGGCTGCGGTTGCTCGGTCACTGGGGTTCCTCTGATGAGTCCGGGTGGATGCGAGTGACCTGGTGGCGAGCGATGATCTCCTTCAGTGCGGACTGGCGCTGCTGTAGGCGTTCGCGGATCGGCAGCGGAGCCAGACCGTCGGTGATCTCGGCGTCGATCCGGTCGACCTCGGCCTGGATGCGCTCGATGTGGGTGTCGGTGCGGGAGATATTCGCGCAGGAACTGTGGCATCGGTCCTGGCTCGGGGTGCGCCGGGGCCGAGTTCCCGGCTTGCCCCGGTTGGGATCGCAGAGCGCCTTGAGCGGGTCGTGGTTGCAGGTCAGCAGTGCCTCGGGGTGGTCGAAGACCTGCAGGCGGGGATTGTCCAGCAGCGCCTTGTATTGGCGTTTGGAGGCGAAGCCGCCTGCGTAGGCGGCCTGGAACTCCTGGGCGGCGGCGATGTAGTGGGTGGCGGCTGGGCCGCTGACGCCCTCCCCGTTGTCGAGCCGCTCGGCGGCCGCAACGAGGGTGTCGGCGGTGGCCAGTGCCTGCTCGAGGTCGAGGATCTGCAGCATGTCCACGTGGGAGCGGCCGCCGTAGGACTCCGCCAGCGACGCCCGCAAATGTCCATATTGGACGCCGAGTGCGATTCGCCCGCCGGGCTGTCTGTGATGAACCAGGCGACGGTGCGCCTCAGCCGCCGCAGGGGCGCCGACCTCCACACCGAGCTGGGTCGCGACCCGCCCGACCGCCGGCGGCGGCGCCGCCCGGACATCGGACGGGACGAACCCTAGCCACGGCAACGTCGCCAGCTGCAGCGCGAATCTTATCTTGAGCCGTCAAGGTGATCGCGCTGTTGACCTGCGGTGATGTAACGAGGACGGTGTCGTCGACGGGGCGGTCAGCAGGGTCCGATGATCGCTGTGGATTTCTTCCTCGGCGTGTCGCGGGTGCCGCGCTGGACGTCGCCCGCGCGGCGTTCCCCGAGAGCCAATGCGAGTGCTTCGCGGAGCTGCTTGTTCTCTGCCTCCAGGTGTCGTATGCGCTCGGCCGCGGGCTCCAGACGCCGCAGCAGCGAGGCGTCGGAGGCGCGCTGCATGTCGGGAACCGGCCTGCTCGCTGACGCCGAGCCTCGCCTTGCTCGGAGCCGTTCGATCTCGGCTCGCAGATCTGCCTGGTTGTAGAGCCAGGACCTGGACACCCGCGCCTGTTTGGCGACGGCATCGAAGGTGATCGGCAGGCCTCTCTTGTCCATGCGGCGCAGCGCGGACTCGGCGCGTTTGCGGGTGTCCGCTGCCCGCTGGCGGGCGGCGGCGATGACGTGGTGGGAGTTGTCAGCCCGCATCGGCGTCGGCCTCCTGCTCGTCCTTCTCGGCCTCACCGATCATGCGGTCCAGGTTGCCCAGGACCTGCTGGTTCATCTCCACTATGCGGGTCTGCCCCTTGGCCTTCGAGACATCTATGAGGGTGAGCGTGCGGTGACGTTGCTCGCGCAGCTCCGGGAGGAACTCCGGTCCTGTGAGGAAGACTGGGCAGGTCAAGCAGGCGTTGGCGTGCGGGCAGGATCGCTGAACTGGCAGGCCGCAGTAGCCGTTGGACAGGGTTTGGGTGGCCATCCCGTAGCGGGTCTTGGCCCACTGCGCTCGGGTCAGCGGCCCGTCCGGGTCGAGCGTCACCCGTTCACCTTTGATGTTGACTTTGGTGGCCTGTTCCCAGTGCCGCCGGATGGTCTTGTCGGTGATCTTCGCGTAATGCGAGGTCATCTCGTTCGATTCGTGATCGAGAAGGACGCGGATGACCTCCTGGGGGACGTCCCGGTTGATCAACCTTGTGGCGAAGATGTGGCGCCATTGGTGCGGTGTCAGATGAACAGGCTGGCCGTGCTCGTCGCGAACGTCGCAGGTCGCCAGCCAGCGTTGCATCCAGGCCCGGTAGGTGTCGGGCGACAGCGGCTTGCTTCCGTCGACGTTCATCCGTGCTCGGGGGAACAGGTGCGGGTTGCCGTCCGGCCAGCGGTCCAGAACCCGGCGCTGCTGGGCGCGAATGGCGGCTTCGAGCTCCTCGTCGATGGGGACGGCGGCCTCTCGTTCCATCTTGGTGTTGTAGTAGCGCAGGTAAGGGGCGTTCTGTCCGTCGTGCAGCAGGCAGTCGAAGTCCAGGTTGGCCGCGGAGGAAACTCGCAGCCCGCCGCGGATGAGGATCAGGGTGATCAGGCGCCCTTCCGGGTAGGGCCAGCGGTCGAGGTTGGCGGGCTGCTCGACCTGGGCCATGACGTACTCGGCCAGGTAGCGGGTCACGCGTTGCCGACGGCGGGGAAAGTCTCCGGTGAAGAACACCGCCGTGGTGGGCAGTGAGTCGTCCCAGCCGTGCTGTCGGATGGCCTGGAAGAACAGGTGAAGTCCGCCGACCCGGGCCTCGTTGGAGCTGGTGCCGGCGGGCTGGTCGGTCAGCCAGGCCAGGTAGCGCTCCAGTAGCGGACGGTCGATGCTGGCCAGCCCGTCAATGTCGGGAGCCACGGCTGCGAGGAACTCGCTGAACTTGGTGAGCGCCTGAACATCGCCGAAAGCCGTCCCGACACTGAGTCCGGAGGTCAGCCGCCATCTCGCCCAGCGTTTTGTCCTGATGCAATCGAAGCGCCCTTTTGCACGCAACGACAATTGTTGATCAAATTTCGCCAGTTGCGGCGAACTTCGGATTCTTTCGAGTCTTATGGGCAGTCAAGAGCCTGTCAAGTGGTTTGTGTAAATGACTTCGGTTCGGTCAGTTGAGGTAGGGGTCGAGTCGGTCGGGGAAGTGCAGTGCGAGGGCGCCGAGGGCTTGTTTCCATCCGTGGACGGTGGCGCCTTCG
>NZ_SMKW01000265.1 GCF_004348985.1 Saccharopolyspora elongata | reverse complement strand
CCCGAACGCTTCACCCGCCGACCCCGGCCACCCGCACTACCCAAAGCGGCCTGGATCAACCAACCCACCGAAGATCAGCAACCAGTCAACTAAACACAACCCGTCTCAATTTGACTTGACAACTACCGCATGGTGCCACCTCCGACACTCCACCCGTAGCGAAGTGATCAACCCGGGCGTCTAACCAAGCCCCGAAATCGCCCAAACAACCAGCCGACAACTCGCACTCACTGGCCTGCCGCCAGTCCCCACCTAGTAGTGCTTTGTTAGGTTTTGGCGTGTCGTTGTGATCATCTACTGTGGATTGTGGTTGACTTCGGTGGTGACTCCGGATGAGATCGATCGGATGCGTCCGCGGCTGGTGGAGTTCGCTGCACGG
>NZ_SMKW01000092.1 GCF_004348985.1 Saccharopolyspora elongata | reverse complement strand
TGGGGTTCGGATCCGGAATGACCTGCTGGCGGCGCCTGGCGGAATGGAACGAGGCCGGGGTGTGGCAGCGGCTGCACGAGGAGCTTTTGGCCGAGCTGAACGCGGCCGGGAAGCTGGACTGGTCGCGTGCGGTGATCGACAGCTCGCATGTGCGGGCGGCGCGACGCGGCCCAAAAGCGGCCCGAGCCCGGTCGACCGCGCCCGGCCAGGCTCCAAGCACCACGTGATCACCGAGGGCGGCGGCATTCCGACGGCATTCAGCCTGACCGGCGGCAACGTCAATGACGTCACCCAGCTCCTCCCACTGGTCGAGGCGATCCCGCCCGTGCGAGGCAAGCGCGGGCGCCCCCGCCGCCGGCCCGACGCCCTGTACTCCGACCGCGCCTACGACTCCGCCCAACACCGCGACGAGTTGCGCGACATGGGGATCGACCCGCAGATCGCCCAACGAGGAACCGGCCACGGCTCCGGACTCGGCGTGATCAGGTGGGTCGTCGAGCGCACGATCGCCTGGTACCACGGCATGCGACGCCTCCGCATCCGCTGGGAACGCCGCGCCGACATCCACGAAGCGTTCCTCGGCCTGGCCACCTGCATCATCTGCTACCGACACATCAAAACCCTTTGTTAGGAACCCTAAGTGCTGAGACCGACGATGCTGCTCAACCAGCACAGGTGAGGTTCGTGGCCTCCCTGGAAACCTGGCCTATCATCAATTGGACGGTCAGCATCGGGCTCATGCCGCGCTAGCGCCCAGCCTGGTTATCACGCGGGCACGTCTCCATGACGACGAAGCTGAGGTGCAGAATCAGGAGCTCGATACGGAGGACGATCAGCGGCCTGCGCTACTGAACCAGACGCGAGCGGATATCGGCGACGGGGTGCCCGATGTCGACGAGCGTGCTGGGGTCCGGCCCATCCCGCAGGAGCGATTGCCCGACCTTGGTGTGGGATACGAGCAGCGACCAATGACCGGATTCGGCTTGGGCCTTCCTGCGCCACGTGTCGATCATCGGCAGGCCGACGTAGGCCGCGCCGTCGCCCGCCGGCCACGTAACATCCACAACGCCAGCGTCGTTGCGGACGCACCATGCGTGTTCGGTTCCCAGCGAGCCGACCGTTATCAGCGCGAGGCCTTCCGCGTACACCAAATCCGCATCAGCATCGGCCAGCTGAGATGCGTTCTGCCAGCATCTCCGATGCCCCCACCGGACGGACTTCGCATAGGGCACCGAGCTCTCCCAGAGCCGTCCTTCCGCCAGCAGCAGCTCCGGGAACGATCGGAAGCGCCAGGTGCCGGAACTCGGCGGCGACTGT
Source organism: Saccharopolyspora elongata (assembly GCF_004348985.1). Lineage (GTDB taxonomy): Bacteria > Actinomycetota > Actinomycetes > Mycobacteriales > Pseudonocardiaceae > Saccharopolyspora > Saccharopolyspora elongata. The sequence goes on along the minus strand of NZ_SMKW01000092.1, from coordinate 34,184 downwards.
CTCTCATAGAGATCAGCCATATGCTCCAGAAAGGCGATGAGCTGTGCTCCCGCTCCGCTCACGACGCCGCGCCCTTTCGCCAGGACACACGGCAATCGTAGCTCGCGTAGAGTGAACCGGTCATGACTCCGGCTGACGAGGGTCACTGTTGCGCACTGACGGACGAGGGCGCATCGTGCGTTCCTGGAACCGGTTGCTTTCCACGATGCGCAGCCGGTGGCGCATTCTGCCGACGACCCTCCGCGTGCGGAGGTTGGTGGCTGACGTGTGCCACTCGATGTCCCGCGTTTCGGACGAGACCCGCGTGCAGGTCACGGTGATCTCAACGAGGTCGCGCGGCCAGGCTGGTGCGCAGTGGGTGAGTACGAAATCGACGCCGACCGCGCTTTCATGTGGCTCCAGATGCGGGTGGACAACCTGCCAACAAGCCGACTCCAGCAACGCCACCAGATAGCCCGAGGCAAGAACCGTCTCTCCCCGTTCGAGGAGTGTGCCAGGAAGAATGTGGGGGACGGTGAGCTCCTGCTCAATCCTGCGATGAACGGTGTGCGTTGTCCCAGCGTTCAATCCGGGTTTCATGCCAGGTCTCCTTCCGAATCGCCTTCTCCGAGGAACCACAGCTGACGCAGACCGCCGCGCGAAGCCGAAGAGCACGTGCGGGCGAGCTCGTACAGTGGCGGGTCATCCTCCAGCTGCACGAACCGCACGAAGACCGGTGCGCGTCCGGTAAGGATCGCCAGGTGGCCCCATGCTTGGTCCACGTCCCATGTGAGGACCCACAGCCGCGCGCCGCGGCTCACGTATCGACGCATCGCGCGCCTCCTTTTCCTGCTAGTGGCCGTAGTCGTAGCGACAGCCGTCGGTGTCGTCGTCTCGGTACAGCTCGTCGATCCGCTCCTCTTCTCGCCGGCGCTCGTCGTCGACGTGTCGTTCTTCTTCGGCGCGGGCTTCAGCGGCACGTCGCTCGTCGTCGTCGAATCGTTCCCAGGGAGCCGGGTGCATGGGGCAACTCCTTTCCTCTGGATTCAGTAGCTCAAGCCGTCATCGAGATCGGCGTCGAGGTCGTCGTGTAGATCGGCTTCGAGGTCGTCGTGTAGATCGGCTTCGCCGGCGAGGATCGCTGCGACCGGGTCGTGCTCCGGCGCTCCACGCAGATAGCCCCGGAGAACCTCTTGATCGCCGTCTGCGTCGTTGGCGGCGGCCGGTTCTGGGGTGGCGGCGGTGGCGGTGATCGGGTCGACGCCGGCGTCGGTCAGCAGCGCGCCCCACAGAGTGTTGAGCTGGTCGCGGCCATCGGGTGTGGGCATGGTCCCTCCCGGTCATGGTCAGCCTGCCGTGGTGTCGGTGTGTTCGGCCGCGGTAAAGCGGTCGACCCGGCTATCGGCGCCTGCTGGGCGGTGGTCGCCGTCCAGGCACGACGGGTGGGTCCAGTCGCGGACCATGCGGTCGATCGCGCCGGGCCTCCAGTGGTGATGCCAAGACTGGGCGTCGCGCGGGTGCGCACTGCGGCCGAGGTTGGCCGCCCGCCAGGCCGCCGCCAACGTCGCGATTTCCATCGCCAGGCCCGGGTGCTGCTCCCAGCACTCGGGGATCCGCTGCGCGCGACCGGCACCGAAGTAGGTGAGGTTGTAGAACTCGACGAACGCCCGGACGTTGGTGCGGGGATCGTTGGTCGTCGCAGGCGGCGGGACCCATACCCATGGTGCGGGCTCGCTGCGTTTCCGCGTCTCTTCCTGCATCACCTCGCCGAAGGCGCGTTCCAGGTCCTGCACTTTGGTTTCGGTGGCGCGGAGGCGTTGGATGACTTCGGTGAGGATCGCGTGCAGCTCGTCCTGCTGGTCGCTCGTCGCGTCATCTGGCTCCAGGGCCTGAGGTTCGGGGATCTCCTCGTCAGTCACGCGTTGCTCACCTCCCGGATCGGACTTCCATCGGCTCGGACCGCTGCCGATCCTGAGCGCACCGCGGCGATGTCGGCCTTGATCTGTTTCCAATCACGCCGCTGCGTAACGTCGACCAGGCGTGCTTCCAGCGGCCGTAGATGGCGGTGGATGAGCAGGACCCGCTCGCGGCGCAACATGCGGACAGCACCAGGCCGGTAGACGGGAGCATCCTCGGTACTCAAGGTTGCGCGGCCCACGCTGAGCGCGCCGTCCGCGTGCTGCTGAAACCGGAGTCGCTCGTGGTGTCCAGCGAGGACCGAGATCCATTCGAGGGTCCGCTGATCTTTCAGTCCACTGTAGATCGAGAGGGCGGTGGTGTTGTCGATGAGCTGACGGGCACCGAGCTGGTCGTAGGCCTCTTCCAGCTGCGCGATGGACTGGGCGGCCCAGTGCACCAACACACCGCGGCCCGCGGAGTCAGCCAAGATCTTCGGCAGTTTCGGCACGGGCGTGGCGATGGGGAGTTCGTCGAGCATCGTGGACACCGGAGGTTCGAGGCGGTTGTGCTCGGTGTGGAGGGCCATGTCCTGCGCTGTGGTCAGCCAGAGGTCGGCCAGCGCGGTCAGGATCGGTGCCGCCAATGCGGCTTGCTCCCGGCTCGCGATCAGATAGAGGGTGCCCCGTGCGCGGATGAACGCCTCTGCGTCGAACTCCTCGCCCGCCGGTGGGGAGCACAGCTCCCGGAGGTTCGGTTGCATCAACGGCTCAAGCGCCCGCCGCACCGACAGCCATACCGCGTCGCTGGTCTCGGCGACCATCGTGACCTCCTGGCGGAGGTTCTTGGCCAGCTCTGGGGCGTGCGGCATGAGGAGTTGGACCGGTTCGGAGGCGCGCGTAATGGACCAGTCGACGAGAGCGTCCACTCCACGCCGGGCGTTGGCGGCGGCCAGCAGGTATGCCTGCAGCACCACCTTCGCCCTGTTGCGGAACACTTTGTCGTTCCCGCTGACTCCCTGCAGGTCAGTGGAGGACGCTCCGACCATCGCCTCAGCGCGACGCCACGCGACGTCGGGGTCCGTGCAGCCGGCCACAGGCGACCAACGGAGTTTCGCGGGCCACCTGACCGACCCCGTGACGTCGAATACCAGCACCGGTCCTCCCACGTCGCGAATCCGCGACAGTGCCGAGAACTCGAACAGATCGGGCTTTGTCGTGGAACACAACAACGCACCGCCCGCAGCCATGACCTTGTGGACCAGATCGCCTCTGCTTTTGCTGGACTGCGTCGGCGCGACTGCCCCGGTGGGGTTCTCCAACGGCAGCCACAACGCACGCCCGTGGGGACCGTCATGACTCGGGACTGCGACCTGCTCGATCGGTGCCCGCTGACGCTCCTGCCAGGTCATGCTCGGTCGCGTCCACTTCGCGGTGCGCCTAGCCGCGGAGCGTGACAGCTCGCGTCGGATATCCGCGCGGCTGGCGTGTCCCGATGGCATCGGGGCGAAGGCCCGCCACACGATCCGGCTGACCGCGGCGATCGCGACGGCGGAGGCCGTGGCGCCGCTCGCGGTGATTGCCCAGTAGGTTCCGGCACGCCCTGCCAGTACCGGTCCCCAGGGAGCCGGGATCGCGTCCTCGAGGTGCCCTGGGTGGGCGAGGATCGCCAGCGCCGTGGTGAGCCACGTTCCGACGGGCGGCAGCTGCCATGGGCCTCCGCACACGGCGGTGGCCACGACGGCGCCGGTGGTCAGCACGGCGGCGGCACCGAGAATGGCTCCGACGAGAGCGAGCATCACGGCCATCAGCGCGAAATCGCGCCGTGCCATGGGAGAAGTGACGGCTCCGGTTCGACTGCTACTCACGTCCTCGGTTCTCCCTTCAGAGGTGGTGCGGGAATGGCCGGTTGCGCTGGCCGGCGGATCGACACGATTTCCCCGGCCCAGGCGCGAACGTTCTCCAGGACGACGCCCTTGGTCTCGTCGTAGGCGTTCACGAGTAGCCCGTCGCCGATATAGACGCCGACGTGCCGAGGATTCGAGGGGCTTCCGAGGCTTCCGGGGATGAACAGCAGATCGCCTGGCTGCACGGCGGCGAGGCTGGGCACCGCGGCCCCGGCGGTGACCTGAGTCGTGGTGCCGGCGGGAATCGGCACTCCTGCTGCGGACCACGACGCCTGCGTCAGCCCGGAGCAGTCGTACGCGGCGGGCCCCTTCGCGCCCCACACGTAGGGCTTTCCCAACTGTGCCAGGGCAAAGCTCACCACGGTCCGCTGGCGTGGATCTGGGGGGAGTGTGAAGCCGGGTGGAAGCTGGGCCGGGTCGAGGGGAACGTTCGAGGCGCCTTGGTCCGGGCAGCCCGTCACGACCGGAGACAGCCCCGCCTGTTGTGCCCCTGGCGGCGGCCCGCTTGGCGGGTTGTCCGGTCCGGTCCAGAACCGGTCGACCAGTGCGGTGGCCTGAGCCTCGCGCTTGCCGTAGCGGTCGGGGAACGCGCTGCGCTGAACCCGCTGCGCCGCTGTACCGAGATCATCCCAGTCGTCTTCAAGGACCAGCCTGTCCAGGAACGCCCCGGTGGCGTAGGTGGGAGTGGTGACCTCCGCCGGGGTCCCCCAGCCCATGCTCGGCCGCTGCTGGAACAGACCCAGCGAATCACGATCTCCATAATCGACGTTCACCAGATCTGATTCGACGATCGCCGTCGCGATCGCGATCACTGCCGCGCGCCGGGGCAGGCCTCGGGCTGAGGTGGTCGCGATGATCGTGTGCGCGTTGGTCATCTGCTCGTCCGACCACGTTCGGTCGCCCAACTGCTGCTGGCCGCCGCCAACGCCGCCCGTCCTGGTGCAACCGCCGGTGCCGCCGCCGGAGAGCACCGTGCCCATCACGAGACCTACTGCGACGATCGGCGCCGCCAGCAGGTACAGCGCGACGGCCACGGCGGGAACCACGATGCTGCGCTTCACCGGTCACCGCCGACCCCGCCGCAGCTGCGCGTTGGTGTCGAACAGGCGTCTCTCCACGTGCGACAACACCGTCTGTACCTTGAAGCCTGGCCGGTTCTCCAACTTCCACAGGGCCCGGCCTCGACGCTCCATCGCCCACCCGGTGATCTGCCGGTGCTCCTCCTCCCCCAGCCCCAGGGCTTCAGCCAGCTCTGAGGCAACGTGGGTCGACTGGCCGGCGAGGATTCTCGTGCTGCACAGGGCCATCAGTTCTCGGGCGATGGCGGCCTCCTGGCTACCTGCGTCCCCCACGGTCAGCAGATCGGAGGGCTTGTGCAAGACCAGAATCTGGATCTGCTTCTCACGCCGTGAGAGCCGGATATCGGAGTCGACAGCCTGCACCGCTTTGAGGCCCAGTCTCATTTGCCGCCAGACTTCGTCGCGGATCACGATGCGGATATCGCCGTCGGGCTGCAGGTCAGTCGCCGTCGCCGACCACGATCCCAGGACGGTCAGAGCGACCCCGACCGCTTGATCTCCCCTGGCTTTCAGCCGCGAGAGATCCATTGTCTGGATCGGCGCGTCCCAGTCGAGCCGAATGTTCGTCGGCGCGTCGAACAGTCCTGCCAATGGGCCGCTGATCAAGTTGCCGAGGGTGTCAGTGATCCCGCGCAAATGGTCGAGGAACTGACGTTCTGAGCCGAACCGGGTGTCACGCCACAGCTGCTCGTCCGGCCGCGCGAGCTGGGCATGTACCCCAGGAATCGTCACCGGCGTCAGGTTCGTGTTGCCGTCTCGAATGCCGGTCAGGCGTCGCAGGATCGCGGCCAGCACCATCTCGTCGGTCTGGTCGACACGGTGCCCCTGCGCTTCGGCCAGCGCGGTCAGCAGCTGGACCCACCGGCCCAGCAACCCAGTGACGGCCTCACGCTGCTGGGCTGCGGTGAAGCCGTCCCACCGGCTCGCCAACGGACCGAGGTCCAAGGCATTCACCCGGGCGGTCATTCCACTGCCGAGGATGATCGGTTCGCATCCCAATGCCCGCGCCACGGGACTGTATTCGCCCTTGACGTCGCCGCTGACGAGGCTACGGACGCCGAACAGCATCATGCGCAGTAAGAAGGCGACGACCGTCGAGGATTTGCCCTGTCCGGGCTCACCAAAAACGATCAGGTTCGGGTTGGCGACCAAGGACCGCAGCACCCAGTCGATCGGCGAGCAATAGAACGATGAGCCGGAGAGCGTGTCGTATCCGATTCGCGCGCCTGCCACCGGCACTCCGTGTGACACCAGAAACGGCCACAACCCTCCGATGTCACTGGTTGTACTGCGGTAGACCGTCAGTGGCGCCGGTACCGGAGACCAGCCTGCACCCGGCCTCGCTCGACCGCGTCGCGGCGCGACCGCACGGTTGACCCGTTCCCGCCGCCGAGAGCTCCGCTCCGGCGCCGCGACGTGCCCTTGAGAAGGCGTCAGAGGTGCTCCTCCGAACGTCCCGAGCAAGTCGGCGACGGTCCGCTCTTGCGCTTCCGATCTCCTCACAGCAGCCCCTCCCGCACACGGGGCAGCCCCACGCCCACCGGCACGCAGGCAGCGACAAACCCGCTATCCTGCGCGAGCTCCAGACGCAGCAGCCGGAACCGGCCGGCGATGTCGCTTTCCATCCGAGCAGCATGGTCCTCAATGGACTCGTCAGAGGGCACTGTGATCGAGGCCGACACCGCGTAGCGCACCAATGCGTGTCCGGCGTCAACCGCCTGCTCCTGGGCTCCGGCGGTCCTGGCCAACCGCGAATCCGTGGCGGTTCGCGCGAAGCCCCGCCGCGCCTTGAGCTCGTGCGCCAGTCCGGCGGCGAACCGCTGCCGACGCACATCCCGGCTGGCCGCGGTCTGGGGCAGGATCTCGTAGTGGATGGCCAGTGTCCGCCTCTCGCCCGGTGACCGGATCGCCAGAAGCGGTCCCAGCGAACCGAAAGTCGTGCCGGTGGGTGGCATCAGCACGCTGTAGGACACTGACGTCGATCCGTCATGGTGGTAAGCCCGGCGATCCGGCGACGGTGCTCGGGTGGCGCCGGCGGCAGCCAGCGGCAGACCCCGGTCATCGCCAGCGTCGCCTGTCAGCCGGGCGGAGGTCAGCACGGCCGCGGCCTGTGGGTTGAAGGCGGTGCGGATCGCCTCGGCCATCTGCGCACCGTCCAGCCACTGCACACTGCTCGCCCCGAGGCTCCGCAGCGGGTCCTCCACACCATCGAGCGCGCGATAGAGGACCGCGGCACGCCCGTCCACTCCTCCGCCCGCGGCGCGCGCAGGCCGGCGCAGGGCGTCCTCCGTCGCGGACACGGTGACGAACACCTCGTGACGCACACTGGCTTTGCCGATGATTCGAGACAGCTCGTCCGCGGCCTCGATCGCCAGCTCGGGTGCGTCCGGGGCCTGGTGGCGGGCTCGGTAGATCGCGTCCTCGACTCCGTCATCGGGCACGCTGCGCACGACGACCGAGACCCGGTCGATGACGCCGCGCTGCCCGAGAGACCGCAGCATCGTCCCCAGCCTGCTGGCGAGCATCTCCCGGACCTCTGCCGAGGTCAGGCCCACGCCGGTGTGCACCAGCCGGGCTGTGGCACCCCATCGGCCATCAGCCGTGTCGTGGAGCAGGCACACCCGGCGGCCGCGGTACGGCGGCCCGTCGGGCATCGTGAACCGCGACAAGACTCCAGGCAGATCCGGCTCGTCGGGGGCCACCGGCAAGCCTGCGGCCGCTCGCGATTGCCACCGGGACCACCCGAAGACCACACCGACTTGGTGGAGCACCCAGTCCACCAACCACCGGGCTGCTGGCCTCCCCCGGACCGGCACGATCATCAGTGCCGCCACGGCCCCGCACACCAGGGCCAGGATCAGCGCGGTCCACCAGCGGCCCGCAGAGATGGCCCAAACCACCGGCACGGCCAGCGCAGCCACTGCGATCGCCCGCAGTCCGCTCAAGCCGAAGATCCATCCTGCGGACTCTCTGCGGAATCCCCGATAAACCCGCGTGGTCGTCATTCGGTCTCCTCCGCATCTGGATCTGGATGCTCGTCGTCGAGATCGCCGTCGTGTTCAGGGGCGTGATCGCCGTCGTCTGCCGGTGGGGACTGCCAACGCTGGTGGAGGCGCTGCTGCATGCGCGTACCGAAGGAGCCGTTGCCAGTCCCGGCTGTGGGCTCGCCGCCGGCGCCGTCGCTGCCCGGCCCTGTGGGCTCGTCGGGAGGCGACGCGTCCTGCGCCGGGACCTGGCCGTCGGGTTCGGGAAGATCGCCGGCGTCCGTGGTGGGGGGCTGCCAGCGTTCGTGCAGGCGCCGTTGCATACGGGCGCCGAACGCACCGCCGCCACCGCCGTCTCCGCTTCCGGAGTCGGCTGTCCCGGAGGGCTCCGGTTGCGGGGACGTGTCTTCCGGGGGCTGCTCGTCGGTTCCGGGGGCAGCGCCGTTGTCCTCTGCCGTGGTGTGGTCGTGTGGGCGTTGCTCGATGCGCGCACTGGTCGCGTCGTCGCTCCCGGCTGTGTGCCCGCCGCCACCGTCACCAACGCCATCGCTGCCCTGTTCCGTGGGCTCGTCAGGACGCGACGTGTCCTGGGCCGGGGCCTGGCTGTCCGTTACGGCAGAGTCAGGGGCTCCGCCGTATTGTTCATCCGGCGATGCCTCGGTGGAGGAGTCCGCGTCGTCGGTGTCGTCCGAGGAGCTTGCTTCGGCGGCTGCGGCCGCTGCAGCGGCGCCACCAGACGCCGCGCCGGCGGCGGCCGCACCGGCGGCGGCCTCGCCGTTCTGTGCCACCTCACCAGCTGCCTCGTCACCGTTCTCGGCGGTCTGCTCTGAACGCGGTGCGGGCTCGCCGGCTTGGGCCTGCTCGAACCGGCCTGTGTGAGCGGACTCGACGTCATCAGCGAGATCGAAGCTGCCGTGCCCGTCGCTACTGGCTCCGCCGCCCGTCATGCGCCGGTAGGCGCCGCCGATCGCGGCCATTTCGGCCTCGCGCGCGGGATTCTGGGGGCCGAAGGAGTCAACACCGTGGCTGGACAGCCACTGGCGGAAGGCGGCACCCGCGTCGGTTCGCGGGTCAACGAATGCCAGCAGCCGGAACAGCAGGAGCGGCATGAAGAGCGCGATGATGAGGACGCCGACGCCCACCATCACTCCGGGGAGCCCCTGGGCGCCGCCGAAGATCGCGACTCCCTCGACGATCACCAGTGCCAAGGCCGGTTCCATCATCATCGCGGCGAGCAGCCATCGCAGGAAAACCCAGAACCACGTGGCGGTGCCGTCAGCCAGCAGCCCGGCGGCCGCCACCGGTGATGTGCCGATCAGGAGAAGGATCGCAGCCTCGCGGAAGAGCATCTCGAGCGCGAATCCCAGCGCGGCGGGAATGACACCGAAGATCGCGATGAGCCCGAGCGCGGTTCCATGGACGCCGTTGGCCGCAGCGCTCAGGATCGAGGTGCTGTGAAAGGCCTGCTGGAACGAGTCGACATGCAACCCATAGCTCAGCAGGAAGTCCGTCATCTCGTTGGTGACGGCCAACAAGGCGGCGGACGTGGACACCGTCGCCGCCATGGCAACCCCGTACTGCACGGGGCCTGAGATCGTTCGGAGGAATCCGCGGCCGCCACGCAATGACGCCTTCGCCAAGTGGAGGAAGAACAGCCCCAGCGCGATCGCGCCCGACAGCCACTTCAGCACCGGCCACAGCACGGCGACAGGACCCTCCTGTGTGGAGACCGTGAAGGTGCCGAACTGATCCGCCAGCTGCAGAGCGCCCGATAAGATCGCTAGTCCCTGCGCCCAGATGCCCATCATGAGCGCGTCAGCGACGCTACTGCCGAAATCGCCGAGATAGCCGCCGAGGTATTCACCGACGGACGGGATCTGCAGTTCAGGGGGCATCGCGCAGCTCCCGGTAGCCGGCGCGGAGTGCGGGAGCGCTGCCTGGCCACGCACTGGGGGCAGGAGCGGCCGGTGCAGTAGGCGAGATTCGCCAGCCTTCGTCGGTGAGCCGCATCGACTGGCACTCCCCCAGTCCGCCCTTGGCGGTAGCGCCGCGGTAGTCGACAACCAGCTCCCCGAGGACGCACACCACCGTGAACCGGCCTTGATCGCCGATTCCTTTGACCAGACCGTGCGTGACCTCGTAGGTCGCGGTCAGGCCCGGGACCGGGCCGCTGGAGGCCATCCGCGCGGCGAGACGGAGATCCGCGGCAGTGCTGTGGGGCACGCTCATGCCAGGATCCGGTGCCCCGGGAAGCTGGAGTTCGCGATACGCGCGGTCGACGACGGCAGGGTCGACTCCGTTGAGCGCCACCTCCGACAACGCTTTGAGCTGCGCCAGCGCTCCCTCTGGGGTGGGAACGCGAACCTTCGGGATCCACTGGTCGCTGCTGTCGGTGGGGCGAGGGATCGTGATGAAGTCGCCTGCGCTCTCCGTTAGCGGCTGTGGAGCGGCATCCTGCACGGGAAGTCGCAGCATCGGCCGGCGCGCCAGGGCCTCCTCCGCAGCAACATCCCATCCCCCCTGGTCAGTGACTTCTGGCTCCGCCGGGGTCGGTGGTTGCTTGGGGCTGGGAGGGGCTGGCGGTGCGGTGGTGCGATGCGAGACGACCACACCGGCCGCGACCGCCGCGACGAGCAGGCCTGCGGCGATCACGGCGATCAGGTTGGCGCCGGCTTGGCGGCGGCGCGTCGCCTCCTGCGTGGGCTGGTTGCGTGTGTCCGGCATGGCTACCCCGTCGCAGCCATGTAGCTGATGAGGGTGTAGCCGAGTCCCCACGCCAGGCCGCCGAAGACGCCGACGAGCATCATCACGATCCCGATTCGTCCGGCCCGGTGGTGATCGACACCGCGGCCAGCGGACCAGACGATCACGCCCAGGAAAAAGCACGCCAGCAGAGCGAGCCCGGCCAGCCAACGGATGTTGCCAACCAGCTCGACCACTTTTCCCGACCAATCAGGCTGCTTGGGCGCAGGGTTCGGCAGCACCCACGGGTTCGTTGTGGTCGTTGGTGTTGGTGACGGTGGGAAGATCCAGATTGGCGGCTGTGCAGGGGCAGGCGCCTGATCCAGCAATACTGCTGCGGTGTGCATGACTTCGTGAAGCATCACCAGTCTCCCTTCTTTTCCTTGTCTCCTTTGAAAATCCGGGCCATACGTCCGGTGGATTCGGGGGCGAGGCCCCATTGGCGCAGCAGCGGGGCCACCGCATTCCGGAGTGACTCGGGAGTGATCTGCGATGTGATGCCCGCGGTCTCCACAGTGGAGTGGTGTGGCAGGAACACGACGCGGTCCATCAGGGCATGCACACGTCTGCCGGCGGCACCGGCAACTCCTTCAGGCCACCGTTTGGCACCGGTGACCAGCAGCGCGATCGGCTGCGCCGCGATGCCTGCGGCGATCCACGTCTCCAGCCGCGCCAGCACCTGCTCCGCAGCGCGCACTGACGGCCGTGTGGGACGTACCACCAGCACCGGCCGTGGCGTGGGACTCCCGTCCCGCAGCCACATGCCGGGCCCGGAGAGAAGGTTCGCCGCCAGGCGCCAAGCGTCGTAGGACAGGTCGGCGACGGTGATCTGCGCCGAGCCCCACATCGGAACCGGAGCCCAGCTCGGCGGCGGTGGCACCATGCCGGGAGACAGAATCGGCAGATCGGTTCTCAGCTGGGCCAAGAGACCGCGCCGTCTCCACGACAGCCGGATCCGGACGGCTTTATCCGGGCCGGCCATCAGCGGCCCGTCGGAGGCCGCCGCTACCGAGAGCCCAGAGCGGGCGGGGTCCGCGGTGTCGACCTGCAGCACCCTCCAGCCCACCAGCTGCAACGCGTCAGCGATCACTGTGGCCGCCACAGTCGCCCCGGCCCCGGGACTGGCGGGCAGCACAGGTATCACGACCCCGAGACCCGCGTCCTGCCAATCCAGATGCAGTGGCGTTTCCGGAGGCGGGGCCAGACGCTGCAGCCGCGCAGCGACCGCTGCCGATGCGATAGCGAAGGCCTCCGCCGCCTCACCGCCGTCACGAAGTGCGCTGAGCACGCCGGCATCGACGGCAGCAGCGACATCAGCCTCGGGTAGCCCCGGCCAGACCTGGCGTGCCAGGTCACGCAGTGCCTCTGCGACAGGTATGGGCTGTCTCCCCTCGGAGTCCACCGGTGAGAGGGTCCCGGCGGACTCCGAGGGGAGGTGAGCATCCGGGCAGGGGGCTGGGCCCGGATGCTCGTTCTGCGACGCGGGCGCGTTCGCCGCAGAATCTGGGACGCTGGGCAGGCCAGGAGAAGCCGTCGCCGCGCCGTCTGTGCGGTAGGAGGAGCTCCCTGCCTGCCGGTTGAACGGATGGTGAGGGACGGCCAAAACAAACCCCCAGTTTCGTCGGGTCAGGAATCCACGCACCCGCTGAGCTTTGTGTCGGCCCGGTCGTCAATTCGCGGGTACGCGCCCTCGACTATCCGAAAGAGAGCGTGGTTATTGAAGAGTTTCCTTGTGTCTACTTAGGCCATTGCTGTGTTGCTGTTTGTGACACAGCGGTCCACCTGCTCGATCATGCGAGCACGAGCGGCCACTCGGATGAATTCCGCGTTATCCGCAGGCGCGGCAAGAGAGATCCTGACTCCATAGCCGGGATAGCCGCGCACGGCGAACCCGGAGTCTGCACAGTGCGAGACGAAGGCCTCGGCCGCTGAAGGCAGCGGGATCCACACGAAGTTGGCGTGACTACGGGGAACTTGAAGGAAGCCAGCGGCGTGGAGCGCGTGGCGGACGCGCTCGCGCTCGCCTCGGATCCAGGAGCATCGGCTCTCCAGTGTCGAGTCGGCCCGCAGCGAGGCAGCGGCTGCGATCTGTGCTGGCGCACTGACGTGGAAAGGCAGGCCGGCGCGTCGCAGCACCCGGGCCAGCGCCGGGCGCGCAGCGAGATACCCCACCCTCAGTCCCGCGAGCCCGTGTGCCTTGGAGAAGGTTCGCGTCACCACGACCTGGTCATGGCCGCGTGCCACGAAGCCAACTCCGTCTGGGCTATCGGCATTCGCGACATCCGCAACGAACTCCTTGTACGCCTCGTCGACGACGACGAGGACGTTCCGACCGACGTTGGCTAGCAGGTAGTCGAGATCCGCTGCGGTCAACGCGGCACCGGTCGGGTTGTGCGGATTACACACGATCACAGCCCGTGTCGACGGCGTGACGGCCGCCAACAGCGCGTCGATGTTCGTCGCGCCGTGAGCCACGGCCACCGGCACGGCACCTGCCCGCCGCACAAGGTCGGCATACGCTTCGAATGCCGGTGCCGCGTAGACGACCTGGCCGCGCGTGCCGCCGACGCAGGTTCTGAGGACTCGTTCGAGCAGCTCCGCGGAACCTGGCCCCACGACAATCTCGTCAGGATGCAGGCGCAGCTTGGCTGCGAGCATCTCCGTCAGCAACCATGCATCGGGGTCCGGATAGCAGTGCCACCCGTCGACATCACCCCGGATCGCCTCAGCGACTCCAGGCAGAAGCGAGGTGCATTCGTTGCGGTCCAGCCTTGTCAGCGGCCGCCCTGGCATGGTTACCGCCATGGTAGCTCTCCCCGAGCCTGCGCAGCCCGCACTCGATCCAGATGGTCATCTTGGGCCTGCTGAGCCAACTCCGGCATCTGCCGGTCCAGTTCCGGGCGAGAGTGCACGTCGTCGTTGAAGGCCGGGTCCGTGCGCACTTCCCACGCCAGCACCCAGTGCCTCCGAGACAAGTTGATGGCTGCGTGCGGCACCCCCGGAGCGATGTAGACATCGTCGCCGGCCTGGTGCGGCGTCACGGTCACGGCGCCGTCGTCGGCCCAGGTCACCGTTGCGGCGAATCCGTCGAGAACCCGGACGATGACCTCGGATGTTTCGTGCACGTGCGCCGCGCTGTAATGCCCCGGGTCCATCTGCACGTCACCACTGGAAATCGCCTGTGCCCCAGCGGAATCCGCAGTCACCATCGGCCGGAGCCTCTGCCGTTGCGGCCCCATCGCCATCGGCCCGCCTCGGACCCGGACCGCACCGATGGGTACATTTCCTTTTTTCTTCGCCATAAGAAATTCTCTTTCGTGATCGCTAGAACGCGGACGAGGAAGGAGGAGCCAGGAGAAAGGCCTCCCGAAAAAAGCTCCGCCGCTGACTGCGGCGCACTCCGCCGCGCGGCACTTCCACTGTGCAATGCCCTCGACGTCCAGGAGGGCGTGTCACTGTGTCCAATAGGGAGGATCACCGAACACCCTTGTAGACCCGGCATAGATGGGTGCGGACTCGTCCGGTACTCACAGCGGTGATTGCCAGATCCGACTCTGCCTGCCGCGTCCTTACCTCAGGGTGCAATCGAACGCGCGACTGGGGATCTCGATGACGGTGGACGGGGTATCCACGGCCCACGTCTCCCCAGCGGGAATCAACAAGCCCACAACGGCTCGCCCGCCCTTGTCTGCTGGTGACACCGCTTCGAGGGCACTGCAGGTGTCTGTGGCAGCACCCGGCGACAGCTGGCCCTGCTCAGTGAAGGCCGGCAAGTCCCGTCCCGGCGAGGCTTCGCAACCGCTTACGCCGGAGACGATCCACACCGCCGTGCCGATCCCGATGGCCAGGTAGCTCCGTAGACGCCGAGAGGAACGCAAGGGAATCCTGGCCAAAGACCGAGTCTCCTTCCGCAAGCGGGATTTTCTTGAAGTCGTTCCCCTGGTGCCGCACGAGTGCGGCACCAGGGGCGCGGAGACCGCCCCCGACAGCCGGCCTCCGCTTGGCGAACCGGCTCTGCGTCGCTATGAGCGGCGAGCCGGCCAGCCGCACAGTCACCGTCGCACCGCACACACGGGCGCGGAAGTGTTGTCTCGTGTCCTGCTCTGCACCCTGCGTGTCCTGCTCGAGGGCACATCACGTTTCGCCTCGTGACGGTGGCGGAATGGTTGCCAGGCGCGCTCGTGCATCAGATGCTCGTGGATCGCCGCGATCGTCGAAGATCTCGAGAGCCGCTGTCCACGCTCGTCTGGCAGCGGCCACGTCGCCCTGGTCGTGGTGGATCTGCCCGCGGACGAGCAGTCCATCGGCAACGCCCCCGTCATCCTGCAGCTGACGCCGCCGTGCGATGCCGCGATCGACGTGGTCCAGGGCGCGATCGTGATCTCCCTGGAGACGGTAGGTATCGCTCAAGCGCACGAGCGCGAGTGCGACACCGTCAGCGGCACCGAGCTTGTCAAAACGCGCCAGGGCGCCGGTCAGCTCGGTGAGCGATTGATCGAGTATGCCCAGCCGCTGCAGGGCGGTCCCCAGCCACACCATCGCAGTCGCTACCCCAAAGTCGTTGCCGTGACGCCGGAATTCGTCGGCCGCTACGGCGGCGGTCCGTCGCGCGTCCTCGTAACGCCCCATGTCGAGGACCGTGGCTGCCATCGCACAGTGTGCCCAGGCAAGCCCTACTCGGTCATCAAGGGAGTCCCGAAGGCGCACGGCTTCGGACAGGTGCGCCAGCGCCTCATCGTGGCGCCGTAGCACTGCGAGCGCGATCCCGAGCTCGTACGCGCACCAGGCCTTCCCTGGAACATCGTGCGCGGCGTCGGCGATCGACGCCGCGGTGGACATCGCAGCGACCCAGTCTCGATACCGTGTCGTCGATGCCAGGTAGTGCCCGCTGAGCACTGCGACGCTCCATGCCGCTCTCGGCTGTCCGATCTCCGCGGCTTGCTCGATGACAGAGGCCAGTTGGGGAACGTTGAGCTCCCACCATCGCCTAGCGGCGATGGGGTTCGTTGGCGTGGCGATTAACGAGGCGACTGCGAGATCGGGTGCTTCGAGCGCTGGTAGGTCGAGGTGCGGAGCCAGTTGGGCGCTCGCTGCGGATGCCGAGTGGGCCCACCACTGCACCCAACGCCGCACTGCGAGGGCGATGGTCTCGGGCTGTTCAGTGGATTGCAGGCGCTCGGCGGCTGTTGCGCGCACCAGGTCTGCCATGCGGTAGCGATCGCGTGCGGTCTCGACGATCAGGTGCTCGTCGCAGAGGTGCTGCATCCACCGGCGAGCGCGATCCACCGGCCAGCCCGATATCGCGGCGGCAGCCTGCATGTCGAGCTCACCCTGCGCTAGTCCTGCGAACCGGAACAGCTGCGCTGCCTCACTTGGCAATCGCTCGACGGATGCGCTGATGGCATCGCGGACGCCTGCGGCGGAGCCGGGAGGCGAGACCCAGTCCAGCGGATCCTCGGCCAATTCCTCTGCCAGCTCGGTCAGGCTGCGGTGAGGATGGGCTGCGCACTGATCGGCTGCGATGCGGACCGCTAGAGGAAGGTGGCTGCACCTTGCCGCGATCGACTCGGCAGCGGCGGGTTCCGCATCGATTCGTGCCTGGCCTACGACTCTTGCCAGCAGATCGCGGGAGTCCGCCGGCGCGAACCCCTCCGCCGTCACTTGCATGGCCCCGGTGCGGGTCACCCCGTCCAGCCGGTGGCGGCTGGTCACCACCACCATGCATCCGGGAGCATTCGGCAACAGTGGCAGTACCTGCTCGGAGGAGTCGACATCGTCGAGTACGAGGAGGAGCCGGCGCTCGGCCAGCAGCGTGCGGAACAGGGCGGCCATCTGCTCTCGCGGCGTCAGCGAGAGCATCACTGACGGAACGCCCAGCGCGGACAAAAATTCTTCGAGCACTTCTTCAGGAGCGCGGCGTTCGCGTGGCCCCCACCCTCCGAAGTCGGCGAACAGCTGCCCGTCCGGGAAGTGCTCGGCGACCTGTCCTGCCCACCTCAGAGCCAGTGAGGTTTTGCCGACACCAGCGCCTCCCGTGACTACGACGCTGCGCGCCGAGCCCGGTGTGGTCTGTGCTCGCACCGCTTCCAGACACGCCAGCTCACGGTGCTGTCCCACGTGGTCGGCCACACCCGACGGCAGCTGGGCCGGCTTGGACAAGCGCAGTCCGCCGAGGGCGTCATCCGCCGCTAGCTCCAGGAGCTGGTTCTCCGCTCCGAGAGCCTCGTCGAGGTCCGCTGCGACCTGCAGCCCCGGAGTGGCCTCGCCGCGCTCGAGCTTGGAAAGATAACCGAAGCTGTAATAGACCTGGTCGGCAAGTCTCCGCAGCGACAAGTCTTTCTCCTTGCGGCGCCGACGCAGCTCACTTCCAAATGTCGCTGATGGCGCCCGACCGCCCATATCAGTCACCGCTTCTTCCTTCCATTGTGGACACCGTAGATGTCCTCCACGTACTGTTGCGGCGTCGTGCCCCTGGCTCGTTGTGCAGCCTCGCTGCACGGGCCCTTGACCGGGCACGCGGCGCAGATCTTCCGCGCGGTGGCGGTGTTCTCGTCCCAGTAGCGGGGGTCGTGATCGCGGCACGCTGCGTCGGAATGCCACGCCGGAGGCGCTTGGCCGCCCCATACGGCCAGTGCCAATGTGACCCAGCCCCGCGCAACCCGGCGGGGAACCTCGCCTCGTTCAATCCGTCCCGGGCCCATGACGCTCACGTCCCCGACCGCAGCAGTACGCGAAGCCAGCGCAGCTGGGAGCTGAGCTCAGCGACTTCCTGCTGCGAGAGTTCCGTTGCTACCACGGTCCCGCCGACCGCGCGGGCGACAAGGTTCCCCAGCAGCGCGGTGAATGGTTCGGTGAGATCGCGCCGAGAAAGGGCGTCGCTTGGAAACGCATGCTCGACGCGCACCATCACGTCCGGGTCGCCGGCCAGCTCTCCGCCGAGCAACCACCACCCGCCGTCGTCAGCGGGAGCGTGGGTCCACAGCATGGGCAGGTCCGCGATGCACTCCGTCGACCAGCCGGCTGCCCTCATCGCGGTGCGCAGGTCGTCGCCCATCACGAGACCTCCACATCGGACCCGGCTGGGCGCGGTCCGACGTCGTCTCCGAGGACCAGCCACATCGGCAGTGGTTTGGTGTCCTCGTCGGCCCGCGGTGCAGCCGTGACACCGAGCGCGCGATAGACCCAATCGGTCCACGGTCCGGCAGGCCCGCATCCTTGCACCGGCTCTACCGTCAACCCCACGAACTCCACCTCGCGCCACCCGGCCGGCAGGACGGGCGGCTCATCAGCAAGGATCTCCACGCTTACCGTCGTCTGAAGCTGGGACACCAGCGCCAAATCCACAACCGTCAGGCGCCACACGAGTTTTCCCGATTCCGCGTCGACGCTCTGCGACGCGGACGCGCCGGCCTGATCGTCGACGACCACTTCCGGTTTCCGGGATACCAAGCGCACCCCCATCGGGAACGCCTGGCCATGTGCGATCGGGAATCGAGCTCCGAAATGAAAGGCTGCCATTCTCTCCCCAAACGTGTGCCAGACAGAACGCGCGAACCGCGTTTCCGTCTCGGATCGGAACCAGACTTGGCAAACGGGACGAGCCGACTCCACTAGCCCAGGAGACGCCGCTCTTAACCTCGGCGCGCGTAACCCTCTGTGTCTGCCGAGATTCAGGATGCGACCCGACAGCGCCGCCCCAGATGACCCCTGCCAGCCTGTTTTCGCTACTGCGTGCAATCAACGCTCTCCGAGCGAGGACCACTTCAGGTCTACAACGTCGCGCTCAGTAACACCACACAGCGTGCGCAAAACCCGCCCATGATCACACTAATGGAGCAACGAAAGCTCTTGTGTCATAACCGTTCGTGTTCATCTATCAATAGAGCCGTCACGAAAATCTGATCCATTTCCCCGACTCGTCAGCTCGCGTACTGAATCGAAAAACGGCATGCCGAAAAGGCCCACGCCAACGAGTGCGAGCCTTCCCATTATTCCCGTCATCAATTTCGCGAACCGACGCCAAAGGCTCCGACCTACAGGTTCCTCTGCGCTCGGTCCACGTCGACACCGCGCGGCGGGAGCGCTCGTGCCCCCACCGCGCGGGCCGTCACGCTCGAGCCACCTGCGCCTCGGTGTGCCGCTCCTTCGTGTCCAACACCGCGTCCAACACCACCTGGTTCCGGCCACTGAGCTTCGCTTGACGCAACAGCTTGTCGGCGTAGTGCTCAAGCTCTCCGATCGTGGATCCGTGGCATGGAGCTAGCGCGACTCCGATCGAGACGGTTGGTCCCGGAACATCAGCGCCCAGCACCAGCGTGTGCCCGCCCGCCGGGCTGGACACCTCGATCCGTGCGCGCTCGACCTCTGCCCGGATTCGCTCGGCGACCGACGCGGCCTCGTCGCGATCCGCGCCCGGCAAGAGCACCATCGTTTCGTCGCCGCCACTGCCGCCCCGCCGGCACACCAGATCCCCGTGACGCGTCACCGAACGGAGCACGTCCGCGATCCCGACCAACACGCGGTCACCGCCGAGATGCCCGACTCTCTCATTGAACACTTTGAATCGGTCGATATCGATGATCAGCAGCGCAGTGGACGCGCCACGATCCCGATCAACATCGAGTGCCAGCATCCCCAACGGATCGAACCCGCGACGGACCGGAAGCCGCGTCAACCCGTCATGCAGGGCGTCGTGACGGAACCCCTCACGTTCGGCTTCGGTGAGCTGCAGGCGCTGCTTGTCGCGGGTCGACGCCACCGCTATGGGTACTGCCAGCACGATCAGCCAGGGAGTGATCGACTGCGTGACGGCAACGAGGCATGCTCCCAGCAGTGTGCCGAGCGCCAGCCGGTTCGTACCGCGGTCGCCAAGCACGCGGGCTGGCGACCAATCCTTCGTCGCCAGCCCCACGACCACCCCGACAAGAATCGCCTGCACCAGGTAGTACGCCAGGGCTGCTCCCCCCAACACCGCGATCGCAACCGCCAGTCCGCCGCCGACTGGCCACGGTTGGCGCCCCGTGAGGTGATCCCGCAGCGGCGTCAACACGGCCAACGTGTGTGCGGCCAGCATGCTGACAGCGATCGATGCCGACGAGAACAGAAAGTTGACTGCAGGACGGCGCGCGATCAGGAAGACCGCAGCCCGCACGAGGACCAGGAGGACCAGCGCAGCAGGAATCGGCAGTACCAGCGCTCCGACAAACGTCCACAAGCTGGTCTGATCAACGTGCTGGCGGCCACCGGCCGCAGCGGCGCCGCGACGCCGCTCCTCTGCCTCCAGCGTCAGCCCCACATGCACGAATGCGCACAGGCCAAGCAGCCCGGACCGCGCCCACTCCCAGATCGTGTAGTCCTCGACGGCAACAGCGGCCATCGACACCCCGGCGGCCAGTAGATGCCCTGCGGCAATCCACGCCCACGCCAGCGGAGGAAGAGCCTGTCCCTTACCTCTATGATGCCGCCGACCGTCCGAGTGGCGGTAGATCAGGCTGCTCAACCCCGGGAGAGTAGCGGTGATCCGCCCACGCAAGCCGCGCGAGTCGCGGCCGTCCAGTGGAGGTGAATGCAGTGTTCGTGTCCGGAAATCGTGATTGGTAAGCGTCATCCCCTACGCACACCTTTTCGTCCAGGAGCCCCTGGACGGGAGAGCACGCTCAAAACGACGCCACTGCAGCGCCGTTTGAACATCCTGCGCGCCATCCCCTGCGCACCTGGATGCGGTTCGCGCCGCACCGGCCGATTCACGTGGCCAGCCCCGACATCTCGATCGAGGCGTTAAGCCGACCTCTCCCCAAGAGGCTCGTGTGGTTGTGTTCGCCGAGACTAGGCGAGATCCTTCGATACGTCCGCACCGTCGAGTGATCCCCCAAAGGGTTCACTCGAACGGACCAGATACACCGATCTTCCAAAGTTTTAGGAACGAAAGCTCCAGCGGTGTGCGCGCTTGCCCGGATACGATCGCCTCTGGCATATGCCGGGACGGGGCGTGGCGTATGCAGTGCGGAACTCAGCGACGTCACAGCTGCCGCCCAGCCCGACACCATTGTGGATGGTGCCGGGCACGAGATCTTCGGCGGTGGCAGTCGCTCGGTGATCGGTAGGGGGAGGACGTGATGGACACCGGCTCGCCGATGCCTTCGAGGGTCGATGACCTCGTGGGCCGCGATGACGAACTCCGGCAGGTGAGCCAGCTGGCCGCCCCGGTGACGGGCGCAACCCGTGGCCGTGTGGTGACCATCCACGGCGTCGGCGGCGGAGGAAAGACACGGCTCGCGCAGGAAGTGGTGCACCAGGCCGAGGCCGACGGCCGAGACGTGGGGCGCGTACGCCTGAGGCAGCTACGTGATCCGCAGATGCTGATACAGCACATCGCTTCCGAGCTGCAGCTTCAGGACATGGGCGACCGGCAGCCAGGAAAGGCACTGATCGCCACGCTGCGACAGCGCAACATGCTTATCTTGCTGGACAACTGCGAACACCTCCGTGGCGCCGTGCGACGGTTCGTCGCCGCTCTGCTCGCTGCCGCGCCGGGCGTCACGGTGCTGGCGACGAGCCGGGAACCACTACGCATACGCAGCGAGGTGGTGTTCGCCCTAGGCCCACTGCACGTCCCGAGAACAGCCGATTTCCGGCCGGATGACCGCTTCGCCGCGGCCGAGCTGTTCATCAGCCGGGCGGAGCAAGCCCGGCCTGGCGTGAACTTCCGCCGGCACTACCGCGCCATTGTCGATCTGTGTCGGCGCGTAGACGGCTTGCCATTGGCAATTGAGCTGCTCGCCAGCAACGTTCTGTCGTTCTCCATCGCCGAGATCGCGGAACGGCTCCCCGTGATCCTGTCGACGCCCTTTGACAACAGCGCCAAGGCCGATGCCCTCGACTGGGGACTCGACGAACTCGACCTGGATCCGGAGGACGACGTGGCTCGCGCCGACGCGGCATTCACCTCCATGTTGGATTGGTCGTGGCAGCTCTGCAGCTGCGCTGAACAGCTGCTGTGGCGACGCCTCGCGCTGTTTCCCGACTCGTGGGACCTCACCATCGCTCGAGCGGTATGCGCCGACGAC
Source organism: Saccharopolyspora elongata (assembly GCF_004348985.1). Lineage (GTDB taxonomy): Bacteria > Actinomycetota > Actinomycetes > Mycobacteriales > Pseudonocardiaceae > Saccharopolyspora > Saccharopolyspora elongata. Next base: position 12,532 of record NZ_SMKW01000092.1, on the reverse strand, counting down.
GATCTGCCCGCCGATGTGATCGACGCGACCCATGCATCACTGGTACAGAAGTCCGTCATCGTCCGAGTGGACGAGGTGAACGGCACCACCCGATGGAGGATGCTCGAAACCATCCGTAACTACGGTGAGCACCAGCTCACCATCGAGGCCGACGAGGTCCGCTGGCGGCACTACTGCTGGATCACCGAGACGTTCGAGCATGCCGCGCGAAGCTGGCTGGGGCCGCAAGAGATCGACGTGCTGCGTCACTGCCGACGGCTGCTGCCAGACGTCTGGCTCGCACTGGACTTCTGCACTGAGCGAGGCGAGGCCGCCAAGGCCCTCCGGTTGCTCGACGCCGTGTTTGGCACGCGAATCCCGTTCCCTGGTGGCGTCGTCAACGAAACGTCGTACTGGTTCAACCGGGTCGCCGAGCTCACCGAGCCCGGCATGATGCGTGCGAACGCGCTCGCCGCCGCGTCGTATGTGGATCTATGCAAGGGATCTCCCACCGACGCGCGGTTTGACGAAATCCGCGCTCTGGAAGCCGCGACGGGCGAGAAGTCCCTGATGGCCACAGTCGCTGAGGCCGTGTACTCCACATTCGGCAAACCCAGCAAGGACTCCATACCCGTCATGGAGCAGGCATCCAAAGATGCCTACAACGCCGATCCCGAGAACCCGGCCTGGGCAAATCTGGCCATGTGGGGCGCCTTTTCGGCCGTTTTCAACGGTGACCGCGACACTGCGGAACGGGTATCGGCGAAGTTCCTCGCCGACTCTGAGCGGATCGGAGCGCAACACCAGCTCGGCTGGGCGCGCTGGACCCGCGCGATGTTCTGCATCGTGCATTGTTCAGACGAGCCCGACCGGCTGGCTGAGGCCGAGCGGCTGTTCGCTTCCTCCATCCCCATCCATGCCTCGTTCAACGACCGGTGGGGGCCAACGTGGTGGGCTCTGGCCGAAAGCGCTCGTTCGGCTGCTGCGGGCGAGCACGAGCGCGCAGCCCGGCTGGGCGGCATCGTGGCGGGAATGACCGAGACCACCGGCACCCGCTGCGACAAGCTCGTGGGGTTCCAGGACGCGTTGTCCCGTGGTCAGAACCAGGCCAGGGCAGGCTTGGGACAGCAGCGCTACATGGAGCTGTTCAACGAGGCTCGCGAGGAAGCCTTGCACTACGACGATGCGTTGGCGGTCCTCGTCCAGCTCGCCGCCGAGACTGATGGCGAACGTGGAGACGAACCGCTGAGCGTGCGTGAACTGGAGGTGGCTCACCTCGTCACCCAGCAGTACTCAGATCACGAGATCGCGAAGAAGCTCTTCATTGCGAAGAGCACGGTCCGCGTGCACCTCCGCAATATCTACCGCAAATCGGGTAGGAATCGCGAGACCTTGGCCACGTGGTTGGAGCAGGCTCACTGATCAACGCTCGATCGACCGTTGCGCGCCCTGTCCGGGCCTCGACAAACTGACCGACGACGATGATCAGCAGTCGCCGGAAGCGAGCACCACATGCGCAAGGATGCCCTCTTCGACTACTTGTCCGCGTCCGCCGACGAGCTCGATGCGACCCTGGCCGAGGCGCGGCGCACCTGTCCGGTCATGCGTCTGCGGGACGGCTCGGTCCTGGTCATCGACCACGAGCACGTTCAGAGCGTCGCTCGCAGACCCGACCTGTTCACGGCGCGGGCTGCGTCCGCAGGGGCGAGCGCCGAGCTCGACACGACCGCGGACGTGATCGCGCCGCTGTTCGATCAGGATCCCGATTCTGGGCACACCGCGACTCGGCGGGCACTGCAGCCGCACTTCACCCGCCGGCGTGTGCAGGAGTGGGCGGACTACATCCGGACGGTCACACAAACCCGGCTCGCCGAGCTGCTGCCGCGAGGTCGCTGTGATGCGACGACCGACATCGCCGGGTACCTCCCGTGGCCACTGACCGCCGGCTTGCTCGGCATACCCGAACGACAGCGAGACGAGTACCGCACGCTCGCCCAAGCAGCTTTCAGCCCTACCGTCGCCGCCAGCGACACGGCAGCGTTCGAGAGCTTTCTCCGCGACCAGATTCGCCGCGCACGCCAAGCCCCAGACGATGGCATGATCAGCACTATCCTGGCGACGCCGACGGCGCTCGGACGGCTGCCTACCACCGCCGCGGTCCTACGATGGGCAGTGATCATGTCCGGTGCAGGCAGCCTCACCTCACGTGACCTGCTGTCGAGCATCCTGCTGCATCTCGCCGACGACCGTCACATGCGCGCCCGCGTCACCGCCGACCGCAGCCTGCTGCCCACGCTCGTCGACGAAATGGCACGGCACCAGTCTGCGGTGTGGGCCTCAGGCCGCACCGCGCGCGACTCGACCCAGCTCGGAGACCTACGACTCGAACCCGGCACAACCGTGGTGCAGTGCTGGGGCGCCGCCGCCCGCGACCCCGCCCGCCATGACAACCCGGACGAAGTCCGCCTGGACCGTCGCCCTGGCGCGCATCTGGGCTGGGGATCCGGCCCCCACACCTGCATCGGACGTCCGCTCGCGCTGGTCGCTCTGCCGGCGATCCTCAACGTCGTGCTCGACGCAATCCCGGACTTCCAGCTCGCGCCCGGCGCTTCGCCACGTCGCACCACCGGTCGACTTCGTGGCATCGACACACTCCCCCTCATCTGGCCGACGCCTGGCCACTAAACCTCGACCAGAACCGCGAGAGCCCCGATGTAATCGCTGACTACCTATGAGTAAATCGCGCGCTACCTCCTACCAAACCCCTACGCGACGACCGACGGTTTCTGTGTCGCATTTGGGCGCGAGAGGGGAACCACAATGGATGCCACCAGCAACAACCCCGCTGGCATCGAGATCACCGTGCACGTAGTTCTCTTTCGCCGTGCAGGAAAGGCGTTGCGGGCACTCCTGCTCACTGAGCCACAACAGCTTTCGCTGCCCAGCACGACCATCCACGATAGCCGCGCCGAGGACGCCGCACATCGACTTCTCCACCGCGACACTGGCCTGCTCCCACCAAGGCTCGCATTCTCGGCCTCGCACTGGTCTGGATTGCTGCGACACCAGATGCCCCCGCGTTTACCAGCCCATCATCGGCCGAGTAGCGAGCGGGTAGGAGCCCCGCATCGTTCCGCAGCCAGCAACTACCCCTAGGTATTTTCGCGCCTGACCTGCGTATTCCGCGTTCTACCCGTTCCGCTGGAGCATCGCGATCCCGGACAGTTTCCCTCGTCTTGGTACCTGGGGCTGAGGGGATCGCACATGGACACACCGGACTGGAACAGCATCCCGGACCTGCCGGGAGGCAGCGAGCTTCGTACCGATGTGGCCACACGGCAGGAGGCAGCCGCCGACCTCGGGAACGTCGTGCACGCCCTTCCCGGGGCGGTGCTGAACGCCAAGACCACCGAGGACATCGCCGAAGTGCTGAAATGGTGCAACGAGCAGGAAGTACCTGTGCCCGTACGGGCCGCCGGGACGAAGCACAACATGTACGGGCAGAGCATCCCGCCAGCCGGCGGCCTGCGCATCGACATGACACCGATGAACACCGTCTTCGCGCTACAGCCCGGAACCATCGATGTCGCCGCCGGCGCGACCCTTCGTGACGTCGTCCACGCCGCCTGGCGCACTGGGCAGCGACTCGTATCCGGCCCCACCGGCGTCACGCGAGTGAGCGTGGGTGGTGTCCTCTCCGCCGGCGGCTGGTCGATGGTCTGGCGCGAGGGCAGCGTCGCCGACCGCTGTACAGGGCTCGAGCTGGTGACCCCGACCGGAATCTACTGGTGCTCACGGCAACGTCATCCGGATCTGTTCCGCGCTGCGCTCGGCGGCTGCGGGCGCGTCGGCATCATCACCAGAGCGCACCTACAGCTGTGCCAGGCACCGAGCTCGACACGGACGTGGATGTTGAACGTCGACACCGTCGGCGAGGCAATCAACGCGATGCGCGTGCTCGCCGACCGAGGAGTCGCGACAGAGCTCTCCACCCGGTGGCACCCGCCGGACACCAACATCTACCGAGTGATCGCGGCCTCCTACTACGACCGCAAGCCTCCGACCGACCGCGTGCTAGCCGCCCTCGGCAGCCCCAGCGCCCGCTTCGAGTTGAACTATCTGGAGCACATCACCCAAGCAGACGCCATCTATGACGACGCGATCGCTGAGCGCGCCTGGCACACGATCCCCCGCAGCTGGTCCGACCTGATACTGCCGGGCCGGTCCATCAACACCTACATTGACCAAACGTTTCCAGAGATCGGCCCGCAGGACCTCTCCGGAGACTCGTGGGGTCTGATCCTGCCCCACCGCGTCGCCGCCTTCGGCACCACGGCGCTCCGGCTGCCCGAGCCTGGCCCCGGCGACGATGGTTTCCACTATCTCGTCGATGTCCTCAGCGACCAGCCGGCCGGAGCCGATGCCACCTGGCTCGCACGGCAAGCAGACCGCAACCGGCGCTGGTGGACTCGGGCTCGGCGTTTGGGAGGCACGCTGTATCCGATCGGGTCGACCCCGCTGTCCCAGACCGAGTGGCGCGCACATGGCCCTCGGTACTTCGACGACGTGACCACCAGGACCGACCCGCGGGGCATATTGAGCGCCTGGGCTCACCCGCCTGCCTCAGTACCCGTATGACGACTCAGCTCAGGTCGCCGAAAACCACGACGACCAGCAGGGGGAGAGACCGCCGAGTGGGTTACCACAACAACCACACACCCACCCGGCGGTCGAACGCAGAGGCGGGAGATGCTGGGATGTGCTCCACCGCTTCTACGCCAGGCCCGGGTGGCGCGGTTACATGGGGATGAACCGCGCCGCCCCGGGACCCAGGGCTAATACTCGCCTGTCCAGCACCGAGAGCACAACACCGCCCTCCAGGCAGCCAGCCAGATGACCCCGCCGCCAGTGATGACGTAGCGTCGAGCGGAAAGGTGATCGGCCCCGGGGCCGCAGGCTGAGCTCACGCCCAGCGCTCGCGCTCCCACGAGCAGTAGTCCGCCAGCAGATAGTCCGCACCAGCCGGCGACACCCCCTCAACCCCTTCCCCACCCAACCATGTGTAGAATCGAGGAGGTGCCTGCCGCAACCGAAACCGCCGGACCAACTCACCAAAATCACTGATCGTGGTTGCCGCAGCAGCCACTCGCTCCAACGGCCCGCGAGGTGCCCCGTATCGCATGAGCGACCGCACCGGATCGCTGGGCGCCGGGGGCTGGGGCTCGTTATCGCCAGGCGGTACGAACATCACGGCACTCATCTCCAGGGCTGCGATTGCGATCTCGCACATCGCCCAATGCTTCGACGTCGGAGCACGAGCCTCTCAACACAAGCAGCATAGGCAAAACGAGAGGTCACCGAACGCGTTCCGCCGACACGCGACCGTGCTTTCCCACCTGCCCAGCCATTTGGCTTAGCACGTCACCATGTCACAATCGAGTGCGTCAACCAAGGTCAATCCTGGGGAGCCATGGACGACTACGGCCGCGCACAACGCGAGGACGACGACCAGCAAGCTCAGCTGCAGCGCGAGTACGACGACGAGCTTCATCAGGCCGCAGCCGCGGACTTCGGCCACATCTTCGACCCCAGCAGCTCCGACGCTTCGGACTCGATCTTCTCTCGCTGGTACGACACGATGGTCCCCGGCCGCGAGTAAGCGGCTGAACACCGAGCTACCCGAACCAGACGCCCGCCACACGATGCACAGCGCCCCCGCCCCGGAACGAACCGGGAGCCGGGGTCTGTCAAGTTAACGGCTCTGTCGCTGATTGCGTGATCAACGATGTGGTGGAGAGTTACTGGTCGAGCAGGACTCTCTTGTGCAGCAGGGCGAAGCTGGCTTTGCCGTAGGTCTGGCGCTTAAGCATTTTGATCTTGTTGTTGATCCCTTCGGCTGGTCCATTGGTGTAGGGCAGGGTCAGGCCCGCGACAGTGGCGTCCCAGTCTTTTCCAGGCCGTTGAGGCAGGAATCGAAGCCGGGCAGCACGTCGCCACGAGTTGCGGTGGCCCGTGCGGCGAGGTCCTGGCCACGGCGTCCGGTGTCAAGCACTGGGTCGTCGCGCAGAACACACCGACCTGTGATCGACTCCAAGAGGAAAGACCAGTCTCGCCTCGCCGCTGCTGCAGGACACTGCCGTTATGAGCCGTCCCGGCCGTCTTCTTCCGGCCTCTTGCTGAGGTAGTCGTTGATGAGCTGCTGATGCTGGTCCCGCGTGCCGCCCTCGAGGGTCAACTCGCCCCCATCGGAATCTTTGACGGTGATGCTTCGTCCTGGGCCACGGCTGACCCACGACGCAATCATCTGAAACAGGGCTGCTAGGCCTGCGGAGTTAGCCAAATCGACTAGTAGCGTTCCCACTGTGACGGCGTCACCCTTGGCCCCGGAGGGAGCCGGGCCTTCCTCAGGCGCGGGACGGACGTCATCAACATCCAGGGCGAGAAGTTCTCGCTGGAGTTGCCGGGTAGCGCGGTCGGTTTCCTCACGGTCGCCGTCGTGAGTATGGACGTGCACAAACACGCTGGTCACTGATCCTTACCTTTCTGCTTGGGCTGTTTGAGCCAGTCGTAGGGTTCCGACAACCCAGGGGGCCGGGTATGGCTTTCATTGGTCTGCCGGTGATGGCCCAGGAGGATTGGCCGCCCGGCGCCCCCGCGACGACTCGACCGCTGATTGGGATGCGCGAGTAGATCGCTGTGTAAGGACACGACGGCGAGGTCGTCTGCTGGGACTACGACACCCACGAGAACGGAGGTGACCGTGCCCGAGATCTGGGCCGGGATCGACGGCGGTAAGACCCACCACCACTGTGCGGCGATCGACACGTCGGCCACGCAGTTGCTGTCGCGGCGAGTGGCCAACGATGAGCCCCCGCTGCTGGAGCTGATCGCCGAGGTGGTCGAGCTCGCTGACGGTGAGCCGGTGACCTGGGCGGTCGACCTCAACGGCGGTGGTGCCGCCCTGCTGATCGCGTTGCTGGTGGGCCACGGCCAGCGGGTGGTCTACCTGCCTGGACGCACCGTGCACCACGCCTCGGCCACCTACCGGGGCAACGGCAAAACCGACGCCAAGGACGCGACGGTCATCGCCGACCAAGCCAGGATGCGCCGTGACCTGCAACCACTGGTCGTCGCCGACGAGCTCAGCACGGAGCTGAAGATCCTCACCGCCCGCCGCGCCGATCTGGTCGCCGACCGCACTCGGCAGATCAACCGGCTGCGAGCTCAGCTGTTGGAGTATTTCCCTTCTCTGGAGCGGTCTTTCGACTTCAGCGCCAGCAAAGCCGCCCTGGTGTTGCTGACCGGCTACCAGACCCCGTCCGCGCTCCGCAGGGCAGGCACGACGCGGTTGGAGGCGTGGCTGAAAAAACGCAAGGTCCGCAACGCCGCGACGGTCGCCACCACCGCCCTGGCCGCGGCCGAATCCCAGCACACGACCGTCCCCGGCAAGGCCCTGGCCGCGAGCATGGTCGCGCGGCTGGCGAAGGGGGTGATGACCCTCGATCAGGAAATCGCCGAGACCGACACGCTGATCGAGGACCGGTTTCACCGCCACCACCACGCCGAAGTGATCACCAGCCTGCCCGGCATGGGCACTCTGCTGGGCGCGGAATTCCTCGCCGCCACCGGCGGCAACATGACCGCCTTCGGCAGCCCCGACCGGCTGGCCGGTGTCGCCGGCCTGGCCCCCGCCCCGCGAGATTCCGGCCGAATCAGCGGCAACCTTCACCGACCTCAGCGTTACAGCCGCCGCCTGCTGCGCGTGTTCTACCTCTCCGCGCTGGTCAGCATCCGCTGCTGCCCAGCCTCCAGGGCCTACTACGACCGAAAACGGGCTGAAGGCAAACGTCACGTCCAAGCCATCCTCGCCCTGGCCCGCAGACGCCTGAACGTCCTGTGGGCCATGCTCCGCGACGGCAGCACCTACCAGCCCACCCCAGCAGCCAGCGCCGCAGCGTGATCCCCACATCAGGAACCACCTCTACGGCTTGACAACTTCATTGGGATTCCTCCTGCCATCTAGGCCTTGTCGGTGATCCGTGATCGGTAGGATACCGACAGTCAGCACGCCCCTCGTACCGATGTGCGCTATGGGGGTGCCGCGGGGCATGGGATTTCCTGCCACGACGGCGGGTGTGCGGACGCCTCCGGGGCGTAGTGCTGGGCAAAAGGGTGAGAGCTGCATGAGCGGAAGACGCAGGGCGCTGCTGATCGCCGTCGACAGCTACGACGCGGCCAAGCTGGCCGGCCTGAGGGCCCCTCAGCTCGACGCCGAGGCGCTAGAACGGGTTCTAGGTGATCCCAACATCGGCGGCTTCGAGGTCCAGACACTGATCAACCCTGACAGACAGACCGCTGAGGAGAAGATCGAGGAGCTTTTCGCTCACGCAAGTTCGCCTGATTTCGTCCTGCTGTACGTCTCCGGCCACGGTGTCAAGGATCAGTTCGGGCGTCTGCATTTCGCGATGACGAACTCCCGCGAGGACAAGCTCAGCTCCACTGCCGTCTCCGCCCAGTTCGTCCGCGATCGAATGACAGACAGCAGTTGCAAAAGCATCGTCGTCTGCCTGGACTGCTGCCACGCCGGAGCGTTCCCACCGGGTACGAACCATCGCGCAGGAGAAGACGTCGGAGTCATACGCCAGTTGAGGGGGCGTGGGGTCGTCGTGATGACCTCCTCGTCCGCACTGCAGTACTCCTTCGAAGTCGGCAAAGGAGCCAGCTCAGAGGTCGTCGGTGACGACGACGCTCCGTCCTCGCTGTTCACCAGCGGACTAGTCAAGGGATTGGAAACCGGGGAAGCCGACCGCTACCCCAGCGATGGCCGGATCGACGTGCAAGAGCTCTTCGACTATGTCCAGGAGTATCTGAATAACCGCAACGCCAAGCAGACTCCCGGGCTCGATACTACCAATGTCGAAGGCAAACTGTACTTGGCCTCCAACCCCGAGTGGGCACCGATCCATACCGCATTAGACGCCTCGGTCCTTCACGGCATGCGTAGCGCTCGTCCCGAAATGCGCCAGGCGATCGTGGAGGTGCTGCGCGGCTACCTCAAATCCGGCGACTCCACCGAAGCTGAAGCCGCCCGTATCGCGCTCGACAAGCTCACCGACGATAACGACGCCGCTGTAGCTCACGCCGCACGCGCTGCGATCACCGCCGGACAGGCAAGCGACGAAGCTGAAACTACCTACGCCGCGCCCTCCGAACCCCGAACAGATCACGACCACACGATCGCTGCCTCGAAGGCGCCTGTGGCGACTACTTCCGGAAAGGAAACGACAGTTGAGTATCTCGCTGCGAAGATCGGGCGACCGTGGCGGCGGGCGCTCTTAGCAGTCGCCGTCGTAGCGATTGTCCTCGTGGCCGTTTCCTGGATATGGAGTTATTCCAAACCGGAGCCGCCCAAATCAAGTCTATTTGAGGACCTAAACTACATGAATGTCGGCATACGAATGGGTATGCCAGGACTCTCGACCATGGATGAAGATGATGCGAGGTTTAGCGGACTAGAGGTAGATATTGCAAATCGCCTCGGTCAGCAGTTTTACCGAAATCCCCGCCTGTTTCCCGTTTCGGCAGAAGAGTCCCTCAACTCAATAGCGGAAAACAAAGCAGACATCCTTATTGGTGGATTTGAAATGACCGCCGAACGAAAACAAAATGTAGATTTCGTGGGCCCCCACCTCAGAACCAGGACGGGAGTCATGGTGAAATCCGATTTCTTCCCCACGGAGGGAATTGTCGAAATTCTACAGCCTGGACGCTTTGCGTGCACGCTGAGCGGTTCTGTAACCGAAACCTTGCTACGTAGTTCCTCATATGAAGTAAATGTAATTACCCAGCCGAACTTAAGAATGTGCGAAGTAGCCCTAAAGAGAGGTCAAGCCGATGCGGTTGTCGCAGATGATATCGCCCTCGAAGGGCTTGCTTTAGGTTCAAGCGAGCAGTTCAGGGTCGTTGCGGACAGATTTGGCCCGGAGGTTTATTACGGAATCGCCCTGCCTCGTGGAGCTTTTGAAGAGTGCACCAAGATCAAAGAGTGGCTCCTCGATTTCTCAAAATCGCCAGAATGGAGAGGAATCTTTGCCGCAAATTTCCCTGACGTAGACTTTAATAGGTACTACGCCGATGAGTCCTTGATCGAGAACACAAGTGTATGTTCCAAGGAGTGATCGTGTTCGCTGAGCTAACCGGGGTTGGCGGAAGCCCGCTCTGGGGCAACTTTGGGCGGCCATGACTGGCGAGCACAGGCCCACGACATGACCATAAAGCCTCCGCCGCAAGGCCGTCGCCAAGATCCGTGACGACCAGGAAGCGCTCCTCGCGTTCTATAGTTTCCCTGCCGAGCAGTGGATCCATTTCAAGACCGCGAACCCAATTGAGTCCACCTTCGCCGCCACCGTGAGTCTGCACACGAATGTCCCCAAGGGTCCCGGCAGTTGGGCGGCCGGGCTGGCCATGGCATTCAAGCGCGGCAAGGCAGGACGCCGCATCATAAACACCTCACAGCAGACAAGGTGTTGCGCTAACCCGTTGAACCTCCGCCGCATTGAAGTGCCTCTACCTGGCGCTGCGATCGATGGATCCCACCGGCACCGGCCGCAAACGCTGGATACCCGATGGAAACGCGCTCTGAACGCGTTCGCGATCACCTTCGAAGGCCGTATCATCCCGACCAGCGATCAGTAACGCCACGCACCGCGGTTACACAGTTCCTCTGGCTCTGTCGCTGGTCGCGTGATCAATGATTCCGGGGGGGTTATTGGTCGAGTAGGATTCTCTTGCGTAGCAGGGCGAAGCTGGCTTTTCCGTAGGTTTGGCGTTTGAGCATTTTGATCTTGTTGTTGATGCCTTCGGCGGGACCGTTGCTGTAGGGCAGGGTCAGGCCGGTGGTGGTGGCGTCCCAGTCTTTTTCGAGGCCGTTGAGGTAGGCGTCGAAGCCGGGTAGTACGTCGTCGCGGGTGGTGGCGATCCAGGCGGCGAGGTCCTGGCCACGGCGGCCGGTGAGGATGGCGGCGAACTCACGCACCCGGGTGGCCAGGGTGGTCATCCCGGGACAGCTGGCGATCAGATCGTCGAGGTGGCGGCGAGTAGGGCCGGACAGACCCTCGGGGCGGCTCATGATCCAGGAGACCAGACGGCGTGGGGAGGGCGCGAGGCGTTGCGGGTCGGCCCGTCCCTGGTTGATGTAGCGGACCAGGAGGTTCGCGCTGCCGGTGTAGCCCTGGTCGCGGATTTCGGCCAGGATCCGCGTCACCGGCGTCTTTTCGGCCAGACGGCGCTGAACGTGGTCGCGGTGGGCATCGACCAGGCAGGGGCCGTAACGCGGTGGGCGTAGCAGGTCCTCGACCCGTTCGGCGCGGGCGTAGCGTTTGACGGTGTTCAGCGCCCGGCCCAGCCGCCGGGCGCATTCCATCAGGCCGACCCCTTGGGCTCGGAGTTCGTGAACGGCGGCGAACCGTTGCCGTGTGCGTGCGTCCAGCGTCGAATCTGGCTTGCGGGGCAGGGTGTTCCAGGATGCGGCGTAGGCGACGACGCTCTTTTCCACCGCCGCGGCCAGGTTGTTGGGTCGGACCTGGGCGCGGTGTCCGGATTGCTCCGGATCCGTTTCCCAGGCCCGCCCGCCGAACCCGGCGTGCCCATTACTGAGCACCGGGCTCTCCACGAGATCATGCCGTTGGCCTCGGGCCTGTCAGGGCGTCCGGCCAAGGGGTGGGGATGCTGTTGCCTCGATAGCGGTATCGAGTGATCGATACCCTGCCGAGATCGAACAGCTTGATCCCGTCCAGTTGGATGGGCTTCCAGCGTCCGTTCGGATCGCGGAGCCATCGCCGGATGGCCGTCCACGTCATGCGGTGCCGGTGCATCACCCAGCGAATCACCCGCCACCACACGAAGGTGTGCAGGCTCTGCATGGTGTGCTTGGCGACCGCATGTTTAAAGTAGTTGGCCCAGCCGCGCAGGATCTGGTTGATCCGGATCAGCGCGATCTTGTAATCGAGATGCGACAACCTCTGGGTCAGTGCCTTGATCTTCCGCTTCAACGACGCGACCGGCTTGTCGGCGATGAAGGTGTAGACGTGCCACTTGCCTGTTCCTCGCTTGCGCATCCACTTGACGCGGAAGCCGAGGAAGTTGAACCCCTCCGCAAGGTGGACGATCTGAATCTGGGCCGTAGATAGCACCAAGCCCATCCGGGCCAGGACCTCACTCACCTGTCCGCGAAGTTCCTCGACGTGCTGCTGGGTGCCGTGGACCATGATGACGAAGTCGTCCGCGTAGCGGACCAGTCGCCAGGTCGGCAGGCCCCGGTTGCGTCGTCGTTCGCGGTCCCGCCGTGTCGCCATCGCGGTTGTCCATTGCTCGGCGGCAAAATCGTCGAGCACCGACAGCGCGATGTTGGCCAGCAGGGGTGAAAGGAGTCGGGTAGCGACGGCGCATTGCTGCGCCGCCGCCCCCTCAGAACCGTACTGGCACGTTTCCGCGCATACGGCTCAAGCAAGCCCAAAGGCGTTCAGGTATGCAGTGCTGGACTTCCTGTCCCGTC
>NZ_SMKW01000264.1 GCF_004348985.1 Saccharopolyspora elongata | reverse complement strand
GTGGATGTCGTCGCGGCGTTCCCAGCGGATGCGGAGGCGTCGCATGCCGTGGTACCAGGCGATTGTGCGCTCGACGACCCACCTGATCACGCCGAGTCCGGAGCCGTGGCCGGTTCCGCGTTCGGCGTTCTGCGGGTCGATTCCCTTGGCGCGCAACTCGTCCCGGTGTTGGGCGGAGTCGTAGGCGCGGTCGGCGTACAGGGCGTCGGGTCGGCGGCGGGGGCGCCCGCGCTTGCCTCGCACGGGCGGGATTGCCTCGACCAGTGGGAGGAGCTGGGTGACGTCATTGACGTTGCCGCCGGTCAGGCTGAATGCCGTCGGAATGCCGCCGCCCTCGGTGATCACGTGGTGCTTGGAGCCTGGCCGGGCGCGGTCGACCG
>NZ_SMKW01000091.1 GCF_004348985.1 Saccharopolyspora elongata | reverse complement strand
ACGAGTTGCGCGACATGGGGATCGACCCGCAGATCGCCGAACGCGGAACCGGCCACGGCTCCGGACTCGGCGTGATCAGGTGGGTCGTCGAGCGCACGATCGCCTGGTACCACGGCATGCGACGCCTCCGCATCCGCTGGGAACGCCGCGACGACATCCACGAAGCGTTCCTCGGCCTGGCCACCTGCATCATCTGCTACCGACACATCAAGACCCTTTGTTAGGAACCCTAAAGAGTGTTTCAGAAGGGGTTTGCGTAGCGGTGCGGGTGGCGGAACCTCAGACGCCTTCTCGCTGTGGGATCCCCGACATCATGAATGCCAATTCACCACGTCGGGGCTGTCCTCGCGAGAAAGACGTCTGAGAACCCGCGGCGGTGCAAGTTGAATCCCACACCGCAAGCGGCTACCGCCGCTTATAAAACCGAGCCTGGCCCGCACCGAATCGCCGTCCTGGGCCTCTCCGACGTCGTCGGCTTCGACCTGGCGATCGCCCCGCAGATCTTCTCCGGAGCCCGCGACGAGAACGGCGAGCCGCTCTACGACATCCAGGTCTGCAGCCTCGACGGCGGCCCGATCAGCACCACCAAGGGCTTCTCGATCCTGCCCGGGGCCAGCCCGGACTTCCTGGCCGCGCCGGACACGCTGATCATCCCGGGCACCTACGTCGAAGGGCCGTGCACGGACGGCAGCCTGTCCCCCGAACTCGCCGGCTACCTGGCCGGATTGCCCGGCACCACGCGGATCATGTCGATCTGCACCGGCGCGTTCGTGCTCGCGGCGGCGGGCCTGCTCGACGGCCGCCCGGCCACCACGCACTGGGCGCACGCGGCGCGCTTCCGGCGGCTGTACCCGCGGGTGGAGCTGCACCCGGACGTGCTCTTCGTGGACGACGGCGACGTGCTGACCTCGGCCGGCGTGGCCGCCGGGATCGACCTGTGCCTGCACGTGCTCCGCCGCGACCACGGCAGCGAGGTGGCCAACCGCGCGGCCCGGTCCTGCGTCGTGCCGCCGTGGCGGGACGGCGGCCAGTCCCAGTTCATCGAGCGGCCGCTGCCGGAGACCAGCGGCTCCGGCACCGCGCCCACCCGGGCGTGGCTGCTGGAACGGCTCGCCGAGCCGCTCACCCTGGACGACGCGGCGGCGCACGCCGGGATGAGCGTGCGAACCTTCACCCGCCGGTTCCGGGAGGAGACCGGCACCAGCCCGTGAAATCGTCTTTTAAGGTTGGGCCATGGGTAGGAAGCCGATGGCGCGTCCGGGCGGACGCAGCGCCCGGGTCCAGGAGGCGGTGCACAACGCCGTGCGCGAGCTCGAGACCGAGGTGGGCCGGGACGCGCTGACGGTTCCGCTGGTGGCATCCCGCGCCGGGGTCACGCCGTCGACGATCTACCGCCGCTGGGGCGACCTGCAGGAGTTGCTGTCGGACGTGGCGGTCGAGCGGCTGCGCCCCGAGACTCCGCCGGAGGACCGGGGCGCCCTGGCCGCCGACCTGACGGGCTGGGCCGAGCAGTTCCTGGAGGAGATGACCTCTCCCCCGGGCCGCGCCTACATCCGCGACGCGCTGCTCGGCGACCCGGACGGCAGCAACGCCGGTCAGTGCTCGGCCTACGCTGCCGAGCAGATCGACGTCATCCTCGCCCGCGCGGCCGAACGCGGCGAGAGCGCGCCCGGCACGGAGGCGGTCGTCGACCACGTCGTCGCCCCCATGATGTACCGCATCCTGTTCCGCCCCAGCGGTCTCGACACCGCCTACGCCCGCGGGCTGGTGGCCGGGCTCCTCGGCGACCGCTGATCACAGATCGAACAACTCCGGCAACCACACCGGCGACCGCGCGTCCTACGGCCGACATTGGTGCACGGAGAGGCGGAATCGATGGTTCGAGCGAGGATTCTCGCGGTCGCGGCGGCTGCGCTGACGGTCGGGCTGGCGGCCTGCAGCGCCGGCGGATCGAACGCGGACGGACCGGGATCGGTCATCCAGGACCCGCCCGCGAACTCGGCTCCCGCCGAGTCGACGTCGACCGACTCCGGCACGCCCGCGGAGACCACGGCCCCAGCCGCCGGCTCGACGACCGCGCGGCCGGATCAGCAACCCGACAGCGGGCTCTGCAAGGCCCCGGATCTCCAGCTGTCGTTCGGCAAGGGCGGCGCGGCGGCCGGCACCGCCTACCGCCCGCTGATCTTCACCAACACCAGCGGCCACCGGTGCGTGATCCAGGGATTCCCGGGCGTGTCCTACGTCGGCGGCAACGACGGGCACCAGGTCGGCGCGGCCGCCTCCCGGGTCGACGAGAAGGGCCCGCCGATCACCCTCGAGCCCGGCGAGCAGGCCTCCGCCGTGATCGGATATGTGGCGGTCGAGAACTACGAACCCGAGAACTGCCGTCCGGAGCCGGTTCGCGGCCTGCGGATCTACCCGCCGCAGGAAACCGCGTCCATGTACATCGAGTTCGACTACGCCGAAACCGGCTGCACCAACGACAAAGTGCACCAGCTCTCCGTGCAGACGATGAAGCCGGGCCGCGGCGACCGATGATCCGCGGGCGATGGGCGCTTTCGAGCAATCCCGAAGGCGCCCATCATCCGGGTCAACGGCGCGGCGTCACGCTCCGGACGCGGTAGGAATCGGGCGGCCGCACCAGCGCGTCCGGGTCGCCGGTGTACTCGATCTCCACGCCGTAGAGCTCGCGCGCGGCGTCGATGCTCACGTAGCCGTTGACGACGTCGTCGAGAACGCGGTCGACCGGCCGGGCCTCCGGATGGCCGTAGCCGCCCCCGCCCGGGAAGCGCAGCCGCACCCGGGAGTCGGCGCCGAGTCGGACGAGCTGCTTGCGCGGCAGCTCCCGGCCGGTGCTCGCGTCGACGAATTCCCCTGCCGCGCCGGCAGATCCGGACTGCGCACCGGCGGCCGGGAACTCGACGCGGTCGATGTTCGCGTTCACGGTCCAGCCGTGCGGCCCGTGCCGCGACACCTCCACCGATTGCCCCAGCCCGCCGCGGAACCGCCCCGCACCACCGGAATCCGGCCGCAGCTCCCGGCGCCACTGCACCAGCGGCGTCAGGGTTTCCAGCACCTCGGTCGGCGCGGCGCGCACCCCGGTCGGGAAGCCGGTGGTGTTCAGCCCGTCCTTGTCCGGCCGCGCGCCGGTCCCGCCCGCGCCGAAGACCGTCAGCGTGAACGGCTGCGGCTCGTCGATGCCTGCGCCGCGCCACACCGTCATCCACAGGGCGTCCGCGCTCACCGCCGGCAGACCACCGGTCACGGCCGGGCGGAGCGCCTCGAAGAGCAGGCTGGGCAGGAAGTGCCCGACGAGGTGGCGGGAGGCAACGGGCGCGGGTTCGACGCAGTTGAGCACCGAACCGCGCGGCGCGGCCACCTCGACCGGCCGGAACGACCCGGCGTTGTGCGGCACCTCCGGCGCCAGCGCCGCCTTGATCGCGAACGACGTGTACGCCCGGGTGTAGTTGAGCACCACGTTGACGCCGTGCGGGGACTGCGGCGACGAACCCGCGTAGTCGACGCGGACGGCGTCGCCGTCGACGGTCACCGCGACCGCCAGGTGGATCGCGTCGCCGTCGAAGCCGTCCGAGTCCATGCTCGTCGAGTACGTGCCGTCCGGGATCTCCCGCAGCGCCGCGCGCAGCGCCTGCTCGGAGCGCAGCATGATCTCGGCGGCGACCTCGTCGATGCCGTCGAGGCCGAATTCGTCCAGCATCCGGTCGAGGCTGCGGATGCCGACCTGGTTGGCCGACACCTGCGCGTAGATGTCGCCCATCGTCTCGTTCGGCGTCCGCACGTTCGCCCGGACCAACCGCTCCAGCGTCCTATTAGGACCTTCCGCGGTCCGCAGCTTCAGGATCGGCAGCCGCAGCCCCTCCTCGAAGACCTCGGTGGCCGCCGCGGACAGGATCCGGCCGCCGATGTCCGGCGAGTGGCAGCAACTCGCGAACCACGCGATCAGCGTTCCGCCCCGGAACACCGGGGTGGCGATGGTGATGTCGTTGATCTGCCCCGAGGTCATCCACGGGTCGTTGGTGATCAGCACGTCGCCGTCGGCCAGGACCTCGGGCGGGTATTCGGCGACGATGTGCCGCATCCCGGTGGCCATCGCGTTGATGTGCCCGGGAGTGCCGCCGCTGGACTGCCCCACCATCTCCCCCGCCGAGTTGAACACGGCGCAGGCCAGGTCCAGGGATTCGCGCACCACCGGGCTGAACGCGGTGTGCACGAGGGCGGCCTGCTGCTCGTCGAGCAGCGAGTGCAGCCGGTTGGCGACCAGGCCGACCAGCACCGGATCGACGCGGCTCATCGGGAACCTCCCACGGCGAACTCGACGAAGATGCTGCTGTCGGCCTCGACGGTGCAGCGCGCACCGGGCGGGACGAGCAGCGTCGCTTCCCGCTCCTCCACCAGCGCGGGCCCGGCCAGCACCGCGCCAGCGCGCAGCCGGTGCCGGTCGTAGACCGGCGTCGGCGCGTAGCCGCCAGGCGGGAAGTAGGCATCGCGGTGCCCGATCAGCGCGTCCTGACCATCCGAAGTGGACTCGAAGCCGAGCCGGGCGGGCGGTTCAGGGCCGCGCGCGGTGACCCGCCAGGTGAGCAGTTCCGGCTCGACGCCGGTGGGGGCGACCGTGCCGAAGCGCTGCGCGTACTGCCGCCGGAAGCTCTCCAGCACCTCGTCGCGCCAGCCGTCGCCGACCGGCGGGACCGGCACCTCGATCTCGCTGCCCTGCCCCACGAACCGCATCTCCAGCGTCCGCTCGTGGACGACGTCGGCGACCGCGACACCGGACGCGGTCAGCACCTCGGTGCCTTCGCGTTCCATCTCCGCGAACAGCGCCCGCGAGTCGTCGAGCCCGATCTCACCGAGCAGCGCGTGCCGGGAGCGGACGATGTCGATCGACATCGGCGCGGACAGGAAGCCCAGCGCGCTGAGTACTCCGGCGGCCGGCGGCGCGACCATCGACGGCGACCCGAGCGCCCGCGCCACGCCCGGGCCGTGCAGCGGCCCGTTGCCGCCCGAGACGAACAGCGGCAGCCGGCCCGGATCCTGGCCGCGCTCGATGGCGTGCACCCGGGCGGCGTTGGCCATGTTCTCGTTCGCCGTGGTGTGGATGCCCCACGCCGCCTCCGGGACGGACACGCCCAGCCGGTCCGCGACCTGTTCCCGGATCGCCGCCTCGGCGGCCGCCGCGTCCAACGGCATGTCACCGCCCAGGAACCGGGCCGGGTCGAGGTAGCCGAGCACGACGTCCGCATCGGTGACGGTGCACCGCGTGCCGCCGCGCCCGTAGCTCACCGGACCGGGTTCCGAGCCCGCCGAGTCGGGGCCGACGGTGATCAGGCCGAGCGGGTCGACGCGGGCGATCGAGCCGCCGCCGGTGCCGATCTCGATCATGTCGATCACCGGCGCCCGCACCGGCAGCCCGGAACCGGCACGCAGCCGGTACACCCGGTCCACTTCGAAGGTGTGGGTGATCAGCGGGCGGTCCTGCTCGATCATGCAGAGCTTCGCGGTGGTGCCGCCCATGTCGAAGGCCAGCTGGTCCGGCCGCCGCGCGGTCCGGCCGAACGCGACGGCGCCCAGCGCACCGCCCGCCGGCCCCGACTCCAGCATCCGGATGGGGAACCGCCGCGCCACCTCGATCGCCGCGACGCCGCCGTTGGACAGCATGATCAGCGGATCGGTGCGCACCCCGAGCCCGCCGAGCCGGGCGCGCAGGTCCGCGAGGTAGTTCTCGACGAGTTGCTGCACGTAGACGTTCGCGAGGGTGGTGGAGCTCCGCTCGTACTCCCGGATCTCCGGGTTCACCTCGCTGGACAGCGCCACCCGCAGCTCCGGCGCGGCGGCTTCGAGGATCTCCCTGGCCTGCCGCTCGTGCTCGCCGTTGGTGTGGCTGTGCAGGAAGCAGACGGCGACGGCTTCGACCCCGGCGGCGGCGAGTTCGACGCCGAGCTGCTTGACCGCGCCCGCGTCCAGCGGCGTCACCACCGCGCCGTCGGCGCGAACCCGTTCCCGCACGCCGAACCGCAGGTGCCGGGGCACGAGCGGGCGTGGCAGTTCGAGCCCGAGGTCGTAGAGCTCGTACCGGTGTTCGCGGCCCATCTCGACCACGTCGCGGAAGCCTTCGGTGGTGAGCAGCGCGGTGCGGGCGCCGCGGCGCTCGATCAGCGCGTTGGTCACCAGGGTCGTGCCGTGCACGACGGTCGCGATGCCGGCCGGGTCGAGCCCGTGATCCGCTATTGCCTGCCGCAGCACCGCTTCGACCGCTGCGGCGGGCTCGTGATGGGTGGTCAGCGCCTTGCCCACGGCGACGATCCCGCTGTCGTCGAGGACCGCCAGGTCGGTGAAGGTGCCGCCGATGTCCACCCCGACCCGCAGCGCACGTGAATCTGCCATTGGAACCCTCCGGTTCGACGGGGAGCGCGCAATCCGGGACAGTACGGATCGTCAGACGATCTGGCAACGGATCGTCAGACGATCTGGCAGGGACCACGGAGCCCGCCGGGTAAACTGCACGAACCGCGCGCGCCCGCCGCGGCCGGACGAAGGGGACCCACGTGACCGACACGAGCGGCGCCGCGAGCCGGGTGGCCGACGCGCTGCGCGCCGAGATCGCCACCGGCGAGCTCGTGCCCGGCATGCGGCTGTCCGAAGAACGCGTCAAGCAGGCGCACGGCGTCTCCCGCAGCACGCTGCGCGAGGCGTTCCGGCTGCTGATCCGGGAGCGGCTGCTGGTCCACGAGCTCAGCCGCGGCGTCTTCGTCCGGCAGCTCTCCCGGCAGGACGTCACCGACCTCTACGAGGTGCGCCGGGTCATCGAATGCGCTGCCCTGCGGCACATCAGCAGCCTCGAACCGGCCGGGCTGCGCCGCCTTTCCGCCGCGATCTCCGATGGCCGCGAGGCCGCCGAGAAGGGCCACTGGGACGACGTCGCGGCTGCCAGCATCAGGTTCCACGAGGCGCTCGTCGCGCTGGCCGGCAGCGCGCGGCTGGACGCGGTGGTCGGCGAGATCCTCGCCGAGTTCCGGCTGGCCTACGCGCACATGAAGGACACCCAGGTGTTCCACTCGGCATTCCTCAAGCGCAACGAGGAGATCGCCGACGCGCTGCGCTCCGGCGACGTGGAGGGCGCGGCGACCCTGCTGGACGCCTACCTCGTCGACGCCGAAGAAGCACTGCAGAAACACTTCGTCGACTGACGAACAGCGAGCCGATGACGCGGCACGCCTTGATTATCGTCTGACTTTCTTCTTGACTCTGTGGGTGCTGGCGCTATCCGACGTTTAGACGGCGCTCGCACTCGCATACCAGTCTTGTCGACCTACATCATCAGTCTTTTACCACCGAACACGTTTCGGGCTACGGGATTGGCTACGGCTTGGGCGGCGTTCGTCCCGGTTCCTTCTCGGCCGATTGGGCTCCACCTAGCAACACGGGAGCAAAATCCCGACCTTCCGGACACCAGGCTGGCGGACAGGACTGTCAGTCCTCAAAGCTAGGGTGATCTTCGTGAGAGCGAACACTGCGATGAAGTTCCGCCTGCATCCCGACCGGATGCAGGCGGAACGGCTCACGTCGTGGTCGCACACCAGCCGGGCGGTATGGAACATCGCACTCGCACAACGCATCTGGGCGTACCGCTCCGCGCAGCGGAAAGCGGTGCGGGCCGTGGCGCAGTGCGCGGAGCTGACCGAAGCCCGTCGGGAACATGCTTGGCTTCGAGACCTGCCCGCCCAGTGCGCCCAACAGGTGCTCCAGCAGCTCGACGCGGCCTACGACAACTTCTGGAACCCGGCACATCCAGCACGGTTTCCTCAGTTTAAGAAGAAGTCGCACCGACAGAAGATCACCTTCCCTGGTCAGGCTGTGCGGGTGCATAAGGTGTCGCGCCGGATGGCACAGGTGAAACTGCCGAAGATCGGGTGGGTACGGTTCCGGCTGTCCCGTCCGATCAACGGCACGGTGCGCAACGCAACCGTCAGCCGAGATGGTTTGGGCTGGCATGTCACGTTCGGCATCCATATGCCCGAACTCGAGCAACCGCCGGTGAACACTGGCATGCCGATCGGGGTGGATGTGGGAATCGCCTGCTCGGTGTTTGTGTCCAACGAGCATCACGAGCGCCAGCGACCCGACACGATCGTCGAAGACGAGCAGAATCGGCTGCGTGGTTTGGAACAGCGCAAGGCCCGACAGCTCACGTATGCCAAAAAGCACAACGGAGGCAAGTACTCCAATCGACTGCGAAAAACAATCGGCCAAATCGCAGCTCTGAAGGCTCGGCAGGCTCGCCGCCGTGCGGACTGGAACCACAAGCTCACCACCGATCTGACCAAAAACCACGGCATGATCGCGGTGGAGGATTTGAAGGTCCGCAACATGCTCCGCTCAGCGAAGGGAACGATCGAGCTGCCCGGAGCAAACGTGGCCCAGAAGTCCGGGCTAAACCGAAGAATTGCCGATCAAGGATGGCACCAGATCCGCCGCCAGCTCGAATACAAGACCCGCCGGCACGGCGGTGTCTTGGTCGTAGTGGCGGCTCCGGGGTCGTCGCAGACCTGCAACGAGTGTGGCGTGCGCGACCCGAAATCGCGGCACGGTTGCGGCAGGTTGTTTGCATGCACAGCCTGCGGGCACACTGAACATGCCGATCGCAACGCCGCGCACATTATCCTTGACCGAGCCCTTTGCACCGCCGGATGGGCGGGGCCTGCTGGAAGCGGTTCCACCAGGCCGCAGAGCACGCGCAGTCCCCAGAAGGGGCGAGGCACCCTCACAGGTAGCCGGATGCGTGAACCAACCTCCTCAGTCACCGCAACTTGACGAGGCGGAATCTTCCTCCATTAGGCGGGAGAGGACATCAAGCGTTCTACATGCTGGGAATTACTTCAGTCTTCCGAAGTGGACTCCGTGCGCGAGCTCTGGCGCGACGACTTCGTCGCCTTCCTGCTCGGTTGCAGCTTCAGCGCGGAGGAACGGCTGCTCGCCGCCGGGGTCCGGCTGCGCCACCTGGAAACCGGCGGGAACGTGCCGATGTTCCGCACGTCGCTGCGCTGCCGACCGGTCGGCCGGTTCCACGGGCCGGTGGTGGTGTCCATGCGGGCGATCAGGCGATCCGAGGTGGAGCGCGCCATCGCCGTGACAGCCGAGCTGCCGTTCGCGCACGGCGCGCCGCTGCACGTCGGCGACCCGGCGGAGATCGGCATCACCGATCCGTCCACACCGGACTGGGGCGACCCGATGCCGCTCGAAGCCGACGAGGTCCCGGTGTTCTGGGCGTGCGGTGTCACCCCGCAGGCGGTGCTCGCCGAGGCGCGCCCGGAGCTGGCGATCACGCACGCGCCCGGTTACATGTTCCTGACCGACCTGCGGGTCGCGGACCTGGTAGCCGGGCGCTGATCAGCGGCGGAGATCGCCGGCCGGGGTGTGCGCGTCCCACTCCTGCTGGGAGACGTCGGTGATCGGCGAACCGTTCGCGGCCGCGACCTCCGCGGTCACCGTCCACAGTCGACCCTTGTCGTCGAGCAGGCCGACCGCGCCCTGCGGGGACCGCAGGGCGGGTGCCGCGGAACGGATGGTGCCTGCCACCGGGAGCTCGTCCAACGCGGGCACCCGCTCGTCGAGAACCCTCGTGACCAGCTGCTCGGCGACGGAGCGGCGCTCGACGCGGACCCGCCGGCCGTCCCGCACTACGTCCACGGTGCGGGCCGGGGACGGCACCGCGAACCCGTCGAGGACCGCCGCTGCCTGCGCGGTCGTCCGGCACCCGTCGGCGCCGGCGACGTCGATGCCGAAGTGGCGGATCTCGGTCGGCGACGGAAGCTCCGCAGTGGCGCGGAGAACGTCCACCGGAACCGTGCCGCACGGGTCCGATGTGGACACCGGGGCGTGCCCATCGGGGCCGCGGACCAGACCCGGTCCTTCCCGCCAGGGGCCGGGCACGACCACCGGCGCGTAGGGGTGGCGGGTGAAAACCCGGTCCCAGAAGGTGATCGTGGTGCCCGCCGAGGTCTGGTGGGCGATCGCGAACGCGTCCAGCGCCGGAACCCACATCCAGTCCGCGCTGAAGGCGTCGACCACCGAACGCGAACGCTGCGCGCCCGCCGGCTGGAAACCCCGCTCCGTCAACGCCTGCAGCTGGTCGGTGAACTCGGGATTGCGCGCGCGGAGCACGAACTGGCCCGCGCCGTTCCAGCCCGCGCCGGACGCCGTGGTGTCGGTGAACATCAGGTAGAACCAGCCGTCCAGATACAGCGCGGACGGCTGGCCCGCGCCGTAGACGTTCTCCCGGTTCACCTCGCGGGAAGCCAGGACGATCGGCCTGCCGCCGGCCTCCCGCCGCCAGGCCAGGCCGTCCTCGCTGCTGGCCACCCCTATGGCGTTGCCGTGCGCGTGATCCCCCGCCGCGCCGGTGTAGTACAGGTAGTAGCGGCCGTCGACCCGCAGCACCGACGGATCGCAGGTGTGCATGCCGTCGAACGCGCCGGGCTGGCCGGTGAAGACCGGCACCGCGGGCGCGCCGCCGGCGGCGAAGAACGGGCCGTCGGGGCTGCCCGACTCGGCCGTCAGGATGTCGTCGCCGGGCGGGCCGACCCCGGGCAGCTGGCTGCACCACCAGGTGCGGTACTTCCCGCCCTCCACGAGCACGGTCGGGCCGTAGTTGTACGGCGCGGGCATCCCGCCCGCCGCCACCACCCCGGCGCTGCCGCGCTCGCCGCCGACATCCAACTCGACCGGGTCCTTCGGCGGCTCGACCCGCTTCTCCGCCTGCGGCGGTGGGCCGGGCGCGCCCTCGACCTGCGTACAACCCGACAGCAACGCGACGGCGGCCAGCGCGGCTGACCAGCGCAGCCCGATCCGATCCCTCACCGATGCTCCCCCCCCAGACCCGCGCCGACACCGAGGTGAAGGGCACCTGCACCCAACTTAGATCCCGAACGGACCGAGGCACGTCCAGTTCGTGAGTGTTTTGGATCGCTATGGAGGCTGTTTGAGGGCTCGTTTGCGCAGTGGCGCATCCTCGTTGGCTGGTGTGGAGTGAACGACCTGTTCGCCTCGATAGGCGAGGTGAACGGTCCGTTCGCTTCATCCATCCGACGTCGGCGGGCACCAGCTGGTGTGGAGTGAACGGCCCGTTCGTCCCGATAGGCGAGGTGAACAGGCCGTTCGCTTCACCGCTTTGAAGGCACAAGCCGCCCTACCACGACCCACACCACCACATCGGAAACAGCCTCTACAGCAGCCCAAAACACTCACGACCCCGAACCGCGAGAACTAGTCGCGCGCCTTGTCGGCCAGCCAGCGGATGGCCAGCGGGTAGCCCTCGACGCCGAGCCCGGCGATGACGGCGGTGGACACCGCCGACAGGTAGCTGACGTGCCGGAACTCCTCGCGCTTGTGCACGTTGGAGATGTGCAGCTCGATCAGGTCGGCGGCGAGCTGCGCCGCCGCGTCGCGCACCGCGATCGAGTAGTGCGTCCACGCGCCCGCGTTGAGCACCACCGGCCACTGCTCGTCGGCGGCCTCGTGCAGCCACTGGACCATCTCGCCCTCGTGGTCGGTCTGCCGGACCTCCACCTCGACGCCCAGCTCCGCGCCCGCGCGCTCGCACATCCCGACCAGGTCGGCGTAGGTCGTGCTGCCGTAGACCGACGGCTCCCGCTTGCCCAGCCGACCGAGGTTCGGCCCGTTGAGGACGAGCACCTTCACAGCAGCACCTCCGAGCCCGACTTGGCCTCGCCGCCGGTGACCGCCGAGTACGCGGCGGCGATCAGCGACGGGTCCGGGCCCTCCAGGCGGCCGGGCTTGGCGAGGCCGTCCAGGACGACGAACCGCAGCACCCCGGACCGGGTCTTCTTGTCCACCCGCATCGCCTCCAGCAGCTGGCCGAGCGCGTTCGGGTCGTAGCTGGTGGGCAGGCCGAGCAGGTCGAGGACCCGCTTGTGCCGGTCGGCGGTCTCGTCGTCCAGCCGCCCGGCGAGCCGGGCCAGCTCCGCGGCGAACACCAGCCCGACGCTGACCGCCGCGCCGTGCCGCCAGCGGTAGCGCTCCCGGCGCTCGATGGCGTGGGCCAGGGTGTGGCCGTAGTTGAGCACCTCGCGCAGGTGCGATTCCTTCAGGTCCGCGGCGACCACGTCGGCCTTGACCTGGATCGACCGGCGCACCAGCTCGCCCAGCACGTCACCGGCCGGGTCAGTCGCCACCGCCGGGTCGGCCTCGATGAGGCGCAGGATCTCCGGGTCGGCGATGAAGCCCGCCTTGACGATCTCGGCCATGCCGGCGACGAGCTCGTTGCGCGGCAGCCCCTCCAGCGTCGCCAGGTCTGCCAGCACCAGGCTCGGCTCATGGAACAGCCCGACGAGGTTCTTGCCCGCGTCGGTGTTGATGCCGGCCTTGCCGCCGACCGCGGCGTCCACCATGCCCAGCAGCGTCGTCGGCACGTGCACCACGCGCACGCCGCGCATCCAGGTCCCGGCGACGAACCCGGCGAGGTCGGTGACCGCACCGCCGCCGAAGGACACCACGACGCCGTTGCGGTCCATGCCGACCTTGCCGAGGACTTCCCAGCAGAACCCGGCCACCTGCAGGCTCTTGCCGTCCTCGGCGTCCGGGATCTCCACCCGGTGCGCGTCCACGCCGGCCGCGGCCAGCTCGTCGCGCACGGCTTCCACGGTGTTGGTGATGGTGGGCTGGTGCACCAGCGCCACCACCGATGCGTCGCGCAGGAAGTCGACGAGCTCGCCGAGCAGTCCCCGGCCGACCACGACGTCGTAGGGCTGCTGACTGGCCACCCTGATCCGCACCGGCTCGGTCATCATCGTCCCTTCGGGCTTCAGTTCTGATCAGTTGGACGGCGTGCTGCTCGCGGCGAGCGCGGCGGCGACCTGCTCCACGACCTCGCCGGTCGTCACGTGGTCGGTGGCGATCTCGACGGACGCCACCGAGCGGTAGATGGGCAGCCGCGCGTCCAGCAGCGCCTTGAAGGTGGCGCGCGGGTTCACCCCGGCCAGCAGCGGCCGCGCGGTGGACAGCCCGACGCGCTTGGCGCCCTCGGCCAGGCCCACGGACAGGAAGACGACCGGGTGCCCGCCCAGCCGCTCGCGGGTGAGCTCGGACAGCACCGAGCCGCCGCCGAGCGCCAGCACGCCGTCGTGCTCGCGCAGCGCCGCGGCGACCGCTTCCTCTTCCATGGCCCGGAACACGGGCTCGCCGTCGTTGGCGAAGATGTCGGAGATGGGCCGGCCCGCGGTCCGCACGATGTCGTCGTCGGTGTCCCGGAACGGCACGTCCAGGCGCTGCGCCAGCAGTCGGCCGATCGTCGTCTTGCCCGCGCCCGGCGGGCCGATCACGACGGCGCGCGGGGCCATCACCGCACCTGCCGCTTCTCGGCGCGCTCGCGCAGCGAGGCCAGGTAGCCCTCGACGTTGCGGCGGGTCTCCGGCAGCGAGTCGCCGCCGAACTTCTCCAGCACGGCCTCCGCGAGGACCAGCGCGACCATGGTCTCGGCGACGACCGCGGCGCGCGGCACCGCCGTGATGTCGGAGCGCTGGTGCATCGCCTGCGCCGGCTCGCCGGTCACCATGTCCACAGTGGCCAGTGCCCGCGGCAGGCTCGAGATCGGCTTCTTGGCGGCGCGGACGATCAGCGGCTCGCCGTTGGTGATGCCGCCCTCCAGGCCGCCGGCCCGGTTGCTGTCCCGCCGGACCCACTTGGCGCCCTGGTCCGGGTAGATCTCGTCGTGCGCCGCGCTGCCGCGCCGGTGCGCGTTGGCGAAGCCCTCGCCGATCTCGACGCCCTTGATCGCCTGGATGCTCATCAGCGCGCCGGCCAGCCGTGCGTCGAGCTTGCGGTCCCAGTGCACGTGGGAACCGATGCCCGGGGGCAGCCCGTAGGCGATGACCTCGACGACGCCGCCGAGGGTGTCGCCGTCCTTCTTCGCCGCGTCGACCTCGGCCATCATCTTCTCGGTGGCGGCGTCGCCGAAGGCGCGCACCGGGTTGTGGTCGATGGCGTCCAGATCGTCCGGGCCGGGCAGCACGTCGTGCGTGGCGTCGACGCCGCCGAGGCTGATGACGTGGCTGACGATCTCCACGCCGAGCAGCTGCCGCAGGAACTGCCGGGCGACGGTGCCGACGGCGACGCGGGCGGCGGTCTCGCGGGCGCTCGCGCGCTCCAGCACCGGCCGGGCCTCTTCGAAGCCGTACTTCTGCATCCCGGCGATGTCGGCGTGCCCGGGCCGGGGGCGGGTCAGCGGCGCGTTGCGGGCCAGCGACGACAGCACGTCCTCGTCGACCGGGTCGGCGGCCATCACCTGCTCCCACTTGGGCCACTCGGTGTTGCCGATGCGGATCGCGACCGGGCCCCCCTGGGTCCGCCCGTGCCGGATGCCGCCGATCAGCTCCAGCTCATCGGCCTCGAAGTTCATCCGGGGGCTGCGGCCAAACCCGAGTTTGCGCCGCTCCAACTGGGTCGCGATGTCGGCGGAAGTCACCTCGACTCCGGCCACCATGCCTTCCAGCACCGCAACCAGGGCGGGGCCATGCGATTCTCCAGCGGTCATCCAACGCAGCACACATAGATCCTGCCACGTTCAGTCCCCACTGAACCCGCCCGGGGGTCCTGCACAAGCTCGTTTCCAGGCTCATCCTGCGTGGCGGTGCGGGTGGCGGCCCCCCTGCGGGAGTTGCTGCGGCCTTCTCGCTGCGGGACTCCCGACATCATGAATGCCAGACCAGGGTGACCAGCGGCGACACGGCCCACGAGTTCCGCCTGCTCACGGCCACGGGGCGAAGGTGGTGACGAGCCAGGCCGGAGCGAGCATCGCGGGGCCGTGCGGGACGCCGCCGATCCTCGCCCAGAGCGCCGCCACCAGCGTCAACGCCGCCGCTGCCGCCATCACGAGCAGCACCGCCGGCAACGAGACCGCGCCCACCACGGCGCCGAGGCTGCCCGCCAGCTTCACGTCACCCGGCCCCATCGCTCCCGGCGACACCACGCGCACCAGCAGGTACGTCCCCGCGAACACCACCGCACCGGCGGCGCCGCCGAGCAGCACATCCGGCCGGGGCACCGCCGCGACGGCCAGCAGCACCGCGGCGACCGGATACGCGGGCAGGGTCAGCACATCGGGCAGCCGCGAGGCGAGCACATCGCACGCCGTCAGCAGCACCGCGAGCCAGCCGAGCAACAGGGGTACCGCCACCCACCACAACGGCATCCCGGTCGCCGCGCGCACGGCCACCACCGTCCACAGCAGACCCACCGCCATCTCGCACCACATCCGGGGCGGCCGGACACCCCTGCGCGCCGAGCACAACAAGAGCCACCCCAGCCGGCCCGCGCCGAAACCCGCTGCGCCACCGGCGATCCCGATCAACACGACCATCGCACCAGCATCGACGCGCCGACCCGGAACCCCGCGCACCTGATCCGCGAAACCGCGCGTGTCGGGAACCTCGCCGCGAACGAGCGAACGGCCTGTTCGCCTCACCTAGCGAGGCGAACAGGCCGTTCGCTTCAAAAACCTGACGCGCCGCAAGCCCGCGCGGGACTCAGGCGTCCACCGTGAACAGGGTGTCGCCCGTGACGACCTGGCCGTCCTCGCGGAGGTCCGCCAGGGCCTCCGGCGCGATGTCCAGCGCGATGACCGGGCAGATCGACGAGTAGCCGTGCGACTCCACCTCGGACGGGTCCCAGGTGACGATGCGCTGGCCGGCCTCGACGACGTCGCCCTTGGCGACGTGCAGCTCGAAGCCCTCGCCCTTCAGCTTCACCGTGTCGATGCCCAGGTGCACCAGCACCGCGGCGCCGCCGGGCGAGGCGACCACGAAGGCGTGCGGGTGCAGCGTCGCGATCGTGCCGGCCACCGGCGCGACCGCGTCGGCCCGCCCGCCGGACGGCTGCACCGCCACCCCGGGGCCCACCATGGCCTGCGAGAAGACCGGGTCGGGCACCTCGCTGAGCGCGGTGGCCAGGCCCGCCACCGGGCTGCCGACCTCCGTGCTCACCGCAGGTCCTCGATGTCCTCGGCCAGCGTGTCCGCCTCCGGGCCGACGACGACCTGCACGACGGAGCCCTGCACCATCACGCCGTGCGCCCCGGCGGCCTTCAGGGCCGCCTCGTCGATCTTCGAACCGTCTTCGACCTCGCAGCGGAGCCGCGTGATGCACGGCTCGATCTCCACCACGTTGTCCCCGCCGCCAAGTGCGGCGAGGATGGCCGCGGCCTTGTCCTGAGCCACCCCGTGCTCCCTTCGTCCTCCGACGACGCGGGCGTTGCGCACCGCGTCGCGACGATCTTGCGCCACTCGGTGTCGATGCGGCAACGAATCGCGAGCCGTCTTGACACTCGATCGCATGAAAGCGCATTGTTCGCAACCGACTGGTTTAGACCGGACAGTACCAACTCGGCCGGATCAGTGAACAGCACCGGATCCGATCCGTTCGCGATCGACCGGCGCCGGGTGCCCCCGGGCACCGGACGTCGATGTCCAGCAAGACCGATGGAGGCAGCGTGGCCGCACGGCGAACCGCGGACGGCAGTCCCCGCCCCGAGGGCGTGACTGACGTGCTGCGCGACGGCCCGACGCCGAAGCACGCCCAGCTGCGGGAAATCCTGCGCGAGCTGGCGAGCGAAGAACTGCTGCCCGGTGCGCCGGTGCCGTCGGAACGCGACCTCGCGGTGCGCTACGGCGTCTCCCGGCTCACCGTCCGCGAGGCGGTCGGGCAACTCGTCGCCGAGGGTCTGCTGGTGCGCGTCCGCGGCAAGGGCACCTTCACCACCCGGCCCCGGGTGGATTCCCAACTGCACCTCGCCTCGTTCACCGAGGACATGCGCCGCCGCGGCATGCAGCCGGAGACGGTGCTGCTCGACGCGAACGAGGCGATCCCGCCGCCGACCACCGCCGAAGCGCTCGGACTCCGGCCCGACCAGCCCGCGTACTGGCTGTACCGGCTGCGCAAGGCCGACGGTGCGCCGATGGCGGTGGAACGAGGCTGGTACCACGCCGGGCTGCTGCCCGGCCTGCTCGACCACGACCTGTCCGACTCGCTCTACACCCTGCTGGCCCGCAACTACGAGGTGCAGCTGGAAAGCGGCACGCAGACCGTGCTCGCCGAGGGCGCCGACGCCGAGACCGCGCGGCTGCTCGGCGTCCGCACCGGCAGCCCGGTCCTGGTGTTCCGCCGGATCTCCACGGCCCAGGGCCGCCCGATCGAGGACATGACTTCCTGGTACCGCGGCGACCTGTACCAGGTGACGATGCAGCTGGACCGCATCCCGAGCGGCTCCGGCCACCACCGCCCGTCCAGGCGGCCGACCGGGCCGACCGGACGCGAACATCCCGCCAGACGACCCGGTGTCCACGACACAGGAGGTAACCGATGAGTGCCAACGCCACCGCGGCGAAGGGCGACAGAAAGGGATTCGCCCTGCTGCAACGGCTCGGCCGGAGCCTGATGCTGCCGATCGCGGTCCTGCCCGCCGCCGCTCTGCTGAACCGCCTCGGCCAGGACGACCTGCTCGGCAAGGAGGGCCTCGGGGCGCTGCTGCCCTGGATGCAGCCCGTGGCCGGCGTGATCGGCGCGGCGGGCAACTCGCTGTTCAACTACCTGCCGCTGCTGTTCGCGATCGGTGTGGCGATCGGCTTCGCGAAGAAGGCCGACGGCTCCACTGCGCTGGCGGGCGCGGTCGGCTACCTGGTGCTCTCGGGCGTGCTCTGGGAGATCACCGGCACCGAGGCGGACAAGGCCTTCAACAAGGGCCCGTACGGGGTGCTCGGCGGCATCATCGCCGGGTTGACCGCGGCCTGGCTGTGGCAGCGCTACCACCGCATCAAGCTGCCCGCCTACCTGGGCTTCTTCGGCGGGCGGCGGTTCGTGCCCATCATCACGGCGTTCGCCATGGTGATCGCCGGCGTGATCATGGGCCTGCTGTTCCCGCTCTTCGACACCGCGCTGACCGCCTTCAGCGACGCGGTCACCCAGAACGCGGTGATCGGCGGCGGCATCTACGGCGTGATCAACCGGCTGCTGCTGCCGTTCGGCCTGCACCACATCCCGAACAACGTGGTCTGGTTCCTCTTCGGCGACTACCACGGTGAGAAGGGCGACATCGCCCGCTTCTTCGCCGGTGACCCGACCGCGGGCACCTTCATGACCGGCTTCTTCCCGATCTTCATGTTCGCCCTGCCCGCCGCGGCGCTGGCCATCTGGCAGTCCGCGAAGCCGTCGCAGCGCAAGGTCGTCGGCGGCATCATGATCTCGGTCGCGCTGACCTCGTTCCTCACCGGCATCACCGAGCCGCTGGAGTTCGCGTTCATCTTCGTGGCCTGGCCGCTGCTGCTGGTCCACGCGGTGCTCACCGGCACCTCGATGGCGCTGGTCAACGCCCTGGACATCCACACCGGGTTCGGGTTCTCCGCAGGCGCCATCGACTACCTGCTCAACTTCGGCATCTCGCAGAACTCGCTGTGGCTGATCCCGATCGGCCTGGGCTACGCGGTCATCTACTACTTCGTGTTCCGGTTCGTGATCACGAAGTGGAACCTGCGCACCCCGGGCCGTGAGGAGGACGACACGGAAACCACCGAGGCGAGCACGGATAATGCTGGTGAGGAAGCCAAGTCGGGCCCCGACAAGAGCTGATCCCCGGCCGGCGTTTCCCCATTCCCCCGACGAACGGAGAGCCATGTTCGAGCGACGGGTCACCGTGGCAAGCAAGGTGGGGCTGCACGCGCGGCCGGCCGCACTAGTGGCCAAGGCCGCCGCAGCGCAGCCCGTGAAGATCACGATCCGCAAGGACGACACGGAGCCGGTGGAGGCGGGCAGCATCCTGGGCCTGATGACGCTGGGCGCGGGCCACGGCGACGAGGTCGTGCTCGCGGCCGAGGGCGACGGCGCGGAAGCGGCGCTGGAGCACCTCGCCCAGCTGGTCGCCTCGGATCTAGACAACAACTGACCGGAAGAACGCGTTCGTCGCCCGCAACTTCCATTGAAATCGAACCTTCGATTTCAATGGAAGTTGCGTCCCGTCGGCGTGTCAGGGCACGACACACCGACACCTGTGGACAACTCACGCAATTTCAATGGAAATCGAAGGTCCAATTTCCATTGAAATTGCGGTCAGAGCGGGAGTGGGAGTTCGCCGCCGGTGGCGGCGGCGAGGGCATCGCGCATGGCCTCGCGGGGCGCCGGGCGCCCGGTGAACTGCTCGACCTGCCCGAAGGCCTGGTGCAGCAGCATGTCCAGCCCGGTGGCGATCCGCCCGCCGGCCGCGGTGACCGCGGCGGCCAGCGGCGTCGGCCACGGGTGGTAGACGACGTCCAGCACGCACGCGGCCTTCGCCAGCTCCGCCGCTTGCGCGTCCAACGCCCCTGCCGGGAGCGTCGACACCACGACGTCCGCCGCTGCCGCGGCGTCCGCGAGCGCGACGCGGTCCAGCCGCTCCACGCGCACCCGCAGCCCGACCCGCTCCGCGGTCTCGGCCGCGTCGCGCGCTCGCGCGGGCTCGCGCACCGCGAGCGTCGCTTCGCTCAGCCCGAGCTCCGCGAGCGCGGCCAGGGCCGCGGCGGCGGTGCCGCCGGCTCCCAGGACCAGCCCGCTGTGGCCGGTGGTGAATCCGCCCGCACTGCGCAGCGCCCCGACGACTCCGTCGACGTCGGTGCAGTCCGCGGCCCAGCTGCCGTCGGGCCGGTGCACCAGGGTGTTCGCCGCTCCGACCGCCGCCGCCCGCTCGCTGACCTCGCCCGCGACGCCCAGCGCCGCTCGTTTGCCGGGCATGGTCACCGACAGCCCGGCCCACTCGGGGCCGAGCCCGGCGACGAACTCGACGAGCCCGTCGGCGTCGGCCTCCACCCGCTCGTAGGTCCAGCCGTCCAGGCCGAGCGCGGCGTACGCGGCGCCGTGCAGCACCGGGGACAGCGAGTGCTCGATCGGTGAACCGAGCACCGCTGCCCGCCGCGGCTCAGAACGCGCCACGGGCCCGCGCCTCGTCGATGTAGGCCTGGTGCTCCTGCGGCGTGTTGGCGAAGCAGGAGGTGCCGTCCGGGTAGCACTTGACGAAGTACTTCCAGGTGCCGTCGGCGGGCGTTTCCGCCGCCTGGACCGCTTCCTTGCTGACCGCCGAGATCGGCGTCGGCGGCAGGCCGTAGTTCTTGTACGTGTTGTACGCGCCCGGCAGTTCCCGGTCCTCCGGCCTGGTCAGCAGCGACGGCTTGTCCAGCGGGTAGTTGATCGTGGAGTCCAGCCCGAGGTGCATCGCGGGCGGCGCGAGCCGGTTGTGGATCACCCGCGAGATCTGCCCGAAGTCCTTGGTGATGCCTTCGCTCTGCACCAGCGACGCGATCTTGAGCAGCTCGTACGGGCTGTAGCGGCTGCCCTCGGCGGCCTTCGGCAGTCCGGCGACCTCGAGCGCCGCCGCGGACCGGGTGACCACGTCGCGCAGCACGTTCTCCGCGGTCTCGCCGGGCTTCACGTCGTAGAGGCCGGGCATGATCAGGCCTTCCAGCCGGCGCTTCGGCTCGGCCTTGGAGGCGTCGGCGATCGCCCACTGCGGCACGCCGAGCGACGCCAGGTCGGCGGTCGCGGCGACCCGGTGCATCTCCTCGGAGGTGATGCAGTTGGGGTTGGCCCCGGCGCAGGTGGCTTCGGCGAGCTTGGTCAGGACGCCCGGCGTGTGGCCGTTGTCGGGCGCCAGCTGGTCCTCCAGCCGCATGCCGGCGCGGATGTCCACCCGGCCGACCTTCGCCGCCGGCGACAGGATGTGCGCCACGGCGGCCTCGCCGGACATCTTGTTGCGCATCAGGTAGTAGCCCGGCTGGATGCTGTTGATCTGCCGGTTGGGCTCGGCGGCCTTGGTGAACGCCTTGGTGCTGGCCACCACGTCCTTCTCGGCGAGGTTCCGGCCGATGGCGCTGACGGTCTCCCCGGCCTTGATCTCGATGACGACGTCACCGGTGCCTTCGCCCGCGTAGTCCTCGTAGGAACCGATCTGCAT
The DNA here is from genome assembly GCF_004348985.1 of Saccharopolyspora elongata. Taxonomy (GTDB): domain Bacteria; phylum Actinomycetota; class Actinomycetes; order Mycobacteriales; family Pseudonocardiaceae; genus Saccharopolyspora; species Saccharopolyspora elongata. The sequence goes on along the minus strand of NZ_SMKW01000091.1, from coordinate 15,234 downwards.
CAGCTGGCTAGTGGCGTACAGCACGCCGAAACCGACCAGCACCAGCACGAACAGGCTGGCCAACGCGGTCACCAGGCGGCGCCGCTTGCGACGGCGGAACCGCTCCGGGTCGGGGGCGCGTCGCTGCCGCTCGTCGGGCTCGTCCGCGAACAATCCGAGATCGTCGGTCACGAAAGGTCCTCTCGTGTCTTCCCCCGACTGTCCAGGAACGCCTGCAAGATCTCCACCGCGGCCGCCTGGTCGACCACGGCTCGCTGCTTCTTCCCCCGCACCCCGCGTTGCGACAGCATCCGGCTGGCTGTCACGGTGGTCAGCCGCTCGTCGGCGAACCGCACCGGCACCGGCGCGATCCGCTCCGCGAGCGCCGCCCCGTAGGACTGCGCCGTCTCCGCCGCGGTTCCGTGCCGGCCTGCCAGCGTCTTGGGCAGGCCGACCACGACTTCCACCACCTCGTGTTCGGCGACGAGCTCGGCCAGCTGCGCGAGATCGGTGTCGCCGTCGGCATCCCGCCGCAAGGTGACCAGCGGGGTCGCCAGCATCGGGGCGGGGTCGCTGAGCGCGACACCGACCCGGACCGCACCCACGTCGACGCCGAGCCGACGTCCCGGTCCGGGGTCCGCCTGCCGGTGTTCGGTCACCCGCCAGCCACCACCTGGTCCAGGGCCGTGCGCAGCGCCGCGATCGCCGCGGTGATGCCGGCGGGGTTCGTGCCGCCGCCCTGCGCCATGTCCGGCTTGCCGCCGCCGCGCCCGCCGACCTCGGCCGCGAAGCCGGGCACCAGCTTGCCCGCCGCGATGCCCTTGTCCCGCGCGGCGTCGTTGGCGCCGACCACGAAGCTGACCTTGCCCTCTTCGGCGGAGAACAGCGCCACCACGGACGGGCGGGAGCCGAGCCGGCCGCGGATCTCACCGGCCAGCGCGCGCAGCGCGTTGCCGTCCACACCGTCCGGCACCTGCTCTGCCACCAGCGTCACGCCGTGCACGTCGGTGCCCTTGTCGGCGAGCTCACCCGCGGACTGCAGGACCTGCGCGATGCGCAGCTGGTGCAGCTCCTTCTCCGCGCTGCGCAGCCGGGACACCACGCCCTGGATGCGCTCCGGCAGCTCGTCGGCCGGCACCTTGAACTGCTCGGCGAGCTGGCTGACCAGCAGGTGCTCCTTGCTGATGTGGCGCATCGCGTCCATGCCGACCAGCGCTTCGACGCGGTGCACGCCGGAACCCACGGAGGAGTCGGCGACCAGCTTGACCACGCCGAGGCGGGCGATGCTCGGCACGTGGGTACCGCCGCACAGCTCGCGGGAGTAGTCGCCCATGTCGACGACGCGGACCTGGTCGCCGTACTTCTCGCCGAACAGCGCGACGGCGCCGAGCTCCATGGCCCGGTCCATCGTCGTGGTGTAGGCCTGCACCTCGACGTCGCTCTGCAGGTAGTCGTTGACCTCTTCCTCGACCCAGGTGAGGACGCCGGCCGACACCGCGGACGGGGCGGTGAAGTCGAAGCGCATCCGGCCGGGCGAGTTCAGCGAACCGGCCTGCGCGGCGCGCTTGCCGTAGGCGCTGCGCACCGCCGCGTGCACGAGGTGGGTGGCGGAGTGCGACCGCTCGATCGCGTGGCGCCGCGCGACGTCGACGGCGGCCTCCAGCGAGGTGTCCACGCCGAGCTCGCCCTCGACGACCTTGGCGCGGTGCACGAACAGGCCCGGGACCGCGCGCTGCACGTCGTGCACCTCGACGGCCACACCGGGACCGACCAACCGGCCGGTGTCGGCGATCTGGCCACCGCCCTCGGCGTAGAACGGGGTGCGGTCCAGGACCAGCTCGACCTCGGTGCCCGCGGCGGCGGACTTCGCCGGCTGCCCGTCGACCAGCAGGCCCAGCACCCGGCTGTGCGACTGCAGGTCGGTGTAGCCGATGAACTCGGTGGTGCCGTGCTGGTCCAGCAGCGTCCGGTAGGTCGACAGGTCGCCGTGGCCGGTCTTGCGCGCCTTGGCGTCCTCCTTGGCCCGGCGGCGCTGCTCGGCCATCAGGTTCCGGAAGCCCTGCTCATCGACGGTCAGGCCCTGCTCGGAGGCCATCTCCAGCGTCAGGTCGATCGGGAAGCCGTAGGTGTCGTGCAGCTGGAAGGCCTGCTCGCCGGCCAGCTGCTTGCCGCCGGCCTTCTTGGTCTCGGCCACCGCGACGTCGAAGATCTTCGAACCCGCCGTCAGGGTGGTCAGGAAGGCTTCTTCCTCGTTGCGCATCACCGAGTCGATGCGGTCGAACTCGGTGACCAGCTCCGGGTAGCTCGGCGCCATCGCGTCGCGCACGATCTTGCTGAACTCGCCGAGCACCGGCTCCTGCACGCCCAGCAGGCGGGTGGAGCGGATGATCCGGCGCAGCAGCCGCCGCAGCACGTAGCCGCGGGCCTCGTTGCCGGGGGTGACGCCGTCGCCGACCAGCATCACGCCGGAGCGGGCGTGGTCGGCGATGACGCGGAACCGCACGTCGTCCTCGTGGTTCGCGCCGTAGCGGCGGCCGGAGAGCTCCTCGGCCTTGGCGATCACCGGGCGGACCAGGTCGGTCTCGTAGACGTTCTCCACGCCCTGCAGCAGGCACGCCACCCGCTCGACGCCCATGCCGGTGTCGATGTTCTTGGTCGGCAGCGTGCCGATCGGCGGGTGCCCCAGCTTCGGCGACTGCTCACCCCTGATGTCCTGCATGAACACCAGGTTCCAGATCTCGATGTAGCGGTCCTCGTCGGCGACCGGGCCGCCCTCGCGGCCGTACTTCGGGCCGCGGTCGTAGTAGATCTCCGAGCACGGGCCGCCGGGACCGGGCACGCCCATGTCCCAGTAGTTGTCCTTGCCGTCGCGGGTCTGGATCCGCTCGGCGGGCACGCCGGCGACCTTCTGCCACAGATGGGCCGCCTCGTCGTCCTTCTCGTAGACGGTCACCCACAGCCGCTCCGGGTCGAAGCCGTAGCCGCCGTCGGCCTGGGACTTGGTGAGCAGCTCCCAGGCGTAGCCCATGGCGCCTTCTTTGAAGTAGTCGCCGAAGGAGAAGTTGCCCGCCATCTGGAAGAACGTGTTGTGCCGGGTCGTCTTGCCGACCTCGTCGATGTCGCCGGTGCGCACGCACTTCTGGATGCTGGTGGCCCGCGGGTACGGGGCCGGCGCCTCACCCAGGAAGTAGGGCTTGAACTGCACCATCCCGGCGTTGACGAACAGCAGCGTCGGGTCGTCCAGGATCAGCGACGCGCTGGGCACCACGGTGTGGCCGCGGCCGCGGAAGTGCTCGGTGAACCGATTGTTGATCTCGTGGGTCTGCACGGTGGGTCCTCGGAACTCGGGTGACGGAGTCGGCTTGGGGTACCGGCGGACGGCTGGCGGCGCTTCGGCGCCGGCGTCAGCGGCCCGCCCGGCGAGCTCGCCGGCCGCCGGCCGCGCCCTCGTCGGCGATCGGGGCGTCGATCCGGCGGAACTGCACCGTGTCGACGACGCTGCCGCGCTCGACGACGTCGTGCAGCTCCTGCTCCCGCTCCTGCATTCCCGCGCGCACCTCGGCGCCGAACGAGCCGACGGCTCCGGCCAGCTCGCGGACCGCGCCGCCCAGCTGCTCTGCCATGCCGCTCGGAGTCGCCTTGCGGGCGGTCTCGTTGAGCTTGCGCGCCACCGCGACCCCGGCCGCGACGCCGGCGCCGAACCAGAACAGGCGCCTCACTTGCGCCCCCCTTTGCCCTTGCGGCGGAAGTGCCGGCCAGCGGGCTCCTGCCGCCGCTTCCGGCGGGCCCGCAGCGCCTTGCTGACCCCGTAGGAGAACGCCGCCGTCTTCACCAACGGGCCACCCAGTGTAGCCGTGAACAGCGAAGACAACGCCGAGACGTTGCCGCTGATCGTCTTGGCGTTGGCGGTGATCCCGTCGACGCGCTCCAGCTGGGTGTTGACGTGCGTGATGGTCGAGTTCGCCCCGGTGAACAGCGGATCGGAGTTCTCGTGCGCCTTGCGGATCGCGATGGTCGCCTCGTCCAGCGTGCGGCCGAGCTTGATCAGCGGGATCGCCAGCAGCACGACCAGCAGCACGAACGCTCCGGCGGCGATCAGCGCGGCGATCTGCGTGGGCGTCACGTGCCCTCCCGTATGTCCACGTCATTCGGTGGGACCGAGCTCTCGGCCCGGTCCGTTGATCGTGCGTCAGGTTACCGGCCCCGATCCTCACTCCCGCACCCGGTCGGCCCGGCCCGCGGGCGGGCACCGCCGGGCGGCGCGCCCGCCCGGCCGGGGCTCCCGACCTGGGATCCGATCGGCGAAACGAGCGGCGCCCTTCACCGAACAATTCGGCGAAGGGCGCGCATCCCGAACCGATCGTGTTACGGGCGGACCGGGTTGAGCGGTTCCCGGCCGGTGACGACCGCGGCGGCGTTGCGGGCGGCGAGCTCGGCCATCGCGGTTCGCGTCTCGGTGGTCGCCGATCCCAGGTGCGGCACCACCACGACGTTGTCGAGGTCGAGCAGCGCGGGCTCCACCTCGGGTTCGCGCTCGAAGACGTCGAGGGCCGCACCGCCGATCCGCTGCTCGTGGAGGGCCTTCGCCAGCGCGCCCTCGTCGACCACCGGGCCGCGACTGGTGTTGATCAGGAACGCGGTCGGCTTCATGGCCGCGAGCGCCGCCTCGTCGATGAGGTGCCGGGTCTGCTCGGTCAGCGGGCAGTGCAGGGACACCACGTCGGCGGTGCGCAGCAGCTCGTCCTTGGTCAGGAAACGGGCGTCGAGTTCGGCCTCCACGTCCGCGGCGACACGACGCCGGCCGGTGTAGGCGATGTCCATCCCGAACGCGCGGGCCCGCCGCGCCACGGCCTGCCCGATGTCGCCGAGCCCGACGATGCCGAGCGTCTTGCCCTGCAACCCGGCGCCGAGCATGAAGCCGAGGTGGAAGGTCCACGGCCGGCGCGACCGGAGCAGCCGCTCGCCCTCGCCGAGACGCCGGGTCGCCATCAGCAGCAGCCCGATGGTCAGGTCGGCGGTCGCGTCGACGAGCACGCCGGGCGTGTTGGTGACGGTGACGCCGCGCCCGGTCACGGCCGGGACGTCGACGTTGTCGTAGCCGACCGCCACGTTGGCGACCACTTCCAGCTGCGGGCCGGCGGCTTCGACCAGCTCGGCGTCGACCTTGTCGTGCAGCATCGTGACGATCGCGTGCGCGCCGCGCACCGCCTCGCGCAGCTCGGGCGCGGTCAGCGGCCGGTCCTGCGGGCAGACGTGCACGTCGCCGACCTCGCGCAGCACGTCCAATGCGGACTCCGGAACAACCCGGCTGACCACGATCCGCTTGTCCACAACGACCTCCTCGCGACGAGAACCTCGCCGGAATCTACCTGCCGCCCCGCCCCGGGCTCACCGGTCGACCGCCACCATCCCCACGGTCCCCGCTCGCAGTTTCAATTGAAACTGCGGACTCCAGGTGACCGGCGGGCCGAGGTTCGGTCGAAACCGCGAGCCACCGGCTCAGTCCTCGCCGCGGATGATGCTGCGGAGCTTCGGGACCCGGTCGCTGAGCGTGCGCTCCGCGCCGCGGCCGGTCGGCTGGTAGTAGTCGCGGCCCACCAGCTCGCGGGGCGGGTACTGCTGGGCGAGCACGCCTTCCGGCTTGTTGTGCGGGTACTGGTAGCCCTTGGCGTTGCCGAGCTTCTCCGCCCCGGCGTAATGCCCGTCGCGCAGGTGCGGCGGCACCGGGCCGGCCTTGCCCGCCCGGACGTCGCCCAGCGCCTCGTCGATCGCCATGATCACCGCGTTCGACTTCGGCGCGGTGGCGAGGTGGATCGTGGCCTGCGCCAACGCGATCCGCCCCTCGGGCATCCCGATGAACTGCACCGCGTGCGCCGCCGCGACGGCGGCCTGCAGCGCGGTCGGGTCGGCCATGCCGATGTCCTCGCTGGCGTGCACGACGAGCCGGCGGGCGATGAACCGCGGGTCCTCCCCCGCCTCCACCATCCGGGCCAGGTAGTGCAGCGCGGCATCCACATCGGACCCGCGGATGGACTTGATGAACGCGCTCGCCACGTCGTAGTGCTGGTCGCCGCCCCGGTCGTAGAGCACCGCGGCGCGGTTCACGGTGGCCTCGACCGTCGCCAGGTCGATGGCGTCCGCGCCGGTCGAGGTCGCCGACTCCGCCGCCGCTTCGAGCGCGGTCAGCGCCCGCCGCGCGTCGCCGCCGGCGAGCGCGACCAAGTGCGCCTCGGCGTCCTCTTCCAGGCGCAAGGCCCCTCCCAGGCCGCGCTCCTCGCCAACCGCCCGGCGCAGCAGCGTCCGGATGTCGTCTTCCTCCAGGCTGCGCAGCTGCAGCACCAGCGAGCGCGACAGCAGCGGGGCCACCACGGAGAAGTGGGGATTCTCCGTGGTGGCCGCCACCAGCAGCACGGTGCGGTCCTCGACCGCGCCCAGCAGCGCGTCCTGCTGGGTCTTGGAAAACCGGTGCACCTCGTCGATGAAGAGCACCGTCGCCTCGCCCGAGCGGCCGAGCCGACGGCGCGCCTCCTCGATGACCGCGCGCACCTCCTTGACGCCGGAGGACAGCGCGGAAAGCGCCGCGAACCGGCGGCCGGTGGCCAGCGAGACGAGGTTGGCGAGCGTGGTCTTGCCAGTGCCCGGCGGCCCGTAGAGCAGCACCGATGCCGGTGCCGCGCCTTCCACCAGGCGACGCAGCGGGGCCCCGGCCCCCAGCAGGTGCTGCTGGCCCACGACCTCGTCCAGCGAGCGGGGCCGCATCCGCACCGCCAACGGCGCGTTCTCGGCCAGCTTCTCGCCCGCGCGCATCTCGGTGTCGGCGCCGAACAGCCCTTCGTCGAACAAGCCCTCGCTCACACCCCGACGCTACCGGGCACCACCGACCACTCCACCCGCGAGGAGGCGCGGCCTTCTTGTTGGAGAACTCGTTTTGCGTGGCGGTGCGGGTGGCGGCCCCCTGCGGGAATTACGGTCGCCTTCTCGCTGTGGGATCCCCGACACACGTATGACCCGCTACCCCGCCACATCCAAAACAGCCGGCGGCGCTCAGCCCACGCGGGCGGGGAGCGCCACCTCGACGGTGCAGTCGCCTCGGCGGCGCTGTGCCGCCCAGTGCTCGACGGCCTGGTGGCAAGCGCGGTCGAGGTGCCGGACCATCGTCAGGTCCAGGTGCACGTGCTTGCCCGTCGGCAGCTGTTCGAGGTGGTCCAGCAGCCGCGGCAGCCGCAGGAACGTCGCGTTGCCCCCCAGTTCGACCCGCACGTGCTCGTCGCCGTGCTCGGCGCGCACCGACAGCCGGGACACCTCTACCGCGGTCTTGACGATGGCGACCGCGAGTCCGGTGAGGGTCCCGATCAGGAGGTCCGTGGCCACGATCATGCCCGCGGTCAGCACCAGCACGAACGCCTCGGAGCGGTGTTCCCGAACCAGCGCGACGACCTGCCGCAGCTCCAGCAGCTTCCAGCCGGCCTGGATCAGCAGCGCCGCGAGCACCGCCGTCGGGATGAAGGCCAGCACGCCCGGCAGCAGCACCACGAACAGCAGCAGCCAGAACCCGTGGAGGACGCGGGAGAGCTTGGTCTTGGCGCCGGCCTGCACGTTCGTGGCGCTGCGCACGATCACCGCGGTCATCGGCAACGCCCCGAGCAGACCGCAGAGCGCGTTGCCCGCGCCCTGCGCGACGAGCTCCTTGTTGTACTGGGTCTTCGGGGCGTCGTGCATGCGGTCCACGGCGGCGGCGCTGAACAGGCTTTCCGCCGAGGCGATCAGCGCGAACGTCAGGATCGAGCCGAGCACGGCGGGCGTGACCAGCTCGCCCCAGGCCTCGGCGGTCGGCACGTTCAACGCCGCGAGCAGCGAACCGACCTCCACCTTCTGCACCGGCATCGCGAACACCAGCGCCAGGACGCTGGTCACCAAGACGGCCAGCAGCGCGCCCGGCACCAGCCGCAGCGGCCCGGGCACCTTCTTCCAGCCGGCCATGATCCCCAGCGCCAGCACGGCCAGCACCAGCCCGCTGATGCCCTCCGGGGTGGTCACCATCGCGACCAGCAGGTCCGGGATGCCGGAGAACTTCGTCCAGGTGGATTCGGGCTGCGCGAGCCCGCCCACCGGGTAGATCTGGCCGAGGATGAGCACCAGCCCGATGCCGGCGAGCATCCCCTGGACCACCGATGGCGAGATGGCGCGGAACCAGGTGCCGAGCCGGGAGATGCCCAGCAGGATCTGCACCACGCCGGCGCCGAGCACGATCACGCCGAGCGCGGCCAGCCCGTGCTGGTCCACCGCCGAGGCCACCAGCACCGTCAGGCCCGCGGCGGGGCCGCTCACCTGCATCGTGCTGCCGGGCAGCAGACCGACCACGAGCCCACCGATGATGCCGGTGACGATGCCCAGTTCGGCGGGAACGCCGGAGGCGACGGCCACGCCGACGCACAGCGGCACCGCCACCAGGAACACCACCAGCGAGGCCCCCAGGTCGGCGCCGAAGGTGGCCTTCGGCCAGCGCGGCGCGCCGAGCCTCCGGCGCGCCGGGCGAGGCGTTTCGAGTCGAGATATCACGATGCCCTCCAGGGCAGGTCGAAATGCGGGAAACGGGTATCGCGCCGCGCACCTGGCGGTGCGGGCGTCGACCCGGTGGACGGTGTTAGAGCGGCAGGAAGTCGGTTTCTTCTGGCGTCTGCGGGCAGGCGAAGACGAGGCCGGTGTCGATCTCGTAGAACCAGCCGTGCAGTCGCAGCTCGCCGGCGGCGATCCGGTCCTGGATGAACGGGTATTCGCGCAGCGTCTGCAGCTGCGCGTGGATGTGCCGCTTGCTCTCGGCGCGCACGCTCGGATCGTCCGGCTCGACGCCGTTCAGGCCGTCGGTGCCGAGCCAGCCCCGCAGCGCCGGCAGCTCTTCCAGGCCGCGCCCGGCCAGGGTCAACGCCGTCACGGCACCGCAGTGCGAGTGCCCGCAGACGATGATCTCCGGCACGCGCAGCTGCAGCACGGCGTACTCGATGGTGGCCATTTCGCTGGACGCCGAATCCGGCGCGTATTTCGGGACCACATTGCCCGCGGTCCGCAGTTCGAACAGATTGCCCGGCTCGGCACCGGTGATCTGCGATGGGACCACCCGCGAATCGGAGCAACCGATGAACAGCGCGGCCGGTTTCTGACCTGCGGCGAGCTGCTGGCGGCGGTCAGCGGAAAGCATGCTCGGGTGTCGCCGAGCGTGTCGCACGAAATGTTCGAAGCTCATTGTCGTCTCTCCTGGTCGTCGGCTCGGAATACGTCGCGAGCCGCCGATCAGTGGCGGATGACCTGGAGCGTGGCGGGAGAATGTTTGAGCTTGGCATATGCAGGGTGCGGTTTGCTCCCAGCATTTGGGAACCGCTCGGCCGCTGCCTGATTTTCGACGCGCGGGGTGCCCTGCAAGCTGCGCGGCAACAGGGGGCGGCGGTCTTCCCGCCGTTCGAAGCTGCGGCGGTGCAGCGCGATTCCCGGCATCCGTTCGCGCAGCTTCTCGCTGTCCCGGTGCTCACTGGTCTCGGACTTCGTTTCCGCAGGTCCGGTGCGCAGTTGCGGGCCGGCTTCGGCGCTCAGCGGACCCAGCACGGCGAGCAGGACCGCGAAGAGCAGGAACAAGCCCGCCCTCGTGATCTGCCACGCCATGCCGCGCACGAATGCCTCCCGTAATAGAGCAGCCGATCCCCATCCGGCGGCATCGACGGTAGCGGGGAGAAGTAGCGAAACGCTGAACTCAAGGTATCCGACAACTGCGGTGCACGCGCAAGTCGCAGATCCGGTGGAGTCGGCCGGGAAACAAATGAAGATGTTCTAATACAACTCGGTTCGACCTGGTAATTCACCCGTATGCCGGGTGGACAGGAGGCCCGTCACTGCGTTGCGTAAACGATGTTCACTACGCAAAGTACTCGAGATGTGATCAGAATTACCGCATCGAGCTAGCTTGAAACCTGAAATATATTCGCCCACGCAACGCGCCGGAAACAGGAAAGTTTAGCGGACCCGATAGTGGTAGCCGTGCGAGGGGATGAAGCCCAGCGCTTCGTAGCACGACCGCGCTCCGGGATTGTCGTCCTCCACCTGGAGGAACAGCCGCGTCGCCCCCGCGCCGGATGCCCACCGCGCGCCCGCGCGCAGCACCGCGCCGGCGACGCCGCGACGCCGCCAGTCGGGACTCGTGGCCATGCCGTAGATCCCGCACCAGTCCGACGAGACGGCGAACGTCCCGACGCCGATCGGGACGCCGTCGCGCAGCGCGATGGCGAACCGCACCGGCTGCGAGATGCGATCCAGGCTCGGTTCCGGCTTGCGGCCCACCACCTCGGCGGCGACGAGCCAGGACGGCTGCGGACCGGGCTCCAGCCGCACCTCGAAGTCCTGCGGCGCGCCGAGCACCCGATCGCAGTCGGCGAACATTGCCGACGTGCGGCCGACCACGCGATAGCCCCGGCCGGCCAGGAACGCGTCCAGCTCGGCGTGCCGGTCCAGCGGACTGACCTGCACGATCGGCGCCGCCTCCCGCGCCGCGTAGAACTTCTCCACCCGTTCGACCGCGGCATCGGGATCCGGCACGACCTCCGGTGGCAGTGCCGAGTTCGAGCGCTTGCGGTTCAGCAGCCCGCAGTGCCTCAGCACCCAGCCGTCGGCGTGCTCGACCGTCGAAGCGGGCCAGGTTGCGACGGCCGCCCGCTCGATCTCCGACTCGACGGAACTCACGCCACGGCCTCCCGATGCATATCATGCAAAAACCCGTATATGCATCCAACCACGGGACGGGTGGTCCCTCAACGGCTTCCGGCCGGTGTGTCTACGCCGTGCGGAACGCCGGGTACGGCTGCAGGTGCAGCGCGCCGGCCCCGAAGCGGTCCACCAGCGCGTCGATCACCCGGTCCGCGAACTCCGCGATGTCGGCCATGTCGGCCTTCTCCGCATCCGAGCGCAGGTGCCGCCACCGGTCCACCAGCGCGGTGCTGCGGCGCGGCGAAGGCATGTGCAGGTCGATCGGCCGGTCGGTCTCGCCGGTCCGCGGCAGGAACCACCAGGTCGACACCCACACCCACAGCAGCTGGGCGTTGAACAGCCGGGGCATCAGCACCTCGTCGTCGTCCAGCTCCGGCCAGACCTCGACGATCTCCGAACGCCACGTCGACAACATGCTCTCCGCCAGGTTGTCCGGCAGCGCGTAGGAGCACCACGACGACGGGAACGGGTACTGCAGGTAGGCGGCGTCCATCGCGACATCGCGCACGCAGCCCCACTCGAAGTCCATGAACCGCACGCCGCTGCCCGTCACGAGGCTGTTGTCCGGGCAGATGTCCGACGGGCTGAACGACCGGTACCGGCTCGACTCCAGCAGTTCGGAGGCGCCGGTCAGCCGCTGGACCATCCGCGGTGGGGTGTCCACGCCGAGGGTCTGCGACAGCAGCTCCGGCAGCTCGCCCACCGATCGCGTGATGTCGTCGGCGACCGGATCGGTCCACGACCTCGCGCCCAGCCGGCGCATCAGCGCGTCGAAGTCCGCCTCGCACCCCGCCGTGGTGCTGTGCAGGCGGCCCAGCGCCCGCGCCCACGCCAGCAGCGCCCGCTCCGCCATCCGCGGATCGTCGGCGAACAGCACGTCGGCCAGGGTGGAGCCGCGGCCCAGGTCCTCCAGCACCAGCAGACGTTCGGCGGCGTCGTGCGCGATGAGTTCGGGGCCGATCCGGGCCTCGGGCGGCAGCGCGGTGGTCAGCTGGCAGCTCGCCGCCTCGTGCGCGAACGGGTCAGACCGGGCTTCCTCCGGGCACTCGCCGTAGTGCTTGACCACGACGGTGCGGGGCAGCTCGAACGGCGATTCGGCGATCCGGACCCGCATCACGACGGAGCGGTCGCTGCCGCCGAGATCCTCCGCATCGGCAAGCCGGACAGTTGCTCCAGTCCGCTTGCTCAGCACGGCTTCCGCGGTCCCTACGGTATCGGTCGCCTCGGCGCTGACCGGGACGCGAACCTCCGGGGGACCGGTGGTGATCTCCACGCTCATCGTCTCCAGACACTACCCCCACAACATGAACCTGATAGGGCATTACCGGTCAAGTGACACACAACCGGTCAACACCCGTAACCGCAGCGTGTTCACCTGGGCTCAACACGCTCCCACCCTCGACTTTCCGCCGAACGTTAGTCGCCTCCCTGACGCTGACGGAACAAAGCTGCGGCGGCGTTGCACGGCGGCGAAGATTGGGCTTCCTCACCGCATTTCCCGCGTCGGCACCCGGTCGGCCAGGCCGGCCCGCCTGCGCCGCAACACGAGCACCGCGGCCGCCGACACGACGATGCCCACCAGGTTGACCACGAGCTGCGCGACCGAGCCGAAGCATTGTGCCCAGTCGCCGAGCGTCGCCGCCACCACCGCATAGCCGGCGGCGGGCACCGTCGTGACCGAGATGAACACGCCGACCAGCACCGCCGACTTGGCCGAGGTCAGCGACAGCATCCCGGCCGCACCGGCCAGCAACGACACGATGAGCGACGACCAGCCGACCTGGTACACGAACGCCACCTGGCTGACGGCGGGCAGGCTGAGCCGGTCGATCAGGCCCGTCCACTCGCCGAGCAGCGCGGCCGCCGCGGTCACCACCATCGCCACCGGGAAGCCCACCGCGAGCGCCACCGACGCGCGGCGCACCAGCAGCCAGCGGCGGGACACCAGCCCGACGGCGATGGCGGCCAGCGGCCCGAACTCGGGGCCGACCACCATCGCGCCGACGATCGTCACCGGCGAGTCGGTGACCACGCCGACCGCCGCCAGCACGCACGCGATGGAGAGGAACGCCAGGAACGTGGCGTTCAGCCGGCATTCCTCGCCGGTGCGGGCGATCAGCTCGTCCCAGACCACCGCGTCGTCGCCATCGCCGGGAGTCGCCTCCTCAGCCCGCTCGGCGCGCTGCGACAGCATGGTGCCCGCCTCGGAGATGGTCACCGCGCCGACCGCCGCCAGCTCGGAAGCGCCGATCGCGGCGAGCACGTCGTCGGCGGCCTCGCGGGCCACGTCGAACTCGACGAGATCACCCGCCGGATCGAGCGCGCCGCCGCGCACGACGACCAGGTGCGCCGTGCCAGGGTGCGACCGGGCATCGGCGAGCACCCGATCGGTGTGCTCGGCCGGGCAGATGACCCGCAGGTGCAGCACGTCGTGCCCGCCGCGCTCCGGTCAGCCCTGCTTCTCCACCACGCCGGGCGGGAACACCGAGATGCTCTGGTCACCGACCTGCGCCGCGGCCTTGGCGTCGATCCCGGCCTCCTTGCGCTGCTCGATGGTGATCGGCGACGGCGCGCCGGTCAGCGGGTCGAACCCGCCGCCGCTCTTCGGGAAGGCGATGACATCGCGCAGCGAGTCGGCGCCGGCGAGCAGCATGCAGATCCGGTCCCAGCCGAAGGCGATGCCGCCGTGCGGCGGCGGGCCGAACTTGAACGCGTCGAGCAGGAAGCCGAACTTGTCCTGCGCCTGGTCCTGCGAGATGCCGAGCAGCTCGAACACCCGCTCCTGGATCTCGGAGCGGTGGATACGGATCGAGCCGCCGCCGATCTCGTTGCCGTTGCAGACGATGTCGTACGCCCAGGCCAGCGCGTGCTCCGGGTCCTGGTCGAAGGTGTCGATCCAGTCGGCGTTCGGCGAGGTGAACGGGTGGTGCACCGCCGTCCACCGACCGGTGCCGACCGCGACGTCGTCGGTCTCGTCCACCGGCTCGAACATCGGGGCGTCGACGACCCAGACGAACGACCAGGCGTCGTGGTCGATCAGGCCGCAGCGCTCACCGATCTCCAGCCGCGCCGCGCCCAGCAGGCCGCGGGCCGCCGAGCGCGGACCGGCCGCGAAGAACACGCAGTCGCCCGGGGAGGCCCCGACCGCCTTGGCGAGCCCTTCGCGCTCGGCGTCGGACAGGTTCTTCGCAACCGGGCCGGACAGCGTGCCGTCGGCCCCGATGAGCACGTACGCGAGGCCCTTGTGCCCGCGCTGCTTGGCCCACTCCTGCCAGGCGTCGAGCTGCCGCCGCGGCTGGTCGGCGCCGCCGGGCATCACGACCGCCCCGACGTAGGGCGCCTGGAACACCCGGAACGTGGTGTCCTTGAAGTACTCGGTCATCTCGGTGAGTTCGAGACCGAAGCGCAGGTCCGGCTTGTCCGTGCCGTACTTCGCCATCGCATCGGCGTAGGTCATCCGCGGGATCGGGCGCGGGATCTCGTGGTCGGCCAGCTTGCCCCACAGCGCGGTCAGGAGCGCCTCGCCGAGCTCGATCACGTCGTCCTGCTCGACGAAGCTCATCTCGATGTCGAGCTGCGTGAACTCCGGCTGCCGGTCGGCGCGGAAGTCCTCGTCGCGGTAGCAGCGCGCGATCTGGAAGTAGCGCTCCAGGCCGCCGACCATCAGCAGCTGCTTGAACAGCTGCGGCGACTGCGGCAGCGCGTACCAGTTGCCTGGCTGCAGGCGGGCCGGGACGAGGAAGTCCCGGGCGCCCTCCGGCGTCGAGCGGGTCATCGTCGGCGTCTCGACCTCGACGAAGTCGCGACCGTGCAGCACGTCCCGGGCGATCCGGTTGACGTCGCTGCGCATCCGCATGATCCGGGCGGGCTCGGCACGCCGCAGGTCCAGGTAACGGTGCTTGAGCCGGACCTCCTCGCCGACCTCCAGGTGCTCGTCCAGCGGGAACGGCAGCGGCGCGGCCTCGGACAGGACCTCCAGCTCGGTGGCGGTCACCTCGATCTCGCCGGTCGCGATCTCCGCGTTCTCGTTGCCCGCCGGGCGACGGATCACCTCGCCGGTGACCCGGACGCAGAACTCGGCGCGCAGCCGGTGGGCGCGCTCGGCCATCTCGCCTTCGCGGAAGACGACCTGTGCGACGCCCGAGGCGTCGCGCAGATCGATGAAGATGACCCCGCCGTGATCGCGACGGCGCGCCACCCACCCGGCGAGGGTGACGGTCTGCCCGGCATGACCGGAGCGAAGCGATCCGGCCTCGTGCGTGCGCATCACGGGTACTGAGCTCCTTCTTCCGCTGTTCAGCGCTTGACGGTATGGACTCTGTAGCTGTCCGCGATCCTCGCTGCTCCCGATCGGCAGGACGTCTGTCGATCACGGTGTTCAGCAGCTGGGACGCAAGACATTAAGGCTAGCCAACGAACCTGGGAGCGCATCGCGCAGGTGCCACGCGTCCGGCCGCCGCCGCGGAGCGTGACCGCACCTCCCGACCGCGACCTCCCCCACCCGGC
>NZ_SMKW01000090.1 GCF_004348985.1 Saccharopolyspora elongata | reverse complement strand
CACCCGCACCGGCCCACCCGGTGACCGGGCGCGACACACCCCCGACCCACGCGCCCGGTCACCGATCAATTCCCGTGTCGCCCCGCGCTTTCCCGCTCTCAGAGCCTTCGCGTTTCCGCCAGTCTCATCAGCTTCATCGCCGCTACGCGGTCGCCCAGCGCTCGCGGCAGTTCGTGCTGGCCCGGGTTGTGCCCCTCGGCGAGGAGGTGGTCCGCGCCCAGGAGCGCCAGCGCGACCTGGAGTTCGGTCACCTCCGTCGTCTGCTCTCCGACACCGGGTGGTCCCGTGCCGTCTCCCGCGAAGTAGATCCGGGTTCCCCTGCCCAGCTCGTATTCCGTGAGGCCCGGGCGGACGTGCCTGCGCGTCGCGCAGACCCCGTCCAGGCCGTGCACTATCTGCTCGGCGAGTCGTGGATCCACCACCGCCGCCAGGGAACCGTCCGGCAGCGAGGTGATGTCCACCAGCGACGGGCGGCCGGTGAAGATCACCACCGAGGATTCGGTGACCGCCGCGTCTCGGGAGCGGACCTCGTGGCCCTGGAAGTGGGCGCCGAGCGCTTCGACCGGGTCGGGCTCCACGACCACCACCCGCATCCCCATCGCCGTGCAGTAGCCCGCCACCATGCGGCCCACCGCGCCGAACCCGACCACCGCGACGCGCCGGCCCGCCGGCTGCAGGTCGGCGCACGCCATGACCTGCCACAGGGCGCGCTGCCGCGCCTCCGCGAGGTGGAGCAGCGCGAACATCCGCGGCGGGTGGGCTTCGAGCACCGGGACTTCCAGCCGGATGTCCAACGGCGCCGAATCGGTTCGGTTGACGACCCCGAGCAGCGCCCCGGTGACGTCGGGCGCGGCGCGGTGCGCGATCCGGGTCAGGAAGCCGTCGTGGTCGAACAGCAAGTCCGGTGCGAACTCCCGCAGCAGCGCCTCCGCTTCGGCCTGCCCCAGCAGGTTCTCGTCGTCGCCGGCCGCCGTGCTGCGGTGGGCGAGGTGCACCTCGCTGCCCAGTTCGCCCAGCGCCCTCGCGAGAACGAGGTCGGCACCGCCGGGCTCGACCAGGACGAGGGCCTTGCGGTCGTGCATCGGCACGCCGCCCCACTGCGCGAGCAGTTCGCGCAGCGCGGGCATCTGCTCGATCCGCCAGTCGGGGTGGACCGCCATCGCCGTGTCGGTCATCGCAGCGTCACCGCCTCCGCATCGCCGGGCATCGCGATGCCGAGGCTCGCGAGGCGCGCGCGGGCGATGGCGTCGTCGACTTCGGGCGGCAGCGAATGCACCCCCGGCGGGATCTCGCCCCGGGCGAGCAGCCGCGCGCCCAGCGCCTGCACCGCGAACGTCAGGTCGATGACCTCGATCTGGTTGCCCGCCCCGCCGCTGATGTTCACCAAGGCCCCCTCGCAGAGCACGTTGATCCGCTTCGCCCCCAGCCGGTAGCAGGTGAGGTGCTCCGACACCGGCTCGCCGACCGCGCCCGCCGCGGCGAGACCGGGCAGGTCGATCTCGAAGTCGCTGTGCCCGGCGTTGGCCAGCACGACCCCGTCGTCGAGCAGGTCGAAGTCCGCGCCCGCGAGCACGTGCTCCACGCCGGTGGCCGTGATCACCAGGTCCGCGCCCGGCAGGCAGGTGGCGTGGTCGCCGACGGCCATGCCGTCCATGTGCGCCTCCAGCGCGCTCACCGGATCGATCTCGATGACCGACACGGCCGCGCCCAGCGCCCGGGCGTAGATCGCCAGGCCCCGGCCCACCCAGCCGTAGCCGATGATCGCGATCCGCTTGCCGGTCAAGAGCATCCCGGTGAGCCGGGAGATCGCCAGCAGGGTGGTCTGGCCCGTGGAGTGGCGGTTGTCGAAGAGGTGCTTGCAGCGCGCTTCGTCGACGGTCAGCGAAGGCGGGAGCCGGACGGTGCCGGCCTCCGCCAGCTCGCGCATCCGCACGGTTCCGGTCGTGGTCTTCTCGCAGATGCCCCGCACCTTGGCGAGCTTCTCCGGCTGGTGCTCCGCCATCAGCACCACGAGTTCGACGCCGTCGTCGAGGATGAGGTCCGGTTCCGAGTCGCCGATGGACAGCAGGCCCGCCCGCCAGTCCTCGACCGGCTCGCCGCGCCGCCCCACGGTCTCGATCCCGCGCCGCCGGAGGTGCTCGACCACGTCGTCCCTGGTGGTGCGCGGGTTGCTGCCGCCCACCACGACCTCGGCCCCGGCGTCCTGCAGGACGGTCGCCAGGAATCCCGTCTTCGGGTCGATGTGCAGGGCGACCGCCACCCGCAGGCCCTGGAAGGAGCCGTCGCCGACCAGCCCCCGGACGTAGGAGTCCAGCAGCGGGGAGTTCCGCTGGATCCACGCCATCTCGCCGGCGACGCCGCCGGAATCGGGAACGGTCACGGTGTCGTGGTGGTCCACGTCGGCCTCCCGGTGTCTTGGTCCGGCTGTCGGTGGCCCAGCAGCGCGGTCACGGCGTCGTGCAGGTTTTCGGCGATCGGCACGTCCAGCGCCTCGAAGTGCTCCCGGGAGTGGAGCGCGTCTCGGCCCGCGTGGTAAAGCACGCAGTGCGCGCCGCATTCCCGCGCGGCCAGCGCGTCGTCCACGCTGTCGCCGACGAGGAGCACGCGATCCGGGCGCGCACCGATCTCGGTCAGGTGCCGCCGGAGGTGCGGGGCTTTCTTCGCCGCCTCGTCGGTGTGCAGCCCGTCGATCCGGCGGAAGAACGCGGTGATCTCCGCGGTCTCCACCAGCGGCAGCAGTTTTTCGTGCGGGTACATCGAAAGCAGCGATTGGGCGAAGCCCGCGTCGGCGCACTGCCGCAGGACGTCGCGGGCCTGCGGGTGCAGGCCGACGTTCTGGCGGTAGCGGACGTAGGTCTCCTGGAACGCCTCGGCCAGCCACTGCTGTTCTTCGTCGCTGAGATCGCGCTCGGCGAGCCGGTCGTAGAACAGCGGGATGGGCTGGGTGTGATGCTCTTGGTACCGGGTTCGCGTGACGGCCGGTAGACCCGCCCGGGCGAAGATGTCGATCGTCGCGTCGATCAGCGCGGCGGTGTCGGCGAATAGCGTGCCGTTCCAGTCCCACACGATGTGGTCGATCTCGGCGAAGCGCGTCAAGTCGTTCTCCTTTCCACGCGCGGCATCGGAGGAATCAGCGGACGTGTTCTGGCGCGGGGTGTTCACGGGGAGAGCTACTACCAGAAGGTGCCGGTCCCGGGCCGGATCCGTCCGGATTCCTACGCCATTCGGGTGGGAGGTGGGACACGTCGCCCAGCCCGCGCAGCCGCACGTGGTCCTGGTCGAAGGTGAGCTCGGTGACCGAACCGACCGGTGCCGCGGCCAGGTCGCGGTAGCGGGACAGCGGGATGCCCAGCAGGAAGCAGGCGGCCAGCCGGACCGGGGCCTTGTGCGTCACCACGGCCACCTCGCGGCTCCGTTCGAGCGCGTCGCGGACGGCCGCGACCACTCGCGCCGCCACCTCCAGGCCGGATTCGCCGCCCGGCGGGCAGTGCAGCGCCGGATTGCGCTTCCAGGATTCGTAGCGCTCGTCGCCGTGCAGATCGGACGGTTTCTTGCTCTCCCAAGCACCGAAGGACAATTCGCGAAGTCGATCGTCCACTTCGTACTTTCCCGTGCCGCGCGTCAGTCGCTCGGCGGTCGCCCTGGCCCGGGTGGCGGGGCTGCTCAGGACGAGGTCGATGCCGTCGAGCGCGGGGTGGCCGGCCAGGTGCCGCGCCATGGTCTCGCCGGTGGCGGTCAGCGTCGCGTCGTGCGCGCCGCAGAACCTGCCCTCGACGGTGCATTGCGTCTGGGCGTGCCGGATGAGCAGGAGGCGGCCGGGAGCGGGCGGCGAAGTGCGTTGGGGGATCATGGTTTCTTCCGAATCGGTAGGGGTCATCGGGGCGGGTTGTCGCCGCGCAGGCGCAGCCGCATCGCCGAGGCGATCGCCGACAGGGCGTAATTCCCGGACTGGCCGGGCATCGCGCCGACGGACGGGCGCGCGGCCGCCGACTCGCGCAGCGCCTCGCAGGTCGTGTGGAGCTGCGTGGCGAACGAGATGTCCTGCGCCGCGTACGGGGTCGGTTCGCCGTGCGGGTGCGACAATTCCTTGTCGGGCAAGGCGATCCGGATGACGCGCTCGTGCGTCAGGTGCGCCACCCGCAGGCCGGCCACCCCGGTCCGCCACTTCGCGGCGGTCCGGTGCAGCGCGCCGGCGTCGACCTCCTGCGCGACCGAGGCGACCACCAGCGCCCCGGTGCGCATCTTCGCCAGGTGCGCCTCGCGGAGCGTGTCGGCGTGACCGGTGGTGGTGCAGATGATGTCGGCGATCCCGGCGGCCTCCTCCAGCGGGAGCACGTCGAAGCCGTCGAGGACCGCCATCAGTGCCCTGGTCGGCCGGACCTCGGTCACCACCACCCGCGCGCCGATCCCGCCGGCCCGGGCCGCGACCCGGGAACCCACCGCGCCATACCCGGCGACCGCCACCACCTGCCCGGCGATGGGCTCGCCGCCGACCACGCCGATGACGTCGATCAGCCCCTTGGCGTGCGAGTCGGAGGCGACCACCTCGGCCGTCGACCGGTCCGCGGTGATCACCGGGAAGCGCAGGTAGGGCCGCTTCTTGATCAGCTGCGCGCCGCGGGTGGTCCGTTCGACGGCGAACTGCGGCCCGGGGAACTCGGCGAACTCGTCGTGCATGGCGGTGGTCAGCACCGCGTCGTCGTCGAGCAGCGCCGTCGGGCCTTCCCGCCACGCCGCCAGTGAGCTCCGGATCGCCGACCGGACGCCGCCGGGCCCGGTCGGATCGTGCACCACGCAACCGGATTCGCGCAGATGGTCGGCCACCTCCCGGTCGAAGTGCCGGGCGCTCGTCGCGCACCACACGACGCTCGCGCCCATCGCCCGGGCGGTGTGCGCGGCGACCGCCGAACCGGCCGTCACCAGCCCCGCGATCAGCAGGCGCCGGCCCGCCAGCGGCTTCGACGAGCTGAAGTCCCGGCGCAGCGCGGCGAGCGCCGGCATCGAGCCCTCCGCGAGGTCGAGCCGGGCGAACGCCGTCGTGCCGCCGATGTAGCCGCCGCGCGAGCTGCCGCTCTGGTGGTCCAGCGGCGAGCGCAGGGCCGAGCCGTACGGCGGGCGCGGTCGCGCGGCGACCTCGGCGTCCCAGCCGACGCCGAGGTGGCGGAGCTTCCGGCGCGCCACCTCCTCGTCCTGCTCCTGGTCGACCTCGTGCACGCCGGGGGCGAGTTCGCCGGCCTTGTCGGCCAGGTGCAGCACCGCGAGCGCCTGGTTGGTGAAGGTCAGGTCCATCGCCTCGCTCGGGTTGCCCTCGGCGGCGTCGAGGTTGACCAACCCGCCGCCGGAGAGCAGGTCCACGTGCCTGCCGTTGGTGAGGAAGTGCCGCTGGACGTGCGGCCCGACGTCCGCCACGTAGTCGGTTCGCCTCGCCAGGTCCGCCAGGTTGATCTCGACGACCGAGTGGCCGGTGTTGCACAGGATCGCGCCGGCGGGCAGCAGGTCGAGGTGCTCGCCGGTGACCACGTCGGGCTGGCCGGTCGCGGTGCACACCAGGTCGGCGGTCCGGGCGGCCACGGCCATCGGCTGCACGTCGAAGCCGTCGAGCCGGGCCCTGATCGCGGTCAGCTCGCTGCGGCAGGTGATCGTCACGCGGGCGCCCATGCCGCGGGCGCGCCGCGCCAGCCCGCGGCCGACGTGCCCGTACCCGCACACCACGAACCGCTTCCCGGCGAGGAAGGTGCCGGTCGCGCGCAGGATTCCGTCCAGTGTGGACTGTCCAGTGCCGTGGGTGTTGTCCACCTCCCACTTGGTCACGACATCGTTGACGAGCACCACCGGGAAGGTCAGCTGCGGGCGCAGCTCCTCGCGCAGGAGCTGGCTTCCCTCGGAGGTCTTCTCGGTCGCGGCGACCAGGTTCGGGAACGCCTCGGGGTCCTGCACGATGGTCCGCAGCATCGACCCGCCGCTGTCGAGCGCCAGGGTGGGGCCGCCGTCGAACGCCCGGGCGCATTCGACGACGGCCTCCTGCACCGCCTCCGGGGTCATCCCGCGGCGGCCGAACACCCGCACCCCCGTCTTCGCGAGGGCCGCGGCGACGTCGTCCTGGGTGGAAACCTCGTTCCCGCCGGTCCAGGCGACCTCCGCGCCGGCGGCGGCAAGTAGCTCGACGAGCACGCCGGTCTGTTTGGTGAGGTGCGCGCATCCGCTGATCCGGTGCCCGCGCAGCGGCTGGGAGGTGCGCAGGTCGGCTTGCAGCCCGTCGAGCACGGGCATCTGCGAGCGCGCCGCGCGCAGCGCCTCCTCGCCCTGTGCGACGAGCTCGGCATCGGTCGGCGATACCGCCCAGGTCATACGATCGCTCCGTCCAGCGCGTGCCTGCACGCGCAGTCGACGTCCTCCGGCAGGGCGCCCACGAGGCCGCGGACCATGTCCAGGACGTGCTCGGAGTTGGCGTTGAACGCCTTGAGCACGCCCGCGTGCGAGACGACATCGGACTCCTCGTCGCCGGCCACTTCCTTGGCGGCGACGTCGTAGTCGGTGATGTAGGAGACGTTGGAGTAGCAGAGCTCCAGCTCGCGGGCCAGCACGACCTCCGGGAACTGGGTCATGTTCACGAGGTGCCAGCCCTGGCCGCTGAACCACTTGCTCTCGGCGGCGGTGGAGAACCTCGGCCCCTGGATCACCACCACCGTCCCGTTGCGGTGCACCCGGGTGCCCAGCCCGGTGAGGGTTTCGTAGGCCAGGCCGCGCATCCGCTCGCAGTACGGGTAGGCGGAGCTGATGTGCGCGGAGGTGTCGCCGCCGCTGAAGTAGCTGTCCGGCCGGCCCCAGGTGCGGTCGACGAACTGGTCGACCAGCACGAAGTCGCCCTTGCGGTACTCGCGCTGCAGGCTGCCGACGGTGTTGAAGGCGACGACCTGGCGGACGCCGAGCTGCTTGAGCGCCCACAGGTTGGCGCGGTACGGCAACTCGGAGGGCAGGAAGTCGTGGTTGCGGCCGTGCCGGGGGAGGAACGCCACGCGCCGCCCGGCGACCTCGGCGATGCTGATCGGCGCGCTCGGCTTGCCGTAGGGCGTGTCGACTTCGACGTCCGTGCTGTCGTCCAGGAACCGGTAGAAGCCGGTTCCACCGATGAGGGCGATCGATGCGTTTTCCATGATGTGTCTCCTCACTGGCGGCACGTTCACTTGCGGTGGGGGCCGGCGCCGATGTCGGCGCGGACCATCCCGGTGAGCTTGTCGAGTTGTGCGGCGACATGTGGGGTGTCGGCCAGCTCGCCGTAGAGCCGGATCCCCCCTTCAGTCGAAGACGGGCGCAGCAGGAACCACTGCCCGTCCCCGAGCCAGCACTTGATGCCGTCCACCTCGGTGATCCGCTGCGGCCGGGCACCGAGGACCTCGGCGAGCGCCCGGACGCCGATCGCCCGCAGCCGGTCCGGACCGGCCGATCCCGGCACGCGGGTCTCGAACCAGCGCAGCGCGCCGTTGCGCGTGCGCACGTCGTCGACCAGCACGGACAGCGGCGCCCGGGTGCGGTGCAGGACGTCGGCGAGCGCGGCGACGGCGGCGAACGGATCGCGGTCGAGGCCGTGCTCGGCGAAGCCCAGGTCGCCGACGCCGCCGCAGGCCGCCGCGGCGAGCCCCTGCGCGAGCAGCGGCGAGAGGTGTTTGAAGCCGATCGGGTGTTCGTCGATCTCGTAGCCGAGGCGCTCGGCGACCCGGTGCACGATCGTGCCGGTGGCGACGGTGATCGCGACCCGGCGCGCTGCACCGGTCGGCTCGTCCGCGCCGCGATGTTCCAGCAGTAGCGCGAACAATTCGTGCGGCAGCACCGAATCGCCGCGCTCGTCCAGCACGTACATCCGGTCGCCGTCGCCGTCCAGGACGATCCCGAGATCCGCGCCGGAGGCGAGGACTTCCCGCGCCGCGCGGGTCCGGCTTGCGGGCGAGGACGGGTCCGGGATCAGCCCGCCGAAGTCCGGCATCGGTTGGCAGCCAACGGGAATCGGCCGCCAGCCGAGTGCCGTGCACAGATTCGCCATCGGAGTGCCCGCGACGCCGTGCAGGCCATCCACGACGACGCGCAGCCGTCGGCGGGCAGGTTCGCGCGTCAGGGCAGCCGCGGCCGCCACGTGCGGATCGGTGAGGTCGGCGGCCGGTTTCCACGTCGTCGTCGCGCGTGCGTCGCCGGGCGGTGGGCTCGGGTCCGCGGGCCCGCTGAGCAGCTCGACCACGCGGCGCTCGGCCTCGCTGGTCAGCGGCGCGCCCGGCGCGACCTTCGCCTTGACGCCGTTCCAGTTCGGCGGGTTGTGGCTGGCCGTGATCAGCAGTGCGGCGTCCGCGGCACCGGTGCGCACCGCGTGCGTCGCGGTGGGCGTCGGCAGGTGCGGCACCACGATGTTGCGCCGCACGCCGAGCGCTTGGGCAGCCGCGGCGACCGCGTTCGCCGCGGCTTCGCCCTGCTCGCGGCCGTCGAATCCGATCAGCAGGTCGTCGCAGGACTGGGCCTGCCGGACGACCCGCAGGATACAGGCGGCCACGGTGGCGGCGTTCGCGGCGGTGAACTCGTCGCCGATCACGCCCCGCCAGCCGTCGGCGCTGGGGCGCGGTCCGAGTGGGGGGTTCACCTGGTTCTCTCCTACGGGGAGGTGTGTGCCTGGTTCGAGAGCTCGTTGGCGAATGTCGTTTCGTTCTTCGTCTTTGAAGCGGCGCCAGCCGCTTGGCCCACCTAGCAACTTGCACCGCCGCGGTATCCCAGAGCCAGGCGGCGTCTGAGGTTCCGCCCGGCTCGTCCCGGAGGCGCCCGGCGCCTGACAGGCGGTGGCGGTTTCGCGCGAAACCGCCACCGCGCACACCTCCCACGCGCGCCCGCGCACCGTTCAGAAGCGATCTTTAAGTCAGTGCACCGACCACTTCGGACAGTGCGGCGAGGTGGCCGCGGGCGCCCGGTGCGGTCACCGCCAGCGCGCCTGCCCGGTTTCCCAGCCGGAGGCGGAGTTCCGGCTCGAACCCGGCCAGCGCCGCCAGCACGTAGCTCGCGGCGAAGGCGTCGCCCGCGCCGGTAGGGTCCACCACCTCGACCGGCACCGAGGGGCAGTCCCAGCGCCGGCCCGAGCGCACCAGCCGGGAGCCGCCGTCGCCGAGGGTGATGACGAAGTCCTGGTCGTCCCGCGCCCGGCCGGCGGTCTCCAGCGCCCGCTGGAGGTGCCCGAACTCGTCCCGGTTGGCCAGCACCACGTCGCACTCGGGCAGCAGCTCCGCGATGACCGGATCCCGGGAGTAGATGCCGCCCGGGTTCCAGCACAGCAGCGGTCGGTGCGGCGCGGCGCGGGCGAGCCGCACCGCCTCCTGCAACGCCGCGCGGCTGGGGTCGAACAGCACCACGGCGTCGTAGCCGGCGAAGTCGATCGCGCCGAGGTGGGCCTCGGTGAGCAGCTCGTTCGCGCCGCGCACCAGCAGCATGTAGTGCTTCTCGTCGAAGACCGGGATCACCGCGTGCCCCGTCGACGCGCCCGGGTGCCGGACGATGAGCGAGGTGTCCACGCCCCGCTCGGCCAGGTCGGCCACGATCCAGTCGCCGTGCTCGTCCGCTCCGACGGCCGCGACCAGGCCGGCCCGCACGCCGAGCGCGGCGAACGCCGACGCGCAGTTCCCGGCGTGGCCGCCGACGGAGGTGATCGACTCGGTGACGAGGACGGCACCCTCGTCGTCGGGTTCCTTCTGGGCGAGCAGGATCGTGTCGACGTTCAGCGATCCGACGAGCAGCACCCGCGCGCGTCCCGCCACGTCGGCGAGCTCCGCCGCCGGGGAGGCCACCCCGGCCGGTGCTCCGGGGCCGAGCCGGCTGGACATCGCGGGTTCACCCCCTCCCCGCGGGCACGATCGCGATGGCGCTGATCTCCACGCGGCACCCGGTTTCGGCCAGCCGCGCGACCTCGACCAGCGTGCTGGTGGGGGAGAGCCCGGCGAGGACCTCGTTGCGGACCGCGGAAACGCGGTCGAAGTCTCCTGCCAGGTCGGAGAGGTAGACGGTCAGGCTGACCACGTCGGCGAGCTCCCCGCCGGCGGCGGCCAGCACCGCCCGGATCCGGTCGAAGACCACCTCGGTCTGCTTGCCCGCGTCGTCCGGCGCGACGACCCCGCCGTCCGCGTCGGTCGCCACCTGCCCGGTCACGAACACCCACCGGGCGTCCGCGGGCACGCGCACGGCGATGCCCGGCGAGTAGTTGCCGATCGGCTTGGAGTGCCCCTCGGGCACCAGGAAGTCCTTCTGCAGCGTCATGCGGGAACTCTTTCTGGGTAGGGCCCGTACGTGGATGTCGTTGCGGCCAAGCGGATTTCGCGGACTTCGACGTGCGGGGGCAGCGCAAACAGGCCGTCGACGACCTGCGCGACGTCCCGCGCGGAGAGCGCGCCCGCCCGGGTGCCCGGCCGCGCGTCCGCGTGCGACCCGCTGAAGTGGGTGTCCACCCGGCTCGGCAGCACCAGGCTGATCCGCAGCCCGGCCGCGCGGTGCTCCCGCCGGGCGACCTCCAGCAGGGCGAGGGTGCCCGCCTTCGCGGCCGAGTACGCCGCGCGGTCGGGGAACGGGTGCACCGCGGAGTCCGAAAGCACGCCCACCACCAGCGGGTGCGGCACCCGGCGCAACGCCGGGAGCGCGGCCTGCAGGACGTGGAAGGCGCCGTCGAGGTTGGTGCGCAGCGCGGCGGACCACTCCGGCGCCGGGACCTCCGCCAGCGGCCGCCACACCCCGGCGCCGGCGTTGAGCACCAGCCCGTTCAGCGCCTCGGAACCCGTTGCGCTGGAACGGATTCCCGCCTCGACCTGGTCCCGGTCGCCGACGTCGACCGCCTGTTCCACCACGGCCGCGCCGTGGCCGCGCGCCAGCTCCGCGGTCTTGCCGAGGTCGTCCCGGCTGCGCGCCCACAGCACCAGGTCGTGGCCGGTGCGGGCCAGGGCGATCGCGATCTCGCGGCCGATCCCGCGGCTCGCGCCGGTGACGAGCACCCGCCCCCGGCCGCTCATGGCGAACCCCGCAGCTCCGGTCGTGCGATGCGTCCCGGCACGATCTCCATTCCTTCCGACACCGTCGCCACCAGGTGCGGCACGAGGTCATCGATCAGCTGAAAGGCGAGGTCGACGGACTTCACCGAGGTGCGATGGTCGCCGCCGACGGTGCACAGCCGCCCGTCCCGGACGAGCCCGGCCGCCACCACGCCCACCGAGCCGGGGGCGATCGCCCCGCGCTTCGCGTGGTGCACGGCGATCGTGCGGCCCCGGGCGGCACCGGCCGCGGCGATCAGCAGCGCGCCGGAACACACGCCGTAGACCGGCGTTCCGGCGGCGCTCGCATCGCGGACCGCGGCCAGCAGTTCCTCGTCCAGCGCCGCATCGGCGGCCCCGCGGCCGCCCGGGATCACGACCGCGTCGGCAGCGGTGAAGTAGCGCAGATCCGCTGCCACCCCGATCGGCACGCCGCCGGACGTGCTGAGGTGCGGGACCGGGCCGGCCAGCAGCACCTCCAGCTCGCCCGGCGCGACGCTCGCGGCCTTGGCCAGCACCGCGTACGCGCCGAACAGGTCCAGCTCGTTCACGCCGGGGTAGGCCAGAACCGCGATCCGGGCCGGGTGCGCTCCGTCGGCGGACCGCATCACCGACCGGTCGCCACGTCGGCGGCTTCGAGCTTGCGGAAGCCCTCCTCGACCATGTCCGGCGTGTAGCTCGGGTGCCCACCGGCCGGGGACTTCAGCACCCGCACCGCGGCCACCGGGAACCCGGGCAGCTCGGCGCGGCGGCTCGCGGCGGCGACGCGGATCAGGTCGATGATCACCCCGGCCGCGTTGCTGGAGTCCTGCACCTGCAGCTTCAGGTCCAGCGAGATCGGCGTGCCCGCCCACCCGAGGCCCTCGATGTTCAGCACGGCCACCTTGTGGTCCTTGAGGTGCCCGATGTACCCGGCGGACGGGATGACCTCGATCTTGTCCGGGCTGATGTTGTCCTGCGCCAGCGCGTTGATCTTGGAATCCCGCTTGCTCGCGCCGTGGTCGCGCAGGTTGCGGAAGTCCTCGTTGCCGCCGAAGTTGAGCTGGTAGGAGCTGGCCAGGGTGAGGCCGCGCTCGGCGATCAGCCCGAGCAGCGCCCGGTGCACCACCGACGTGCCGAAGTGGCTGGCGAGGTCGTCGCCGACGAGCGGGACGCCGGCGGACTCGTAGGCGGTGAGCATCTCGGGCGACCGCGCGACGATCTCCGGCGTGCAGTTGACGAACGCGACCTTGGCCTCCAGCGCCGCCTTCGCGTACGCGTCGGCCGCCCACTGCAGCCCGGTCGGCAGCGAGTAGAGCAGCACCTCGGCGTCGCTCTCGCGCAGCTCGGTGACGATCCGCCGGAACGCCTCGGACTCCGGGTCGGCGTCCGCCTCCACGAGGCCCGCGGTGACCTCGAACTTCGGGTCGGGCAGGTCGACTTCGAGGCGCGGGTAGTTGTTCGGCTCGGCCAGGACGGCCTCCGCGAACGGTTTGCCGACCTTGTTGGGGTGCAGGTCGAACGCGGCCACGAACTCGATGTCGCTCACCCCGAGGCCGCCGATGCGGGCGCGCTTGATCCCCGGGAACTCCGACTCCGGCACGCCCTGGGCGGCCAGCTTCGCGTAGAGCTGGGCGCCCTGGAACAGCGCGGAGATGTTGTTGCCGACACCTGCCACGGCCAGTCGTAGCTTGGCGGTCATTTCTCTCCTATCTTCAACGGTCGTGCGATTGCCTGCCGCCGGCCGCCGGGCGCGGTGCACCCGGTCGGCCGGCGGCCATTCGTTTCACCGCTCGTCGTGCGCGAGCGCCTGGTGCAGGAGCTGTTGGGCGACAAGGGCATCGTCGAATCCGGCGATCAGCCCGGCGTGCTGTCCATCCACTTCGGACAGCCGGTCGAGGATGGCCGGGTACGGGTTCATGTCGTGCGCCGGGAACGCCGTGACGACGGGGCCGGCCGTGCCCAGGGTGCTCACCAGCAGCCGTGCGCTGCCGTCGTCGGGGGAGGCCTCGACCACCAGGACGGCGCGCGCGGCCTGCACGATCACCTGGAAGCACCGGCGCCCGGCGGCGATCCGGGAGACGAACACCCGCGCGTGCCGGTCGCCCGCGTCGGCGAGCCAGACGTCGGCGACGTCCTCCGTCTCGCACCGCACCGGCCCGGTCGGCCCGCGGCGCTCCTTGCACGCCACCGCCGTTCGCGCTCCGGTGACCTGCCAGTCTCCCGGCGCGATCCAGCGGAGGACGTCGAAGAGGTGCACGCCCTGGTCGGCCAGCGCGCCCGCGCCCGCGTGCTCGCGCCGGTGGCGCCAGGGGAAGGCGGTCTCCGGGCCGGCCAGGAAGTCATGGTGGAAGGTGAGTTCCACGTGGTGCACCTCGCCGAATTCGCCGGCCTGCAGGAGGCGCCGCAGTTCCCGCAGCGCGGGGTTGATGCGCCACTGGAAGACGACGGCGGCCCGCTGCGCGCTCGGGTGGCCGGCCAGCCGGGCGGCCGCGGCGACGTCGTGGGCGAGCGGCTTGTCCGTGATCACCGCCAAGCCGCTGTCGAGCGCGGCGGCGGCCAGCTCCTCGTGCGTGTCGGGCGGCGACGAGATCACCGCGGCGTCCACCCCGCCGTCGGCGATCGCGCCCACCACGTCGGTCGTGACCGTGCCGATCCCGTACCGGGCGGCCAATTCCTCGGCGCGTGCGCGGTTGGAGTGGTAGCCGAGCACGCGCACGTCGGCGGCGCATCTGCCGAGCCATTCGAGGTGCTGCTGCCCGAATCCCGCTCCGGCCACGAGGAAACGCACGTGAACTCTCCTTCTGCAACGCCGGCGCAGCGGCCGCATGAGAAATGGGCTGCGGCGATGCGAAAAGGCGCCGCGAGCCCGCGCGGTCGAACTGCAAGAATGATTGTTTCCGATTCGAGAACGATAACCAGTGCACATTTCCGCACTTTTGTTTGAAGTTATCACCGGCCCCCACCGGCCGCAAGGGAGCCGGGGTCGTACCAGGTCCGGGTAAAAGCGGTGCTCGGCCCCGCCGAAGGAGTGGTGTTTTTCCCGCACTTCCCGGAACTGGTGATGGCGGCATTCGCGATCGTCCAGTTCGGTCGAACGGGACGCCGTTTGCCGTCGTGCGGGGCGTGCCCGCCCGCGGGGTTAACGCGGCGTACACACCCGCGACGCGAATTCGGCGAACACCCTTCGCGGTCGCGGCCTGCGGCCGTTCCGGTAGCGACAGCCCTGTTCGGCCGCGTGCCGGGGGCCTTTCGGTGCCGCAGGGTCACCACTCGTCCACTTGAATATGATGTGGGACACTCTGCGATTTTTGACCCCGGTTGGTATCCTGCCAGGCTTTCGAGCGGGCGTTCGGCCGCCTTCTGCTGGATGGCCGGATAATTTGTGTGCTAAACGGGCTCAGCGGTGGCGAACGGACAGTTTCTTGACATCGGATGCGGTGTCGGTAGCATTTGAAAAAGATGCTGGACTGGACCAACTGCGCCCATCGGTCCAACGAGTTTTCGCTCCACCGCGTGGAGCCGTGCCCGGCTTCCGGAAATGCGCGTGATGTTCGGTTCGGCGGCGTGCGTCGATGACCTGCGCCGCCCTTCCCATTCGAGACAGGAGTGAATGTGATTGACATCGGAATCATCGGCGGGACCGGGTTCTACAAGTTCTTCGACCAGTCGGAGCAGGTGACCGCGACGACGAAGTACGGCGACCCGAGCGCCCCCATCACCATCACCGAATGGGCCGGGAAGACGATCGGCTTCCTGCCCCGGCACGGGCGCAACCACGAGTACCTGCCGCACCGGGTCCCGTACCCGGCGAACCTCGCCGCGCTGCACGACCTCGGCGCGCAGCAGATCCTCGGCTTCAACGTCATCGGCAGCCTCTCGCCGGAGGTGGGCAAGGGCCACTTCGTGCTGATCGACCAGCTCATCGACCTCACCTGGGGCCGCAACTGGACGATCTTCGACGAGCCCGGCGGCGCCCACGCCGACGCCGCGCACCCGTACTGCGAGCGGCTGCGCCGGCAGGCCATCGAGGCGCTGAAGGACACCGACGAGGTCGTGCACCCGCGCGCCACGGCGGCGGTCATCAACGGCCCCCGGTTCCAGACCAAGGCCGAGAGCCGCATGTACCGCAACTGGGGGGCCGACGTCATCAACATGACGCAGTCCACCGAGGCGTCGCTCGCACGCGAGCTGGAGCTCTGCTACGTCAACCTCTCCTACTGCACCGACTACGGCGTCATCTCCGAAGACCTGGCCCCGGAAAGCGGTGATGCGCCGGTGAAGCACGTCGACGTCGTGGCGCAGTTCCAGCGCAACCTCCACCGCGTCGAGCCGGTGGTCCGCACCGTGACGCAAGCGCTCCGGGACGACCCCTCCTGCGGATGCCGCTCGGCTCTGGACGGCTGCTGGGTGCGTGCCTGAGCCCGGCACGGCGCGATCGACGAGGAGGGGACGAATGGGCGACTCAGTGCATGACGTGGCAGTCGAGGACCTCGCGGAGATCCAGGCCCGGGAGCCGGACGTCGTCGGGCGCAGCAAGCGGGTCTGGCGGATCGGCGAGGACGCCTGCCTCATCGAACTGGTGCCGAGCCTGCGCAGCTTCACCTACGACCGGGACGAGCTGATCGAATCCACCGGCTCGCTGCGGATGGACTTCTACGAGCTGGCGGCGCAGCAGTTGGCGAAAGCCGGTGTGCGGACGGCTTTCCGGCGCCGCACCGGCCCCATCGGCTACCTGGCGGACTACCGCCCGGCGCCGCCGTTCGAGGTCATCGTCAAGAACGTGGCCACTGGATCGACCACCAGGAAGTACCCCGGCCTGTTCGCCGAGGGGCACCGGTTCGAGCCGCCGGTGGTGAAGTTCGACTTCCGCATCGACCCGGAGGACCAGCCCATCGGCGAGGACTACCTGCGGGCGGCCGGGGTTCCCGTCGCGGCCTTCCACGACCTGGCCCTGCGGACCAACGCCACGCTGCGGAACTGGATGGCACCGCTGGACCTCTGGGACTTCTGCCTCGTGGTCGCGGTCGACACCGACGGCGAACCCACGGTGATCTCCGAGGTGTCGCCGGACTGCATGCGGGTTCGCGACCAGCACGGCAACGCGCTGGACAAGGACCTCTTCCGCGCGGGCGACGGCGCCGACGTGATCACGGAACGCTGGCAGGAGTTGATCGCGCATGTCCGAGACGCGCGCTGACCGCCTGCCCCGCGTCGCGCTGGTGACCGGCGCCAACCGCGGCACGGGCAAGGCGATCGCGGAGCGCCTGACGCGGGCCGGCGTGCGGGTGTGGACGCTGAGCAGGCGTCCGGACCCGGGCCCGCGGTCGCTGTCGTGCGACCTGGCGGACGTCGACGCGGTGCGGGACCGCGTCGCCGAGGTGGTCGAGGCGGAAGGCGACCTGGACCTGGTGGTCGCCAACGCCGTGGACCGCTACTTCGCCACGGTCGCCGAGCTCGACCTCGCCCGCTGGTCGCAGGCGCTCACGGTGAACCTCACCTCCGTGCTCGCCCTCGTGCAGGCGGCGCTGCCGGCGCTGCGCCGCACGAACGGCAGCATCGTGCTGATGGGCAGCCACGCGGGCACGCGGTACTTCGAGGGCGGCGTCTCCTACAGCGCGGCGAAGGCGGCGATGAAGGCGGTGTGCGAGTCGCTGCTGCTGGAGGAGCGGCAGAACGGCGTGCGCACCACGCTGATCAGCCCGGGTGCGATCGCCAACGAGGACGACGACCGCTCGAAGCTGAAGATGACGGTGGAGTCCGTGGCGGAAGTGGTCTGGCAGGCCGCCTGCGTGCCGTCGGACACGGTGATCGGCGAGCTGGAGTGCCGTCCGTCCGCATTGGCCGCGCCCACCGTCAGCGGCATCGACCGACTCCAGGCGGTGTGACCACAGTGGACATTGGATCGAGCGGAGGTGGTGACGTGCGCCGCCCCGGGACGGGCGTGGGCCCGGATCCCCGGACCTGGGCCCGCGAGGACATCGACGCGATCTCCCGCCGCGCCGCGCTGCTGACCGAGGCCGACCCCGCGCTGATCGGCGCGGTCGTCGAGCTCGCGGCCAGGTGGGGGCGGACGGGAGGCCGCCACCGGCCGTGGGAGGGCGACGCCATCGACGCGCTCCGCGGCCGCGGAGTCGCAGTCGACGAGGAGTCCGTGGCGCTGAGCATGCGGGCCGGGCGCGCGGTCCTGTCCGGGCTGGCGATCGCGCCGTCGCCCTACCCGAGCGGTCCCCTCGGCGGCGCGGCCGACGCGCTGGCCGCCGACGTGCTCGACGCGATCTGCTGCGAGTACGCGGGCCGGCGGTTCCGCGCGGAGGTGGACGCGGAACTCGCAGTGCTGGAGCGCTGTGCGAGCAGACCGGGAGTGCGCAGCGCGATCGCCGGCAAGCGGCAGGTGGTTCAGCGCCTCACCAAGGAGCTGCGCAGGCTTTCCGACGAGGAACCGCAACTCCCGGAAGGCGGCGAGCCGCTCGTGCACGACGACGGGGAGCACGTCTCGGTCCGGTTCGCCCCGGCGAGCTCCACCCGGAACACCGTCGTCAGCTTCACCAGCCCGGTGCGCCTCGACGTGGCGGCGGGCGGCGTGGTGGCGCTGGACCTGCTCGACACGCCGGACCTCCTCGCGATGGTGACGGTGCCGGGATCGGGGCCCGCCAAGGCGGACTACGACTCCGGCTGGCTGTGGATCACGGTCGCGGCGGAGACGGCGACGGCGCGCCGCACCGGGGTCGCCGACGTGGACGCGCTGCTCGACGGGTTCCACCTCACGGCCCTGCACGTCTACCCGCGGGAACCGCTGATCGTGAGCGACTGGTGAAGGCGGGTTCGGCGCGGGTGCCGGTGCCCATCGATCTGGTCGCGACCGACCTGGACGGCACGCTGCTCACCGGCGACGGCGAGCTCGGCGACCGCGTCCGGGCGGCCGTCCGGCGCGCGCAGCAGCACGGCGTCCACGTCGCCTTCATCACCGGTCGTCCCTTCCGCGAGACGATCTCGATGCTGGCCCGGGCAGGGCTGCGCGGTTTCACCGCCGCGAGCAACGGCGCCCTGATCAGCGACGAGCGCGGGGAGATCCGGTACGAGCAGGTGCTGACCACGACCAGCGCGGCCTGGGCCGTCGAACGGCTGCGGGCGGGGATCGGGTCGGTCTCCATCGGCGCGGTCAGCGCCGAGGAACTGGCGCTGGATCCGGACTTCCCGGCCGACCTCGTGAGCGACTGGCGCGATCAGCTGGGTGCCGGGTCCGTGCCGGACCTGGTGCGCGGCGGACGGGTGCTCAAGCTGCTGGTCGCCCACCCGAACCGGTCGGCGGGTGAGCTGGCGGCCGCGACGGCCGAGTTGCTGGGCGGCGGTTTCGCCGTCACCTACTCGACGACGCGCTTCCTGGAGGTCTCGCACCGGTCGGCGGACAAGGGCGTGGCGGTCGAGTTGATCGCCGACGCGCTGCAGGTGGAGCTCAGCCGCGTCGCGTGCGTCGGCGACATGCCCAACGACCTGCCGATGCTGGGCCGCGGCGGCCTCGCGGTCGCGGTGGCCAACGCGGCGGATTCCGTGCTTGCGGCGGCCGATCTCGTCATCCCGACCAACGAGGAGCATGGAGTCGCGACGCTGTTGGACGCGGTGGTCGAACAGCGGAGGGCCGCCCGCGCCGGGGCGCGCGAGCGGCCTCCGCCACCTCAGCGGGAGGTCGACTGCTCGGATTCCGCCGGGGTGCTTGATGATTCGGAGCCGATCAGCCGCAGGCCGACGACGTAGATCACGAACCCGATCAGCGCGAACAGCGCCATGGCTCCGAAGGCGAGGTTGATCGGCAGCGAGCTCACCGCCGCGCCCGCTGTCGCCGCGCCCGCCGCGTTGCCGACCAGGAAGATCGTCACCAGCCAGGCGAACGCTTCCGTGACGGTGCCCGGCGGGCAGATCCGGCCCACCAGCACGTACGAACAGGTGAGGGCCGGGGCGAGGAAGAGCCCACCGATGAAGGCGAGGACGGTCATCGCGATGGCGCCGGGCGTCAGCATCAGCGGCAGGTACAGCGCGGCCAGCGTGCCGAGCAGCACCAGGAGCCGCTTGCTGTCCCGGCTCTTCCACACCCGGGCCCCGTAGACGATGCCGCCGATCATCGCGCCGACCGCGTTCGCGCTCAGCAGCACGCCGTTCATGCTGGGCAGGGACACGTGCTCGGAGTAGGCGACGGCGAGGATGCTGAACGCCCCCATGGCCGCGCCGACGCCGCAGTTGCACACCAGCACGACGGTCAGCAGCGGCGAGCGGAGCGGGCCGAGCCAGTGCCGTTCGGCGTGCACCGGCCGCCAGCGCCAGACCGGCGGGGCGAGGCAGAAGACCACCACGCCGATCAGGCCGAACATCCCGGTCGCCAGCACGACGTAGGCGGAGGGGGCGATGGCGATGCCGCCGGCCACCAGCAGGGGGCCGCTGATGAAGATGACCTGCTGGGTGGAGGAGTCCAGCGCGTAGCCGGCTTCGAGCTGTTCCTTGGGCAGGATGTCCGCCCACAGGCTGCGCAGGCACGCCTCCAGCGGCGGGGTGAGGGCGCCCGCCAGCACCACCGAGGCGCCGAGCGGCAAATAGTCGTCGACGGGGAGGAACGCGGCCCCGAAGAAACCGATCGCCGAGCCGGCGGCGGAAATGAGCATGACAATCGGTTGGCCGAACCGGTCGACGAGTCTGCCGAGCAGTGGGGAACCGCCCGCGGTGCTCAAGGCGTAAATCGCGGTGAAAAGGCCGGCGACCTCGTAACCGGCCTGCTGCTGCCGGAGATGGATGGCGATCGCGATCGGAGCCATTCCGTTCGGCAATCTGCCGACAATGCTTGATCCGAGCAGGTGAGCGACATACTTCTGCCGAAGCATGGCCACGTACTGCACTGTTTCTACCTCCTGCGAGATCGGCGGCGAGAAACGACCGGCGGTCCGGGTGGTGGCCTTGTCGTGTTCTCGCCCGTTCCTGCCTAGGTGATGGATCAGCCGGGGCGAGCGTACCGGCGGAGATTTCGCCGACGTTGGCGACCCGGTGGAGATCCTAGTCGCGCGCGGGGGCGCGGGCGAGGTTTCCGACGGCCTCTCGCGAAATGCGCTCATCTCTGTCCAGGGGCGTTCCGCTGGCCGATTCAGCCTTGATGACCTGCGAATAGTGCTGTCGCAGTGGTCTTTACCGGGAATATTCCAAAGTGCCGGTATACGTCGATTCGACCTTTCGCGCCACTCGTTCTGGCGATTGACGCACATCGGTGTGCGCCCTTTCGGCTTCGGTGTGGGGCGTCCTAAAATTCCGCTCGCCCCGACGGCGGTCCGCGTAATGCGTTGCAGCGAATGGGTGAACGTGGAGTTCGCTCCCGCTAACCGCCCAGCGTGCCGCAGGTGGAAGAACCAGCAGATGTCGGTTTTGTTCGGCAACGCGTTCTAGTAGGTCGGGCAAATGGCGCGCTCGACTTCATTGCGGGGCTGCTGTAGGGTCGGCTCCAGTGTTGGAGAAATGTGAATTCACCCGCTCAATGTCCCGGGGATCTTCTCCAGCACCGGCGCCCCGTGGAAATGACGTGGCGGCCTTTCGAAGATGAGTGCACCCCGATCTTTCCGGAGTGCGCTCCAGGCTGACGTGACTGAGGAGAGCAGGGCTTTTCGATGGGTATGGTGCACGATCTGGCGCTGGCCGATCAAGGACAACGCAAGATAGATTTCGCGTCCCGGCGCATGCCGGTTCTGCGCACGCTGACAGAGCAGTTCGCGGAGACGAAGCCGTTCACCGGTCACCGCATCGCAGCTTGCCTGCACGTCACCACGGAGACGGCGAACATGGTGCGCGCGCTGGTCGCGGGCGGGGCCGAGGTCGCGCTGTGCGGATCCAACCCGCTGTCCACCAAGGACGACGTCGCCGCCTCGATCCAGCGGGACCTCGGCGCCGAGGTCTTCGCGGTGTACGGCGCCGACCGCGACACGTTCTACGAGCACGTCCAGGCGGTGCTCAAGACCCGTCCGACCATCGTCGTCGACGACGGCGCGGACCTCACCACCACGATCCACAACGACCACGCCGAGCTCCTCACCGACGTGATCGGCGGCACCGAGGTGACCTCCACGGGCGTCCTCCGGATCAAGAACATGGCCGACGACGGCGCGCTGCGCTACCCGGTGTTCCCGACGAACGACGCGGCCACCAAGCACCTGTTCGACAACCGCTACGGCACCGGCCAGAACACCATCGACGGCATCCTGCGGGCGACCAACATGCTGCTCGCCGGCTCGACCTTCGTCGTCGTCGGCTACGGCTGGTGCGGCCGCGGTGTCGCGATGCGCGCCAGGGGCATGGGCGCCAACGTCATCGTCGTCGAGGTCGACCCGGTGCGGGCGCTGGAGGCCGTCCTCGACGGCCTGACCGTGATGCCGATGTCGCGCGCCGCCGAGCACGGCGACATCTTCGTGACGGTCACCGGGAACCGGGACGTCATCACGATCGAGCACATGCGCAAGATGAAGGACGGCGCGGTCGTCGCGAACTCCGGCCACTTCGACATCGAGATCGGCGTCGAGGACCTGCGCAAGGAGGCCGAAGAGGTCACCGAGCTCCGCCCGAACTGCGTCGAGTACCGGCTCCCGGCGGGCAACCGGGTGCTGCTGCTGGCCGAGGGCCGGCTGGTCGGCCAGTCGGCCGCGGAGGCGCACCCGGCCGAGGTGATGGACATGACCTTCGCGACCCAGGCGCTGGCGCTGGAATACCTGGTGGCCAACGCGGAGTCGCTGCCCGCGGGCGTGCACGGCATCCCGAAGGACATCGAGAACCGCGTGGCGAAGGCGAAGCTGGACGCCTACGGCATCGAGATCGAGCAGCTGTCCGACCAGCAGAAGCGGTACCTGACCGACTGGCGCGTCGGCACCTGATCGTCGCCTCCTGTAGCGGTCCCGCCCCGGTCGTCTCGACGCCCGGGGCGGGACCGTCTTTCGATCCGGAACATCGCCTCCCGCAGCTCGGCGGCCAGCTTGCCGCCCGGAACGACGGCGCCGCCGAACCGCCTCGAAGGCCGGCAGAGCAGCGCGCCGCAGTTGATCCCGGCTTCGCCGAGCAGGAGTGGAACGCGCGCGCCCGGCTTGCCCCACCGGCGCCGCTGCCCGTGACCGGCCTCTGTGGACGCACGCGGTCGGTGGCACCGGAGTTCACCCGACAAGGTAAGCTTTGAGCAGGAGCGCAACCGCGACGGCAGGCATTCGGCCGGTGGCGGGTGCGAGCAGCGCATGAGCCGGGGAGAGTCCCGCGACTGGATCTTCTGGTAGTGGGGCGGTTCCGCGTTCGTGTCACCTGTCCGAGCGATTTGGACGGCGGGTCGGATAACGATCCGGGATTACCGCACGATCTCGTCCATGGCCGGCTCGCGGCGGTCGGTTGGAGCACGGATGATTTGTCCGAGCCCGTGAGCCGCGGGCCGGAAAGACCGACTGTGCTGGTTGATCTGCTCGATTGCTGACCGAAACGAACTCGTGATGCGTTGCGCGCAACGGAATCCCGTTGCGCTTCGTCTCTTGAGCAGTGGTGGTTCGTCCAAGGGGACTGACAGAGGACGGGGGAAGTCAGTATGTCCGCACCAGGTATCGGCAAGGAATCGCACATCTCGCTGCCTGATTTCGCCTCGGTCGCCAAGCTGCCGAAGCCGATCAAGGCGCTCGTCTACTTGATCATGCTCTCGGTGCTGACGGTGGCCGGGATCGGCGCGCTGATGGCCACGATCGCGGTCATCGGCCAGCTGACCGGAGCCTTCGACGTGTTCAGCTTCATCGGCTGAGCAGCAGACCGATCGGGGCCGGCGCATCGCACGGGTGCGCCGGCCCCGTTTTCGTCCGTCCGAAACCCCCCGGTAGTCCGCTCGGCGTAACGCCGTGCGCAGCGCATTCGACCGGTCCGACCAATCGGGCCGTAGGCCGGTCGGCGGGTCCACCCGCCAGCTCCAACCCCCCGCGACATCGCTACGATCGCCGGTATTGCGAAAGCAATCCTGGGGCAGTAGCTCAGCAGGTCAGAGCAGCGGACTCATAATCCGTCAGGTCGTGGGTTCAAGTCCCACCTGCCCCACAAAACACCTGGTGGAACACCGCGGGGCCGACGGGGGAGATCATCTCCAGATCTTTCCCGCGCTGTTGCGAACCGTGCTGATCCGCGATCTTGCGCTCCCGGGCGGGCAACGCCGTGCGAGATCGCCGCCCAGCGGCGAGCATCCTGAGGGCGAGATCCCTGACCGAGCCGAAGGCGCGAAAGGCTGCCATGAACGCACCGACGCCGGCCATTCCCGAACGCGTCCGAGCGGACGTGCAGAGTCTCTGGGACTACCACGATCTCCACCACGAGCTCCGGCCCTGCGACGTGGGCGTCGGTCTGGGCGGCCACGACCTCGGCGTGGCGGACCACGTCGTCGACCTCTATCGGGGCGGCTACTTCCCGCTGATCGTGTTCACCGGAGCGAACGCGCCTACAACGGTGGAGCGCTTCCCGAGGGGAGAGGCCGTGCACTACCGCGAACGCGCGCTGGAGCGCGGAGTGCCGGACTCGGCGATCGCGGTGGAGCCGCGAGCGACTAATACGGCCGAGAACATCGAGTACACGCGAGAATTCCTGGCGGCCAAGGGAATCCGGTGCGA
The DNA here is from genome assembly GCF_004348985.1 of Saccharopolyspora elongata. Lineage (GTDB taxonomy): Bacteria > Actinomycetota > Actinomycetes > Mycobacteriales > Pseudonocardiaceae > Saccharopolyspora > Saccharopolyspora elongata. Next base: position 13,127 of record NZ_SMKW01000090.1, on the reverse strand, counting down.
ATCGATGCTGCTGGTGTCGCGCCCGTACCAACAGCGACGAGCGTTCGCGACGGCCAGGAAGATCTGGCCGGAGGTGAAGATCGTGTGCAGCTCGCAGCGCCTGCCCCTGGACGAGTACGTGCGGTTGATCGGCGACGTGGACCGAGTGATCAACATGCTCGTGGGGGACACGCAGCGAGTGGAGCTCTACGCCGAGAAGGGCTTCGCCATCCCCCAAGAAGTCCCACCCGAGGTGAACGAGGCGTACGCCCATCTCGTCGAAGCGGGCTACACGACCAGACTCGTGCACGACTAGTTCTCCTGGCGTTAACCGCCGTGGGGGTTTTGGCGTTGGCTAGCCTTCGCTGGAAGATCAACAGAGGGGGATTCCGGCTCCATGGGCGGTCATCACTTCCACGGTTACATCGAGGCCGCCGAGGCGAACGATGCCTTACCCGATGACGAGCGGGTCAAGACGCTCGTTCCGGACCGGATCCTCAACACCCCTGTCGAGGCCGCCGACTGGCTGGCCGAGCTCATCGGGCACGTCCTCGACGACGGCACCGACCTGTCCGGCGACCACGCCCGGTGGGTCTCCAACGCCCGTGACGGAGGGATCACCACCGCGGTGGTCGACGATGCCGCGCTGACCGTGATTCCGGTGCCCAACGGGTTGCCCTGCGTTCACGAGCGCGTCACCGGCGGCCGGAGCCAGCGCACCGGCCGGATGCGCATCGACCGGGCCGCCGCCGCCGATGACGACTACGTCGTCGTCGCGACCGACGAGGACAAGATCGCGATGATCGACGAGATCTTGGCGGTGCCCGACGACGGCCAGGTCTACCTGCTCGTCGAGCCGCCGGACGCGTGGCGCATCGCCCCGTCCGACGAAGTGCTCGACCAGCACATCTTCGTCACCTTCGGCTACCGCGGCGGATGGGGCGCGGTCATGGCCGAGTTCCCCGAAACCGATCACACTGCCGCGTTGTGCTTCACCACCCGCGGCGCCGGCGGCGACGACCTGCCCGCCATCACCGTCAACCAGGAGCACAACGCCACGTTCCTGCCCGACGACGTGATCCCCGTCGACGACGTGCGCCGGTGCCTGATCACCCTCGCGCTGTCCGGCGAGATGGACCCCTGCGTCCCCTGGACCTGGACGCGCCAGGACGAACGCCCGACCGTCTGACTCGCGGGGAAGTCCGCGATGCCGCAGACAGGCGGGGCGATCCTGCTCCAGCCCGAGTGAGCGCCTCGCCGACTGCCGCAGCGCCCGGCCGTGAGTCCTTCGGCCTCGCACTCCGGTCAGTAGCCGACGGTGAAGTGCTCCTCCCCGCGCGGGTTCTCCAGTTCGTCGAGGACCGCCACCGCGAGGTCTTCCGCCGAGATCCGGGACGCGCCTTCCGCGTCGGTGAGGAGCGTGGTTCCGCCGCGCCGGTAGGTTCCGGTGCGGTGGCCCGGTTCGAGGACCGCTGGCGGCGACAGGTACACCCAGTCGGCCGGGTGTTCGCGGCAGGCGTCCAGTTGCGCGACGCTGGCCGCGGCGATGACGCGCCACTCCGGGGCCACGTAGTCGGGGTTGTCGACCACGAGCTGCCCGGGGCGTCCCGGGGTCCGCAGCGGTCCGGCGCCGCCGATGACGACGATGCGGGTTCGGGTTTCCACGGCCGCGTCGAGCAAAGCCGTGATCGTCGCGGGGACCGTGCCTTCCAGCCCCGGACGGGGGCGGGTCGCCGCCACGATCGCGTCGGCTTCGGTGAACAGCTTGCTCATCCGGTCCCGATCGGTGGCATTGCCCCGGACGGCGCTCACACCTCCGGGCAGGGATGCGGGTACTTCTCCGCGGAACACGGCAGTGACGTCGTGTCCTCGTTCGGCGGCTTCCGAGGTGACTCGGGAGCCGACCATGCCTGCGGCTCCGATGACGGCGATCTTCAACGTGCGGTCCTTTCTGCGGTGAGGTTCGGGGTGAGGCGCGGGGAGAACTGGCCCGCGACGATTGCGGCCAGCGAGAGCGCGAAGCCGAGCAGCTGGATCGGGCCGAGCGTCTGGCCGAGCAGCACCGCGCCGAGGAGCGCGGCGACGATCGGGGAGAACAGGCCGAGGACGGCGACCGAGGTGACCGGCAACGTCTTGATGCCGCGGAACCACAGGACGTAGGCGGCCAAACCGCCGACCAGGCCCAGCCAGAGGTAGCCGAGTGCGCCGGGCAGGTCGATCGCCGGCGGCGGCCCCTCGAAGAAGAACGTGACGGGCACGAGGAACAGGCCGCCGGCGGTGAGCTGCCACCCCGCGAACGCGGTGGGCCCGACACCGGCGGGACGCCCCCACCGCTTGGTGAGCGTCACGCCCAACGCCATCGAAGCCGCGGCGGTGAGGCCGGCCAGGACACCGGGGCCGTCGAACGCCGCATCCGGGCCGATCACCACTAGGCCGACGCCCACGACGCCGACGACACCCCAGGTGAACCGCCAAGCTGAGAGGCGCTCACCGAGGACCGCGACCGCCAGGACCGCCACGATGAGCGGTTGCGACGCGCCGAGCGTGGCGGCGACGCCGCCCGGCAGCCGCTCGGCAGCCACGAACAACATCGCGAAGAGCATCCCGATGTTCAGCACGCCGAGCACCGCGGCCTTTCCCCACCACGTCCCGCGCGGCAGCGTCCGCGTGAGCGCCAACGCGACCAGCCCTGCGGGCAACGCGCGCAGGATCCCCGCGAAGAAGGGATGTCCTGGCGGGAGGAGTTCGGTGGTGACCACGTAGGTCGTGCCCCACACCATGGGCGCGAGCGCCGTCAGCGCGGTGCGGGATGCGATCCCGCTTGCCGCGCCGCTGTCGGCGGTCGCGGAGATCGTCTGGTTCATCACCCGGCAAGTCTCGGCCTACCAGCATCGATGAGTCCAACACATGTTTGTCACCGGATCCATCTCGATGCACGATAGATTTATGGAGCTCCAGCAGATGCGCTACGTCATCGCGGTCGCCGAGACGAACAGCTTCACCCGTGCCGCCGAGCGGTGCCTGGTCGTCCAGTCCGCGCTCAGCCACCAGGTGGCGCGCCTGGAACGGGAACTCGGCGGCAAGCTCTTCGAGCGCACCAGCCGCCGGGTGCGGCTGACGCCGGCCGGCGAGGCGTTCCTGCCCGCCGCCCGGCAATGCCTCGACGCCGCCGAGCGCGCCGCGGCCGAGGTCGCGGCGGCCCTCGGCGAGGTGCGCGGGCGGCTGACCGTCGGCGTGATCCCCACCGTCGCCGCGGTGGACATCCCGGCCGCGCTGCACGAATTCCGCAGCCGGTACCCGAACGTGCGCATCGGCCTGCGCGTCGGCGCCAGCGAGGAGCTCGTCGAGCAGGTCAGGGATGGCGTCCTCGACGTCGCCTGCCTGGGGCTGCCGGCCACGATCCAGCCGCGCGGGGTCCACACCCGCGTGACCGCCCGGGATCGGCTCGTCGCCGTCGTCGCGCCCGGGCACCCGCTCGCCGGGGAACCGGAGGTCGACCTCCGCCGGCTTTCCGCCGAGGTGTTCGTGGACTTCCCACTCGGGTCGGCCGGTCGCGCCCAATCCGATCAGGCCTTCGCCGCGGCGGGCCTCGACCGAGACATCGCCTTCGAGGTGCCCGCCCCGGACCTGATGGTCCGGATCGTCCGGCGGGGCCTCGGCATCGCCATGCTCGCCTCCACCTACGTGCCGCAGCTGACGGGCGTGCACACCATCGAGGTGTCCGACGCGCCGGCCCGCATCGAGTACCTGGCGTGGAACGACGTCGGCCCGACGCCCGCGGCGAAGGCCTTCCTGGAGATCGCCGGCGTCCCCGCGCACGACCTCGCCGACCGGTCCTGATCCGCCGTCCTCGCGCTGAACTGCTCGGTCACCGCGAGGTTCCCGAGTCACTGAAAAGTGCGTTCTTCCATGTCAGCGGCCACTTTCCTACGGTTTTCGAAGAACCGGAGGAGACGAGCCCCCGGGCTCGCCCGAGGAGGAAGCAGGCAGCATGGCCATCACCCTGGTGAACCCCGGCGGATTGCCGGAAATCGGCGCCTACCGGCAGGTGTCGATCGCGACCGGCTCGAAGCTGGTCTTCATCGCCGGGCAGGTCGCGTGGGACGCCAACGGGGTCACGGTCGGCGAAGGCGATCTCACCGCCCAGGTCGAGCAGTGCTACCTCAACGTCGGCACCGCCCTGGCCGAGGTCGGCGCTTCCTTCGACGACGTGGCGAAGCTGACCGTCTACGTCGCCGACTGGACGCCGGACAAGCTGCCCTTGTTCATGGAAGGCGTCGCGCGGGCGGCGGCGAAGCTGGGCGTCACGCCGGTGCCACCGGCCACGCTGCTGGGCGTGGCGGCGCTGCACGTGCCCGAGCACCTGGTCGAGGTCGAGGCCACCGCGATCATCGACTGATCCGCGGCAGGTGGAAGCCGCTGGGCCGTTCGAGTGCCTGTCTCGCGCCGGTGCGCGTCGTGGCCTTGCGGCGGCGGTTTCGCGCGAAAACGGCGTTCCCACGCGTGCCGTACGGCGGTTTCGCGCGAAAACGTCACATCGCGCGCTCGCCAAGCGACTTCGCCCCTGTTGGTCCTGGCGGCCAGGCCCGGTTCAGCTGTCCGCCGGGCGCGGTTCGCGCCACATGGGTTGCAGCCGGGGGCCGTCGTCGGGAAGCTCGATCGGCTCGCCCAGCGGCTCGAAGCCGTGCCGCGCGTAGAGGGCCTGGTTTCGCGGCGTGCTCGCTTCCAGGTACGTCGGCTGGGCCTCGGCGTCGGCTCGGTGGAGCCGGTGCCGCAGGATCGCGCTTCCGACGCCGCTTCCACGGCTCGCGGCGAGCACGCTCATGGAGGACAGGAAAACGTGCGGCTCGTCCGGGTGCCGCTGCGCGACCAGCGTCATCACGGTGGCCATGCGGCGCAGCACGGGATCGGCGCCGGCCGATTCGGCCAGCGCCACCGCCTCCTGGCGGACCCGCTCCGCCGACCGCAAGGTCAGCCAGACCGACAGCCCTTCGATCGTCCCGTCCGCGCGTTGCGCGACCAGGACTTCGTCCCCGCCCAGCGCTTCGCGGACGGAGTCCCGGAACAGCGCGCCGGGGAGCTCCCGGCCGGACGTGACCCAGCTGGTGACCGCTTCGTCGGCGCAGGCCGCGGCGTAGGCCGGGACGATGCGGTCCAGTTCGGCGGGCGCGGCCCGGCGGACGATCAGATCCATCGCGGTCCCTCCAATACGTGGTAAACATCCCTGCTCCCCGCCATTCTTCGGGCAGTATCGGGTGGTGGCGAGCCTTTTCGTCACGGGAAGTCGTGTGACGGAAAGGAAGATCCCATGCGGTGTGCGCAATGCGGTGTCGAGCTCACGGCCGCCGAGCGGGGCAGGCCGCGCCGCTACTGCAGCCGCTCCTGCCAGGCGCGCGCGTACCGGGCCCGAAAGGACGGCGGCGGGCTGAACCGCCGTTCCATGCCCAGGGGCGAACGCGCGCGCGGAGAGCTGGACCGCGCGGCGATCGTGCGGAGCGCGATCCGGATCGCCGACGCCGAAGGGCTTGCCGCCGTCTCCATGCGCGCCGTCGCGGCGAGCAACGGCGTTGCCGCGATGGCGTTGTACCGGCACGTGTCCGGAAAGGACGAACTGGTCCGCGCGATGGTGGACGCCGTTGTCGCGGAACACCGGCCAGCAGATCGGGATTCAGGCGATTGGCGTGCAGTGCTGGAGCACCAGGCGCGCCACGAATGGGCGCTGTACCAACGGCATCCGTGGGTGCTGGCGGTGCTGGCATCGACGCGCCCGCCGCTGGGCGGCTCCGTGCTCGCGATGGTCGACCGGTCGATGACCGCGCTCGCCGGGCACTTCGACGCCGACACGAGCCTCTCGGTGTACCTGCTGGTCAGCGGCTACGTGCAGGGCATGGCTCTGCTGCTGACCGCGGAGGACGAGGCGTTCCGGGACTCCGGGGTCGGCGACGAGCGGTGGTGGTCGTCGCGGCGGGACCACCTGGTCGGCACCGCAGGCGTCCGCTATCCGTGGCTGGCCGAGGTGTCCGCGGAGGCGCGGCTCGACGACTGGTTCGAGTTCGGCTTGCAACGCGTGCTGGACGGCATCGGTGCTCGCCTGTGATCAGCGGGACGAGAACCGGTATCGGGCAAGGGTTTTCGGCCCCCAGAGGGCCACGACCAGCGCCGCCGCGGCCAGCATGACGGGCGCCGCGAACGCCGGGTCGTAGGCCCAGCCGTCCTCCGACATCGAGTACGTCACGTTCATCGTCGTGTGGAACAGGACCGCGGCGAACACGCTGCGCCCCGTGTTGTCGTGCAGCCAAACGATGATCACCCTGGCCGCGACGGTGAAGGCGCACTGCCAGAACGCCCACGCGGGCTCGTGGATCTGCAGGTACGGCACCAGGTGCCAGGCCGCCCACACGGTTCCGACGATGGCGCCGCCGCCGAGCGCTCCCCACCGCTGCTGCATCGGGCCGGTGGCGTAGCCCGTCCAGCCCACTTCCTCCGCGACGCCCGCGATGAAGTAGATGACGCAGTAGATCAGCACCGTCGGCCACGAGATGCGCGGTTCGGGCAGCGGTTGCCCGGCGAGCAGCATCAGCCAGTACGAAACCAGCGTGACCCCGGGCATGATCAGCAGGATCGGCGCGTACCAGATCCGCCGCCTGATGCTCGAAACGTCAACGGCGGCGCGGAGAAGCCTGCGCACCTCGCCGGCACCGTCGTTGATGCCGACGAGGATCGCAGCGGCCACCAGCGGGACGACGAACTGCAGGGCGCTCAACGGCAGGTTCGCCGGCAGCCGCACGTCGGAGAACTCGCCGAGGAGCACGAACGGGGCGGCCAGGACGAAGACCAGGCCGAAGAACGTCCACGGCGACCTCGACCAAGCCCCACGCGTCGCCACGAAACCCCCGATCCTCCACTTCGGACCAGGGAATCCTCCCGCCGCACCGACGACCGCGCATCGGGGAGAACCCCGACCCGCCCCTGACGTCAGCGCAGCGCTTCGGCGAGCGTGCGGAAGGTCGGCAGCGGGTCGTCGCCGAGGGCCTGAATGCTCACGTGGTTCGCGCCCGCCTCCAGGTGCGCGTTGATGCCTTCGGCGATCTGCTCCGCGTTGCCGTGCAGGGCCAAGGCGTCGATCAGGCGGTCGCTGCCGGGCACCGCGACGTCCTCGACGGTGAAGTCGTACCGGCGCAGGTTCTTGGTGTAGTTGCTCAGGTTCAGGTACATCTCCACCGCCGCGCGGCCGGTAGCGCGGGCGCGCTCCGGGTCGGTGTCGAGCACGACCTTCTGCTCCGGGGCGAGCAGCGGCGCGTCGCCGAGGATCTCCCTGGCGTGCCTGGTGTGCGCGGGAACGGTCAGGTACGGGTGGGCTCCCGCGGCACGGTCGCCGGCCAGCTGGAGCACCTTCGGGCCGAGCGCGGCGAGCACGCGGCCGGACGCGGGAACCCCGGCGGCGTCCAGCCGGTCGAGGTAGTCGACCAGCGCCTGGTACGGCTTGGTGTAGGTATCGGTCATCTCGCGGTGCCCGGCGCCGATGCCGAGGACGAACCGGTCCGGGTGCTTCGCGGCGATCCGGTGGTAGGACTCGGCCACGGTGCCGGCATCGGAGTTCCAGATGTTCACGATCCCGGTGGCGACGGTGATCCCATCGGTGGCGTCCAGCAGCCGTTCCGCCAGCGCCAGGTCCGCCGGCGGCGAGCCGCCGATCCAGATCGTGCCGTAGCCGAGCCTCTCCACCTCGATCGCCAGTTCGGGGTCGAGCCCGGTGGACAGCCGCCAGATGCCGAGTTTGCCGAGTTCTGCGGTCATGACCATGGCCAACATGGCGACCGCCCGAGGCATTCCCGGCATCGCCCGACCGTGTCAGCCGTCCTTGCGCCAGACGTAGGCGGCGGAGATCGGGTGGTTGCGGAAGCGCTCCCACTTCGGCTTCACCGCGAGCCATTCCTCGTCGATCACGCCCTCGCGCAGCTCCGCCAGCCGCCAGCCCGCCGCGAGCGCCGCCGCCGCGTGGTCGCTGATGAGGTGCACGTTGGTCGTGATGGCCACCGATTCGCCGGCGTCGTTGGTGTAGTGCGTCGGCATGCCCGAGGTCATGATGAAGTGCGGGTGGAACGTCACCAGCACGAACGCGGCCTTCGGCGCGGCCAGCCGCCACGCCTCCCGGTACAGCGGGTTCAGGTCGTCCAGGTGCTCGTCGATCAGCGACGAGATCACCAGGTCGTAGGCCGCATCGGGGAGACCGGTGGCCGCGACGTCGGCCTCCACGAGCCGGTCGTGGGCGCCGCGGCGCTGCGCGACGGCGAGCATCTCCGGCGTCAGGTCCACCCCGTCGATCGACGGGATTCCCTTGTCCCGCAACCACTGACCGGTCCGTCCGGTGCCGCAGCCGAGGTCGGCGGCCCGCGCGACGGCCGCCCAGGACGGCTCCTGGAGCCGGTCGAGCAGCGCGATGTCCATCGCGTCCTCGACGGTCTGCTCGTAGTGTGCGACCCATTCGCCGTATCCGGTGCGGACGTCCACGGTGCGATATCCCCGCGCGTCGAAATCGCTGAACTCCATTGGGCCGATTATTCAGCCCGGTGCTCCTGCCGCGAAACGATTTTTCCACCGGCCGGCCCAATGTTGCTCCGTGCGGGATCACAGGTCCGCCCCGGATTCGCGGAACGGCTTGACTGATCACGTTCCGCGACGACATGGTTGCGGACTGCCTGTTTGTGCGGACGGGGAGGTCGGCATGGGGGAGGACGGCAGGGAGCGGCGACCGTTCCACGTTCCGGTGGCCAGGCGGCGCTGGCCGCAGCTGGGCATCGCCGCGGCCTGCGCGGTGGTGCTGGTGGTCGCCGCCTACTTCGTCGTCACGACGACGAGCGGTTGCGCTTCCGGGCTGCACCGGACGGGGCCGCTGGACGAGTGCATCGGGGTCACCGACGGGCCGGGCGAGTTCGGGCTCAGCGATGGGCGGGGCGGCTTCGACGGCAGCCTGCGGGTCGTGCAGGACAAGATCGCGGCGGAGAACGCCCGGGTGCGGCGGGTCAGCCGCGAGCAGAACAAGCCCTACGTCAGCATCGCCTACTTCAGCCCGCTCACCGTCGCCAGGCCCGACACCACCACGATCGAGGCGGTCCGGCGCGGTCTGGAGGGCACCTACGTTTCGCAGCTGCGCGCGAACGCCGACGGCCGGGAGGAATGGGGCGGCAACCTGCCGCTGATCCAGGTGCTGCTGGCCAACCCGGGCAGCCGGAGCGCGCAGTGGGAGCCCGTGGTCGAGCAGCTGCGGCAGCTCGCGGAGCCCGAGGAGAACGGCCGGCTGGTGGCGGTGACCGGGCTCGGGCAGAGCCTCGCGGGCACCAGGGACGCGATAAACCGCCTGTCCCAGCACGGGATTCCGATGGTCGGCGCGATCATCACCGCCGACAAGTTCGCGACCGATCCGGCGGCGACCGAGGCGAAGGGGCTGCTGCGGGTGGCGCCGCCGAACTCCGCGCAGGCCGGCGCGCTGGTCAAGCGCCTGGAGGAGACGCAGCTCGCGCTGGTCGTCTGGGACCGCAACGAGGACGAGGTCTTCGCCCAGGACCTGGCGAACGCGTACGAGGCCGCGTACCAGCAGCGCGGCGGGAAGCTGGTGCGCGGCGAACCGTTCGACTCCGCGCAGCTCGCCACCGCCAACACCTTCCCGGCGATGGTGCCGAACATCTGCCTGAAGAGGCCGGACGTGATCTTGTTCGCCGGCCGGCTGCGCGAGCTGAAGCCGTTCCTCAACGCGCTGTCCTCCCGCTCCTGCACGGAGCTGAAGATGCGCGTGCTCATCACCGACAGCGTCGTGAACATCGGTGGCGACCAGGAAATCCAGCGCAGCCTGGAATCCGGGATCACGCTGGAGTACTCGCAGTTGGCCGCACCGGCCGCGTGGCGCGCCGCGCCGGAGTACTTCCCACGGCGATCGACCGAGTACTTCATCCCCGGTTCCACCGCGACCGCCGTCTTCCAGCAGGAGTTCCCCGGCGAGTCGATCGATGACGGCCTGGCCATCGTCACCTTCGACGCGCTGGGCGTGGCGGTCACCGCGGCCCGCCGCGCCGTGCACAACAACAAGTTCGGCGAGAAGCTGCCCAGCGCGGACGGGGTCGCCGCGGAGTTCGACCGGATGAGCGACACGGGGGCGGTGGACGGCGCCAGCGGCTGGCTCTCCTTCGACACGGAGACCGGGCGCCCGGACAGCAAGGCCCTGCTGGTGTTCCGGGTGACCAAGGAGATCGGCCGGCCCATCTCGTCGGTGCCGGTCGTGATCTCGGAGACGGGAACCCCGTACCTGCCGTAGCGACCGGTCGACGATTGGGGAGTGGTCGATGCAGCCGTTCGAAGCGCCCGCGCGCGAACGCATCTTCATCAGCTACCGCCACGGCGACAACGCCTACGCGGCGCGCTGGCTGAATGTCGTGCTGCGCGAGCGGTTCGGCGCCGACCGGGTGTTCTTCGACACGGGGATGGACCCGGGCGTCAACTACGTCCAGGAGATCGAGCGCGAGCTGGAGTCCTGCGCCGTGCTGCTCGCGGTGATCGGTCCGCAGTGGATGGTCATCGCCGACGAGCTCGGACAGCGGCGCCTGGAGAACCCGAACGACGTCGTGGTGCGGGAGATCTCGACGGCGCTGCACAACGGCGTGCGGGTGATCCCGGTGCTGATCGACGACGCGGCGATGCCGAAATCGGCGGAACTGCCGACCGGCCTGCGGCCGCTGACGCAGCACAACGGCGTGGTGCTCAACCCCGGCACCTCCGACTCCGAACTGGGCAGGCTCCTCGCCGCCCTCGACAAGCACCTGGCAGGCCCGAGCGCGCCGCCGGATCCCGATCCCGAACCGGAACCGGTGGTCAGGAGCCGGTACGACCTGCTCCACGACCTCGTGCAGGAGTGCATCACGCCGCCGGACGGCCGGGTGCGCGAGCTGCCGGTGATCCGGCTGCTCGGCAGCGGCACCGAGATGCTGGCGTACCTGGCGGAGGACTGCGGGCCGTCCGTGCCGCACACCCGGCTCGACTTCGACGCGGAGGGGTTGACGTCGCTGCGCCGGGCGGTGGTCGAGCTGGCCGTGCGGTTCGGCGGCCGGGGTTCGCCGCAGTTCCGCCACCTGATGCTGTGCATCGTCGCCGCGGGTTCGGGTTTCGGCGCCGGGACGGCGTTGTCCAAACTGCGCAACGCGGTGCTCGCCGCGGAGCAGCCGGACTTCTCCCGGGTGACGTTCGACGCCGTGGTCGGCGCGTTGCAGGCGTCGGGGGCCCTGCTGAACTGGTCTGGCGTCCTCGCGGACGCGTTGCTCAGCGGCGGCGAGCGGGCGCAGTGGCGCAGGCGGCTGCGGGCGTTGACCGGGTTCCGGGATTCCGCCGGTGTGGCACCGGATCCGTGGGCGGAGCCGGATGCGGTGGGTTCGCGCGAGTTCGACGAGGTGCTCCTGGCGGCCTTCCTCACCGACCTGCGCCAGGCCTACGCGGGCAGGCGGTCGGGGCGCGCGATGAACTGCGTCGCCCTGCTGGACAACGCGGATGCGCCGCTCGGTGAGCGGTTCCTGGACCTGCTGCTCGACCTCCGGCGAGGGCTCCCGCCCGATCCGCTCGTGGTCGTCGCGGCGGGCCGCCAGTGGCAGCCGCCGCTGGACGCCCCGGACGCCGCCGACCTGCCGACGCTGGCCGGGTGGGAGGAGCACCGGAGCGCCGCCGGGGACCGGGGCTCCGGGTGGCTGCCGGTCGACCTGTGAACCGTCAGCGCAGGGGGAGGCCGACGTAGTTCTCCGCCAGCGTGGTGGCCGCTGCGGTGGAGGTGCGGAGGTAGTCGAACTGGGCGCGCTGCAGGCGGCGTTCGAAGGCCGCGTCCGGGCCGCCGAAGTGGTGCGTCAGCGAGGTCATCCACCACGAGAAGTTCTGCACCCGCCAGACCCGTTGCAGGCAGGCGGCGGAGTAGCCGTCCAGGCCGGTGGTGCTGCCGGTCCGGTGGTAGGTGGCCACCGCGTCGGCGAGCCGGTCCACATCGGACACCGCGAGGTTGAGCCCCTTCGCGCCGGTCGGCGGGACGATGTGGGCGGAATCGCCGGCCAGGAAGAGGCGGCCGTGGCGCAGCGGTTCGGCCACGAAGCTGCGCATCGCGGTGACGGTCTTGTCGGTGATCGGGCCGTCGTGCAGCGTCCAGCCCGGCGTGCCCAACCGGGTCCGAAGCTCCGCCCAGATCCGCTCGTCCGGCCACTCGTCGAGCGGCTCGTCCGGGGCGCATTGCAGGTAGAAGCGGCTCACCTCGGCCGACCGCATGCTGTGCAGCGCGAATCCGTTGGCGTGGTTGGCGTAGATCAGCTCGCCGGAGGACGGCGCGACGGAGGCCAGGACGCCCAGCCAGCCGAAGGGGTGGACGCGCTCGTAGACGGTCCGCGTCCCCGCCGGGATGGTGTCCCGGCAGACGCCGTGGAAGCCGTCGCAGCCCGCGACGAAGTCGGCGCGCAGTTCGCGCTCGACGCCCTCGTGGGTGAAGCGGACGAACGGCCGGTCGGTCGTCACGTCGTGCACGCCGACGTCGGCGACCTCGAACAGCACCTGGCCGTCGTCGCGCCGGCGGCGCTCGACGAGGTCGCGCACCACCTCCTGCTGGCCGTACACGGTGATCCCGCGGCCGGTGAGTTCGCGGAACGGGATGCGCAGGCGTTCCTCGTCGAACTGCAGGTGCACGCCGTCGTGCACGTCGCCCTCGCGCAGCATCCGGTCGCCGACCCCGGCTTCGCGCAGCAGGTCCGCGGTGCCCTGTTCGAGCACGCCGGCGCGCACGCGGTGCTGCACGTACTCCTGGCTGTGCCGCTCCAGCACGACGGAATCGATGCCGTGCAGGTGCAGCAGGTGGGACAGCAGAAGCCCGGCGGGGCCGCCGCCGACGATCGCGACCTGGGTGCGCAAGGCGGCTCTCCTTAATCCGGTCCAGTGCTGGACGTTCGGCTTGGTCCCGGGGCCGTGCGTCTTTTGGGTCGCCATAGCAGCACAAAAGACGCACGGCCCCGGTCCCGGGCGGATCGGGATCCTCAGGTGCCAGGATGGCGTGGTGGCGAAGGCACAGCGCGTCGGACGGCCCCGGGATCCAGCGGTGGACACGCGCGCCCTGGAGGCGGCGCGGGCGGTGTACGCCG
>NZ_SMKW01000263.1 GCF_004348985.1 Saccharopolyspora elongata | reverse complement strand
CATGGCCCAACCCTTGTGGGGGGAGTGGTCGAAGGTGGGACTGGCGATTGGGACGAAGTCGTAACAAGGTAGCCGTACCGGAAGGTGCGGCTGGATCACCTCCTTTCTAAGGAGCAACAACACCCCGACCCACGGGTTGGGAGTGTCCATGGTTTGGAAACACAGGTTTTCCACTGTGGGTGCTCAATGGATTGTGGAACACACTAACGCTTACAGGACAGTCCGCTGTTGGGTATCTGAGGGAACATGCTCTGTGTGTTTTCTTGTGTGTTTGGTTGTTGTTTGAGAACTGTATAGTGGGTGCGAGCATCTTTGTGGCCAAGTTATGTAGGGCACATGGTGGATGCCTTGGTACCAGGAGCCGATGAAGGACGTGGGAGAC
>NZ_SMKW01000008.1 GCF_004348985.1 Saccharopolyspora elongata | reverse complement strand
AGCCCACCCAACGCAAGAGCCCCACCCCATGTCTCCACACCGAGCCCCACACCAGAACCAAAAGGCTGGTGCAGAATCCAGGCCGGGAACGCTCCCGAAGCAAGGAGCAAACGAAAAACGACCACCGCACCGTGGGGGTCTACGGGGGCTCGGCCCCCGTATGGGAATTAAGACAACGGGAAAGAAGCCCCCCGACGAAGTCGGAGGGCTTCTGACCATTCGAATGGTAGCGGGGACAGGATTCGAACCTGCGACCTCTGGGTTATGAGCCCAGCGAGCTACCGAGCTGCTCCACCCCGCGTCGTTGTGTCACCAACCTTACGGGGTGATGAACCGTAGTGCAAATCCCCTGGCCCCAGAAGTGACGCACGTCATTTGCACTCGATCGGACTCCGGAAAAACGACGGGGCAGGGACCGCCTGCGCGATCCCCGCCCCTGGTTGCCGTTGCCGATCAGCCGCCGGTGCCCTGCGCCTGCTCGAAGCGCTTGATCGCGTCGTCGAGCTGCTGGTAGGCCGAGCCGAGGTCGGCGAAGTTGCCGGACTGCTGGGCCTTGCGGACGTGCTCCAGGGCCGCCCGGATGTCGGTGACCGCCTGGGACAGCTGGGGGCTGCCGGGGGTCTGCTGCGGGGGCTGCTGGTTCTGGACCGGCGGCGGCTGCTGGCCGTTCTGGCCCGGGTTGGTGGCCTGCCCGGCGCCCGAGCCGAACACCTGCTCCAGCGCACCGGCCAGGGTCTCGGAGAAGCCGACCTTGCCGCCGAAGGACACCAGCACTCGGGCCAGCTGCGGATAGGAGTTCTGCTCGTTGCGCTGGATGTAGATCGGTTCGACGTACAGCAGGCCACCGGCGACCGGGAGGGTCAGCAGGTTGCCGAAGATCGCGGTCACGTTCGGGTTGTTGAACAGCGTCCGGTTCTCGGTGACCGCCGGGGTCGACTCCATCTGGTTCTGGACCTGGTTCGGACCCGGCGTCGAGTTGTTGGTCGGCAGCCGCAGCACCGTGAGCTTGCCGTAGTTGTCCGGTTCGGAGGACGCCGACACCCACGCCGCCAGGTTCTCGCGGCGCAGCGCGGTGAGGGCGCTGGTCAGCTGGAACTGCGGCTGGCCCTGCTCACCGACCTGGGCGAGCACGTAGTACGGGGGCTGCTGCCCCTCGGCGTTGGCGGCGCTGCCGCGGCCGGTCGGGTCGGACGGCACCTGCCAGAAGGTCTGGTTCGAGAAGAAGTCGCCCGGGTTGTCGACGTGGTACTGGGTGAGCAGCGAGCGCTGCACCTTGAAGATGTCCTCCGGGTACCGGAAGTGGTCGCGCAGCTCAGGGGTGATCTCGCTGGCCGGCTTGACCACGCCGGGGAAGACGCCTTCCCACGCCTTGAGCACCGGGTTCTTCTCGTCGACCGAGTAGAGGTCCACGGAGCCGTCGTAGGCGTCGACGGTCGCCTTCACCGAGTTGCGGATGTAGTTGATCTGCTGGTTGGGCTGTCGCTCGACGCCGGTGAGGGTGTCGTTGGTGGCCTCTCCGAGCTCGGTCAGCTCCGCGTACGGGTAGTTGTTCAGCGTAGTGTAGCCATCGACGATCCACTTGATCTTGCCGCCGATCACGGCCGGGTACGGGTCGCCGTCGAGCTTGAGCCACGGCGCGACCTTCTGCACCCGCTCCCGCGGGTTCCGCTCGTAGATGATCTTGGAGTCATCGCCGATCGCACCGCTGAACAGGAAGTTCCGCTCGCCGTAGTAGGCGGCGAACACCAGGCGCTGGAACAGGTTGCCGACCGGGACACCGCCCGTGCCGGTGTAGGTGTACTGCTGCTGGTCGGTGTCGTACTCGCGGGGCGCCTCGCCCGGGTTGCCACCGACGATCGCGTAGTCGTTGCGGCCCACCAGCTCGCCGTAGTACACGCGCGGCTGCTCGACCGGGATCGCGCCCTGGCCGTTGTTGGCCACGTCGCTGATCTGGAACACCGGGTAGCCGCCCTGGGTGGCACCTTCCTTGAACGTGGAGTCGACCCGGTCGGCCGGCGCGGCGACGAAGCCGTTGCCGTGCGTGTAGACGGTGTGCCGGTTGATCCAGTTCTGCTGGTTCACGGCCAGGCCGTCGGTGTTGATCTCGCGCAGCGCGACCAAGTAGTCGCGCAGCTGGCCGTTGCCGTCCCGGTACCGGTCGACGTCCAGCTTGTCGGTGAACCCGTAGAAGTTGTACTGCTGGGTCAGCTGGGTGAACGTCGGGGCCAGCACGTTCGGGTCGAGCAACCGGATGTTCGGGATGGTGCCCTTGTCCGCGGCGACCTCGGCCGGCTGCAGCTGGGTGCGGCCCGGGTAGTCGACGAACTGGACGTTGGGCTCGCCGATGTTGAAGGCCGCCTTCGTCGCCTCGAGGTTGCGCTCGATCGACTGCGCCTCCCGCTCGTTCGCGTTGGGGCGCACCGAGAACTGCTCCATCAGCGCCGGCCACACCGCGCCGACCACCACGCTGGAGAGCACCAGCAGCACCGTGGCCAGGGCCGGGATCTGCAGGTTCTTCAGGAAGATCACCGCGAAGAACGCGATCGCGCAGAACACCGCGATGCACATCAGGATCAGCTTCGCCGGCATCACCGCGTTCAGGTCGGTGTAGCTGGCACCGGTGAACAGCGGGTTGCGCTGCGACAGCAGCAGGTCGTAGCGGTCCAGGAAGTAGTCGACCGCCTTCAACAGCACGAACAGGCCCGCCAGCACGGCCAGCTGGACCCGCGCCGGCATGGACAGCTGCCCGGAGCGGCCGGCCAGCCGGATGCCGCCGAAGATGTAGTGCGTGATCAGCGCGCCGATGAAGGACACGGTGATCGCGATGAACGCCCACGACAGCAGGAACCGCCAGAACGGCAGCTCGAAGGTGTAGAAGCTGATGTCCTTGCCGAACTCGGGGTCGACCTGCCCGAACGGCACGCTGTTGAGGAACAGCTGGAGGGTCTGCCAGTCGGCCTGCGCGGCGAGCCCGCCGATCACGCCCACCACGATCGGCAGCCCGAGCCCGAAGAGCCGGGAGCGCTCGGTGGCCACGGTGCGGTACCGGGCCAGCGGGTCGTCGGGACCGCTGACCGGCACGAACACCGGCCGGTTGCGGAAGGCCAGCCACAGGTTCAGGGCCAGCACGCCACCGAGGAAGACCGCCGCGGCCACCCCCAGTCCGGCGCGGGACAGCAGCTGGGTGGTGAAGACCTGCCGGTAGTTGACCTCACCGAACCACAGCCAGTCCACGTAGGTGCCCAGCATTCGCGATCCGGCGATCAGGGCGACCAGCACGATGCCGCCGAGGATCAGCAGGATCCGGCTTCTCCGGGACAGTTTCGGCATTCCTACCGGGGGCCGCATGGCCACAACGCACGCTCCTGGTGACGATCAGCAGGCCTGGACGGTACCGGTGGTTCGGCCGCCCTCGTGATGTTCAACTCTACGACCCCTTCGTGAAGTTCCTGGAAGCGGCTTCGCGAACTGGATTAAGCGGACATCTTTCGCGGGTCATCGGATCGGCCGGCGGCGGCCGCCCGGTCCGGCGGTGCGACCATGGCGGCATGCCACCGGAGACCCCCGAGGACCTGGCCGCGGCGCTGCCGTCGGCCGCTCGCGAGATCGAGGAGTTCGTCCACGCCGCGGGCTGGGACCAGCCCACCCAGGTGTTCGCCCTCGTGCCCACCAACCAGCTGCTGGCCGCCGAACCCGGGCTGGCCGACCAGCTCGACCCGGCCTCAGCGCTGACCCCGATCGCGCAGGAAGCGCTGCCCGCCGAAGACCTCGCCGAGGCGTTGAGCGGCATCGCGTGGCCGGAGCAGGTGGCCGGCTGCGCGGTGGTGCAGGAGATCGTGGTGCTGCCGCCGGAGGCGGAGGCAGAGCTGCCCGGCGACAGCGAGCGGGACCGGGAGATCGCCGCCGAACACCCGGACCGCCACGAGGCCCGACTGGTCGCGGCGGTGCTGCGGGACGGTGGCGAGGCATGCGTGATGCGCCTGCGCGTGTCCGATCCGGAGACCGGTGGCGAGCTCATCCAGGACCCGTCGCTGGCCCCGAACCTGCTCACCGCGCTCCACGCCACCTTCGCGGACTGACCGGTTCGCGGTGGGGGCCGGCATGCCGGTCTCCACCGCGAACGCCGTCGCGGATCAGCAGCTGGCGGGGACCTGGCCGCCGCGCAGGGCGTCGAGGGCCTTGGTCGCGTCGTCGAGGTTCTCGACCTTGGCGAGCTGCAGCCCCTCCGGCGCCTGGGTCTTGGCCTCGGCGCAATTGCCGGCCGGAACGAGGAAGGTCGTCGCGCCCGCTTCACGGGCCTTGACCATCTTGAACGGGATGCCGCCGATCGGGCCCACCTCGCCGGTCGGGCTGATCTCGCCGGTGCCCGCGATGAACTGACCGCCGTTGAGCTCGCCCGGCGTCAGCTTGTCGATGATCGCCAGGGTGAACATCAGCCCCGCGGACGGACCACCCACATCGGCCAGGCTGATCTTGATGTCGAAGTTGACGTCCGGCCGCTCGATCGCGGCCACGCCCAGGAAGCCCTGCGGGTCGGTGCCCGGATTCGGGCCCAGCTGCACGCTCGCGACCTGCTCGGGCTGGTCGGTGTGGCGGAACCGGATCTCCACCCGGTCGCCGGGCTTGGTGCCGACCAGCGCCGCCTTCAACGAGGTCGGATCGGTGACCGGCTTGCCGTTGGCGGCCAGCAGGTGATCGCCGGGCTCCAGGACCCCGTCCGCCGGGCTGCCCTTGACGATCTCACCGACCAGGACCTTCATCGGGTAGCCGAGGTAGCGCAGGGCCGCGGTCTCGGCGGTGGTCTGCGAGTCGCTGAAGGCCTTGGTGTTCTCCTGCTCGATCTCCTGCTCGGACTTGTCCGGCGGGAAGTACAGCTCGCGCGGCGCCAGCGCGTACCGGCCGCTCACCCACAGCCCCATCGCGCCGAACAGGGACAGCTGATCGGTCACCGACACCGTCGTCATGTTCAGGTGCCCGCCGGTCGGGAAGGTCTGCTGCCCGTCGATGCCGATCACGGGGACGTTCCCGTCCATCCCGAGGGTGTCGTAGGTCGGACCCGGCCCGAGCGCCACGTACGGCACCCGGACGAACGCGCCGAGCAGACCGAAGGCGACTACCAGTACGACACTTGTCAGCAGCGTCCACGTACGGCGGTTCACGAGGTGACAGCGTACGTGTTCGCGCCCAGCGAGCTCCGGACACCTTCTGTGAGGTGGCGAAGGCCGCGTACCGTGGAACTATGACCAACTTGCCGTTCGGGTTCAGCTCGCAGGACCCTGACGATCCCGACAAGGGCGACTCGTCGCAAGGCCGCTCTGAGGGCGGCGCCGGTGGCCCCGGGGACCTTCCCGGTTTCGGCTTCGGCGGCATGCCCGGACCGGGCGGCATGCCGAATTTCGACATCGGCCAGCTCGGCCAGATGTTGACCCAACTCGGACAGGCGCTCAGCCACTCCGGCAGCAGCGGCTCCGGGCCGGTGAACTACGAGCTCGCCAAGCAACTCGCGGTGCAGCAGCTGCACAACAACCAGCGCACCGAGCGCCCGAGCCAGGACCAGGTCAAGGCGATCGAGGACGCGGTCCGGCTGGCCGAGCTGTGGCTGGACGCCACCACCTCGCTGCCCGCCGGCGTCCGGTCGGTGCAGACCTGGTCGTCGGTGGACTGGGTGGAGAAGACCCTGCCCACCTGGCAGCGGCTGTGCGACCCGGTCGCGCAGCGGATGTCCAGCGCCTGGCTGGAGGCGCTGCCGGAGGAGGCGAAGCAGGCCGCGGGCCCGCTGCTGTCGATGCTCGGCCAGATGGGCGGGATGACCTTCGGCTCGCAGCTCGGCAACGGCCTCGCCCAGCTCGGCGGCGAGGTGCTGACCTCCACCGACGTCGGCCTGCCGCTCGCCCCGGCCGGTACCGCGGCCCTGCTGCCCGCGAACATCGAGCGCTTCATCGAGGGCCTGGACCGGCCCATCAGCGAGGCGACCGTGTTCCTCGCCGCCCGCGAGGCCGCGCACCACCGGCTGTTCAGCCACGTCCCGTGGCTCGGCCAGCGGCTGCTGGCGACCGTGGAGGAGTACGCCCGCGGCATCCACATCGACACCTCGGCGCTGGAGGACCTGGCCGGCAAGGTCGATCCGACCAACCCGAGCTCGATGCAGGAGCTGATGGGCTCCGGGATGCTCGAGCCCAAGACCACTCCCGAGCAGCAGGTCGCGCTGAACCGGCTGGAGACGCTGCTCGCGCTGGTCGAGGGCTGGGTCGACGTGGTCGTCGCCGACGCCGTCGGCGACCGGCTGCCGGGTGCCGGCGCGCTGGGCGAAACCGTCCGGCGGCGGCGCGCGACCGGCGGGCCTGCGGAGCAGACCTTCGCCACGCTCATCGGCCTGGAGCTGCGGCCCCGCCGGATGCGGGACGCCGCGAACCTGTGGCGGCTGATGACCGAGCGGCACGGCGTCGAGAGTCGGGACCGGATCTGGGACCACCCCGACCTGCTGCCGGACAGCTCGGACCTGGACGAGCCGCTGGACTTCGCAGACCGCTGGGGCTCGGGTTCCGCAGACCTGGACGACCCGATCGCCGCGATCCGCCGCGCCGAGGCCGACGAGGCGGCGAAGTCCGATGACGAGGGCGACGACTCGCCGAAGCGCGACGAGAACTGACCGAGCGCGGACGGGGCACTTCCGGACTCCCGGAGGTGCCCCTCGTCATGTGCGGGCTTCGGCCTCTTCCGCGTCGTCGTCCAGCCCGATGCCGAGCTGGGCGGCCGCGGACACCCCCTCCAGGTAGCCGATGGCCCGCTCGGTCTTCGGGTAGCGGCGCACCCACTTCCAGAAGTCGGCCCCGTGGCCGGGCACCAGCAGGTGCGCGAGCTCGTGCACGAGCACGTAATCGAGCACCCATCCGGGTACATCTCGGAGGCGTTGACTCACCCGAATGGTGGCATCGCTGGGCGTGCAGGAAGCCCACCTCGTGCGCATCGGTGGCACCCACCGAACGCTCTGCGGTTGCGCCCTGCCGTCGAGGTACTTCGCGGACAGCTCGCGGCACCGCTGGAGCAGCGCTTCGTCGGATTCCCGCGCGGGCGAGCGCCGACGCGTCTCGCTGCGTTGCAGGCGGCTCAGCATGTCCGCCACCCAGCGCTTTTCCTCCGCGCGGGTCATCCGCGCCGGGAGAAGCACCACGATCTTGTCACCGTCGCGATAGGCGCTCACCGTCTGTCGGCGGCGCTTGCTGCGGCGCACCTCGACCTGGGGTTCAGCCACGGGAGTGGACCTTAGCGAGTGCTCCCGACAAACGGCCCGCGCTGTGAGCCGGACCTCAGCGCCTACGCATCGTGATCCCCCGAGGGATTACTCCATTAAGTCGAACATGCGATGCTCGTAATGCATGCATGTCGAATGGCCCACATGTACCGTTCCCCCAGCCGCCCGGAGGTGGGCAGAAGAGCCAGCAACGACGCTGGATCACGACATGAAGGAGGGGAGCCGTGGCCGAGACGTACAACGGCTACTGCGTGAAGTGCCGGGAGAAGCGCGACTTTTCCGGTGAGGTCTCGGAGACCAACGGTCGCCGAATGGCGAAGGGCACCTGCCCGGTCTGCGGCACCAAGATGACCCGCATCCTCGGCAAGGCGTGACCGGGCACGGGTGGGCCGCCGCTCGGGCCGCCCACCCGCCCGCATCTCCGACGCATCGCTCCGGCGTTCGACATCGCACCCGCCGTGCCGGAGCGCCAGGGGGGTACATCCGTGCTCAGCTCGGCCCGGAGGGCTGACGAGCCGGCTTGTTCGCCCTTGTCCGGCGGAATCGCGAATGCGACCGGTGGCGCAAACCTGACGGCCAACACGTCGATCACGCCCCAAGGCGCCGCAGGGAACCTCTAGCATGTGACTGGGTTTCTCGATTTCGAAAACATCTTCGGACATCGAGAGGGTTTTCCTGCGCGCACCAAGGAGAATTCGTGGCCGACATTCCCCGCCGGGCGGCACACCGCACCGCGAAGCTCGCCAGCCTGCCGCTTGGTGTCGCCGGCCGCTTGGCCGCCGGGTGGGGGAAGCGGCTCACCGGGCAGAATCCGGCAGAGATCAGCGCCGAAGTATCGGCCAAGACCGCGGAGCAGGTGTTCGCGGTCCTCGGCCAGCTCAAGGGCGGCGCGATGAAGTTCGGCCAGGCGCTGAGCGTGTTCGAGGCCGCCGTGCCTGACGAGATGGCCGGCCCGTACCGCGAGGCGCTGACGAAGCTGCAATCCGCGGCACCGCCGATGCCCGCGAGCAGCGTGCACCGGGTGCTCACCGAGCAGCTGGGCTCCGCCTGGCGGAAGCGGTTCGCCGAGTTCGACGACGTCCCCGCCGCGGCGGCGAGCATCGGGCAGGTGCACCGGGCGACCTGGCACGACGGCCGCGAGGTCGCGGTCAAGGTCCAGTACCCGGGCGCGGACGAGGCGCTGCGCTCCGACCTGCGCCAGCTGATCCGCTTCTCCCGCCTCTTCCAGTCGCTGGCCCCCGGCGCCGAGGTCAAGCCGCTGCTCGCGGAACTCCAGGACCGGATGGTCGAGGAGCTCGACTACCGCACCGAGGCCGACAACCAGCGGGCGTTCGCCAAGGCGTTCCGGGACGACGATGCCGTCCTGATTCCGGCCGTGATCGCCAGCGCCCCGAAGGTGGTCGTCACGGAGTGGGCGACGGGCAAGGCGTACGCCCAGATCATCGCCGACGGGGAACGGGAGGAGCGCGACGCGGCGGGGCGGCTGCTCGCCGAGTTCCACTACTCCGCGCCCGCCCGGGCCGGCCTGCTGCACGCCGACCCGCATCCCGGCAACTTCATGCTGATGACGGACGGCAGGCTCTGCGTGATCGACTTCGGTGCGGTCTCCCGGCTGCCCAACGGCGTGCCCGCGACGTTCGGCCGCATGGTCCGGCTCGCTCTGGAGGACAAGTCCGCCGAGCTGCTGGAGTTGCTGCGCGCGGAGCGGTTCGTGCAGGGCGACCGGGAGATCCAGGCCGAGGACGTGCTGGCCTACCTGGCGCCGTTCGTGGACCCGATCCGCACGCCGACGTTCCACTTCACCCGGCGCTGGTTGCAGCGCCAGGCCGAGCGGGTCGGCGACCTGCGCAGCCCGGACTTCCGGACGGGGCGGTCGCTGAACCTCCCGCCGGACTACCTGCTGATCCACCGGGTCACGCTGGGCGCCACCGGGATCCTCTGCCAGCTCGACGCCGAGGTCGGCGCCCGCGACATCATCGCCCGGTGGCAGCCGGGCTTCTCCGACTGATCGCCCGCCGGCGGACCGCGGCCCGAATGGGCGTCAGCTCACCGGCCTAGTGCCGAGGTGGACCGTGTTCGCGGTCAGGTAGTACACGTCGTCGCGGTTTCCGGCGTAGTGCTCGCCGGATTCGTCGAGCAGCTCGTCCAGCGCCGCCAGGTCCTCCGGCCCGACACGGTTCTCCGCGTCCCTGCGGAGGAACTGCAACCGGCGGAGCACCGCCTGCAAGGCGACTCCGGACACCGGAGCTGGGCGGTCCACGAGGTAGCTCCACGACCGCACGTCGTCCAAGCCCGCCTCGGACAGCGCCTTGCCCCACCCCACCGGCATCCGGGCCGTGCCGGTCATCTCCGCCCGCATCTGCCGGAACCAGTCCTGGCGGGCGGCGGTCAACCGGGCTTCCAGCCCCGGCTCGGCGAGGCCGACGTCCGGCGGCAGCACCTTCGTTTCGAGCCCGAACTCGACGATCGCCAGCCTCCCGCCCGGGCGCACCAGGTTCACCAATCGGCGCACGCCGGCCAGCTGGTCGGGCAGGTGGTGCACGACGAACGCCGCGAAGACCACGTCGGCCTGCGCGGGAGCCCCCGCCTTCTCGATGGCCTCCGCGAGCGAGTCGTCGGCGGCGTCCGCCTGGACGGCGTGGACCTCGATCCGGTCGGAGACCTGCTTGACGCGGGCCTCCGCCGCCGCGAGCAGTTGCGGCGCCGTGTCCACGATGGTCAGCGCTCCGCCGGAATCCGCCAGCTCCGCCGCGAACGCCGCCGCCGTTCCGCCCGCTCCGGCGCCGACCTCGATCACGGTGCGATCGGTCGGGCGCAGCAGCTTCGCGACGAGTTCGGCGATCTCCGGCGCGTTCAGCTCATCGCCGTCCCGGAGCCGCTGCAGGTGCTCGTCCCAGTCGATGTTGTCGTGCGAGTGTCCGGTCACGAGGCATCACGATACGGGCAATGCCCCGGCCGGTGCTCTGTGTTGTCAAGGTGCGCGAGCGCTCGAGCGCATCGAGTCTCGTCCTGCGCAAGGGATTCCGGTCGCCGGGGCCGCGGGCTTCCCGACCGGCGGACGCGGCCGGGAAGCCCGCATGGGACGGCTCCTGGAATCCGTTGCGGTGCAAGGTGGTTCAGCACCGCCATCGAGTCCTACCGAGCCGATCCCGGGCGGCTCACGGACATCGGGACGCCTGCTGCGCGCGGCGACCGGCGTAGTCGGCGAGCCAGCGCCACCAGCGACCGGCCGAGATCTCCCTGGCCAACCGATGTCGGTGCGCTTCGTCGATCAGCTCGTTACTTCGTATCCGGGACAGGTCCTCGGGCATGAACATCCTTACCTCGCTCTTGATCGGGTTTCCGGTGATGGGGTCGATGGTTCGGTGGTACGTCATGCCGCTCGCTCCTGACCTCGCCGCGCGGGCCGGCCCGCGGCCGGGGTGTCGGCGGGCAGCGGGTGCTTGCGCGGACGGCCGCGCGGGCGCTTGCGGGCGACCACCGCACCGCGCTCGAAGATCTCGCCACCCCAGACGCCCCACGGCTCGCCGCGGGACAGCGCGCCGGCCAGGCACTCGGCCTTGATCGGACAGTCGGCGCACAGCGACTTGGCCTGGTCCAGCTCCCGCGGGTTCTCGGCGAACCACAGGTCGGGGTCCTGACGGCAGGGCAGTCGGCTTTCGAGCGTCGTGGGGCTGCCGAACAGGCCGGCCACGGTGTCCTCGTCTGCCAGCAAGCCCTCGCCCGAGCTGGATATCGGCACACTCGCGGTCAACATGAAACTTCCTCCAGTATTCGATCGGCGGCAGGAAAAACGGGAACGACAAGAAGGCCGCGGACCCGTTTGCGGGTCCGCGGCCTTCGAGAAGCCTGAGAGACGTTCCTAGATCAGTGGATCGAGGAATCGCCTACGAACGGACCGGCATGGGTCGACAACGGTCTGCGGAACCGCACGGAACCAACGCGGCTTGAACTCACGACCATTGCCAGCTTCGTACTCGGCAGCAGCTGGGATTGGCGCGAAAGTGCCGCGGGACAGCGCGATGGCCCCGGCCATGAGGTGGCGCGGGGTGCTCGACATCAGAATCGTGGACACCAAGGCCACCTCCCTTCGGGGTTCAGGGCCGTGGTTTCTCCCAACCACGGCTCGCGCTCTTGCAGGTTATTGGCACCACCGTGCCGGTCGCAACGTATTTTTCGAAGAATCCGCTCGATCGCCTGAAAAACCCGTGCGACCAGGCGTTTCAGCGCATGTCGCGGCGGTCACCCTGGGTCAGCGCGAGCACGTCGGAGCCGAACTTCTGCAGCTTCGAGGCCCCGATCCCGGAGATGCCGACCAATGCGGTCTCGTCCAGCGGCCGCTGCTCGGCGATCGCGGTCAGCGTCGCGTCGGTGAACACCACGTACGCGGGCACCTTCAGCTGCCGTGCCCGCTCGCTGCGCCACGCCTTCAACTGCGACAGCAGATCTTCGTCCACATCAGACGGGCAGCCCGCGCAGCGACCGAGCTTGATGTCCATCGTGCCCGTCAGGACGACGTTGCAGATGCGGCAATGCGGTTTCGCGGCCTTCG
Organism: Saccharopolyspora elongata; assembly: GCF_004348985.1. Taxonomy (GTDB): domain Bacteria; phylum Actinomycetota; class Actinomycetes; order Mycobacteriales; family Pseudonocardiaceae; genus Saccharopolyspora; species Saccharopolyspora elongata. Next base: position 170,605 of record NZ_SMKW01000008.1, on the reverse strand, counting down.
CGGGTCGTGACAGCAGCTCGCGCTGCTTGACCTTGTTGGGCAGCGCCGCCGGATGTTCGTCCGGCACCAGGCTGTACAGGAAGCGGCTGCGCCGGCGGTAGCGGCGGCCACCGGCGCGCGCCAGCGCCCACGACAGGGAAAGGTGCTCGCGGGCGCGGGTGACCCCGACGTAGAGCAGGCGGCGTTCCTCCTCGACGGCCGCGTCGGTGTCGGCGTGCATGATCGGCAGGGTTCCCTCGACCAGACCCACCAGGAACACCGCGTCCCATTCGAGGCCCTTGGCCGCGTGCAGCGAGGCCAGGGTGACGCCCTCGACGGTCGGCGGATGCTGGGACTCGGCACGCGCGTCGAGTTCCGCGACGTAGCGGGCCAGCCCCGCTTCGGGCTCCGCGGCGGTCAGCTCCTCCGCGAGCTCCACCAGCGCGATCAGCGACTCCCACCGCTCGCGCGCGGCCCCACCGGCAGGAGGCTCGTCGGTCAGGCCGACTTCGCGGAGCACGGACCGGACGGTCGCGGGCAGGTCCTCCTCATCGGCGCCGTGCGCGATCGCGGTGCGCAGCGTGGCCATCGCCTGCCGCACCTCCGCCCGCGCGAAGAACCGTTCGCCACCGCGTACCTGGTAGGGGATCTCGGCGTCGGACAGCGCCTTCTCGTAGACCTCCGACTGCGCGTTGACCCGGAACAGCACCGCGATCTCCGACAGCGCGACGCCTCGCTTGGCCAGCTGAGCGATCTTGCGCGCGATCGCCTCGGCCTCGTCGGTCTCGTCGTCGTACTCGGCGAAGTCCGGCCGGGGCCCGTCCGGGCGTTGTCCGACCAGCTTCAGCCGGGTGCCGGCCGGCCGTTCCCGCGCCGCGCCGATGACCTGGTTGGCCAGGCCCACCACCTGCGGCGTCGACCGGTAGTCCCGTTCCAGGCGCACCACCGTCGCCTCCGGGTACTTGCGCGGGAAACCGATCAGCCACTTCGGCGACGCGCCGGCGAACGAGTAGATCGTCTGGTTCGCGTCGCCCACCACCGTGAGGTCGTCGCGGTTGCCTACCCACGAGTCGAGCACCCGCTGCTGCAGCGGGTTGACGTCCTGGTACTCGTCCACGACGAACGACCGGTACCGGCCGCGGAACTCCTCGGCGATCTCCGGCTGGTCCTCCAGGATCGCCGCGATGTGCAGCAACAGGTCGTCGAAGTCCAGCATCTGCGCCCTGTTCTTGACCTGCTCGTAGGTCGCGAAGGCCTTGCTGAGCTGCTCCGGCAGGACCGGCACCTCCCGCCCGGCGGCGGCCGCGGCGGCCGGGTACTGCTCGGGCCCGATCAGCGACGACTTGGCCCACTCGATCTCGCCGGCCAGGTCCCGGACGTCCTCCCGCTCGGTGGACAGCCCGAGCTTGTTCGCCGCCTGCATGACCAGCCGGAACTTGTTGTCCGCCAGCTGCCACATCTGCGTCTCGTGCACCCGCGGCCAGAAGTAGCGCAGCTGCCGGAAGGCCGCGGCGTGGAAGGTCTGCGCCTGCACGCCGGCCGCGCCGAGCGCGCGCAGCCGGGTGCGCATCTCCCCCGCCGCTCGGGCGGTGAAGGTCACCGCGAGCACCTGCTGCGGCGCGACGAGGCCGCGCTGCACGAGGTAGGCGATGCGATGGGTGATCGTGCGCGTCTTCCCGGTGCCCGCGCCCGCCAGGACGCACACGGGGCCGCGTGGTGCGACGACCGCCTGCCGCTGCTCCGGATCCAAACCTTCCAGGAGTCGCGGCTGCTCGGTCATGCCCGGCATCTTCGCAGACCTGCTCCCCCGTTCGGGGCTACACCCCGGCACCCGCAACCGCGTGTCGGGCGTGATCCGCCGGCGAGAACTGTGCCCGAACCACGCTGAACTGCGGCGAAAGGTGCTCAAAAGGACATGCGGAGCCGGCCGGGGAGGTCCCGGCCGGCTCCTCGCGTCAGTCCTGCCAGGTGGCCCAGCCCTTGATCATGCGGTAGGCGATGGACACGCCCGGCGGCAGGCGCAGGCCGTCGACCGCTCCGCCCTCGGACTCCAGGGCCGCCCGGACCGTGTCGCGGTGCACCCAGCGGGCGTCCTCGATCTCGCCGTCCGCCGGGGTCAGCGGCGCCGACGGGTCCGCGATCGCGGCGAAGCCCAGCATCAGCGACCGCGGGAACGGCCACGGCTGGCTGCCGAGGTAACGGACGTCCGAGACCGCCACCCCGACCTCCTCCGCGATCTCGCGCGAGACGCAGGCCTCCAACGACTCACCGGCCTCGACGAAACCGGCGAGCACCGAGTACCGCTCCGGCGGCCAGATCGGCTGGCGGGCCAGCAGGATGCGGTCCGCGCCGTCGTGCACCAGGCAGATGACGGCCGGGTCGGTGCGCGGGTACTCCTCGCGGTCGCAGCCCGTGCAACGCCGGGCCCACCCCGCGCGGACCCGCGTCGTCGCCGCGCCGCACACCGCGCAGTAGCGGGCGTTGTCGTGCCAGCCGAGGAGGCCGACAGCGGTGGTGAACAGCCCGGCGTCGGTGTCGTTGAGCAGACCACCGCCGGTGCGCAGGTCCCGCCAGTCGTCCTGGGCTCCGTCGTGCTCGCTGCGCAACGCCCAGTAGCCGATCTCGTCCTCGACGCCGAGCAGGACGGCGTTGGGGACCGGGCCTGCACCGAAGTCCGTCGCGGGATGCACCACGAGCCGCGAATCCTGGCCGATCTGGGTGCGCCCTCTGGCGTCCACCAGCACGACCCGTCCGGTCGTCCACAGCTGGGCGCCGCCGTCCGGGGCGTCCCGCAGCGTCTCCCTGCGGTCCACTGTGGACCTGGAGAGCAGGGGCGCGGAATCCAGCTGGAAACCCGCCCCGGCCAACACCTCGGTAGTCATCTGCCCGCCTCACCGTCTAACCGGGTCATGGCAGCACCACTCCCCCGAGCAGCCGCAGCTGGCCGGCGAGCTTGTCCGCGTCGCCGACGACCACTCCGGTGAAGGACGTGGGAGCGAACAACCTGGCCGCCTCGGCAACTTGCTCGACAGTGACCGCCCGCAACCGCTCGGGGTGCGCGACCAGCCAGTCCTGCGCCAGCCCCGCCGTGGCCAGCGCGGCGAGCGTGGATGCCATCCCGGCCTGCGAAGCGGTGGAGGTGAGCAGGCTGCCGATGGCATACTGCCGGGCCGACTCCACCTCCGACTCGGTCGGCGGCACCAGCGCCAGCCTCGCCAGCTCGTACCGGGTCTCCAGCAGCGCTGCCGCGGTGACCTCGCTGGCGGTGTCGGCGTCGACGAGGACCGTGCCGTTGCCCCGGGTGAACTCGAACGACGAGTGCGCGCCGTAGGTGTAGCCCTTGTCCTCGCGGATGTTCTCCACCAACCGCGAGGAGAAGTAGCCGCCGAAGACCAGGTTCGCGACCTGCAGCGCCGGGTACTGCGGGTCCGTGCGCGGCAGCGCCTGCGCGGAGAAGCGCAGCTGCGACTGCACCGCGCCGGGCCGGTGCACCAGCCGCACGTCACCACCGCGGACCGAGGGCAACGACGGGAGCTCGCGCGCGCTGTCCTCGGACTGCCAGTCCGCCAGGTTGCGCGCGACGGCCGCCACCGCCTGATCCGGGTCGATGTCACCGACCAGCACCAGCACCGAGCCGCGCGGCAGCACCGACTCGCGGTGCAGGGTGCGGACCTCCTCGGCGGTGACCTCGGCGACGTCCTCGGCCGCCGGCACCTCGCGGACGAACGGGTGGTCGCCGTAGCGGTGTCGCTGCAGCTCCTCGCGGGCGATCACCCGCGGCTGCGATCGCGCGACGGCGATCCGCTCGACCAGCCGGGCGCGCTCCCCCTCGACCTCCTCGTCGCGGTACACCGCGCCGGTCAGCGCGTCGGCGAGCACGTCGAGCAGGGTGTCCAGCCCGGTGGCCAGCGCGTCACCGGTGATGCTGAGCCGCTCCGGGTCGACGACCGAGCTCAGGTCGGCGCCCACCGCGGCCAGGTCGGTGTCCACCTGCACCCGGTTGCGGCGCTCCGTGCCGGTCAGCAGCGTCTCGGCCAGCAGCTCGGCGCGGGCCGGGTGCTTCTGGTCCTCGCCGGCGAACGGGATCCGCAGGCGCAGTTCGACCATCGGGACCACGCCGTGCCGGGCGGCGATCACCCGCAGGCCGTTGTCCAGCACGGTGTCCACGACGGCCGGCGCGCGGCCGGTGCGGGGCTCGCCGAGCGGCGGCAGCGGGCGCCGGCCGAGCTCGGTGCGGCCGATCTCCTCGGCGCTGCGGTGCGTTGCGCGGGTCATGCCGGACCTCCTGTCGCGTTCTCGTCACCTGCGGGTTCGATCTCCAGCACCGCTCGTGCGTCCGACCGCAACGCCTTCGCGGCCGCCGCGACGTCCTCGGTGCGGACCTCGCCGATCCGCTTCGGCAGCTCGGAGATCAGCTCCGCGCGGCCGTGCAGCAACTCGGCGCTGCCCAGGTCGAGGGTCCGGGTGACCACCCGGTCGTGCCCCCGGTAAAGGCTGGCGGCCCAACGCGCCGTGACGCGGGACAGCTCGTCCTCGGTGGGGCCGTCGGCGGCCAGCTTCTCCAACTCCTCGTCGACCGCTCCGATCACCCGGTCGAGGCCGACCTCCGGCGTGTGGATCGCGGTCACGGTGAAGGTGTCCGGGTCGCGGGCGTCCAGCGGGGAGCCCATCAGACCGCAGCCGGCGTGCACGTCCACCACCAGCGAGTCCTGGTAGACCAGGCGCTGCTGCAGGCGGGCGGCGTCGCCGTCGGACAAGATCGCCGCGAGCACCACGTTCGCCAGGTAGGCGTCGAGCTCGCCGACCGGGTCCGGCAGGCGATAGCCCAGCGCGACGGCGGGCAGCGGCGCGTGCGGGTCGGTGTGCTTGCCGCGCAGCTCACCCGACGGGAACGGCTCGCCGAACGACGGCCGCGGCGCGACGTCGCGCGCCGGCACATCGCCGAAGTGCTTGTTGATCAGATCGATGGTGTGCTCGACGTCGAGGTCACCGCTGACGGTCAGCACCGCGTTGCCCGGCGCGTAGTAGGTGTCGAGGAACGCGGCGCAGTCGTCGACGGTCGCCTGTTCCAGGTCGGTGAAGTCGCCGTAACCGTTGTGGGCGTTGGCGAAGGTCGAGTACAGCACCGGCGGCAGCAAGATCCACGGGAAACCGCCGTAGGGGCGGTTGAGGACGTTGAGGCGGATCTCCTCCTTGACCACGTCCACCTGGTTGCGCAGGTTCTCCTCGGTGATCTTCGGCGCCCGCATCCGGTCCGCTTCGAGGAACAACGCCCGCTCCAGCGCCGCCGACGGCAGCACCTGGTAGTAGTCGGTGTAGTCCTGGTGCGTCGAACCGTTGAAGGTGCCGCCGGAGCCCTGCACGTGCCGGAAGTGCGCGAGCTTCTCCAAGCTCTCGCTGCCTTGGAACATCAAATGCTCGAAGAGGTGGGCGAAACCGGTGCGCCCTTCCGGTTCCGAGCGGAAGCCCACGTCGTAGTGCACGCTGACACCGACCACAGGGGCCTGGCCCGACGACGCTTGGCCCGCCGCCGAGTCCGGTGCCAACACCACGCGCAGCCCATTGGGCAAAGTAACGCGATGCAGCTGGGGTTCGACCATGCCATGCAGCCTACGTGCGGACTGTCAAGCCGTGGGCGCCCCCTTCGCCACTCTTCGGCGTGTCGTGATCACCCGGCGTAGATGGCGAAATCCCGGCGCGCAGCATCCAGCCGCGGTCGAGCGGTCCCCGCCTGTTCGGGCGCGGTCAGCGGACCTGGGCGATGAGGGAATCGATCTCGGCGCCGATCGTGCGCGCGTCGGCCGGCAGGATCGCGAAGACCTGCTCGCCGGAGCTGCCGCGCTCGACCCGGTTCAGGTAGCGGCCGTCCGGCTCGTTGTCGAACCAGGACACCACCTGGGAACGCTTCCGGCGGCCGTACTGGTCGCGCGTGCTCGCCGAGATCTGGCCAATGCGCGCGTGCGGCGCCTTCCCGATCGCCTCGTAGAGCGCGACCTGCTGGTCGCCGCTGCTGCCGCGGTTCGGGGTGGCCGACTGCATCATGCTCATCTGGTCGTAGTCGTCGGGCTGCGGCTGCTGCACCAGCGAGCTCTGCGGGACGCGCACCGGTCCCTGGCCGCCCGGCTTGGTGGGCGGCAACGTGGCCAGCAGGACCTGCGGCAGCGGGGCTTTCTCGTGGACCTCGACGGTCAGCATGCCGCCGCGCTGCGGGTCCTCGCTCGGCGTCTGCACGCCGAGCACGACCCGGTTGCCTTCGGTGAACACCGCGAGCGCCCGCCAGCAGTGATCGGAGCCGACCTGCGGGAACCACAGCGAGTCGACCCACAAGAACGGGTTGGCCAGCGTCTTGAGCGCGGTGACCAGCGGCGGCGCGACCTCGTCGTTGATCACGACGCCGGCGGCGGCCATCCGGTCCAGCTCACCGATCGCGATCTGGCTGAACTGATCGGCGGTGTACCCGAAAGAACGGGTGCTCAACGGCAGGGTCAAACCGTCGATCTTCAAGTACTTGAGCACGATGTCCAAGTGCACCGGCTGAAGCTGCCACCGCCCCAACACGCCCACTGTCGTTTCTCCCCTTGTGAATTCGCCCGCTTCAAGCGTGACCGACCGGTGGTGCCGAGGTCGGCACCACCGGTCGGCACCGGATCATTCGCCGAGCACCGGCGGGGCGGTCTTCGGCATGTCGTTCATCCAGATGTCGTCCTGCTCCTCGAGCCACGACGGACGCTCGTGCTCCTGGTCCTCGCTGCCCTGGCCGCGCTGACCGGCACCACCCATGCCGCCCATCGCGCCTCGTCCGGCACCGGCACCTCGAGCACCTGCTCCACCGGCCGCACCGGCACCAGCCCCGGCGCCGAGTCCACCGACACCGGCCCGGCCACCGGCGGCCATGCCACCGGCGCCTGCACCGGCACCCATGCCACCGACCATGCCGACACCGCCGGCGCCGCCGCCGGGGAGACCACCACCGGCGCCACCGGTGCCACCGCCGGGGAGCCCGGTTCCGCCACCGCCGGGAAGGCCGGGCTGACCGGCCCACTGGCTGCCGGTCCCGGACGGCGTGGTGTAGCCGCCACCGGGGATACCGCTACCGAGATTATTGGGGTCGTACGCACCGACGGGGCGCCCGTCCCCGGGAATGCCGCCACCGGGGATACCGGTGCCGATGCCACCAGCGGGAAGCTTTCCGGTCCCGCCACCCGGCGTTTCGCCGCCGGGTCCGCCGCCGGGATTTCCTGGACCTCCACCGCCCCACTCCGTGGGTGGCGGCGGGGGCACGGGCGGCGGCTCCTTGGTGTTGCCGTCCGGCCCCTTGTACTGCGGCATCTTGGCGTCGACCTGGGTGAGAGTGGGGCTGTAGACGCGCGCCATCGTCTCCTGCGCGGCCTTCTCAGCCTCCTCCTGCTCTTCCATCTGACTGAGCGCGTTGATACCACCGCCGGCGACCCCGAACGGAACGGAAGCGGCGGCGGCCTCACCCCAGCTGAAGCCCTGGGGCTTCTCAACCATCTTGCTGGCCTGACCGGCGGCCTCACCCGCGGCGTGCAGGTTGTTCCCGGTCATCTCGAAGGCATCGGCACTGGCCTTCATCCAGTCGGAAGCGGGCTTGCCGACCTCACGAGCGTTGCCCGCGGCCTCGCCTTCCCAGCCCCCATCGACGATCTTGGCCAGGTCCGTGGCGTAGTTCTCACCGCGCTCGCGCAGGCCCTTTGCCAAATCGAGCCACGCCTGCGCGGACTCACCAACCTTGCCTTGATCGATCGACTCCTGGTTGGTCTGGAAGATCTGCCCGTGGCTGAATCCAGACCAGTTGATGCACTGGCTGATAGCAGGCGAGTCGTAGCCGGTGACGTTCAACCCGGAATTCTGCTGCGCCAGCTGCGATTGTTGCTGCTGGGCGACCCGGTTGGCCTCTTCGCCGTGCTTCTTCCGCTCCTCTTCCGCAGCGCTCTCCCAGCCGAAGACCCGGGAACCCGCGTTGTCGAGTGTGCTGAGAAGTCCCATCACTCCTCCTCGGTCATTCTGGAAGCCTCGGCTCAATCTGACGTGCGATCTTCTCCGCCTCGCCGCAAGGGTCTGCCACGGAGTTGCGCATGATGCCAGCCACGTTCACATCAACGATGCCGCCGCCTGCACTGATGATCGCGGAGCAGATCCCCTGCCCCCCAGAACCAGCGGTGACAGCGCGCGCCGCTTGCCGGCCATTGATGTCGAACCGGTCGAACGTCTCGAAGTTGTTCTTGCTGTACTTCTCGAAGTCTTCGGTCTCGTTCTTGCTGAAGGTCAGCAGTACGTCCTTGCCCTCCCAGTCACAGCCCGGCTGCGACTTGAGGTCGTTCACTGGGCGACTGGGACCGGAGACACCTGCTGCGCTGAGCTCTTCGGAAGTAAGGAACGTGCACGGGTCCAAGTTCGCCAAGCCAGAGCTCTGGGCCGCTGACGTGGGCGTGGACGTGGACGTTTCCTCGCCGCTTTTGCCCGGGCCACCGGAGCAGGCAGACAGTCCAACCAGCGCCAGACCGGCGACGCCGACGGCCAAGGACCGGGAAACCAAACTCACTGAATACCTCGCTGCAAGTCGTCGGAGATCTGCTCGTCGGTCGCACGGTAGTCCTTGGCAGCCGCACGAAACGCGTCTGCCTGCTTCTGCAGCTCGTCCTGCAGCTGACGAACGAGTTCCACCGCACCTGAGCCGGGATCCGCGGCCTTGTCGATGAACCGTTGCGTCAACTGCTGCCCATCCGGGTAGTTCCCCAGACCGCTCAAACGCGTCATCCGGTCGGCGCCACGCATGAGTCGCGCCAACTCGCGGATCTCCTCCTCGCAGCGCTTCGCGGCCTTGTCGGCCACGTCGGGGTCAAGCGACAGCTTGCCCGCGCCGACCTGCTGATTGATCCACTGCGTGCGGCCGCTGATCGCCTTCAGCCCTTCCTTGGCTGCAGCGAACCCACTTGCGTCTGCGCTTGTCATCCCAGACCCCTCTGGACTCTGCGATCTCCCCAGGTAACGGTGAACACTTTAACCTGACGCAGGGGCGTCCGTAACGGTTCCCGACAAACCTGACGCAGCTCCGGCATCACCCGTTCAGCCGCAGGTCACAGCGTTGTTACGGTCCGATACCGAGCGATTGCAGACAGCGATCCCGCGAGACGTTCAAGCCGAGCCCGGAACACCTAACGCGACTGTTCGGCCTGTTGATCATTCCGGCAGGCGCGAAGCCGACTGGCCGACGATCTTCTCCACTTCCCCGCACGCATCGACCGAGTCGTCGAAGCGCCCGGAGACCCCGTAGATCGCGACACCTCCACCAGCATCGACCAGCACGTTGCAACCGCCCGTGCTTCCGCCGCCAGGAACGTTCGCGACCGCAGCAGAACGCCCGCCGATCGTCTTCTTGTCGTACCGCTCCCAGTTACCGCTCTTTTCGTAGGACGCGACGGTCTCGTCCACGTTCTTCTGGAAGGTGAGCGACATCTGCTCCCCCTGCCAGCGGCAACCCGGCTCGAAGCTCACCGGCGCGAACTCCTTGCCCTGGGCGGACAGTCCCCACGAGGTCAGCTCCGCAGGCCGAAAGAAGCCGCAAGGATCGAACTTCTCCATGGCAACGCCGCCCGACTTCGTGGTCGGCGCATGCCCCGTGCTGCCGCTACCGCCACTTCCACACGCGGGCAGCCCAGCCAACACAACACCCGCACCTGCGACGACAAGGAGTCGGACATGCTTGTTCAAGGAACCCCTCGTTCCACGCGAAAGCCGACAACAGCCCTCGCACCCATCCGCCCCGGACATGTCGGCAGAAGCTGGCCGGTGTCACCGGTTGATTTTTTTGTTCAGGGTTTCTACGAGGGTTGTGAAGGTTTGGTGGAAGTTCTGGAGGTTCGGGGTCTCGTTCGGGGTTCCGTACCAGTAGAGGCCCTGCGTTCCGTCTGCTCCTGGTTTCAGTTCCGCGAACTCCGCTAGCCAGCGGTCCGTTTCTTCCAGGACCACCGCGTACGGCAGCGATCGGGAGAACACCGTCTCGCGGTCCTGCTCCGGCAGGGACTCCGCCGCGGCCTCGTGCAGGTAGCCGCGCAGGCCTCTGACCTGCACCACGAGCGCGCTGCCTCGTCGTGTTCGCGCCGGCATCAGGCGTGCGCTGAACATCATCGCGATACCGCCGATCAGCACGGCGATCCCCAGCAGTGCTGCTGAGGTCGTCAGCGCCAGTACCGCCGTCAGCGCCGCTCCGCCGATGATCACGCCGAGGCCCGTCCACCAGAAGCGGTTCCGGTCGACGTCCGGGCGCCGTGCGAACCATTCCTTTTCCACGACCTCCGCGTACAGCGCCGCGCGGACCTGGCTTGCGTCGAGGTCTCGCAGTTGGGACAGCCGCACTTCTTGCTCCTGCCCCACGAGGAGGTCGTAGACCGCTCGCTCGAACGGCCGCAGCGAGTCGTCGGCCGGGTTCAGCCGGACGATTCGCCAGTCCTGGCCGGGGAGTTCCTCGATCCACAGGTAGTTGCGGACCGCCAGGTCGATGATCGTCGCCGTCACGTCGACCGGGTCCACCCGCTCGTCGATGACCGTGCCGATCTGGCCCGGCAGCACGCCGTCCGGGGACGCGAACGCGACCGCGCCCTGGGAATCGGTCATCAGCACCTCGACCTGGCCCACGTCCTCCGCGAACGCGCGCACGTCCCGGCCGCGGGCGTACCAGACGAGGCCGAGGCCGCCGATCAGCAGCAGGCCGATCGCGGCCAGGCCGGCGGCCGTCGCCGGCGTCAGCGAGAACGCCCGCACCAGGCTGAAGTACTGCTCGGTCACGGCGTTCGCCGGCACCGTGCCCGCCGGGACCTTGAACGTGAGGTCCATCCGGTCACCGGGCTGCAGGCCGTAGGTCACCGCGTGCATCGACTGGGTGTGGGTGATCTCGAACTGGGCGCAGCGGTTCGCGCTGCCCAGCGGGCCCGCCAGGCACATGATCTCCTGCGGCACCTTCGGCGACAGCAACGACACCTCGACGCGGTCCACCGGCACGTTCCAGCCACCGGACACCTGCCAGCGGACGTCCTGCCGGTCACCGGCATCGGCCACGGCACCGCGAACCGAGTACGTCAGCGTCGAAACCCCGGGCTGCAGCGTCAGATGCAGCTTGTCGGCCTCGGCTTGGATCGCACCGCCACCGTCGAGCACTGCGTCGGAGACCGTGAAGACCCGGTCCGCCCCGGGCCCCGCGGACTGCCGCAGCGGCATCGTGCGCTCGACTTGTTGACCTGTGGGAACGTTGATCCGCTCGGTGACCGAGACCAGGCCGTCGCGCTGCAGCTTGAGGTTCACGCTGCTGGAAACCGTGCCGGGCAACGCATCCACCGGTTGCTCCTGCGCCGCGGCCGTGCTCGGTGCGCCCAACAGCAGTCCGGTCAGGGCGACCACCAGCCCCCGTTTGGTCAACACGGCCCGAACGATAGCCGCCCGTGGCTAAGCTCTGGTCCGCAACGGTGGGATTGATGGTGAGGAAGTCGGGGGGAAATGACTGCTCGGTGGCGGCCAGCCGAACCTGGACCAACAGTCCACATTCGACACTCCGCGAGGAAGACCGCATGACGCAGCCGCCCCCGCCACCACGCGGCCCGCAGCCGCCGCGCCAGCCCTGGCCACCGCAGGGCCCGCGCGGCGGGCAACAGCGTCCGGGTCCCCAGCCGCCACAAGGCCCGGCTCCCCGTCCGCCACAAGGCCCGGGGTCCCAGCCGCCACAAGGTCCGGCTCCCCGACCGCCGCAAGGTCAGGCCCCCCGGCCGCAGCCGCCGCAACGCCGTCCTCCGTTACCTCCACCCGGCACGCAACCCCTGCGCCCGCAGCAGGGAGCGCCGATCTTCGACCAGCCGACCCGCCGGATCGCACCACCGCCGGCCGCGCGCCCGCTGCCGCCGCAGACGACCGTGCGATTGGCACCGCAGCGCCCGCCGCAGCCGATGCCGCACATGCGGCCGCCGCAGCGCAGAAGCAACACCGGTGTCATCGTCGCGCTGGTGCTGGTCGGCGTGGCCCTGCTCGGCGTCGGCACCGTCGGCGCGATGGCCGCCTCGATCACCTCGAGCCGGGCTTCGGACTACAGCAGCACCAGCAGCCGCTCGACGTCGACGAATTCCAGCGAGACCGAGACCTCCACCGGCACGACGACCAGCAGCGAGGAATCCGAGACGTCCACGTCGACCAGCGGCAACGACGGCGAGGTCAAACCGGTCTCGGCGCTGGGCGACCACCCGCTCAACATCCCGGGCAACGGCGCGATGAACACCTCGTGCAACCTGCCCCGCTTCAGCACCGACGTCACCTCGCAGGACCGCTTCTACCAGGCCGCGCTGCCCTGCCTGATGGAGGCGTGGGCGCCGGCGCTGGAGAGCGCCGACCTGCCGGTCCGGACGCCCACCGTGATCACCACCGGGGACAACATCGAAACGCCCTGCGGGACGCGGCGGTGGAACCAGACCGCGATGTACTGCCCCGGCAACCACACGATCTACATGACCGCGCGCTACTACGCCCAGGTCGAGCAGCGCACCAACGCCGGCGTGTACCTCGGCCAGTTCGCGCACGAGTTCGGCCACGCGCTGCAGGGCATGACCGGGATCAACAGCGCCTACGGCGACGCGTCCTACGACGCGGGCGGCAGCTCCACGTCGGCCGGGCTGGAGTTGACCCGGCGCTCCGAGCTGCAGGCGACGTGCTTCGAGGGCATGACGCTGGCCGCGTTGCAGAACGGCGGTGTCAGCAACGACTTCATCTTCCCCGCGCTGGAGGACTCCTCCGATCGCGGCGACGAGCACACCAACGTGCGCGACCACGGCAGCACGTCGACCAACGCCGCTTGGGTGGAGCAGGGGTTCCGGAAGAACCGGATCACCGAGTGCAACACCTGGTTGGCGGCGGCCTCCGACGTCGACTGACGGGGCTCAGCGCCGGCGGAGCATCAGCCCGTAGCCGCCGCCGGCGACCGCGGCGAGGGTCAGCAGGACCCAGTTGGCGCGCTGCACCTGGCCTTTCAGCTCGGAGTCGGTCGATCGCGCCGGGCGGACCACGAAGTCCTCGCCCGGGTCGGCGGGCACCTGCACCGGCAGCTGCTGGCCGGGGGCGTGGCCGCAGCCGTCGAACGGCGCTCGCCGCACCACGCCGTCGATCCGGACCTCGACGAGGTCCCGCGCCGAAGCGGCGCCGCACGGGCGCGACTCGATGACCGTCGCCGTCGCCGACCGCATCGCCTGCCCGGCCTCCGTCACCAGCGGCCACAGCGTCACCGCCGCCACCGCGACCCCGAGCGTTCCGAGGACAAGCAGGATCGGCGCCACCGACGCCGAACCTCGTTGCCTTCCCACGACACCGATATTGGCAGAAAGCCGCACGGCGCCGACCGTCACTCGGGGCAATTGCGGGAGCACGCCCGGTGCGCCGGGCCCGGTGCCATGTCAGGGCAGGCGATTTCGCGAAATCGTCACTCCCCACGCCTGGCAGATGGCGATTTCGCGCGAAATCGCCCGGTCCCTAGGAGGCGTCCGCGGGTGTCACCTTCTTGACGTAGAGCAGCCGGTCACCGGCCTCGATCGCGTCGGCTTCCGGGGCGTCCACCCGGTAGAGCTGTCCGCCGCGCACCACGCCGAGCACGATGTCCGAGAGGTGCCGCGGCGAGCCGCCGACCTCCTGCGGTTCGACCTCCCGCTCGGCGATCGCCAGGCCCACGTCCGGCGTCAGCAGGTCCTCGAACATCTCCACCACCGACGGCGTCGAGGTCGCCATGCCCAGCAGGCGGCCCGCCGTCTCGCTGGACACCACCACCGAGTCCGCGCCGGACTGGCGCAGCAGGTGCACGTTCTCGGCCTCCCGCACCGCCGCGACTATCTGCGCCTTCGGCGCGAGCTCCCGCGCGGTCAGGGTGACCAGCACGGCGGTGTCGTCGCGGGCCGGGGCGACCACGATGGCCCGTGCCCGCGGCACGCCCGCCACGCGCAGCACGTCCGAGCGGGTGCCCGAGCCGTTGACGGTGACCAGTCCTTGCGCGGACGCGGTTTCCAGCGATCGCTGGTCGGTGTCGACGACCACGATGCGCCCGGGCTCCGCGCCGTCGCCGAGCAGTGCGGTGACCGCCGAACGGCCCTTGGTTCCGTATCCGATGACGACCACGTGGTCGCGCACCCTGGACCTCCAGCGTTGGATCTTGAAAGCCTGCCGAGAGCGCTCGGTGAGCACTTCCAGTGTGGTACCGACCAGCACGATCAGGAACAGCACCCGCAGCGGCGTGATGACCAGCACGTTCACCAGCCGGGCCTGCGAGGTGACCGGGGTGATGTCGCCGTAGCCGGTCGTGGACAGCGACACCGTCGCGTAGTAGACGGCGTCCAGCAGGTCCAGCTCGCCGCCCGCGGAGTCCCGGTAGCCGTCCCGGCCGAAGTACACGATGAGCACCGTGGCGGCCAGCGCGAGCATCGCGCCGATGATCCGGCGGATGATGGAGCGCACCGGGCTGATCGTGCTGCCCGGCATCCGGATCACGCCCACAAGCGCGTGGTCGGGCCGGCTGGTCAGCTCCTCCTCGTCGGTGCGGCCACCGATGAAGGGGTGCGCCAGCCGCTTGGGACTGCGCCGCATCATGACCCGTGCCCTCCGGCTCCTGCCGCGAGGCTCGGAAGCGCGTTCTCACCACTCACGGCGCAGAACAGTAACCCTTGACCGCGCGCCGGGTGCGATGCGGCACCGGCAGTTCGGCGACGAGTTCTCCTGCAGGCCGGAAGACCTGGTCTGGACATGGCGGTGCGGCGGCTTACCATGCAGCGGTGCAGCAGCTTCAGCACGCGGCGCGCGCCCTGGGATGGGACGGCCAGCTGATCACGGACGTCGAGGTCCTCGGTGCGCGGTTCGCCGCCGTGGCGCGGATCAGGCGGGACGTCCACGAGTGGCGCAGTCTTCACGGCTGGGGGCCGGAGCTCAACCCGGCCTGGTTCCGGTCCTGGTCCGAGCCCTGCACGCACGACCAGGTGCCGGTGGCCGCGGTCGATCTGCTCGGGCTGCTGGTGCCGGTGTCCCGCTCCCGTCACGCGCTGCGGGCGTGCGGGACGTTGCTGACGTTGGCGCCGTGCGCGGTCGTGCTGCCCCAGGGCTCCAAGTACAAGCCGTTGCGGATGCTGGAGCTGGACTACTACGGCGTGGGCGTGGTCAACGCCGGTTTCGAGGGCCCGGCCGAGCTGGTGGTCACGCCGGAGGACCGGACCGCGGAGTTCGGTTCGTCGATGTTCGGCCGCTGGCTGCTGGAGGTCCTCTACTCGCGACTCCTCGAACTCCCCCAGCTCACCGAGAACGCCTGAGCGCAGACGTCAGGCAAGCGGCGGTAGCCGCTTCCTCCTTTCACCACGTACTCAACCGGCACCGCCGCGGGTTCTCAGACGGTGCCCACCCCGTCGGGGTTCTTGGCGAGGCCAGTCCCCGAAGCCGCGTATTGGTCATACGTAAGTCGGGGATCCCACAGCGAGAAGGCGTCTGTAATTCCCGCAGGGGGGCCGCTACCCGCACCGCTACGGAAAACGAGCCTGGAATGCTTCTACTCACGCCAGGACGTATTCGTGCCAGTTGAGCTGCTGCGGGTTCCAGCGCATGCCGCGGCCTTCCTTCAGGGCGCGCAGGGCCTGCATCGTGTGCGGCCAGCGGCGGATCACGTTCGCGAGCGCGACCGGCGTCATCAGGTCGGCCGAGCGCCGGTGGTCGCCCGGGCCCAGCAGCGCGATGCCGCCGGGCGTGGAGATGATGTCGGTCAGCGGCGCCTGGCCGGACAGGGCGGCCTGCTCGACGCTGAGGATGCTGTGCGGCTGCAGTTCGCTCGGCCAGCTGTTGCGGTCGATGTCGGCGGCGACCGGCTGGTCGCAGCTGCCGCACTCGCACTTGAACTCGCTGGCCCAGCCGTGCTGCTTCCACGACCACACCGCGGCACCACCGGTGTCCAAATCGGACAGTGCGGCGACGTGCGGCCAGGCCCCGACGACGGCGCTGAGCATCGTCTTCTTCGACGGCCGCGGGTTGCGGCCCGGGCCGTCGAAGGACCAGGTGCCTTCGTCGTTCCGGTGCACCCGCACCAGCGGGGCGCGCATCGCCAGGACGTCGGCGTCGACGTTCACTTCGGATTCCGGTGGCGTGTTGAGCTTCCAGTCCGTGTTCATCGCGGGCATAGTCATCCGCCGCGAACCGCGATCTCAAGCTCCGCCACCCGAACGTGTACTGATCCGGGCGCCGGGCGTGATCCCGCTGACGCCGACGTCTCCGCAGGTCAGTGCTCGTGAGCACGTTGGATCGCTATAGCAGCACAAAGTGCGCACGAGGCCTGACCAGGCCGAACGGTCACTGCGCCGAGGGCACCGAGGTGATGAGGTTCCGGAGGCCGTCGGCGTCGAGGAGGTCGGCAGGGCTGAGCGTGTAGTCGTGGCGGACGTAGTGGAACGCCGCGCGGACCTTCGACAGCGGCGTGCCGGAGAGCTCCGCCCACGCCAGCCGGTACGCCGCGAGCTGCACCGACAGCGCCGGGATCTGGTCGCCGCCCGGCACCGCGCCGGTCTTCCAGTCCAGCACCGTCCAGCCGCCGTCGGCGTCGGCGAACACCGCGTCCATCCGGCCGCGCAGCACCACGCCCTCGACCTGGGTCTCGAACGGCACCTCGACGCGGTGCGGCGTGCGGTCGGCCCAGGAACCGGCCAGGAAAGCCTGCTGCAGATCGGCGAGCTCCTCGTGCACCGGCGCGGATTCGTCGGCGGCGCCGGGCAGTTCGTCGAAGTCCAGCAGCGCGGTCGAGGTGAACCGGTGCTCCAGCCAGGCGTGGAACGCGGTGCCCCGGCGGGTCATCGGGTTCGGCGGGAACGGCAGCGGGCGGCGCAGCCGCCGGGCGAGGGTGTCGGAGTCCTTGGCGAGTTCGACGAGTTGGCTCACCGACAGGTGGTCCGGCAGCCGCACTTGCTCCCGCCGCTGTGCGGCCGCGGCGCGCTCGGCCAGCAGCACGTCGACGTCCCGCGCCCAGCCGTCCTCGTCGTCCTCCGGCTCCGAATCATCCACAGTGGACATCGCGGCCCGCACGAGCTCCGCGCCTTCGGCCACCGCGGCGCGGCGCGACCCCAGCGGATCGACCGGCCACTCCGCGCAGCGCACGGCGTCGGCGAGCGGGTTCGTCGCGTCCTCATCGGGTTCCGGCGTCCACAGGTCGACGACCCCGGCCCCGGCCTCGCCCAGCACCTCGGCCAGCTGCCGCAGGAAGTCCGACGGCCCCTTCGGCCGGTCGCCGTTCTCGCCCCACCAGTGCCCGGACAGCAGCAACGTCCGCTCCGAACGCGTCACCGCGACGTAGAGCAGCCGCCGTTCCTCGGCGAGCCGGCGCTCCTCGAACTCCTCGTCGTGGATACCCAGTGCCTCGGTGACCTCCTTGCGGTCCAGCCCGAACAGCCGGTCCACGTCCAGCCGGGGCAGGTCCTGGGCGTCGCCGCGGAGTTCGGCGGGCAGTTCGGTGGCCGACCGCAGCCACGACGAGGACTTCCGCTTGCCGGGGAAGACGTCGTTGACCAGGTGCGGCACGGCGACGACTTGCCACTCCAGGCCCTTGGCGGCGTGCACGGTGAGCACTTGGACCCGGTCCTCGGCGACTTCGACCTCGCCGGGCTCCAGGCCGTCCTCGGCTCGTTCGGCCGCTTCCAGGTAGTCCAGCAGCGCGTGCAGCGTGGCCGACGGGCTCGCGGTCGCGAAATCGGTGACGGCGTCGGCGAAGGCGTCGAGGTGGATACGGCCCGCGCCGACCGGTCGCGCCATGCTCTCGATGTCCAGCAGCAGCGTCCGCTCGACGTCGGCGACGAGCTCGGGCAACGGCTGGTCCAGGCGGCGCCGCAACGCGGCGAGTTCGCCGCCCAGGCGCCGGATGCGCCGGTAGCCGTCGCCGGAGTAGGGCTTCGCATCACCGGGGTCGTCGAGCGCGTCGACGAGGCCGGCCTGCTCGGCGTTCTCACCCGGCAACGCCGCGGTGACCACAGCGGACGGATCGGAGGATTCGGGCTCTCCGAACGCCTGCGTCCCGAGCTCCCTCGCTCGGTCCCACAGCGCGGCGATGTCGGCCGCTCCCAGGCGCCAGCGCGAGCCGGTGAGCAGCCGCATCGCGGCCGTCCCGGCGAGCGGGTCGACCAACAGCCGCAGCGCGCTCACGAGGTCGCGGACCTCGGGCTCGTCGAGCAGCCCGCCGAGCCCGACGACCTCCACCGGCAGGCCGCGTTCCCGCAGCGCCGCCGCGATGTCGGACATGTCGGCACGCCGCCGCACCAGCACCGCCGCGGTCGGCGGCCGGCCCGTTTCGTCCAGCGCCGCCTGCCACTGCGCGGTGACCTGGTCGGCGACCCAGTCGCGTTCGGCCCGCACGTGTTCGCTCAGCGCCAACCGGATGTCTCCGGGTTCGGCGCCGTCCCTGGCGCGCAGTTCGTCGACTTCCAGCCCGGTCTTGCGCAGCGGTTCCGAGACCGCGTTGGCGACGTGCAGGACCTCCGCCGGGTTGCGGAAGCTCGTCAGCAGCCCGTACCGGTGCGCCGGGCCCTTGCGGCCGTCGTCGACGCGCGGGAAGTCGGTGGTGAAGCGCGGGAGGTTCGCCGCACTCGCGCCGCGCCAGCCGTAGATGGCCTGCGCCGGGTCGCCGACGGCCGTGACCGGCAGCGGACGGTCACGACCGAACAGCGAGCGCAGCAGCACCCGTTGCGCGTGGCCGGTGTCCTGGTACTCGTCCAGCAGGACAGCGCCGTAGCGGGCGCGTTCTCCGTCGACGACCTCGGGATGCTCGGCGGCGAGCAGCGCGGCCAGCGACATCTGGTCGGCGAAGTCCATCGCGCCTTCGCGCCGCTTGCGCTGCGCGTACTCCTCGACCAGCGGCAACATCGCCACCCGCAAGCGTTGCGCGGCAACGACCTTCACCAGGTCCTGCGGCAGGTTCGCGCGCTGGCCCTTGGCGCGCGGCGCGTTCTCGACCGCGTGGCAGACCTTCTCGGCATGCGCCCGCAGGTCGTCCGGACGCACCAGGTGCTCGGCGAGCTCACCGGCCAGCGAAAGCAGGTAGCCGGTGACCGTGGACGGGACCTTGTCGGTGTCGATGTCCTCGGTCCAGGTCGCGACCACGCTGTGCGCGAGCTGCCAGGACGCGGTCTCGGTCAGCAGCCGCGCGCCCGGCTCGACCGGCACCCGCAGGCCGTGCTCGCCGACGAGCCGCCCCGCGTAGGCGTGGTAGGTCAGCACCGTGGGCTCTTCGGTCAGCACCGCGGAGCGCAGCTGCCCGCTCGGATCGACCTCGTCGAGCAGTCCCGAGCCGGCGAGCCGGCGCAGCCGGGCGCGCACCCGGTCGGCGAGCTGCCGCGCGGCCTTGCGGGTGAACGTCAGGCCGAGGACGCGTTCCGGCGTCACCAGCCGGTTGGCGACCAGCCACACCACGCGGGCGGCCATCGTCTCGGTCTTCCCCGCGCCCGCACCCGCAACGACCAGCGCCGGTTCGGCGGGCGCGGCGATCACCGCGGCCTGCTCCGGGGTCGGTGGGTGCAGCCCGAGCGCCTGCGCGATCCGATGTGGACTGATGGCCGCGGGCGCCGGCTGGTTCTCGGGAAGCCGGCCGTTCATGCGCGGCCCCCGGACCGAGCTCCGCGGCGGGCGTCGAAGCAGTACCCGATCACTGCGCGACCTGTCTTCCGGCCGGGTGGACGGGACAGCAGGTGCGCGCCGGGCACCGCGCGCAGTCGGAGTTCTCGCTGGCCACGTAGGCCGGGCCCAGGCTGGACGCGGCGGCGGTGTGCACCACGTCGAGCCACACCTCGATCCGCTCGGCGTCCAGGGCCGGCTGGGCGCGTTCGGTGGCCGCGCCCTTCCGGTCTGCCTTCGCGACGTACAGCAGCCGCGCCCCGCCCGGCCCGTCGCTGTCGCCGAACGCACCCAGCGCGGCGGCCAGCTGGTACACCGCCAGCTGCGGGTGTTCCTCGGCATCGCCCTTGCTGACCGGCGTCTTCCCGGTCTTGACGTCGACCACCACGGGGCGGCCGTCGGCATCGACCTCCAGCCGGTCCACGCGGCCGCGCAACCGCAGCCACGGCCCGCTCTCCCGGCCCGGGACCGTGACGTCCAGGTCCTTCTCCACCCCGATCTGGGTGAGCTCGGCCCGCGATTCCACCAGCCACGTCACGAACGCGTCGAGCATCTTCTCCACACGCGTGCGCTCCTTGCGCGAGAACCACGGTGCGCCGGCGTCCACGGATTCCCAGGCGTCGTCCAGGGCTTTGTGCAGCTGCGCGGTGTCCGCACCGTCCGCCGCGGCCTGCACGAGCGCGTGCACGAGGGTGCCGGTGACGGCGGCGAGCTCGGCGGTGTCCTGGCCGCCGTGCCGCTCGACCAGCCAGCGCAGCGGGCACTTGGCCAGGATTTCCACAGTGGACGGTGACACCTTGACCGGATCGTCGCCGGTCACCAGCGGCGTCGCGGTGGAGCTCTCCGGCAGCCCGTACCAGGCGTCCGGGCTGGCGCCCGGCACCCCGGCGTTGGCCAGCCGCGCGAGCTGCGCCGCCGCCCGCCGCCGCCGCGCCGGATCCGCCTCCGCGTCGCACACCACCCGGCGCAGCTCGCCGACCAGGTCGCCGAGCGCCAGGCCGCGCTCCGGGCGGGCGATCGGCCGCTCCACCGCGTCCGGGTCGCTGATTACGCCCTCCAGCTCGTCGAGGAACCGCGATGGCTGCTCGTCCTCCCCGCGCACCGCGCTGACCAGCAGGTTCCGCCGCGCCCGGCTCGCCGCCACCAGCAGCAGCCGCCGTTCCTCGGCCAGCAGCGGGGCGGTCGCCGACACCCGCTCGGCGTCCACTCCGGACAGCACGTCGACCAGTCGCTCCACGCCGAGCAGCGAGCCGCGCAGCCGCAGGTCGGGCCAAATCCCCTCCTGCACACCGGGAATCGCCACGACCTCCCACTCCCGGCCGCTCGCGGCGTGCGCGGTCAGCACCGACACCGCGTTGTCCCGGGGCGCGGTCGGCGCCAGCGAACTGCCCGCGATCTGCTGGCTGGTCAGGTAGTCCGCGAAACCGGCGACGTCCGCGCCCGGCAGCCGGTCGACGAACTGGGCGGCAGCGTCGAACAACGACACCACGGCGTCGAGGTCGCGATCGGCCTGCGCACCGGCCGCGCCGTGCCGCTCGGCCTGCGCCACCCACCGCTTCTCCAGGCCGCTGGCCTTCCACACCCGCCACAACGTGTCCTCGACGGTGTGCCCGGCGGCGACGGAGTCGGCAGCGGTGCGCAGCAGCCCCGCGAGGCGGCGGGCCGGTGCGGCGGCGGAGTCTTCGAGCGCGGCGAGCCGGTCGTCGTCCTGCAGCACCTCCACCAGCAGTTCTCCGCTGGCCCGGCTACCTCCGGCGGCGAGCTCCAGGCGGCGGAGCCCGCGACGCAGCCGCCGCAGCGCGAGCGGGTCGGCGCCGCCGAGCGGCGAGGCGAGCAGCTCAGCGGCAGCGTCCGGGTCGAGCGCCTGCGGGCGCGCAGCGCAGCGCAGCAGCGTCAGCAGTGGGCGGACCGCGGTGCGCTGCGCCAGCGGCAGGTCGTCGATGGGCAGCGCGATCGGCACGCCGGCCGCCAGCAAGGCGCGGCGCAGCACCGGGAGCGACAGGCCGGTCGAGCGGACCACGACGGCCATGTCCGACCAGGCGATCTCGTCGAGCAGGTGCGCCCGGCGGAGCTGGTCGGCCACCCACGCGGCCTCCTGGGCCTCCGTGGCCAGCAACCGCACCTGGACCGAACCGCTGCGCCCGTTCTCGGGCTCCACGAGTTCGCGCTGCGGGCCCGCGCCAGGCAGCCGCGCGGCCAGCCGCTGCACGGCCTCCCGAACGGCCTTGGACATCCGGTGGTCGACGGTGAGCACCTCGGTGTTCGTGCCGTCCGGGTCGGCGTCCAGCAGGCAGCGCGGATCGGCGCCGCGGAAGGAGTACACCGCCTGGTCCGGGTCGCCGGCCAGCACGAACTCGACGGCCGTGTCGCCGAGCCGCCGGGTCAGCCAGTACTGCTGCGGGTCGAGGTGCTGCGCGTCGTCGACGAGGACGTAGCGCACGCGGTCCTGCTCGGCCGCCAGCAGCCCGGGATCGGTGTCGAACGCCAGCAGCGCCGAACCGACCAGCTCCGCGGCGTCCAGCGCGGGGGCCTGCGCGCCGCCCGCTCCGCGCAGCAGCGTGACCTGCTCGTACTGCCGGGCGAACCGGCCGGCGGCGATCCACTCGGGACGGTTGTGCTGCCGGCCGAGGTTCACCAGTCGCTCGGGGCCCACGCCGCGCTCGGCGGCCCGCAGCAGCAGATCACGCAGTTCCTCGGCGAACCCGGGAACGGTCAGCGCCGGACGCAGCGTCTCGGGCCAGTCCCGGGCGCCGCCCTCGACGTCGCCGGCCAGCAGGTCGCGCACCAGCGCGTCCTGGTCCGGGCCGTTGAGCAGCTGCGGGGGCGGTAGCTGCTCGCGCACGGCCTGCAGCCGCAGCACCGCGAAGGCGTACGAGTGGACGGTCCGCACCAGCGGTTCGGGCGCGGTCCGCAGGTCGTCCGTGGAACCGGTCAGCAGCCGGGTGATCTCGGTGCGCATCCAGGCCGCCGCGCGCCGGCTGCCGGTCAGCACCAGGACGTTCTCCGGCGACACCCCGCGGTCGCGGATGCGCTCGGCGGCGAGCTGCGCGATCAGCGTGCTCTTGCCGGTCCCGGGCCCGCCCAGGATCCGCAGGAGGCCGTCGCGGTGCGCCAGCGCCCGCTGCCCGGCGGTGTCCCAGACCGTCCGCCGCCGAGCGGGTTCGGCTCGGCGCACGAGTACGGGCGCGGTCGGGGATGGCACGCATCGATGGAATCACGCGCCGACGACAAGGTCGCGCAGGGCTCGCTGGTAGGCGCAGCTCAACGAGGAATTAACAGAACCTTTTGGTGGTATGAACCAATTTCGCTCTCTGGCAGTGTGCTGATCGTCACAGCGCCTCCCCCGGCTGTGACCTGCGAAAGCGCGCCCCCGAGCGCGATCAACTCCCCCGAAGGAGGAACCGTGAGCAAAGTCCGCAAAGCCCTACTCGGCTGCGCCGCGGTCGCCGGTGCTCTGACCATCGGCGCGGCGCCCGCACTCAGCGCGGAGACCTCGGCCCCGGCCTCGACCAGCGCAGCGGCACCGGTCGCCGCGTCGCCCTACCTCTACATGGGCTGGGGCAACCCGCCCAAGCCCAGCGAGGTGATGAGCGCTACCGGGATCAAGGACTTCACCTTGGCCTTCATCCTCTCCGACGGCGGCTGCAACCCGGCCTGGGACGGCAACCGCCCGCTCGACGCTGACAAGGCTGTCATCGACGAGATCCGCGCCGCCGGCGGCGACGTCGTCCCGTCCATCGGCGGCTGGGCCGGCAACAAGCTCGGCGAGTTCTGCCAGGACGCCCAGTCGCTGGCCGGCGCCTACCAGAAGGTGATCGACGCCTTCGGGCTCAAGGCCATCGACGTCGACATCGAGGCCAGCGAGTTCGAGACCCCGGCCGTGCAGGACCGGGTGCTGGAGGCGCTGAAGATCGTCAAGGAGGCCAACCCCGGCCTGCAGACGGTGGTCACCTTCCCGACGCTGGCCAGCGGCCCGAACGACGTCGGCAAGCGGATGATCGGCAAGGCCAACGAGATCGGCGCGAACGTCGACGTGTGGACGCAGATGCCGTTCAACTTCGGCGGTTCGGACATGGCGGCCGACACGATCAAGTCCACCGAGGGCCTGAAGGAGGTGCTCAAGAGCACCTTCGGCTACAGCGACGCGGAGGCCTACGCGCACGCGGGCATCTCGTCGATGAACGGCAAGACCGACGTCGGTGAGACCGTCGACCAGGCCGCGTTCCAGAAGATGGCCGACTACGCCAAGGAGAAGGGCCTCGGCCGCTTCACCTTCTGGGCGCTCAACCGGGACCGCCCGTGCAACGGCGGCGGGCCCTCGGACTCCTGCGGCGGCATCGACCAGCAGCCGTGGGACTTCACCAAGATCGTCGCCGGCTTCCAGGGCTGACCAACACCTGCAGCGGCACCATTTCTGCTGGTCAGGTCTCGTGAGCGGTTTGGAGTGCTATGGCGCTCCAAACCGCTCACGAGCATCTACCAGCGGAAACGGTGCCGCTGCGCGTTCGGTGTGCGGCTGATCCGCGGCAGTGCGCTTGGAGTACCTTCGGGCTCGTGGACGAGGAGACCGTGGAGCAGGTGCGGGCCGTGGTGGCGTCTATCCCGCCCGGATCGGTGCTGTCCTACGGAGACGTCGCCGAACTCGCCGGCCTCCGCTCGGCGCGCCTGGTGGGCCGCATCCTCGCCGAGGACGGCGGCGACCTGCCGTGGCACCGCGTCCTGCGCTCCAACGGCACGGTCGCCGACCACCTGCGTCGCCGGCAGCTGGAACTCCTGCGAGCAGAAGGCGTCCTCGCCGACGGGGCCCGCATCGACATGCGCCGATACCGCTGGGGCGCCTGACCGGGCCAGTGCGGGATCGCCGATACCCGCCGACGCGAACCGGGAGGTGAGCTGCGGAAGCACGCGCGCGAGCACATCACCGGAGGCGATCACACCGACGCCTGCAACTACCAGGCGCGCCGGAAGCCACGTCCCGTTCGGACACCGGCGCGGCGAACCGGCCTCATACCGACCACTGTGGATGGTCAGCGCGCGGCGCGCTTCGGGAGTTCGTCCGCGACGAGCCGCACCAGCGATGCGGTGCGGGCGCGGTCCGGCATCGCGTACGACAGGCCCGCCGCGTCGATCGGCGCCGCCGTGACCGGACCGACGCAGGCGATGAACACCTTGTCGCGCAACGCTTCCCGGAACTCCTCGCCGTGCCCGGTGCGGTCCGCGCGGGCCAGCAGGTTGGTCGCGGCCGGCGCGCTGGTGAACGGCAGCGCATCCACCTCGCCCCGCAGCACCGCGTCGATCAACCGGTCCAATGCGGGCAGGTCCACCGGATCCGTCCACCGGTAGACGGTCACCGGCACGACCTCGGCCCCCGCCGCCCGCAACGCTTCGCGGAACCGCAGCATCGGATCGCCGTGCACCTGGAGCACGACCCGCTTCCCGGCGAGATCGCGCGCCAGCAGGTGCTCCAAGACCTCCGCGGACTCCTCCGACGGCGAGGTCCAGGACTCGACCAACCCGGCACCGCGCACGGCGCCGCGAGCCTTCGCACCCCGCGCCAGGACCTCGGCCGAACGCAGGTGCGCCAGCAGCCGGTCACCGATGCCGGTGTGCTGCGCCGCCTCGATCCAGCCCCGGAACCCGACACCGGTGACCGCCACCGCGTAGTCGACCGGCGCCGCGAGGACTTCCTCGGTCGCGGCGGCCAGCTCGCCGTCCTCGGGCAGCGGCACCGTGTGCATCGCCGCCCCGAAGAGCACGCGAGCACCGCGGCGGCTGAACAACGACCCGATCTCGGCGGCCTTGCGTTCCGCCGTCACGCCGACGGTGAAGCCGCTCAACACTCCCTGCACCGCCCAATCGTCACACAACCCCGGCGCCGGGCAGGGCAACCGGTCAGAGGACTTCGAGGACCATCTGGGAAGCGCGTTCCAGGCCCGTCAGGGTCTGCGACGACGAGCGCGGGTGCAGCGCGTGCACCGAGAGCCGGAACAGCAGCGCCCGCAGCAGGGCCTGCGGCCACTCCGAAAGGTGCGACCAGCGCTCCACGATGGCCGGATCGGCCCCGCCCCACGCCAGGGCGTCGATCACCGCCACCGCCGCGGCCCACTCGGCGGGTCGCCAGTACGGGTTGAAGTCGATAATGCCGGGCGCCACGTCCTCGGCGAACAGCACGTTGCCGAACAGGTCGCCGTGCACCACCTGCGGGCGGAGGTCGACCTCCCGCCGCGACCCGGCGAGCACGTCGTAGAGCCGACCGCCCTTCTCCTGCGGCAGCACGTACTCCTCTTCGCCCCAGGCCATCCGGTCGGCCAGCGCGTAGATGTCCTGCCGCGCCTGCAAGAACCGCGGCCGGGCCAGGAACCGGCTCGCCGAGTGCAGCCGCAGCGACATGGCCACCACGTCGTCGTGCCGCGGCTCGGCCTGGCCTTCGAGGTTCCGGCTGGCCGACCAGCCGGACACCACCCAGCGACCGTCGGTGGAGCGAACCGGGCGGGACACCCGCACGTCGTCGGGTTCCAGCAGGTCCAGCGTCTGCGCCACCCAAGCGGCCTCGGCGGTGTTGGCGGCCGGCTTGAGCACGATCTCGCCGCACCGCCAGGCGACCGCGCCGTCCAGCGGCTCGGGTTCTTCGACGCGCGCGCCGAATGCCGCGCGCACGTGCGGCGGTGGCGGCTCCGGCGTATGGGTCACGGACGAGACGCTACCTAAATGGTCGCGATTTCCGTAGCAGGCACTCCGCGCGCCGCATCCGATCCCGCGATTTCGCGACTACCGTGGTGTCTTTTCGGACGACGAACCCGCTCCGCACCTCGGTGCGGAGCGGGTTCGGGGTTCGACCTAGTACGTCGGCAGGCTCGGGTCGACCTGGTTGGCCCAGCCGAGCACACCGCCGCCGACGTGCACCGCGTCGGCGAATCCCGCCTTGTGCAGCGCCGCCAGCGCCTCCGCAGAACGCCCGCCGGACTTGCAGTGCAGGACGATCTTGCGGTCCTGCGGCAGCTCGGCCAGCGCCTCGCCGGAGAGGATGCGGTCCTTCGGGATCAGCTTCGAGCCCTCGATCTTGACGATCTCGTACTCGTGCGGCTCCCGGACGTCGATCAGTTCGAACTTCTCGCCCCGGTCGAACATGTCCTTGAGCTCGCGCGGGGTGATCGTGCTGTTCACCGCCGCCTGCTGCGCGTCGCCGGAGAGCACGCCGCAGAACGCCTCGTAGTCGATCAGCTCGGTGATCGGCGCGGCGTTCGGGTCCTTGCGGATCTTGACCGTGCGGTAGCTCATCTCCAGCGCGTCGTAGATCATCAGGCGGCCCAGCAGGGTCTCGCCGATGCCGGTGATCAGCTTGATGGCCTCGTTGACCATGATCGAGCCGATCGACGCGCACAGCACGCCCAGCACGCCGCCCTCGGCGCAGGACGGCACCATGCCCGGCGGCGGCGGCTCGGGGTACAGGTCGCGGTAGTTCGGGCCGTGCTCCGCCCAGAACACGCTGGCCTGGCCCTCGAAGCGGAAGATCGACCCCCACACGTACGGCTTGCCGGCCAGCACCGCGGCGTCGTTCACCAGGTAGCGGGTGGCGAAGTTGTCCGTGCCGTCCAGGATCAGGTCGTAGTCGCGGAAGATGTCGAGCGCGTTCTCCGACGTCAGGTGCGTCTGGTGCAGGTTCACCTTGACGAACGGGTTGATCTCGGCGATCGAGTCGCGGGCCGATTCCGCCTTGGGCCGCCCGAGGTCGGACTGCCCGTGGATGACCTGGCGGTGCAGGTTCGACTCGTCGACCTCGTCGAACTCCACGATGCCGAGCGTGCCGACCCCGGCCGCGGCCAGGTACAGCAACGCCGGGCTGCCGAGTCCGCCGGCGCCGACCACCAGCACCTTGGCGTTCTTCAGCCGCTTCTGCCCGTCCATCCCGACGTCCGGGATGATCAGGTGGCGGCTGTAGCGCGCGACCTCTTCCTTGGTCAGCTCCGACGCCGGTTCGACCAGCGGCGGCAGCGACGATGCGCCGGACATTCCCAGCTCCTCCTCAATGGTCGGTACCTGCTGCTCTCGGAGCTTGGCAGCGGCACCTCAAGCGTCCCCGAAGGGCACCCGAACAGGGCCTCACGGAATCTGCAACGCAAGACTCCCCGATGGGCTTCCGCAACCCAAACTACTCCCACGATCCGGGACGAAAAGGCCCGCGAAGATCCGCTCAGGCGCCGGCGGTCGGGAACGGCCAGGCGTTGTACTTGCAGACGAAGCCGTCGGCGGGGATCTCGGTGCCCTGGTCGGCGATCTTGTTCAGCTCGTGCAGCTCGTTGTTGGACACGCTGAACGACTGCTGCATCATCACCGGCGCCAGCCCGCCCTGCACCGGGCAGCCGACGTGCTTGTTGCCGAAGACGTGCCCGACCTCGTGGTTGATCGCGTAGCGCTGGTAGTTGCCGATGTCGCCCTCGAACGACACCGCGCCGCGCACCCAGCGGGCGGCGTTGAGGTAGACCATGTCGCCCTTGCGGCAGGAGCTGTCGTAGGGCACGCCGTTGCTGTAGTCGCAGGCCTCGCGCGCGGTCTGCTGGCTGACCAGGATGACCCGGAAGTCCGGCCGCGGGCCGCCGGCGTCCACGCGTTGCAGCGAGATCCCGCCGCCCTGCGGGTTCGTCCAGCTGCGCGGATCGGACAGTGTCGCCTGCACCAGGTTGCCGAACTCGACGTTCGGGTTGCCGATCTGGACGCCGACCTCGATCTCGACGCTGTACCGGTAGAGCTGGCCCGCCCCGATCACCTCGGACTTCCCGGGCAGCACCTGGAAGGTGCGCGCGCCGGTCTCCGGGATCGGTCCGCCGGGCGGCAGGTCGGCGGAGAACAGCGCGGGGTTGAAGGTCTGCCCCGGTGGCGCCTCGGTGACGATCGGCTCGGCCGGTGCGTCCGAGGCGATCGGGTCGAGCAGCTCGGTGGCCGAACCGTCCCCGGGGGGCCGGACGGTCTGGAACACGACGAGCGCGCTGAGAACGATCAGCAGCGGCAGCGCGTAGATCCGCCAGCCGTAGCGCGCGTGGACTCCCCGGCGGCGCCGCCGGGGCCGCACGTCGTCGTCGAGGTCGTCCGCGTCGTCGAAGTCCTCGGGCTCCGACGCCGGCTCGGAGACGGGATTCCAGGAGGCGGCCAGCGGCTCGCCGCGGCGACGTTCCCCAGAACCCGTGCGAGTGCTCGTCCGCCCCGCCGGTCGGCGGTCGGACGCGGAGGCACGAGATCGCTGCGGCGGACGATTCACGCTCTAAGCGTGCCACAGGCCCTCCGGCACCTTGAGCAACCACCGGCCACTCCGAGTGACCGCAACATCTGGGCCCACACGGAGCAACGCGAACCGGTCACCACCGGGAGCCGGCCTGCACCAACCCGAGGAACGCGCGGGCGACCACGCGTGGCCGCTCCATCTGGGCAACGTGGCCCGTTCGTGGCAGCACGAGGAGCCGGCCGCGCGGCAGCAGCATCGCGGTGCGCGGCGCCTTGCGAACGGTCACGACCCGGTCAGCGCTACCCCACACGACCAGCGACGGAGCGCCGACCTCGGGCAGCCGTCGCCACAGCGACCGCGCGGGCGGGACGAGCCAGGAGCGCAGCAGCTCCACGGTGGTCCGGCCCAGCGCCGGGCCGGACCACGACAGCCGGCTGCGTTCCTCGAACTCCGCAACCGCCTCGGCGAGCCGGTGCGGTGGCACCGCGTCCGGCTCGGCGAAGCACAGCCGCAGCAGCTGCTCGGCCCGGGCCGCCGGCGGCACCATCGCCAGCTCGCGACGCGTGCGGTTGCCGAGGACCGGCACCATCGCCACCGCGATCCGCGGATCGGAGAGCCGCCGCGGATCCAGCCGCAGGTCGGGCATGGCCGGCGAGATCAGCACCAGCGACGCGACCAGGTCCGGCCGCAGCGCCGCCACCTCGATGGCCACCGCGGCGCCGAAGGAGTTCCCGGACAGGTGCACCGGCCCGGCGTCGAGCTGCTCCAGGAACCGGATCACCACGTCCGCGTTCGCCTGGCGGGTGAAGGCGTACCCCGGCGGCGGCTCGGAATGCCCGAAACCGGGCAGGTCCAGCGCGATGCTGCGCATCCGCCCGGCGAGCAGGCCGGCCAGGTCGGTCCAGTTCGTCGACGAGCCGGCCAGCCCGTGCAGGTGCACCGCCGTCGGCGCCAGCGGCGACGGCCCCGGCGTCTCCCGCAGGTGCAGCCGCAGCGGGCCCGAGCGGGTGGTCAGTTCGGCGTGCCGCCCCGGCGGCGGCTTCGCCGCGAGGTCGATCGGCGGGACGCCATCGGCCACCAGCGGTACCCACGTCAGGTCGGATCGGCCTAGCCGGGAACGCCGGTGCGGCGGAGCGGCGGACGTAGTCGTGGTCACACCCACAGCATGGCCGCCCGCCTGAGCCCGGATTTCGCTACCTACCTCTACCGGCGAGTAGAGTCATGCCCCACTGGGGGCCGGAGGGCCGCCGAGCGCGAGTGGAAGGAATCGGGTGGAGGCGAGGATGACCGAGACCGCGCAGCCGAGCCGAGGTGTCCGGTTGCCCCGCGACGCACGCCGGGCACAGCTGCTCGAGGCGGCTCAGCACGTTTTCGTGCACAACGGCTACCACGCGGCGGCGATGGACGACATCGCGGAGCGCGCGGGAGTCAGCAAGCCGGTCCTCTACCAGCACTTCCCGGGCAAGCTGGAGCTCTACCTGGCGCTGCTGGAGACGCACGGCAACGAGCTGGTGCGCCGGGTGCGCGAGGCCATCGCGTCCACGTCGGACAACAAGCTGCGGGTGCGGGCCGCGATCGGCGCGCTGTACGAGTTCGTGGCCGGCGAGGGACAGGCGTTCCGGCTGGTCTTCGAATCGGACCTGCGCGGCGAGCCGGCCGTGGAGAAGGCCGTGGAGGGCGCCCTGTCCGGGTGCATCGACGCGATCACCGAGGCGGTGACGGCGGACGCCGGGCTGGACGCGGAGCGCGCGCGGCTGCTGGCGGTGGGCCTGGTCGGCCTGAGCCAGGTGACGGCGCGCTACTGGCTGGACGCCCGGGAGACGATCTCGCGCGACGAAGCGGTGAACCTGATGTCCACCCTGGCCTGGAAGGGCCTCGCGGGTTTCCCCCTCCAGAACCCCTGACCGACCACCCGCAATTTCAATGGAAATCAGAGGTCCGATTTCCATTGAAATTGCGGAGGTTGTCCACAGTCAACGGCGTGTCGTGGCCCGACACGCCGATGTCCCGCAATTTCCATTGAAATCGAAGGTTCGGTTTCAATGGAAATTGCGGAACACCCAGGTCAGCGGAGCGCGCGGGTGACGAGTTCCGCGATGCGGGCGGTGACCTCGTCGGCCCTTTCCAGCGGCAGCATGTGCCCGGCACCGGCGTAGATCAGCAGTTTGGCGTCCGGCAGGGCGTCCGCGATGCGCCGAGCGTGCGAGTGCGGCGTCAGGCGGTCGGCCAGCCCGGACAGCACGACCGTCGGGACCGACCGCAACGCCGCGAGCGCCCCATGCCGCTCGTGCTCGGCCAGGGCCTGCCGGTAGGCGGCCATGTTCGCCGGGTGGCAGCCCGCGACCCAGTCCGCGGTGGCGGCCACGTCGGCGGCCTCGGGACTCCGGCCGAACAGCAGCCAGCGCATCCCCGGTCGCAGCCAGGACGACTGCGGGACCAGCCGCTTCCCGCGCGAGGCCGCGAGCCGCTTGCGGAACGCCTGCTCGCCCCGGTTGGCGACGGCCGCGACCGGCCGGGGCAGGCCGAGGGTCGGCGCCACCAGGTCGCCCGCCGAGGTCGCCACCAGCGCGACCGCGGCGGTCCGCCGCGCGAAGAGCTCCGGGTGCTGCTCGGCGAACGCCATGATCGTCATGCCGCCCATCGAGTGCCCGGCGAGCACGACCGGCCCCTCCGGGACCCGCTCCGCGATCAGCTCCGCCAGGTCGTCCGCGCACTGCCGGATGCTCGCGCTCCCCGGCTGCGCCGGGTCGCTCTCGCCGTGCCCCCGCAGGTCGAACCGCAGGATCCGCAGCTGCGTCCCGGCCGCCTCCGGCAGGCCGTCCGCCACCCGGTCCCAGGTGTGCTTGGTCAGTGCCCACCCGTGCACCAGGACGACGGCGACCGGCGCGTCGGCGGGGCCTTCGTCGACCACCCGCAACCGGGTTCCGTCGCTGGTCGTGAACTCTTCGGCGGTCATCGTGCGCAAGGTTTCGCCCTTCATCGGATCAGGTTCGCCTTCTTCCACCAGCGCATGCCCGGCTTGCCGACCAGTCCGGCCTCGTCCAGGAACGCCATGATCTTCTCGCCACCCCAGTGCAGGGTGTCCAGGAAGCCGGGGTTGGCCCAGGCCGCCTGGTAGCCGTCGCGCGGCCGGATCCCGACCGCCTTGTAGACGTGCGGATTGATGAGGCTGAGGCAGATGCAGTACGAGACGAGCGCGGTCCAGTACTGGTGGTAGGCGCGCTCGGCGGCGTTGCACTCGGCCATCCGGCGGACGACCTCTTCGCGGGCGAAGGTGACGTGCCGGGCCTCTTCGAGCACGTGGATGCGGTTGACCATGCGCACCAGCGGCTGGACGTCCTCGTCGTACATCTGGTCGCGCTGGAAGCGGTCCAGGATCTCCTCGGCCACCAGGATCGACGCGTAGGCGGAGGGGCCGCGCAGCACGGCGGGCAGGATCCGGCCGCCGCGGTGCAGCAGCGGCAGCGGCCCGTAGGCGGGTGCGCCGATGCGGTCGACGGCCTTGGCGAACATGGTGGAGTGCCGGCATTCGTCGGCGACCTCGGTGAGCGCGTACTGGGCGTGGTTGGTGCGCGGGTCGGAGTTGTAGAACTCCTTGAGCAGCATCTGCATGAGCAGCACCTCGAACCACAGGCCGTTCGAGGCGATGCTGGCGAACTCGTGCTTGGTCAGCTCGATGCGCTGTTCCTCGCTGAGCCGGTCCCAGAGGTGCGTGCCGTAGAGCGAGCTGCGCTTGAACGGGATGTAGGGCTTGCCGTCGGCCAGCGGCGCGTCCCAGTCGACGTCGACCTCGGGGTCGTAGCTGTTCCGTGCGGACGAATTCAGCAGCCGTGCGGCCGTCTTCTCGCGGTCGTTGACCTGCAGGGCCCTGCTCATCCGGCGATCACCCTCTCGGCATCGAGATTGCATGTTACTTCCAGTAACAGTTACCTTGGGTAGCGTGAGCCACATCTCTCGCCCTGTCAAGGCGGTCACACCGGAGAAGGCCCGCGGCGACGCGCGCCGGGAGCGCTGGCGCGAGCATCGCCAGGCCCGCCGCGCCGAGTTCGTCGAGGCAGCGGTGCGCGCCATCAGCAAGCACGGCGCCGAGGTCGGAATGGACGAGATCGCCGCCGAGGCCGGCGTCAGCAAGCCCGTGCTCTACCGGCACTTCAGCGACAAGAGCGACCTCTACGTCGCGGTCGGCGAATGGGGCACCGAGCTGCTGATGCAACGGCTGCGGCCGCTGTTCCACGAGGGCGGCACGCCCAACCAGCGCATCCGCCGCCTGCTCGACGCCTACCTCGGCACCATCGAGCAGTACCCGGAGCTGTACCGGTTCGTCGTGCAGCGCACCTTCGCGGACCGGCCGGTGCGCTCCGACCCGGTGTCGGCGGAGAAAACGGTGATCGCGAACTCGCTGTCCCGCATCCTCGGCGAATACCTGCGGGCGCTGGGCCTGGACTCCGGCGGCGTCGAGCCCTGGAGCCACGGCCTGGTGGGCATGGTGCAGGCCAGCGGCGACTGGTGGCTGGAGCGGCAGTCGATGAGCCGCAGCGACCTCACCGACTACCTGGCGCAGATCATCTGGTTCGCCATCGACGGCGTGCTGCGCTCGGCCGGCCTGGTGATCGACCCCGACGAGCCGCTGGACCTCGGCAACGACCTGCGCCTGTTGCCCGGCGAACACGAAACGCCCGAAGACGAGGAGGACGTGGACCATGGCTGACCACGAGCACGACGAGGACGACTACCGCGGCCCGGCCACGCTCCTGGCCGACGAGCGGGAGCTGGCGGTCGAGGTGGTCCTGCGCGGGCACTTCCAGCCCATCGACGGCCGCTTCCACTGGTACGGGCGCCTGTCCGCGCACCAGGACGTGGACGAGTTCGCCGACCGCCGCAAGAAGGATGTGGTGTTTCGCACACCGGCGGGCGAGGCGACGGGCACCCTCTCCGACCAGGACCCCTGGGGCCGCTACCGGATCACCGGCACCGGCCGCCCGCCCTTCGAGATCCCCGCCGAACTGGACTGACGCAAAGCGCGAGGGGCACCTCGGCCGAGTTCGGCCGGGGTGCCCCTCGCGCGGAAAAACCCAGGTCAGCTCACGCCGAAGCCGACGCGCGGCGGCGTCGCCGGGCCGATCTCCACGTAGGCGACCTTGGTCGACGGGACGATGATCCGCCGCCCCTTCTCGTCGGTCAGCGCCAGCACGCCTTCTGCGTTCTTCAGCGCGTCGGCGACCAGCGACTCGACCTCTTCCGGGGACTGTCCGCTGACGACCGTCAGCTCGCGCGGGCTGTCCACGACGCCGATCTTGACCTCCACGCCGAACCTCCGTTGAGCACTCGAATCCGTTGGGATGTGGCAAGGCTATCCCAGGTCCCGCCTTGATCGGCGGATCCTCGCGACGCCACCGAACGAGGTCCTGCCCGGGAACCTGTTTCGCCTTTGCAGCGGCGGTGCCGTTCAGCCCACCTTCGCAGCTCGCACCGCCGCGGGTTTCTCAGGCGTCGCCTGGCAACGACAGCGCCGACGCGTCGTATCGGTCATCCGTTCGCCGCCCGCTCCGCCACGCGAAACGAGCCCGGAACGGGTCATCAGCCCAGGCCCAGGCGGGCCATCCGCTTGGTGTGGTTGTTCTGCAACCTCCGGAACATCGCCGCGATGCCGGTGAGGTCGCCCGAGCCCTTGATGATCAGCTCCGCCAGCGCGTCGCGCTCGGCGACCACCCGCTGCGCCTGCGTCATCGCCTCGCCCAGCAGTCGCCGTCCCCACAGCGTCAGCTTGTCCCGCAGCTTGCGGTCGTCCTCGCAGGCCGCCTGCACCTCGCGTTCGGCGAACGCCGAGTGGCCGGTGTCGGCGAGCACGGTCAGCACCAGCTCCCGCGTGGCGGGGTCCAACCACTCCGCGACCTCGCGGTAGAAATCGGCCGCCAGCCCGTCGCCGACGTAGGCCTTGACCAGTGATTCCAGCCACGAATGCGGCGCGGTGGACTCATTGAACGCCTCGAACGGAGCCACGAACGGCTGCATGACCTCGTCGACCGCCACCCCACGGCCCGCCAGGTGCTCCTCCAGCTGCCGGTAGTGGCCGATCTCCGCGGCCGCCATGCTGGCCAGCGCCGCGCGGCCGGTCAGCGTGGGTGCGGTGCGCGCGTCCTCGGCGAGCCGGTCGAAGGCCGACAGCTCTCCGAAGGCCAGCGCCGCGAGCAGATCCACGACACCTTCGGAGTAACGCTCGTCACTTTCACCGCGCTGGTCAGCCTCGTTCATGGCTGCGAGCCTAACCGGCGGCACGCCCGAGTTATACGCGCCACGGTGAGAACGGCCGACCAACAGGTATCCTCGGACCTCGGAGGAGCATCGGCGTCCGACGGCACAGTCGGCGGCACAGCCGGCGACCCGGTCGTGAAGACCGCGGTGCTGGCTCCCCGAACGTCACGGTCTGGGCGACTCCCGTCCGAGCGGGACGGCCCCCGGGACCACAGCCTGCGTGTACGCGGCCCGAGCGAAATCGCTCGTCGGCCTTGGCGCACGCGACGCCGAGAAGAACGAACCAACAGCGGCTCAGCCGCTGAGCGAACAAGGGCGCGCACCATCACGTCGGTGACCACGAGCACGAAGAGCGGCCGCGAGCAGCGAGCCGCCGTGCCGGGAGGACGTCGCCACGGATCGGCCCGAACCGGGACGCATGCGCGCAGGTACCGAGAGAGGCGATCATTCTGACGTTCACCAACAGCCAGGCCCCCGACGGCCTCGAAGATCGTAATGGGGGCGCCAGCCCCACCATCGCGGACGACACGGAGCTCGAGCACAGCGAGTCCGGTGCACCTGAAGCCGCGGACACGCCGCACCTGAAGGTCGGCACCGCCGGCAACCCGGACGCTCCGACCTTCGCCGAGCTCGAGGTGCACCCGGAGATCGTCCGCGCGCTGCACGAAGCCGGCATCGAGCGCACCTTCGCCATCCAGGAACTGACCCTGCCGCTGGCGATGCAGGGCGAGGACCTGATCGGTCAAGCCCGCACCGGCACCGGCAAGACCCTCGGCTTCGGCGTCCCGCTGCTGCACCGCCTGCAGGTGCCCGGCGACGGCACTCCGCAGGCGCTCGTCGTGGTGCCGACCCGCGAGCTGTGCCTGCAGGTCACCCGCGACCTCACCGACGCGGGCAAGCACCTGGGCGTGCGCACCGTCGCCGTCTACGGCGGCCGCCCGTACGAGGAGCAGATCTCCGCGCTCCGCAACGGCGTCGACGTGGTCATCGGCACCCCGGGCCGCCTGCTCGACCTGGCCGAACAGCGCCACCTGGTGCTCGGCAAGGTCCGCGGGCTGGTGCTCGACGAGGCCGACGAGATGCTCGACCTCGGCTTCCTGCCGGACATCGAGCGCATCTTGCGCATGGTTCCCGAGCAGCGGCAGACGATGCTGTTCTCGGCCACCATGCCGGGCCCGATCCTGACCCTGGCCCGCACGTTCATGACGCAGCCGACGCACATCCGGGCCGAGCAGGCCGACGAGAGCGCGGTGCACGAGCGCACCCGGCAGTTCATCTACCGGGCGCACGCGATGGACAAGGGCGAACTGATCGCGAAGGCCCTGCAGGCCACCGACCGCGGCCTGGCGATGATCTTCAGCCGGACCAAGCGGACGGCGCAGAAGCTCGCCGACGAGCTCACCGAGCGAGGCTTCGCGGCCGGCGCGGTGCACGGCGACCTCGGGCAGGGCGCGCGCGAG
The DNA here is from genome assembly GCF_004348985.1 of Saccharopolyspora elongata. Taxonomy (GTDB): domain Bacteria; phylum Actinomycetota; class Actinomycetes; order Mycobacteriales; family Pseudonocardiaceae; genus Saccharopolyspora; species Saccharopolyspora elongata. The sequence goes on along the minus strand of NZ_SMKW01000008.1, from coordinate 134,038 downwards.
AAGGCGCTGCGCGCGTTCCGCTCCGGCAAGGTCGACATCCTGGTGGCCACCGACGTCGCGGCCCGCGGCATCGACGTCGCCGGCGTGACCCACGTGATCAACCTGCAGTGCCCGGACGACGAGAAGACCTACGTGCACCGCATCGGCCGCACCGGCCGGGCCGGTCGCGAAGGCGTCGCGATCACCCTCGTCGACTGGGACGAAGAGCCACGCTGGAAGCTGATCAGCGAAACGCTCGGCCTGGGCAAGCCCGAGCCGGTCGAGACCTACTCGACCTCGCCGCACCTGTTCGCCGACCTCGACATCCCGACGGACGTCACCGGTCGCCTGCCGCTGTCCAAGCGCACCCGCGCCGGACTGGACGCCGAGCCCGAGACGCAGGGCGAGGCCAAGCGACCGCGCCGCAACCGGCGGCGCACCCGTGGCGGCGCGGACCAGCACCAGGGCGAAGTCGAGAGCGGTGCCCGCCAGGACAGCGACGCCGAGACCCGGCCCGCCCGACGCCGGCAGCGCCGGCGTACCCGCAGCGGTGCCGAAACCGCGGTGCAGCAGCCGGAAGCGCCCGCCGCAGGAGGCGAAACCGACGCCGGTGAGCGGCCGCGCCGTCGGCGCCGCAGGCGTCACTCGGGCGAGCCGGCCGGCGAAGCCGGCGACACGGCGCGCAGCGGCAACGCCGAAGGCGGCGCCGCGTAGCAGCAGGCGAGACCCGTGAGCCGGGAGGCTCGCGGGTCGAACTCCAGGCGGCGTCCGCAACTCCTGCAGGGGCCGCCACCCGCACCGCCACGCAAGGCGAGTCCGGCGACAGGCTCTAAGCTCGGCGCAGGAACAGCCAGGCGATCGAGGAGTGACTGTGGTCCGGCCGGAGCGGCGCACGAGAACCGACCTCGCCGTGGTGGCGCTGATCGTCGGGGCCGTGCTCGCCGGTAGCGCCGTGCTCTGGTTCAACAGCGATGCGCGCGCCACCGTGTCCGAACCCGCCGCCCAGCCGATTCCGGAACTTCCCGCAGCAACCGCCGTGCCCGAGACGCTGTCCGAGGCATGGCGCGCGACCAGCCCGGTCACTCCGGTGCCGGTCGTCGCCGGGGCCGGAGTGGTCACCGGGGCGGGCAACGAGGTGAGCGGCCACGACCCGCTGACCGGTCAGGTCGTCTGGCGCTACGCCCGCGACATTCCACTGTGCACGGTCGGCGCGGAGTGGAACCGCGCGATCGCGGTCTACCGCAAGTCCGAGAACTGCAGCGAGGTCACCTCGCTGCGCGGGGCCACCGGGGTGCGCGGGCCGCAGCGCAATGCCGACGCCGAGTTCGGCACCCAGCTGCTCGGCGACGGCACCTACGTGACGGCCACCGGGAAGAGCTCCTTCGAGTCCTGGCGCTCGGACCTGGTGCGCACCCAGCAGTTCGGCATGCCACCCGCGGTGAAGAACCCGGACAACAACATGAAGCGCCCGGACTGCACCTACTCCTCGATCGCGGTGGGGGACGAGCGGGTGGGGGCCGTCGAGGCGTGCCCCCGCGAGCAGGGCCGGATCACTGTTCTGAAGGCCCACCCCGAGGAGGACGAGAAGCCGGAGGAGATCTTCAGCGTCGTCCTCGGCAGCGAGTCGGCGGGGGTCATCGCGGTCAACGACAAGCACGTCGCGGTGGTCCTCCGGGACCGCTCCGAGGTCGTGGTCTACAACAACGACGGCGCGGTGGAGAACACCTTCCCGGTGCGCGTCGGCACTCCCGACCTCCGGGCGAACGTGCAGGTCGAGTCGACCTCGAAGGGCGGCCGGATCTACTGGCACACCGGCACCGACACGGTCGCGCTGGACCCGGAGACCCTCGCTCCACTGTGGACTACGCCGGACACGCTCGGCCCGGGCGTCGGATTCGGCGGGAAGCTGCTGGTACCGGTGACCGAGGGCCTGGCGGTCCTGGACGCACTGACCGGCAACCGCGAGCGGGTGATCCCGGTGGACCGCGCCGGCTACACCGGCCCGGTCCAGCTCAACGCGGTGGGCCCGGTTCTCCTGGAACAGCGCGGCGACGCGCTCGTCGCCCTGCGCTGAACCGGCGGCGCGAAAAGTCCTTGTCCCCCAACGGGAATACGGCCGCCCGTCAGGCCCACCACCAGAACCACAACGAGCCGAACACGACCACGAGGACGCCGCAGGCCGCCAAGCCGCCGCGCGCGTCGTTGCGCCGGTCCGCGATCGCCTGCAGCATCAGGGCGATCAGCGACGCCACCAGTTGAGCGATCACCGCGGCCAGCCCGGGGCCTTCCTGCCCCTGGTTCGTCGCCCAGAACTGCACCACCACCAGCACGAGTGCGAGCAGCAGGAAGCCGGCCGCCAGCGCGCCGGTGAGGCCGCGGAGCGCGGAACCGGCCCGGCTGGGCGGCGTCGGCCGGCTCAGCGAATGCCGACCGCGTGGTCGCTGCGGCGGCAGCTCGTCGGATCCCGGCAGGCGCCGCGTTCGGGGCGGCCGCGGTCGTTGCGAAGCGGGTGTGCGCATCGGCCCGTCCTCAGGTCGCATGCTCGTCAATCTCCCAGCAAAGCCCACGGGGGCAGGCTCGGCGCCGCCTGCCGGCCCTCCTCGCAATGCGCCCGGAAGTCGCACCACGAGCAGTGCGGTCCGGTTCGCACCGGGAACATCGCCTGCGGATCGGCACCGAGCTCGAACTCGTCGGTCGCGGCCTGGAGTTCCCCGGCGAGCTGCTCGGCGCGATCCTGCAGCGCGGCGAGCGATTCCGCGGTGTGATCCCAACCCGCGACGGTCCCGGTCGGCAAGTGGTGCAGCTCGACCCGCCAGCACGGCCGGCGCAGGGTCTTGCGCGCTGCCAACGCGTACAGTCCGAGCGCCAGCGACTGCCGCGCATCGTCGACGCGCAGTCCGTGCCGCCCGGTCTTGTAGTCGACGACGACGATTTCGCCATGCCGGTCGTCGATCCGGTCCACCCTCCCCTCGGCGATGATCGACCCCATCGGCGCGGACACCCAACGCTCGACCGCGAGCGGCACGGCGTCGGGCGCCAGCTGCTCGACGTACGAGCCGACCCACTCCTGCGCTCGGCGCCGGTAGTCGCCCGCCTGCTCCGGGCTCGCGAAGCCGTCGGACTTCCAGTACTCGCGCACCAACGTGGCGGCGCGCTCCGGGCTGCGCTGATCCGCTCGCAGCTCGAAGTACGCGCGCAGAGCGTTGTGCACGACGGCGCCCAACGTGGCGTTCGCCCAAGCACCGGCGCGCGAGGGTGCCGGCCGGTCCAGGTACGTCATGCGGTACTTCCGGGGGCACGTCGCCCAGGTCGCGAGCCTGGCCGGCGTGACCCGCACCAGCTTGCTGGGAATTCCTTCTAGACCGAGCTGCCCCTGCACGCCCCCACAGTACGCAGTTTTCCCGCTACCCGGCCGTTCCGCCACGATCAGCCGATGACCTTGCTGCCGCTGCACCGCTCCACCAGCCGGTCCAACGAGTCGGGCGGAGTCGTCTCCTGGCCGATCCGGATCGTCTTGTTGGTGCCGTGGTAGTCGCTGCTGCCGGTGGGGATCAGATCCAGCTCGGCGGCCAGCCCGCGCAGCCGCGTCCGGGTCTCGGCGTCGTGGTCGGGGTGGTCGATCTCGATCCCGGCGAGCCCGATCCCGGCGAGCTCGGCCACGATGTCGGCGGTCACGATCGGCCCCCGCGCGGTCGCGAAGGGGTGCGCCAGCACCGTCGCGCCACCGGCCTCGGCGATCATCTCGATCGCACGGTGCACGGGCGTGTCGGTGCGCGGGAGGTAGTAGCTGCCGCGGCCGCCGAGGTACTTGGCGAAGGCCTCGTCGACGCTCGCGACCGTCCCGGCGTTGACGAGCGCGCGGGCCAGGTGCGGGCGCCCGCCCGGCGAGTCGGGCGGCAGGCCGGCCATGAGCTCGTCCGGGTCGACCGGAAAACCATCGGCGGCCATGTGCTGCGCCATCTGGTAGAGCCGCTCCCGGCGCTCAGCGCGCAGCCGCGACTGCTCCCGCACGAGCGCGGTGGAGTTCGGGTCGAACAGGTACGCCAGCAGGTGCACGGTGATGTTCCGACCGTCCTCGCCCGGGCACGAGCACGACAGCTCGGCGCCCGGTACCAGCCGGAACCGGCCGGGCTCCGCGAGATCGCGCACGGCCCGCTCGGCCGCCGCCCATCCCGCGGTGGTGTCGTGGTCGGTGATCGCGATCGCGTCCAGGCCGGCGGCGAGCGCCGTCGCCACCAGCTCTGCCGGCGTATCGGTCCCGTCGGACTCGGTGGAATGCGTGTGCAGGTCGATTCGCACACCCACCAGTGTGACCGATGGTCCGACCGCGGGCCGAACCAACACCCGTCCGGCCGACCCGGGCGCTGCCGCGCCGGGCCGACCGGATCGGTCAGAGCTTCGCCGCTTTCCGCTTGCCCACCGCGGCGCGCCGCGCCTTGAGCATGGAGAAGCGGTCCTGCTGCTGGCCCTTCTTGTCACCGAAGACGAGCGCCGAGATCGCGTCCTCGACCTCGGTCGGGTTCGGCACGTAGTCGATGCGGTTCAGGGCCTGGATCTGACCGGCCGACTCGACCACGAGAGTGCCGTACCCGAAGAGACGGCCCATCAGCGTGCGAGCGAACGTCAGGTCCGTGACCTTGGTGATCGGCATCATCGCCACGTTGGTGGTGAAGATGCCGGTGGTGATCAGGAACCGCTTGTCGGTCACGACGATGCGTTCCACGTACCAGTCCAGCACCTGGTACGCGAAGCGGATCAGGATGATCAGCCCCACGTACCAGAGGATGTTCTGGACCAGCCCACCGCTGCCCTCGGGCACCAGGTAGGACACCATCACCAGACCCACCAGCAAGCCGGTCGCCTCGAAGAGGTCCCACACCAGGACCGCCCAGTGACGCCGAACGCGGATCACCCGGCGTTCACTGTCCAGCAGGTATTCGTCGGGGTCCCTTGGAGCGAACACGGCACCCGCCTCCCGCGGCTCGCGCTTTACTGGAAGAGGTTCTGCATGAAGGTGATGACGGCCTCAGCTGCTCCCCGGAGACTGCCCAGGATGCCGTTGATGACACCGCTGGCTTCCACTGGCGCGGAAAACAGGAAGAACAGGAGGAAAGCAACTCCGGCCCACGTGAGGATTTTCTTCATGTTCACTGTGACGCACCCCGTCCGAAATGCCCTTGAGTAGCGCAGGCGCCTGCTGATCCGTTGTACCGCACTCCGCCGCTTTACGGCAGCTTTGTACCGCACTTGGGTCAGTCGTTTCCGGGCAGCCCCGGATCAACTACCCTCCGTGGCGATGATCGTATCGGAGAATCCTGTGATCCGCTGCGTCGGCGCGATAATTCACCACCCGGACGGCCGGTTGCTGCTGGTCAAACGTGCACATGAACCCGGGAAGGGGAAGTGGTCCCTACCGGGTGGCCGAGTCGAGCCCGGCGAGACCGACCATTCGGCGGTACAGCGCGAAGTCCGCGAAGAAACGGGACTCTCCGTCACCGTCGGTGAGCTCGTCGGCCGAATCTTCCGGCCCGCGGCGCACGGCACCTACGAGATCCTGGATTACTCCTGCTGGAGTAACGAACAGGAGCTTTCCGCTGGTGACGACGCCGCCGATGCGATCTGGGCGGACAGTGCGACTTTCGCCACACTGGACCGCGACGGGGCGCTGACCGAAGGCCTCGCCGAGATCCTGCGCTCTTGGAATAGTTTACCCCGCAACGAGTGATGGCTGAAATACGAGCAGGGAAGGCCGTCGTGGCGTCCCGTCACAACCCGTCGAGAGGCGGGGTTCGGGTCGAACACGGATCCGAATGCGATTCACCCATTCCGCCCAATTCACCCGTTTCATGCATTGCGGTTCCGGCGGGTTGTGACCTCGAATGCGAGCCGTTGCCATCGGTCCACTCGGACGGAGTATCGTGTCGGGTTGGCTGACTCATGACCACCGCATCGGTGGATGACCTTCTGGAGGTGAGGGATCGTGGACAGCAGTGCCGATAGCGCGCTTCCGTGCAGTACCAACAGCGTCCCCGCCGGAAGGGCCAGCCGCTAGGCCTTCGCCCGTCAGGGCCGGCAGGGATGCGCGAGCAGCGGGCGGAGCCCGCGAAGCACGCCACCCACGCAGCTCTCACCCGGAGCCCCGTCCGCCGGGGAGCTGCGCCCGGACCTTGGAGGTCGCCGTGCCCAACCTGCCCTCGCTCGGCCTGCGCAACCGGAACAACCGCGCGCCCCAGCCGCTCATCCGCAGCGCCGCCCCCGTCTCCGCGTACGTCGTCGACTGCGCGATCTACGACGAGGGACGCCGCGTCGAAGGTTCGTGGAACCACTCCGACGCCATCGAGGAGGTGCGGCGGCGCGGTTCCGGCTTCGTCTGGATCGGGCTGCACGAGCCCACCGAAGAGCAGATCAACGGCATCGCCGAAACCTTCGGCCTGCACGAGCTGGCCGTCGAGGACGCCGTGCACGCGCACCAGCGCCCGAAGCTGGAGCGCTACGACAACACGTTGTTCATGGTGCTGAAGACGGTCCGCTACACCGACACGGAGACGCGGTCGGCGACCAGCGAGATCGTCGACACCGGCGAGCTGATGGTGTTCCTTGGCCGCGACTTCGTCATCACGGTGCGGCACGGCAAGCACGCGGGGCTGGCCGAGGTGCGCAGCCAGCTGGAGGCCGACCCGGAGCAGCTCGCGCTGGGCCCGTCGGCGGTGCTGCACGGCGTCGCCGACCACGTGGTGGACACGTACCTGGAGGTCACCGAGGCCATCCAGGACGACATCGACGAGATCGAGGCCGAGGTCTTCGAGCCGGGCACCAAGATCGACGCCGAGCACATCTACCTGATGAAGCGCGAAGTCATGGAGCTGCGCCGCGCGGTGCAGCCGCTGACCAAGCCGATGCAGCGGCTCGCCGAGGGCTACACGCCGATGGTCGCCGACGAGGTGCGGTCCTACTTCCGCAACGTCGAGGACCACCTGGCGAGGGTGTCCGAGATGGTGGGGGCCTTCGACGAGCTGCTGACCACCCTGGTGGACGCGACACTGGCCAAGATCACGCTCCAGCAGAACACCGACATGCGCAAGATCTCGGCGTGGGTCGCGATCGTCTCGACACCGACCATGATCGCCGGGATCTACGGCATGAACTTCGACTTCATGCCCGAGACGAATTGGACCTTCGGGTACCCCCTGGCCCTCATGGTGATGCTCGGCGCCTGCATGGTCCTCTTCAAGATCTTCCGGCGGAACAAGTGGCTGTGATCGCACTTCGTAACGAATTCCGCGCCGCCGGCGATATGCCGTGCGGGGTCACTTCGCGTCCCGTCATCGCCGACTGGACGCCGTTCCGCTTGTCTTTCACCACCGTCCGTTCTCATCGGTCGGCGCGAGCGCGTGAGGAGGTTGTCATGCACCGTCTTCCGCAGCACCAGGGGCGGGTCCGGCATCGGCTCCTCACCGGCCCGGTCCCCCGGCGAAATCCCGTGACGCGTCGGGAGATCGCCGAGAAGTTGTTCCGGCACACTGCTTGGGTGCAGCGAAAACCCGGCGCGATGTGGGACGCGGTTCCCGCCGCGCCACGCGCCGTCGCGCGCTGACGCCTGCCGGGACCACCGCGGGCCGCATCGTGAAAAACGAATCTCCGTCAGATCTTCGTTTCTTTCACGTTGGGAGGCACCGCCATGACTCGCTTGGCCGCCAACAAGCTCACCCTCCTGGTCGCCCTGATCATGGGGTGGATCGTCACCCTGTTCGTACTCATCGCGAGCCAGCTCTAACGCTCCGTGCTCGGCCGTCCACTATGGACTGAATCCGGCACGCCCGGCCGGTAACCGGATTCGGCGAAATGATCCGGCGGCGTCGTCGCGCCGCGGTTACAACACTCCCACCCATCGTCGCGATGCTGGGAGTGATCGCAGATGTCGCTGGTCGAACGGATGTTGTCGTGCGGGGCCGCGGTCCCACTTCTCCTGCTCTGCGCTGGGCCGCCGCTGCAGGCGGCCCAGCGGACGCCGGCGGAGCAGCGAATACTCGAACTCACCAATGCCGAACGGGCCCGGGCCGGATGCCCGCCGGTGCGCCTGAACGGCGACCTGACCCGGGCGGCCGCCGGGCACAGCGCGGACATGGCGCACCGGAACTTCTTCAGGCACACCGGAAGCGACGGCCGCAGCCCGGTGGATCGCACCCGGTCCGAGGGATTCCCGGGCGGCTACGTCGGCGAGAACATCGCGGCCGGCCGCGAGACCGCCGACGGCACCTTCCGCCAGTGGATGGAAGCCGTCCCGCACCGGGACAACATCCTCGACTGCGCCTTCACCGACCTCGGCGTGGGCCACGCGGCGACCGGGCACAGCCGCTACCACCACTACTGGACCCAAGAGCTCGGCCGCCCCTGACCTCCACCCGGCGTTCACCTGCCCGCAATTTCCATTGAAATCGAAGGTCCGATTTCCATTGAAATTGCGGACGAACCCGACCCATCGGGTGGTGGAGCTGGTCGGCGGTGTCACCTTGCCCCGGTTTGAAATCCGCTCTTGGCCGTGGGTGGGGGCACCCGTGCCCGGTTGCTCGGTCATGGGTGCCCCTCACCTCGACCGGGTCAGGTGAGGGTTCGGCCCGTGGCCGGGTCGAAGAGGTGGATCTTGTCCGGGTCGAACCAGACCGTCAGGGGCCGGCTCTCCCTCGCCGCCGATTCGACCGAGAGGCGGGTGACCACCTGGCCCTCGTCCGTGGGTACCTCGGCGCTGCCGCTGTCGGCCGCCAGCTCGTCCAGCTCCGCCGTGCTCGCCCGTCCACCGTGGAGGGTGAAGTACACGTACTTGTCCGAGCCCATCTCCTCCACCACGTCCACCTCGCCGGTGAACGTCCCGCCCGCCGCGCGGGCCGAGTCGTCGAGCAGCGCCGCGTCCTCGAAGTGCTCCGGGCGGATGCCCAGCACCAGTTCGCGCGGCGCGTCCGCGGACTCCAGCGCGGTGCGGATCCGGTCGCTCAGCGGGATGTCGCCCAGCGGGCCGCGCAGCACGCCGTCGGCCACCTCGACCGGCACGAAGTTCATCGCGGGCGAGCCGATGAAGCCCGCGACGAACAGGTTCGCCGGGTGCTCGTAGAGGTGTTGCGGCGCGCCGACCTGCTGCACCACGCCGCCGCGCAGGACCACGACCCGGTCGCCTAGGGTCATCGCCTCGGTCTGGTCGTGCGTGACGTAGACCGTCGTGGTGCCCAGCCGCTTCTGCAGCTTCGACACCGAGGTCCGCATCTGCACCCGCAGCTTCGCGTCCAAATTGGACAACGGCTCGTCCATCAGGAACGCCTTGGGGCTGCGCACGATCGCCCGCCCCATCGCCACCCGCTGCCGCTGCCCGCCGGAGAGGTTCGCGGGCTTGCGGTCCAGGTGCTTGGCGAGGTCGAGGATCTTGGCGGCCTCCTCGACCTTCTGCCGCACCGTCGCCGAATCCACCTTGGCCAGCCGCAGCGGGAACGCCATGTTCTCGAACACCGTCATGTGCGGGTACAGCGCGTAGGACTGGAACACCATGGCGATGTCGCGGTCCTTGGGCGCGCGCTCGTTCATCCGCTCCCCGCCGATGCGCAGTTCGCCGCCGCTGATGTCCTCCAGCCCCGCGATCATGTTCAGCGTGGTGGACTTCCCGCAGCCGGAGGGGCCGACCAGGATCACGAACTCGCCGTCCGCGATCTCCAGGTTCACCTCGTTGACCGCCAACGCCCCGTCCGGGTAGCGCTTGGTCACCTTGTCCAGCACGATCTCGGCCACTTGGTTACCCCTTCACTGCGCCGGAGGTCAGTCCGGACACGATGCGACGCTGGAAGAACAGCACGAACACGATGATCGGAATGGTGATCACCACCGCGGCCGCGGAGATCGACCCCGTCGGGTCCTCGAACTGCGAGTCGCCGGTGAAGAACTGCAACGCCACCGGCGCGGTGCGGGAGTTCTCCGTCGAGGTCAGCGAGATCGCGAACAGGAAGTCGTTCCAGCAGAAGATGAACACCAGGATGGCGGTGGTGAACACCCCCGGCGCGGCCAGCGGCGCGATCACCTTCGCGAAGGCCTGCCCCGGCGTTGCGCCGTCCATCTTGGCCGCCTTCTCCAGCTCCCACGGGATCTCCCGGAAGAACGCCGACAGCGTGTAGATGGCCAGCGGCAGCGAGAAGGTGATGTACGGCAGGATCAGCCCCGGCCAGGTGTCGAACAGGCCCAGCGCCCGCTCGATCTCGAACAGCGGCGACACCAGCGACACCTGCGGGAACATCGCGATCAGCAGCGAGGCGCCGACCAGCACCCGCTTGCCGGGGAAGTCCAGCCGGGCGATCGCGTAGGCGGCCATGGTGCCCAGCACCACGGCGATGGCGGTCGCGATCAGCGCGATGCCGATCGAGTTCAGCAGCGCGCGGGTGAACTCGCTGGTGGAGAAGATCGCCGCGTAGTTCTCCAGGGTCCACTCGCGCGGGATCAGGTTGCCGTCGGCGAGCGTCTCCGGCGTCTTGAACGACAGCGACAGGATCCACAGCACCGGCACCAGCGCGTACACCAGCACGATGATGTTGAGCAGCGCCCACTTGGTCTTCCGCGCGGGGGTCTCGGCCCCGCCGACGCCGGCCATCAGCGCCTCCCCTTGTCGTCGCTACCGGGCGCGGCCGCGCCGAAGAGCTTCACGAACATCCACGCGATGATCGCGACCGCGATGAAGATCAGGACCGACATGGTCGAGCCGATGCCCAGGTTCAGGCCCTTGATCAGGTTGTTGTAGGCGAGCACGGACACCGACGAGGTGCCTTGCGCGCCGGAGGTGAGCACCACGATGTTGTCGAAGACGCGGAACGCGTCGAGGGTGCGGAACAGCAGCGCGACCAGGATGGCCGGCTTCATCACCGGCAGCATCACCTTCACGAACCGCTGCCACGGCCCGGCGCCGTCCATCGCCGCCGCCTTGAGCAGGTCGTCGGGCACCAGCGCCAGACCGGCCATCAGCAGCAGCGCCATGAACGGCGTGGTCTTCCAGATCTCCGCCAGGATCACGATGGCCAGCGCGCTGGCGTGCTCGGTCAGCGGCGCGCCGCCCGGCGTGATCGCGTTGGCCAGGTAACCGGTGTCGGGCGTCCAGGCGTAGCGCCAGCTGAAGGCCGCGACGACGGTGACGATGCCGTACGGGATGAGGGTCACGGTGCGCACCAGGCCGCGGCCGACCAGCGCCCGGTGCATGACCAGCGCCAGCCCCATGCCGAGGGCGAACTCGATCGCCACCGAGACGATGGTGACCAGGATCGTCACCCAGAACGCGCTCCACCAGTAGCCGTTGCCGAGCACCGTGATGTAGTTGTCCAGCCCGACGAATTCGCGCTGGTCCGGGTACTTGAGGTCGAACCGCTGGAACGACAGCCACAGCGCGTAGAGGATCGGCCAGCCGGTGACGGCGAGCATCACCAGCGCGGCCGGGGCGCACAGCAGCCAGCCGAGCTTGCGTTCGGCCTTCTTGCCCTCGCTGATCGCCTTCGCGGTTGGCAGGGAGTCCTTCAGTTGCACCATCACGGCATCACTCCCTTGGAGTCCAAGGCGTTCTGCACCTCGGTGCGCATCCGCTCCGCAGTGCTCTGCGGGTCGATCTCCCCGATCGGCGCGAGCAGGTTGGACAGCGCCGTGGAGACGTTCTGCGAAGCCGGAGTCACCGTTCGCACGCCCGGATCCTTGAGCGCTTCCAGGATGGTGTCGCGCATCGGGTACTCGGCGGCCACCTCGGGATCCGAGTAGACGGACTCGAGAGCCGGCGGCACGCCGTCGTTGATCGCGGAGAACTTCTGGCTTTCCGGGTTCCGCAGGCACTTCGTCGCCTCGAAGGCCAGGTCCGGCTTGGTCGAGAAGCTGCTGACCGCGTAGTTGGCGCCGCCGATGGTGGACTTGCTCGGCACCCCCGGCTGCAGGCCGGGCAGTCGCGCCCAACCGACGTTGCGCGCCAGCTCGGGCTTGTTCTCCTGCATCGACGGGTAGACGAACGGCCAGTTCAGCTGGAAGGCGGCCTGCCCGGTCTCGAACTCCTGCCGGGCGTCGTCCTCCTTGGCGTTGTTCATCGACGGGCTGGTGACGCCCGCCGTGCCGAGGTCGCGCAGCGCCTGCAACGCCTGCACCGCGCCCTCGTCGATCACGGCGCGCTTGCCGTCATCGGAGATGATGTGCCCGCCCGCCGATTGCACGAGCGTGTTGAAGTGCACGTACAGGCCCTCGTACTGCGCGCCGGTGAGCGAGATCCAGTGCGGCTTGCCCTCCTGCTCGAGGCGCTGGGCGGTCGAGATCATCTCGCCCCACGTCTTCGGCGGTTCGGGCACCAGGTCCTTGCGGTACCAGAGCAGCTGCACGTTGGTGTTCTTCGGCGCCGCGTAGAGCTTGCCCTCCCAGGTGGCCGTCTCCAGCGGCCCCCGCAGCGTGTCGCGTTCGGCTTCAGCCTTGTTCTGGCCGGTCCACTCCCGGATCCACTTGGCCTCGGCGAACTCGCCGGTCCAGGAGACGTCCAGGTAGAGGATGTCCATGCCGGTGTCGCCGGCGGCCAGCCGGCGCACCATCTGCTCGCGCTGGCCATCGGCGTCGCGGGGCAGCTTGTGGTAGACGATCTGGTACCGCCCGCCTGACTCGGCGTTGCAGCGGTCCACGTTCTGCTGCAGGTTCTCCTCGGGCGCGCTGTAGAGGTTCACGGTGTTCGCGCCGGAGGCCGGTGCGCAGGCGGTCAGCGCGGACGCGCACACCAGCGACGCGCCCAGCACTGCCGCTGCACGGGTGCGGCGAACTCTCACGGTCGGTCCTTCCAGTTGCCGGTCGCAGCCGCGACCCGGCACTGGGGTGCCCACGCTTCGTCGCCTGCCACCGCCGGCGGTGAGCCGGTGTTGGCAAGCTAGGCGTCTTGATCAGTCAAGGCAAGGGCGGTGTGCCCCTTGTTGCAAATACGTGAATGTGGGTGAAAAGGGACGTCGGGGCGCTGCACCAAAGGCCGCATCCCACTGCGATGATCGTTGGCAGTCGTACAGCCGAACGCTGGCAGCGCCGCCTCAACTGCTGGTGCGCAGCCATCGCGCCCTGGCGAACCCGGTGGTCGCGATGGCCCACGCGACCACCCAGACCGCTCCGACCGCGAGCGCCGCGTACGTGGACCAACCGGCTGCGGGCGGCCCGAGGGCCAGCACGATGCCGAAGGCGCGCAGCGAGAATCCGATCACACCCGCTGCCATCACCGCGACGCCGAGCCACGACACCGCGACGAGTATCCAACGGACGACCGCGACCCTCGCGAGGGTGCGCCACGCAAGCAGCAAGGCGCAGATCGCGGTGACCAGGCCGACGGCCGCATTGCCCAGCTGCGCGAGCGCGATCTGCTCGGGTTGCCAAGCGACGTACGACGACGGCGGGGCGGGGAACCCGTGGATGCCGAGTTCCGCGCGAATCGCGAGAACGACTTTCGAGGTGGTGTACGCGAGAGCGCCCGCACATGCGATCAGGGCTGCGGTGGTCTGTCGTTTCATGCCTCGAATACTCGCGATGCGCGCCTCGCCGATCTTCCCGCCGAGGAACGAACCGCCTCCCCCCGGAGAGGGAAGTCTCCGAAAAAGCAGGACCCAGGCCCCTCATGGGTCCTGGGTCCGCCGGAAGTCGTGAGCGGCGCTGCCGCGCCACTCACGATCATTGCGCCGACGGTGGGCGCATGGCGAGTTTGGCGAGCAGGTCCCGGCCCTGTTCCGCGTGGCGCGGCTGGGCCAGCACGTCGTAGCGGCCCGCGACCAGCTGGCTGGCCGAGGAGAAGTCCCGGCGACCGCGGGTCGAGGCGTAGCCGACCGCCGCGGAGACCAAGCCGAACACGATACCCGCGCCCAGACCGACCAGCACCGGGCCGAACCAGCCGCCCTGCGGCGTGAACAGGCCCAGGATCAGGCCGACGAACAGGCCGAACCAGGCTCCGGAGGCCGCGCCCCCGCCCAGCACCCGACCCCAGGTCAGCCGCCCGGTGACGCGCTCGACGAGCATCAGGTCGACGCCGACGATGGTCACCTCCTGGACCGGGAAGTCGCTGTCCGCCAGGTGGTCGACGGCGCGCTGCGCCTCTTCGTAGGTGCCGTAGGAACCGATCGGCCAGCCGCTCGGCGGGGTGGGCAGGTTGGGTGTGCCCGGCGCCGACCGGCCGGAGCCGGTGAACGGATTGGACACCGCTGACACCTCCGTTGGATTGCTGCCATGACGGGGACCGCGGGAGCCGGGCGAGCCCGATTCCGGCGTATTGTCCCCTACCCCATCAGGCTACCCCGTGGAGTCTCCCGGAGATCATGTCCGTCCGAGCGGTTCCACGCATCCGCAGCCCGGTCACTGGGCGGCCGCCCGCCGGACGACCGCGAACGTCAGCGCGGCGCACCCCAGCGCGGCCAGCGCCAGGAGCACGAGGCCCCAGGTGTAGTCGCCCGCCGTGCCGTAGATCGCGCCCATCACCAGGGGCGGGAAGAATCCGCCCAGGCCGCCCGCGGCGCCCACCAGGCCGGTCACCGCGCCGACCTCGTCGGGCGGCGCCAGCTTGGCGACCAGTGCGAACACCGCACCCGCGCCGGCCCCGAGCACCGCGGCCAGCCCGAGGAAGGCGATCGTGCCGAACGGGACCAGCGGCAGTTCGAAGGCCGCCAGGGCCGCGAACGCCACGGCGAGCGAGCAGGCGGTACCGAGCACGTCGGCCGGGTGCACGCGGTCGCAGAGCCAGCCACCGATCGGCCGGGCCACCAGGGCCACCACGGCCAGCACCACGAATCCCGCCGTGCGCATCGAGGCGTCGCTCGCGCTGAGGTCGTAGGCGGACTTGAGGTAGGTCGGCAGGTAGACGCTGAACGCCACGAACCCGCCGAAGGTCAGCGCGTAAAGCACCGACAGCTCCCAGGTCGCCGCCAGCCGCAGGGTTTCCACGGTGCGGTGGAACGCCGAACCCGGCGGCACCACCCGATCGGCCGGATCGCCGAGCAGCGTCCACGCCAGCACCGCCACCACGACCAGCGCCACCGACACGACCAGGAACGGCGCCAGCTGCCCGAACGCGGCGGTCAGCGGCAGCGTGGTGAACGAGGCGATCGCCGTGCCGCCGGTGCCGACGCCGAAGACGCCGAGCGCCATGCCGCGGTTCTCGGGCGGGAACCAGGCGTTGGCCGCCGGGACGCCGACGGCGAAGGTGGTGCCGCCGAGGCCGAGCAGCACGCCGCCGATCATCAGCACCGGCAGCGAATCGGGCAACAGCCCGACCAGCAGCACCGGGACGATCGTCAGCAGGCTGATCAGGGTGAACATCGGCCGGGCGCCGTCGCTCGTCGCCGCCGCGCACGTGCACACCATCCGCAGGCACGGCCCGACCGGATCGCCGGGTTCTTCCCGATCCCGGCGATGTCGATGGTCTCGCACGCCGCGGGCGCTCGGTTCATCTCGCTGATCGGCGGCACCATGCTGTCGTTCTACGACTGGTACGCCGACCTCCCGGTCGCCTCGCCGCAGGTGTTCGGCGACCAGACCGACGTGCCCGAGTCCGCGGACTGGTGGAACTCCTCCTACCTGATGATGTGGGGCTCCAACGTCCCGGTGACCCGCACCCCGGACGCGCACTTCATGACCGAGGCGCGGTACCGGGGCCAGAAGGTCGTGGTGGTATCGCCGGACTACGCCGACAACGTGAAGTTCGCCGACACCTGGCTGTCGCCGCAGCCGGGCACCGACGGCGCGCTGGCGATGGCCATGGGGCACGTGATCCTGCGGGACTTCTTCGTGCAGCGGCAGGCACCGCGCTTCGCCGACTACGTGCGCCGCTACACCGACCTGCCGTTCCTGGTTTCGTTGCGGGACAACGGCGCGGCGCTGGTGCCGGACAAGTTCCTCACCGCGGCCGATCTCGGTGCGCCCGGCGATCACGACCGGTTCAAACCGGTGCTCGTCGACGAGCGAACCGGCCGCGAGCACGTGCCCGGCGGCAGCCTGGGATTCCGCTTCGGCGAAGGGGAAACCGGCCGCTGGAACCTGGATCTCGGCGAGGTGCGACCGCAGCTGAGCCTGCTCGGCCACGCCGCCGCCGAGCCGGTCGCGGTCGAGCTGCCGAGGTTCGACGTGCCCGACGAGCGCGGTGCCCGGCTGCGCCGCGGCGTCCCGGCGATCCGCGTCGGGGACCGCCTGGTCACCACGGTGTTCGACCTAATGCTGGCCGACTACGGGGTGGCCCGGCCGGGACTGCCCGGGGACTGGCCGAGCGGCCTCGACGACCCGAAGCCGCACACCCCGGCCTGGCAGGAGGAGATCACCGGGGTGCCCGCCGCGCAGGTGACCCGGGTGGCCCGCGAATTCGCCCGCAACGCCGAGGAATCCGGCGGCCGGTCGATGATCCTGATGGGCGCGGGCACCAACCACTGGTTCCACTCCGACACGATCTACCGGGCGTTCCTGGCGCTGGTGACGCTGACCGGCTGCCAGGGGGTCAACGGCGGCGGCTGGCCGCACTACGTCGGCCAGGAGAAGTGCCGCCCGGCCACCGGCTGGGCGCAGCTGGCCGGGGCGCTGGACTGGGCGCGGCCACCGCGCCAGATGATCGGCACCGCGTTCTGGTACCTCGCCACCGACCAGTGGCGCTACGACGCGCTGGGCGCCGACGAGCTGATCCACCCGCTGGGCCCAGGCCGGTTGTGGGGCGCGGCGATGGCCGACTGCATCGCCCGGTCGGCGCGGATGGGCTGGATGCCGTCGTACCCGACGTTCGACCGCAACCAGCTCGACCTGGTGGATTCGGCCGGCGCGGCCGGGATGGAGCCCGCCGACCACGTGATCGACGAGCTGCGCGCCGGGCGGCTGCGCTTCGCCTGCACCGACCCGGACGCCGAGCAGAACTGGCCGCGCATCGTCACGGTGTGGCGGGCGAACCTGCTGGGCTCGTCGGCGAAGGGCAACGAGTACTTCCTGAAGCACCTGCTCGGCACCGATTCCGCGCTGCGGGCCGAGGAAGCCCCGCCGAACCGGCGGCCGCACGACGTCCGGTGGCATCCGAAAGTGCCGGAGGGAAAGCTGGACCTGCTGGTATCGCTGGACTTCCGGATGACCAGCACCGGCCTGTGCAGCGACGTGCTGCTGCCCGCCGCCACCTGGTACGAGAAGCACGACCTGTCCTCGACGGACATGCACCCGTTCGTCCACGCGTTCACCCCGGCGATCGCGCCGCCGTGGCAGACCCGCAGCGACTTCGCCGCTTTCCACGCCGTGGCCCGCAAGTTCTCCGAGCTCGCCGCGACGCACCTGGGCATCCGCGAGGACCTGGTCGCCGCGCCGCTGCTGCACGACACCCCGGACGAGCTCGCGACGCCCGGCGGGGTGGTGCGGGACTGGGGCCGCGACGAGGTGGACCCGGTTCCGGGCGTCAAGATGCCGAAGCTGATCGTGGTGCGACGCGACTACCCGGCGGTGGCGGAAAAGATGGCCGCGCTCGGGCCGCTGGTGGACCGGCTCGGCGTGGGCAACAAGGGCTGGACGGTCATCCCGGACCAGGAGATCGAGCGGCTGCGGCGCAGCAACGGCACCGTGCAGGGCGGCGTCGCCGCCGGGCGCCGTCGCTGGCGCGGGACGTGGACGCGTGCGAGGCGATCCTCGCGCTGTCCGGCACGACCAACGGCCGGATCGCGGTCGCCGGCTTCCGGGTGCTGGAGGAGCGCACCGGCGTCCGGCTGGCCGACCTGGCGCTGGACAACGAGGGCAAGCAGGTCACCTTCGCCGACACCCAGGCGCGCCCGGTGCCGGTGATCACCTCGCCCGAGTGGAGCGGCAGCGAGCACGGCGGCCGCCGCTACACCGCATTCGCGATCAACGTCGAACGCCTCAAGCCCTGGCACACCCTGACCGGCCGCCAGCACTTCTACCTGGACCGCGACTGGATGCAGGAGCTCGGCGAGGCGCTGCCGGTGTACCGGCCGCCGCTGAACATGCACCGGTTGTTCGGCGAACCCGAGGAAACCGGCGGCACCGCGGTCTCGGTGCGCTACCTGACGCCGCACTCGAAGTGGTCGATCCACTCCGAGTACCAGGACAACCTGCTGATGCTCGCGCTGTCGCGCGGCGGACCGGACCTGTGGATGAGCCCGGCCGACGCGGACCTGATCGGGGTGCGCGACAACGACTGGGTGGAGGCGGTCAACCGCAACGGCGTGGTCGTCGCGCGGGCCGTGGTGTCGCAGAAGATGCCGCGGGGAACGGTGTACATGTACCACGCCAAGGACCGGGTGGTGGACGTGCCGAAGTCCGAGATCTCCGGGCTGCGCGGCGGGATCCACAACTCGCTGACCCGGCTGCTGCTCAAGCCCACCCACCTCATCGGCGGCTACGCCCAGATGTCCTTCGCGTTCAACTACCTGGGCCCGACCGGCAACCAGCGCGACGAGGTCACCGTCATCCGCCGCCGCAGCCAGACGGTGGAGTACTGACGCGGAACGTCGAGAAGGAGTACTGATGCGCGTGATGGCACAGCTGGCGATGGTGATGAACCTGGACAAGTGCATCGGCTGCCACACCTGCTCGGTCACCTGCAAGCAGGCGTGGACCAACCGCGGCGGCGTCGAGTACGTCTGGTTCAACAACGTGGAAACCCGCCCCGGGCAGGGATATCCGCGCACCTACGAGGACCAGCAGCGGTGGCGCGGCGGGTGGCGGCTGACCCGCGGCGGCCGGTTGAAGCTGCGCGGCGGCGGGCGGTTCAAGCGGCTGCTGTCGCTGTTCGCCAACCCGAAGCTGCCCGCCATCCAGGACTACTACGAGCCCTGGACCTACGACTACGACAACCTGATCTCCGCGCCGCTGAGCGACCAGACGCCGGTGGCCCGGCCCTGGTCGCTGATCTCGGGCGAGCCGACGAAGATCTCCTGGAGCGCCAACTGGGACGACAGCCTGGCCGGCTCGCCGGAGCTCACGCGGCAGGACCCGGTGCTGCGCAAGCTCTCCGACGAGGTCAAGCAGTCCTTTGAAGAGACCTTCATGTTCTTCCTACCGCGGATCTGCGAGCACTGCCTCAACCCGTCCTGCGTCGCGTCCTGCCCGTCGGGCGCGATGTACAAGCGGTCCGAGGACGGCATCGTGCTCGTCGACCAGGAGCAGTGCCGGGGCTGGCGGATGTGCGTCACCGGCTGCCCGTACAAGAAGGTGTACTTCAACCACCGCACCGGCAAAGCCGAGAAGTGCACGCTCTGCTACCCGCGGATGGAGGTCGGGCTCCCGACGGTGTGCTCGGAGACCTGCGTCGGCCGGCTGCGCTACCTCGGGGTGGTGCTCTACGACGCCGACCGCGTGCTCGAAGCGGCATCGGTGGACGACGAGCACCAGCTGTACCCGGCGCAGCTGGAGGTGCTGCTCGACCCGAACGACCCGGAGGTGCTCACCGCGGCGCGCCGCGCCGGCATCCCGCCGGACTGGATCGACGCCGCGCAGCGCTCCCCGGTCCACGCGCTCATCAAGGACTTCCGGGTGGCGCTGCCGCTGCATCCGGAATTCCGCACCATGCCGATGGTCTGGTACGTCCCGCCGCTGTCGCCGGTGGTGGACAAGCTGGCGGAGACCGGCCACGACGGCGAGGACGTGGGCAACATCTTCGGCGCCATCGACGCGCTGCGGATCCCCGTCGAGTACCTGGCGGAACTGTTCACCGCCGGCGACGTGCGGCCGGTGACCGAGTCGCTGCGCAAGCTGGGCGCGATGCGCTCGTACATGCGCGACATCAAACTCGGCCGCCCGCCGAACCCGGCCATCCCGGAGGCCGCCGGGCTCGACGTCGAGCAGGTCCAGCGGATGTACCGGCTGCTCGCGCTGGCGAAGTACGAGGAGCGCTACGTGATCCCGCAGGCGCACGCCGAACTCGCGGGACAGCTCGACGAGCCCGGCTGCTCGCTGGACTACGAGGGCGGGCCGGGCATGTACGCGTTGGGGCCGTTCGGGGAGTCCTCCGGCCAGCCGGTGCCGATGTCGGTGGAGAACTTCCACCTGCTCAAGCAGCGGCAGAGCGCGGAGCACTTCACCGCGCCGGACGGCTCGCGCCGCGTGAACCTGCTCAACTGGGACGGGCGAGGCACGCCCGAGGGCCTGTTCCCGCGCGACGACGAGGACAGCTGATGGGCTTCGACCGCTCCCGCGCTCTCACGCACCGCATCGCGGCATACCTGCTGGCCTACCCGGACGAGCCGCTGCGCGCTGCTGCCGCAGCTGCGGGAGGCCGGCGCGGAACTCCCGCCCCAGTACGGCGCGCCGCTCCGCGAACTGCTGGACCACCTGGACGCGACGACGCTGCTGGCGGCGCAGCAGCACTACGTCGAGACCTTCGACCTGCGTCGGCGCTGCTGCCAGTACCTGAGCTACTGGTCCACCGGCGACACCCGCAACCGGGGGCGCGCCATCGCGGACTTCAAGCGCATCTACCGGTCCGCCGGCGTGCTGCCGCCCGACGACGAGCTGCCCGACCACCTCACGGTGGTGCTGGAGTTCGCCGCCACGACCGATCAGGAACTGGGCACCGCGCTGCTGGTCAACCACCACGCCGGGCTCGCGCTGCTGGCCGAGGCCCTGCACGGCCAGGGCACGGTGTACGCGCGCGGGGTCGACGCCGTGCTGGCCACGTTGCCCGCGCCGACACCGGCGGTGCTGCGGGCGGCCGAGCGCATCGCCGCGACCGGGCCGCCGCAGGAGTCCGTGGGCATGGCGGGGCCGTTGCTGCCCTTCCCCACAACCGAGCAGACGGGAGTCCGCCGATGAGCACCTGGGACGTGCTGCTGTGGGGCGCCGCGCCGTACGCGACGATCGCGGTCCTGGTGGTCGGCTCGATCTGGCGCTTCCGGTACGACCGGTTCGGCTGGACCACCCGGTCCTCGCAGCTGCTCGAATCACGGCTGCTGCGGTTCGCCAGCCCGCTGTTCCACTTCGGACTGCTGGTGGTGATCGTCGGCCACGCGATCGGGCTGCTGATCCCGGAGTCGTGGACCGCCGCGCTCGGCGTCTCCGAGCTCCTCTACCACCTGGTGGCGGTCGGCCTCGGCGCGCTGGCGGGCATCTGCACGCTGGTCGGGGTCGCGCTGCTGATCTACCGGCGGCGCCGCAACGGCCCGGTGTTCTCGGCGACGACCGGCAACGACAAGGCGCTGTACCTGGTGCTGGTCGGGGCGATCGTGCTCGGGTTGCTGACCACGGTGCTGGCCAACGGCATCACCGAGGGCTACGACTACCGCGCCACGATCTCGCCGTGGTTCCGCAGCATCTTCGTCCTGCAGCCCGACGTGGCGCTGATGGTGGACGTGCCCTGGCCGTTCAAGGCGCACATCCTGGTGGGGATGCTGCTGTTCGCGCTGTTCCCGTTCACCCGGCTGGTGCACGCCCTCAGCGGTTTCGCCGCGGTTCGCTACCTGTTCCGGCCCTACGTCGTCTACCGCAGCCGGGCCGAGGCGCGGCCGCGCCGGGGCTGGGAGCCCGTCGGAGTGCCCGGCCAGCGCCGCGGCAAGCCCGACGCCCCGCGCCCGACCCGGAAGCCCTGAAACCCGACCCCGCTCAGGCCGGATCGGAAACCTCGGCCCGGGGCGCCTTCGCCCGCGACGGTGCCTTCTGCGCGAAGCCGGCACGCCGCCTGGGCCGCGGTGCGAGGACGTCGACGGTGCCGACCAGGATCATGTGGGCGTAGGCGGTGAGGCCCGTCGCCAGGACGATCCAGCCTCCGCCGCTGAAGGCGTTCGGCTCGTACGACCACAGGACGCCGACGAACACCAGCAGCGTCAGCACCGACGCACCGACGCGCGCGGCGGTGCGGTAGGCCACCGCTGCGGGCCAGGTCAGCAGCCCCGCGACCAGCGCAAGCCCGAGCGGGCCGAGCCGGAATCCGGTGGTGAACAGCCAGAACTCGGCCGCCAGCAGCACCACCGCGATGAACACCGCGGGCAGCCAGCGCGCCAAGCCACGGCCGACGCGGTGCGCCAGGCGCCACCCCGACCACACGGCGAAGACCGCGGTGAACAGCATCGCCAGCAGCGCGCCGGGGCCGAAGGACGTGCCCGAGAAATCGGCCACGACGAGCCAGTTCCCGGGCACGCCGCCGAACCAGCCGAAACCGTCCGCGCACCCGACGTCCACGCCGGTGCCGGAATCCGAGCAGGCCACGGACAGGGCGAGCAGCGGCGATTCCGCCGAACCCGGCGGGAAGGGACCGTCCGATACTACGAACGAGCTATCGAACGCCGACTCGTGCTGGTCGGCGGACAGGACCTGCGTCCCGGGCATCGACCCCCACCCGACGCCGGTGAACACCACTGCGCTCGCCGCCAGGAAGCCCAGCAGCGCCGCGCGGCGCGGCGCGGCGATGGCGTACACGACCGCCATCAGCAGCGGCTTGATCAGCGTCATCGCCCGACGCCCCAGCCAGGGCAGCACGCCGCGCCCGGAGGGGCGGACGGCCCGGTAGGCGAGCAGCCCGAAGCGCGTCGCCATGGACAGCGCCCGCGGCTCGCCGAGGTCGGCGAACCGCTGGCGGCCGACGTCGTAGCGCTCCACCTGGCCGGACAGCTGCGCGGGCGCGGGCACCGGCGGCTCGGCACCGCTTTCCGGGTCGGCCCCGGAAGAAACGGTGTGGACGAAGGGGATTTCCTCCGCCGCGATCGTCCACTGCAGACGTTCGGTGAGCAGCCGCTGGGTCTCGGTCAGCGAATGCTCGTCGTCCGGGGCGGCGAACAGCGCGTCGAGCTCGGCGCGCACCTCGCCCGCGTGGCGCGCCCACACCTCGGCGAGGAATCCGCGCCACTGCTTGGCCTGCTCCTCGCCGAGCTCCCCGAGCTCCGCCGTCGTCGGGCGGGAGACGATCGCCTGCAGCGCGTCACCGAGCTCCTCCGAGCTGCTGTGGCGCCGGGCCAGCCGAGCCGGGTCGGCGAGCAACCTGACCAGCGCGGCGGCGGAGTCCATCCGCCCCCACATCCAGTCGTTCGCCCGCCACTTCGCGGACAGGAACGCGCCGAAGTTGCCCACGTCCAGGCCGCGGATCTTGTCCGCGATCCGCAGCGGCACGTCCTCGCCACGCCGCAGCGCGTCGAACGGCAGCGGGCTCTGCTCGTCGCTGACCACGCGCAGCAGGTTGATCCGCGATCCCGGGACGCGCCCGACGTCCAGCGGCGCGGTGAGCACCACCAGCTGCCGCAACGTCGCCGCCCGCTGTTCGCTGCGCTCCAGCAGCGCGTAGCCGAGCTGCTGGGGCTCGTCGATCCGCTCGCGGGGCGGGGCCGCCGCGGCCAGCCGGTCGGCGACCCGGTGCAGCATCGCGTGCGCCTCCGCGACCGCGTCCACCCCGTCGGCGTCCGGGACCGCGTCCGCACCGGAAGATTCCACAATGGACATGAGCTCGCGGGCGAACTCGGCGAGATCGTCGTGGAAGTCCTCGCCCGCCTCGATCGCGCGCAACACCTCGCCCAGCAGGGGCTGGATCGGGGACGGCAAGGCGTGCTGCAACCTGGCGCGACGACGCTGCACGCGCTGCACCCACTCGTCGAGCTCGGTCGTCTCGACGATCGGTTCCAGCTTCGCGCCGTTGATCCAGTACTGGTCGGCGTGCCCCTCCAGCACCTCGCCGAAGCTCCGCAGCCGGTAGAGCACGGACTTGCAGCGCCCGATCTCGCGGCTCTCCGGCGCCCAGCGCTCGATGTCCCAAGCCCAGCCGAGGCATTCCTGCACCGCGGTGAGCAGGCCGCGCGCATCGTCGAAGACGCGCGTGGTGGCGTCGCTGCCGAGCCCGGCCGACAAGCGGTGCGCGAGCTGCGTTCTCGCCTGCGCCGACCACTCGGCCAGCGGATCCCCGACCACCGGCGGCAGCAGCTTGCCGTCCTCGATGCCCGCGGGCTCGGTGAGCAGCCGGTACACCGCCTGGGCGTCCAGCTCCGCGCGAACCACCGCGTGATCGGGCAGGACCGCGTCGACCTGCTGCGCCAGCACCGCCGCCCGCTCGGCATCCGGCGCGGCCCGCAGCGGCGCGTACAACGCCTTGCGGCGCAAGGCGGTTCGCGCGACCAAGCGGTTGTGCTCGTCCAACGCGTCGAGGTCCGCGAGCAGCGATTCCTGGGACAGCCGGGCACGCAGGGCCGTCGCGGTCACCGGCACGGCGAACCCGGGCTCGCGGCGTTGCTCGCGCGAGGCAACGGGATCCGGGTTCAGGTAGAGCAGCCACCGGTGCGTCGGCCGGTTCGCCGGCGCGGCCGAGATCGCATCGATCGCCGCCGTCACCGGGATGTTGTCCAGCACGCCGCCGTCGATCACCCGGAACGGCGGGAGCAGCGGATCGGAGGCCGTTTCGGAGAACAGCCCGATCATGTTCGGCTCGCCGTCCGGTGGCTCGCCGAGCGACGAGCGCACCTGCGCGGGCTCGAAGGCGAAGGGGAACGACGACGTCGAACGGGCGGCGTGGGCGAGCCGCAGCACGGTGGGCGCGAAGTCGTCGCCCGCGCCGAAGTCCGACAGCGGATCGCCCGCCCTGCCCTGGTGCCGGAACCGGAACGACGCGGTGCGCCGCTCCTGCAGCATCGGCCCGGACCGGCCGTCGAAGCGCCGCTCCAGGATCGGGTCCAGCAGGGTGGCGGTCAGCAGCAGGTCGGCGCGGTGGCCGGGGTGCTCCGCCGCCGCGGGCACGTTGTCGGTGATGACGTCGGCGAGCTCGGCGCGAAAGTAGCGGTCGCCCTCCAGCAGCGACGGCGGGCGGTGCTGCCAGAACTTCGGCACCGGCCGGGACATGGCCTCCACGTCCCCCAACCGCACCCACACCTCGCGCATCCGGTCGAAGGGCATCCCGTAGACCAGCGTCGCGGACAGCAACGTCGCGTTGAGACCGCCGGCCGAGGCCCCGGCGAGCACGTCGACCGCGACCGCGTCGTAGCCGGACAGCTTCGCCAGCGACGCCCACGGATGGGTGCCCGTCGAATCGTCGTCCGCCGGCGCCCGCGAATCCGCCACCGCCTCGCGGAGCCGGTTGATCTCGGCGACCGCGCCGCCGATCCACACGGCCATGCTCGCGCCGCCGCGCATGGCCAGCGCCAAGCGCAGTTCCTGCTCGTTCTCCGCTGCCGCGGTGGCCACCTCGGAGCCCGCCCTCTCGATCGACGCCTGCGGATCTCACCCGGAACCTACCGCGCCTGCCGCCACGGCCGATCTCCAACAGGCGAACTCAACCCGTCCGCCACCGCACCGAGCCCCGGACGGCGCATCACCACCACCCGCCCGGCGCCTCCCCGGCAGGCGCGGGATCGCGAGCACTTCGCATCACCGCAGCGGCTGTTCGGGGTGGCGGTAGGCGGGCTTGCGCCGTTGAAGCGGCGAAGCCGTTCGGGGGTCGCGCGGTCGGGTTGGGGCGGCGTTTTCGCGCGAAAACGGCGCGCCCGCGACCTGCACCGCCGCGATCAGGATTCCGGCGGGGTCCAGCGGTCGGTCCGGGCCATGCCCGCCGCGCGACCCTTGCCCGAGATCACCAGGGCCATCTTCCGGGACGCCTCGTCGATCATCTCGTCGCCCAGCATCGCCGCGCCGCGCTTCCCGCCGGCCGCCGAGGTGTGCCACTCGTAGGCGTCCAGGATGTTCTCGGCGTGGTCGTAATCCTCCTGCCGCGGCGAGAAGAGCTCGTTGACCGCGTCCACCTGCGCCGGATGCAGCACCCACTTGCCGTCGAAGCCCAGCGCCGCCGACCTGCCGCCCACCGCGCGCAGCCCGTCGACGTCCTTGATCTGCAGGTACGGCCCGTCGATCGCCTGCACCCCGGCCGCGCGGGCCGCGACCAGGATGCGCATCAGGATGTAGTGGTAGGCGTCGCCGACGTCGTAGCCGGGCGGCTGGTGGCCGACGACCAGCGACCGCATGTTGATCGACGCCATGAAGTCGGCAGGCCCGTAGACCAGCGCCGTCACCCGCGGCGAGGCGGCGGCGATCGCGTCCACCTCGACCAGGCCGCGGGCGTCCTCGATCTGCGGCTCGATGCCGATCCGGCCGGCCTCCAGCCCGGTGGCGCGCTCGATCTGCGTCAGCGTCAGGTCCAGCCAGCGCACGTGCTCCGGGGTGCTCACCTTCGGCAGGATGATCGAGTCGAGCTCGGCGCCCGCGCCCTCCACGACGGTCACGACGTCCCGGTAGGTCCACTCGGTGTCCAGCGCGTTGACCCGCACCGAGCGGATCTTCTCGCCCCAGCCGCCCTCGTTCAGCGCGCCGACGATCCGGTCCCGCGCCTCGGCCTTCGCCAGCGGAGCGACGGCGTCCTCGAGGTCCAGGAAGAACTGGTCGGCGGCCAGCCCGCGCGCCTTGTCGATCATCTTCGCGCTGGAGCCCGGCACCGCCAGGCAGCTCCGCCGGGCACGTCGACCGTCCACGTTGTCCTCCTCTGGCCTCGCGAGTCGTTGCGTGTGTACCACGCACCCCGCCGCCGGAACCGGACAAGTGCCCGGCGGCACAGGGCCGATCTTCGGGCGGCGGGCGACCGGAAGAGTGCATAGCCTGAGCCACGTGGCAGCCGCGACCAGGGTTTTCGCGGCCCGGATGGCCGGCTTGTCGGTGTTCGGGCCGGACGGCGAATCGATCGGCCGGGTGCGCGACGTCGTCGCCGGGCTCAGCGTCCGGCGGCAGCCGCCGCGCGTCCTCGGCCTGGTCGTCGAGCTGCCCACCCGGCGCCGGATCTTCGTGCCCATGCTGCGGGTCACCCGGATCGAGCCGAGCGCGGTGACGCTGGCGACCGGCACGGTGAACCTGCGGCACTTCCACCAGCGCCCCAACGAGCTCCTGGTGCTCGGCCAGCTGCTGGACGCCCGGGTCGTCATCGACTCCACCCACGCGCCCGCGGTCCTGGTGGACGTCGCGATGGAGCAGATCCGCACCCGCGACTGGCAGCTGGCCAAGCTCGCGGTCCGGGAGCGCACCGGGCGGCTCGGCCGGCGCGGCCCGACGCAGGTGCTGGACTGGGGCCAGGTCACCGGGCTGGCCGTCGCGGAGCTGACCGGCAAGCCGCAGGGCGTGCAGCAGCTGCTCGCCATGTTCGACACGATGCGCGCCGTCGACGTCGCGAGCACCCTGCACGAGCTGCCGACCAAGCGCCGCTACGAGGTGGCCGAGGCGCTGGACGACGAGCGGCTCGCCGACGTCGTCGAGGAACTGCCCGAGGAAGACCAGAAGGACCTGCTGGAACACCTGGACGACGAGCGCGCGGCCGACGTGCTGGAGGCGATGAACCCGGACGACGCCGCCGACCTGCTCGCCGAACTGTCCGAAGTGGACAAGGAACGGCTGCTCGGACTCATGGCACCGGAGGAATCCGCACCGGTCAAGCGGCTGATGGCGTACTCGTCCGACACCGCGGGCGGCCTGATGACGCCGGAGCCGATCGTGGTCGGGCCGGACGCGACCATCGCCGAGGCGCTGGCGATGGCGCGCAACCCCGACCTGCCGGTGGCGCTGGCCAGCCTGGTGTTCGTCTGTCGCCCGCCGTCGGCCACGCCGACCGGCCGCTACCTGGGCTGCGTGCACATCCAGCGGCTGCTCCGCGAACCACCGTCGACCCTGGTCGCCGGCGCGCTGGACACCGACCTGGCGAGCCTCCCGGCCAGCGCGTCGCTGACCGACGTCACCCGCTACTTCGCCGCCTACAACCTGGTGTGCGGGCCGGTGCTGGACGACGAGGAACACCTCATCGGCGCGGTCACCGTCGACGACGTGCTCGACCACCTGCTGCCGGAGAACTGGCGGGAGAGCGGGCTTCCCGAACCGGAGCCCGGCCCCACCGACCGGCCGACGAACCGGGAGGCGCACTGATGCCCGAACTGCTGACCCGCCGCCGACTCGACCAGCCCCGCCCGCCGCACCGGTTGGCGGTCTCGTTCGACCCGGAGCTCTTCGGGCAGATCTCGGAGCGGATCGCCCGGTTCCTCGGCACCGGCAAGTTCCTGTTCTGGATGACGTTGCTCGTGATCGCCTGGATCGCGGTGAACCTGTTCGCGGTCGGCCTGCAGTGGGACCCGTACCCGTTCATCCTGCTCAACCTGGCCTTCTCCACCCAGGCCTCGTACGCCGCGCCGCTGATCCTGCTCGCGCAGAACCGCCAGGACGACCGGGACCGGGTCTCGCTGGAGGAAGACCGGGCGCGAGCGGCCCAGACCAAGGCGGACACGGACTACCTGGCCCGCGAGCTCGCCGCGCTGCGCCTGGCGGTCGGTGAGGTCGCCACCCGCGACTACCTGCGCAGCGAACTGGACCGGCTCCGCGAAGAACTCCCGGGCCTGCAGAGCGAGGCGGAAAAGCGCCGAGCCCGCACGACCGCTGGAGACCCGAAGGACGCCTGACGCTCGGGATTTCCCAATTTTAGGCAAAATCGGGAACCAGCCCACCCGCGGAGGAGCGCCCAATTTTAGGCAAAATCGGGACTCCCACCGGGATCAGGCCGGGTCGAGGTCGGCGAAGAGGGCGACGATCGCCGGGGCCGTGACCTCGTGGGCCGCGTACTCCTCGCGGGTGCACCAGGCGAGCTCCGCGATCTCGGCCGCCGGCTCCGGGGCACCGTCCAGCTCGCCCGTGTAGCAGATGAGCTCGACCTGCACCCCGTCTCCCTGCCCGACCGCGTCGGTGACGTAGCGGCCGAGGAAGCCCGCCCCCACCAGGCCGACGCCGAGCTCCTCCCGCACCTCCCGGTGCAGCGCCTGCACCTCGGTCTCGCCCGGGTCGATCTTGCCGCCGGGCAGGTAGAACGCGGCCTGGTAGTCGGCGCGGACCAGCAGCAACCGCCGGTCCACGAACCGCACCAGGCCGACCGCGCGGATCAGCCGTTCGGGAGCCGTGGAGTTCGCATCGTGCACGCCCTCATGCTTGCGCACGCTGCCCCGGCGGCGACGGCACACCCCCGTCGGCCAGCCGCTCGCAGGTGCGCATCAGCGCCTCCAGCTCCCCCGCGGTGGCGGACAGGAAGTACCGCGCCACACCGGTGCGATGCGTCGACGCCGCCAGCTGCAACCGCGCTTCGCCACGTTCGGTGATCACGGCCTGGACCCCGCGCCCGTCCGAATCGACCCGGACGCGGCGCACCAGCCCGAGCCGTTCGAGGCGGTCCACGAGCCTGGTCACGCCGGAGCGCGACAGCAGCACGACTTCCGCGAGTTCGGTCATCCGGAGCCGCTGCTCCGGGGCTTCTGCCAGCGCTTCGAGGACATCGTAGGCGGCGAGCGTGAGCCGTTGCTCGGCGATCAGGTCGCCCTCCAGGCAGCGCGTGACCCTGGCGTGCGCGCGGAGGAAACTGCGGTACGCCAACAATTCACTTCGAGTCGGTAATCGATCAAGAGCCGTCTCGGCCACGAAGATTGATATTACGGAACGCGTTCGCCTGACTGCGCAGCGCCCCCGAACAAGAATCGCGTTCTGTCCCGCTCGCCCCACTGACCAGCGCGATGCCACGGCCCGCAGCCCTGTCCGCACCGGGCTACCGGTCCGTAGCATGGGATTGCCAACGACGCGGTGTGAGAGTCTTCGAGGCTGGCGCCCCGCGAAGCGACCACCGACCACGTCCGCAACTCCAGCTTGCCGAGGTAACCGTGACCAGTACGCAGTCCGCGCCCACCGAGGACGCCGTTCGGAAGGCCCTCAGCCAGGTCGAGGACCCGGAGATCCGCCGGCCGATCACCGACCTGGGCATGGTCAAGAGCGTGTCCATCGGCCCCGACGGCGATGTTGCGGTCGAGGTGTACCTGACGGTCCAGGGCTGCCCGATGCGGGAAACGATCACGCAGCGGGTGACCGATGCCGTGTCCGCCGTCGAAGGCGTCGCCTCGGTGCGGGTCGAGCTCGACGTGATGAGCGACGAGCAGCGCACCGAGCTGCGCAAGATGCTCCGCGGCAGCGCCGAGGAACCGCGCATCCCGTTCGCCGAGCCCGGCTCGATGACGCGCGTCTACTGCGTGGCGTCCGGCAAGGGCGGGGTCGGCAAGTCCAGCGTGACGGTCAACCTCGCGGCCGCGATGGCCAAGCGCGGCCTGTCGGTCGGCGTGGTCGACGCCGACATCTACGGCCACTCGGTGCCGCGGATGCTGGGCGCGGGCGGCAAGCCCACCCAGGTGGAGAAGATGATCATGCCGCCGCAGGCGCACGGCGTGAAGGTCATCTCCATCGGCATGTTCACCCCCGGCAACACCCCGGTGGTCTGGCGCGGGCCGATGCTGCACCGCGCGCTGCAGCAGTTCCTGTCCGACGTCTTCTGGGGCGACCTGGACGTCCTGCTGCTCGACCTGCCGCCCGGCACGGGCGACGTGGCGCTGTCCACCGCCCAGCTCATCCCGAACGCGGAGATCCTGGTCGTCACCACCCCGCAGCAGGCCGCGGCCGAGGTCGCGGAGCGGGCCGGTGCGATCGCCATGCAGACGCGGCAGCGGCTGGCCGGCGTGGTGGAGAACATGTCCTGGATGGAGCTGCCGGACGGCCAGCGGATGGAGGTCTTCGGCTCCGGCGGCGGCCAGCTGGTCGCGGAGTCGCTGAGCCGCTCGATCGGCTCGGACGTGCCGCTGCTCGGCCAGGTGCCGCTGGACCCGCGCCTGCGCGAATCCGGCGACAACGGCACCCCGCTGGTCCTGGAAGCCCCCGACTCGCCCGCGGCGGTGGTCCTCAACGACATCGCCAAGCGCCTGTCCACCCGGGCCCGAGGCCTCGCGGGCAAGCTCCTCTCGGTCTCCCCCGCCTGACGCACCGGCCGACGTCGTTCCGCAATTTCAATGGAAATCGAAGATCCGATTTCCATTGAAATTGCGGATCATCACCCCATCGGGGGTACTCCGGTCGAGAGGGCCGACACCTGGGCCGACATCTCGAGAGGCGGGCGGCCAGGACCGGGCGGAAGCGGGTGTCCGGGGTCAGGCGCGTTTGGCGACCGCGAGCAGGCCCGGGCCTGTGGGGAGCGTGACCGGGACCAGGTTCTCGTCGGTCTGGATGGCCCGGACCAGGTCGCGCAGCGCCAGGGCCAGCGCGCTCCGGGCGTCCGGGCTGGCCAGCTGGACACCCGCGAACACGATCACGCCGCCCGGGCGCAGCAGGCGGACGCCGAGCTCCAGGTACCTGGGGTAGTCCGTAGTCGCGATGCCCACCGACACCAGGTCGTAGCCGCCCTCCGTGAGCCGCGGCATCAGGTCGATCGCGCGCCCGGCGATCAACCGCGTCCGGCCGGTCGGCACGCCCGCCTCCCGCAGCGTCGCGCGCGCCGTCCGCTGCGCGGCCGCATCCGCATCGATCGACGTCAGCACGCCGTCCGGCATCATTCCCTGGAGCAGCCACAGCGCGCTCTCGCCCGAGCCGGTGCCGACCTCCACGACGGCCTTGGCCCGCAACGCCGCCGCCAGGAAGCGCAGCACGTGCAGCGACGACGCCCCGACCGAGGTGTCCGTCGGCGCGCCGGATCGCACCTGGTTCCGGCCCACGGGCCCGGCACCCACCGGCGTCTCGGGTATCACAACGCGAAAGGTTATCGACGTTGCCCGGCGCCGTGACCCGGGCGGCCGACATCGTTAGGGGGCCGTTTCCGGCGGGCCGGCGGTGCGACCCGCATCACGTCAGGTTCTCAGCCTGTTCTCAGGCGTCTTTAATCGCTACCTCACCAGCGCATACGAGAGTAGACACGTCATAACCAACACCCATCGGCGTCTCCTTGACGACACCGCCGGGAACAACGGAGGCGACATGCTCGTTCTTGGAGATGCAACCGCACAGGAGGTGGCTTCTCGCCCAATGGCAACACAGCCGATGAGTGTGGCCCCTAGTGTCCAACAGAGCACCGTCTCGCCCGCCGCGGAAGAGGTCAACTGGACCCCTCCGACGTGGGACGAGGTGGTCCGGCAGCACGCAGACCGGGTCTACCGGTTGGCGTACCGCCTGACCGGCAACCAGCACGACGCGGAGGACCTGACCCAGGAGACCTTCATCCGGGTGTTCCGGTCGCTGGCGTCGTACAAGCCGGGAACGTTCGAGGGCTGGCTGCACCGGATCACCACGAACCTGTTCCTCGACATGGCCCGCCGCAGGTCCCGCCTGCGCATGGAGGGCCTGCCCGAGGACACCGACCGGTTGCCCGGCGGTGGCCCGAGCCCTGAACAGGTCTTCAACGACACCCACCTCGACCCCGACCTGCAGGCGGCGCTGGACGAACTGCCGCCGGAGTTCCGGGCGGCGGTGGTGCTCTGCGACGTCGAGGGGCTCTCCTACGAGGAGATCGGTGCCACCTTGGGCGTGAAGCTGGGTACTGTGCGTAGCAGGATTCACCGCGGGCGCCAGATGTTGAAGGCCACCTTGGAAGCTCGCCGCGAGCATGCCCGGGAGGTTTGACGAATGACGGTTTTGCGTGGGTGGGGGCTGCCGGAGCAGCACCTCGCGCTGGACGCGATCGTCGCGTTGGTGGACGGCGAGCTGAGCCCGAGCGCCCATGATCGCGCCGTCTCCCACCTGGCCCACTGCCCAGCGTGCACCGCGGACGCCGCCGCCCAGCGGCAGGCCCGCGCCGCGGTTCGGGCGGCCGGCACGCCGTCGATCTCGCCGAAGTTCCTGCAAGCACTGCAGGCCATCCCGGCGCACGCAGAACTGCCCAGCCAGCCGGACGGCCTCGCGCTGACCGAGGACGGCCAGCTGGTCGCCGTGACCCGCCCGGCCCGCGCGAAGCGGTTCGGCGACGGAGCGGCGCTCGGATCCTCGCGGCCGCTCGGCGGCAGCCAGCAACCCCTCGGCAGCGTGCCCCCTTTTGCCGGTGATGCCGCGACGGCGCCTGCACGGCGGGTCGGCCGCCGAACCCGGCAGGGGGCCGGCGTGGTGTTCTCCGGCTTGGTACTGGGCGCGCTCGCGCTGATGAACCTGCCGACCGACGACGAGGGCCAGCCGGTACCGGGCGTGCCGAGCCCGCTGCCCGGCGGCGCGTTCACCAACGCCGTGATCCCGGCGTCGGCTCGCGAGGACCTGCCCGGCGACCCGTCCCCCAGCCAGCAGCCCTCGTCCGAGGCTCCCGTTCCGAGCACGTCGGCGAGCGCGCCGCCGGGGAACTGATCCGGCCGGGACGACTTCGCCCGCTCCCACACGAACTTCACCCGTCGCCCGGCAAAATGGGCACGCCGGCGGTGCGTCCACATGCCGGTGGCACGGGCTCCTCGCCCGTGTGATCCACTCGAACGGACGAGTTCCGACCGCATGCCCGGGGAGCGATGAGCGACCAGCCAGGAACGCCCGCACAGGGCCCCGACGCCGACCAGCAGCGCCGGGATCAGCCCGAAGCAGGCCAGCAGGGTCCCAACGGACGGCCAGCCGAACCCGTGCATCCGTGGCAGGGCGCGGCCAGCCCCGCCCGCGGAGTGTCGGCCGCGGCGGACCGCCCCATGCGAAACGGCCAGGCATCCCCGCCCCGCCTCGCACCGCGCCCGCTGCAGCGCCCCGCCGTCGACCCGTCGCAGAGCTCGACGTTCGGCCGCCCGAAGGGCGTGACCGGCAGCTTCGACCCGAACCGGCGCGACGTCCCGACGCGCGGCATCGAGCAGGGTCCGCCCCCGCCGGAAGCGCTGTCCAAGGCGTTCGGCCGTCCGCGGGCCAGCAGCGAGAAGCTCCAGCGCGCGCCCGGCGAGCAGCCGATGTCGCCCGAGCCGGCCGAGGAGCCGGCGCTGTGGAACTCCGGCGAGAGCGACCCGTGGCGCAACCCCGCCGCAGGCGCGGTGATCGGTCCACCTGCACTCGGTGAGGAGCAGGAGGAGAAGCCCGAGAGCACCGAAACCGGCCCGCTGCTCAGCGCCCGCGAAGTCCTGTTCGGCCGCCGGGTGCACCCGCGCGCGCTCGTGATCCTCGCCGTGGTCGCGCTGCTCATCGGGCTGGCCGGCGGGCTGCTCGGCCGGATCACCGCCGAGGAGGGCAATCCGCTCACCAACCCCGACGTCACCCTGGCCGAGGTGGAGCAGGGCAAGGACCGGCCGAAGGGCACCGTCGCCGCGGTGGCGCAGCGCGTGGTCCCCGCCGTCGTGTCGATCGAGGTGCGCGTCGGCGCGCAGGGCGGCAGCGGCTCCGGTGTCGTCATCGACGGCAACGGCTACGTGGTCACCAACAACCACGTCATCTCGATGGCCGCCGACACCCCGGGCGCGCTGGTCTCCACGGTCTTCCACGACGGCACCCGGGTGCCCGCCCGGATCGTCGGCCGCGACGTCAAGACCGACCTGGCGGTGATCAAGGTCGAGGTGTCCAACCCGACGGTCGCCCAGCTCGGCCGTTCCGACGAGCTGGCGGTCGGCGACGAGGTGATCGCCATCGGCTCGCCGCTAGGCCTGGCGGGCACCGTGACCACCGGCATCGTCAGCTCGGTGCACCGCCCGATGCGGCTGGCCGGCGAGGGCACCGACACCAACGCGGTCATCGACGCGATCCAGACCGACGCCGCCATCAACCCCGGCAACTCCGGCGGCGCCCTGGTCGACGGCAACGGCGCGGTGGTCGGCATCAACAGCGCGATCCGGACGCTCGGGGCCGGCGGCGAAGGCGGCTCGATCGGGCTGGGCTTCGCGATCCCGATCGACGACGTCCGGCGCATCGCCGAGGAGCTGATCCGAACCGGCAACGTGCAGCACGCCGATCTCGGCGTCAACGCCAAGTCGGTCAGCGACGGGCTCGCCGACGGCGCCCAGGTGCAGAACGTGCAGGACGGCAGCGCCGCGGCGGCGGCCGGGATCGCCGAGGGCGACGTGATCATCCGGGTCGGCGAGCGCAAGGTGGCCGGCGCCGACGAGCTGATCGTGGCCGTCGACCGGCACCAGGTCGGCGAGCGGGTGCCGGTCACCGTGGTGCGGCAGGGCCGCGAGCTGGTGCTCGACGTGACCCTGCGGTGAACGGCGGGTTCCGCCTGGTCCGGCCGGGCGGGAAGTTTCGCGGTTTTGCCAGCGGCACGACGGCCCCCGGGGACGGGCTTCGCCAGGCATGGTGGTCGTGAGCACTTTGGGCTGCTATCGCGATCCAAAGTACTCACGACCTCGGTGACCAGCGGAAACCGCGAACCGCGGCACCCCGGGAATGCCATCCCGCCGCAAGGGCCGCACCGCTTGCGGTGCGGCGAGCCGAACGAGCAGCTAACAGTTCGTGAAGGCGGCGTGCTGGGCCAGTTCGCCCTCCTGCCCGGATCACCCGGTCGGTACCCTGGGGATGCGTTGGCAGCGCGCGGTGCTGGTCCGCGAGCCGTGGAGGACCCGGAGGTAGTCGAGAGGTGTTCGAAAGCGTCGGCTGGCTCGAGATCCTGGTCCTCGTCGTGGCCGGGCTGTTCATCCTCGGCCCGGAGCGCCTGCCGCAAGGCGCGGCGTGGCTGGGCCGGACCGTCCGCCAGGTCAAGGAGTACGCGACCGGAGCCCGCGAGCAGATCAAGTCCGAGCTCGGCCCGGAGTTCGACGAGCTGCGCAAACCGCTGGAAGACCTGCGCGGCATCCGCAACTTCAACCCGCGCACGGCCGTGACCAAGCACCTCTTCGACGGGGAGAACCCGCTCGACGGCCTCAACGGCAACGGCAGCAACGGGCACCAGGCGAAGCCGGCCGACCCGCCCAAGCCCGAGCAGCGCCCGCTCGCGCCGGGCGAGCGCCCGCCGTACGACTCCGACGCGACCTGATCAGACCTCGACCGCGACGCGCTTGGGCGCCGTGCGGACGAGCCACGCCCCCGCCGCCGCCACCGCCAGCCAGCAGCACAGCAGGACCGTCATTCCGGACCAGCCCCACGAGCCGTAGGCCGCGCCGCCCAGCACTCCGCCCACGCTGCTGCCGCCGTAGTAGGCGAACTGGTACAGCGCGGACGCCTGCCCGCGGGCCGATGCCGATGCCCGCGCCCCGACCCATCCGCTCGCCACCGAGTGCGCGGCGAAGAACCCGCCGGTGAACACGACCAGGCCCACCACGATCACGGGCAGGCTGTCGGCGAGCATCAGCAGCAGGCCCAGCGCAGTCACCGCCAAGCCGGCGAGCAGCACCTGGATGCGTCCCCAGCGATCGGCGGCGCGACCGGCGAGCGTGGAGGTGACCGTTCCCGCGGCGTAGGCGAGGAACGCGAGCGCTGCGAGCGCCGGCGGCACCAGCAGCGGCGGTGCGGCGAGGCGGAAGCCGAGCACGTTGTAGACGGTGACGAAGGCGCCCATGCCGAGCGCGGCGACCAGGTACGGCGCGAAGAGCACCGGGTCGCTGAGCGCGGCGCGCAGGCCGCCGAGCAGCGGGCGCCAGCGCAGCGGTTGCCGCTGGTGATTGCGTTCGGCCGGCAGCAGCACCACGAACAGCACCGTGCACACCCCGGCGAGCACAGCCACCGCCAGCAGTCCGCCGTGCCAGCCGGCGAAATCACCGATCACGCCGCCCAGCAGCCGGCCACCCATGCCGCCGATGGTGGTGCCCGCGACGTAGAGCCCCATCGTCGTGCCCAACTGCTCGCCGCCGGTCTCGTCGGCCAGGTATGCGGCCGCGACCGCGGCCAGGCCGGCGATCGCCGCACCCTGCACCAGGCGAACGGCCACGAGCACCGGGAAGAACGGCACCCACGGCAGCAGCAAGCCCAGGACCTCGGCGGTCAGCAAGGCCGCGATCATCGTGCGGCGACGGCCGACCGCTTCCGACAGCGTGCCGAGCGGGATCGCCGCGACGGCCAGCCCGAGCGTGCTCGCCGAGATGAGCAGCGCCGCCGTGCCCGGGTTCAGCGCGAAGACCTCGGCAAGCTGTGGCAGCACCGGCTGCGGCGCGTAGAGCAGCGCGAACATCGCCAGCGCGCCGAGCAGCAGGGCGATGCGGATCTTGCGGATGCGGGCCGGGTCGACTGCGTTCACGTGCTCGAACGTAAGTAGCCCTGACTAATGCGTCCAATGCCGGAATGCCGCATGATTGATGCGGTGGTGAATGAATCAGCCGAGCCGGACGACGCGTCGCAGCTAGCGGCCCACCTAGCCCCGTCGCTCGCGCTGCTGCGCGCGGTCGCGGCCGAGGGCCATCTCACACGAGCAGCGGAGTCCCTGGGCGTCCCGCAGCCGACGGTCAGCCGCGCGCTGGCCAAGCTGGGCGATCGACTCGGCACGCCGGTGATCGTGCGGCAGGGTCGCGGCATCCACCTGACCCGCGCCGGAGCCCTGCTCGCGGCGGCTGCCGACGACGCGATGCGCGGGCTGGAGGCCGGCTGCCGGGCCGTGATCGAGGAGATCGACCCCGACCGGGGCCAGGTGACGTTCGGGTTCCAGCACACGATGGGCAGCACGCTGGTGCCGCCGCTGCTGCGCGAGTTCCGCGATGTGCACCCGCACGTGCGGTTCGGGCTCGTGCAGGGGCCGCGCAACAGCATGCTCGCGCGCGCCTGGTCGGGCGAGATCGACCTCTGCGTCGTCTCGCCGCTGCCGGAGCACGATCCTCATTGGGAAACTGCACCGCTCCGGGACGAACCGCTGGTCGCGGTGCTTTTCGCGCGGCACCGGCTGGCCCGGCGCCGCAGGCTGCGGCTGGCCGAACTCGCCGGGGACGACTTCGTGGCGACCCGCCCCGGCTACGGACTCCGGCAGATCTTCGCGGGCCTGGCCGAACGCGCCGGTTTCGAGCCGCGACTGGCCTTCGAGAGCGAGGAGGTCGACACGGTGCGCGGGCTGGTCGCCGCCGGGCTCGGCGTGGCGCTGCTGCCGCCGGGCGACAACGGCCCGGCGCCGGGCACGGTCGAGGTGCCGCTGGATCCACCGGCGCACCGCACGATCGGCCTGGCCTGGCCGGCGGGCCGGGCGCTTCCGCCGGCGGTCCGCACCTTCCGCGACTTCACCCTGCGCAATTTCAATGGAAATCGAAGGTCCGATTTCCATTGAAATTGCGGAAGTAGTCCACAGCCGTCGGTGTGTCGTGGCCCGACACGCCGAACCACTCCCCGAAGAGATCACTCCAAAGAGATCCTCTGAGGAGATCACTTCGAGGGCATCGTCCGAGGGATCAGTTCGAGAAGCTTGCTGCGAGGGCGACGAGGCTTCGGGCCGCGAAGCCGGTGCCTCCCGACACCACCTCCGCGTAGTCCTTGTCCGCCCGGGCCGGGCCCGCGATGTCCAGGTGCGCCCACGGCAGGCCGCCCGTGAACTCGCGCAGGAACAGCGCCGCCGTGATGCCGCCGGGGCCCGGCGGCGTCTGCTTCACGTCCGCGAGCCGGCCCTTGACGTCTTCCGCGTGGTCCTCCAGCAGCGGCATCCGCCACCAGGCCTCGCCGACCCGCTGCCCGGCCTCGCGGACGCGATCGGCCAGCTCGCCGTCGGTGGCGAACAGCCCGCCGGTGCGCAGGCCCAGGGCGACCTTCATCGCGCCGGTCAGCGTCGCGACGTCCACCAGCAGGTCCGGCTCCAGCCGGTCCACCGCGTAGGCGAGGGCGTCGGCGAGCACCATGCGGCCCTCGGCGTCGGTGTTGCCGACCTCCGTCGTGGTGCCGCCGTAGTGCCGGACGATGTCGCCGGGCCGGTAGGCGCTGCCGGACACGTGGTTCTCCGCCGACGGCACCAGGCCGGTCACCCGGACCGGCAGCTCCAGCCGGGCGATGGTCAGCAGCGCGCCGATCACCGCCGCGCCGCCGGACATGTCGGTGCGCATCAGGTGCATGCCCTCGGCGGGCTTGATCGAGATGCCGCCGGTGTCGAAGGTGATGCCCTTGCCGATCAGCACCAGGTGCGGGCCCTCGACGTCCTTCGGCCGGTAGGTCAGCTCCAGCAGCCGGGGCGGCCGCGACGAACCGCCGCCGACCGCGAGGATCCCGCCGAAACCGTTGTCCGCCAGCCACTTCTCGTCCCGCACCACGGCGGTCAGGTCCGGCACGTCGGCGGCCAGCTCGGCGGCGACGCCGGTGAACCAGGCCGGGTCCTTGATGTTCGAGGGAGCGTTGGCGAGATCGCGGGCCAGCGCGGTGGCCGCCGCCAGCTCGCGGGTGCGCCGGACCTGCTCGCCCAGCGCCGCCACGTCGGCGCCTTCCGGCGCCACCAGCAAGACCTTCCGCAGGCGCGGCGGCGTCGGCTTGACGGTCACCCGGAACCGGTAGCCGCCCAGCGCCAAGCCCAGCGTCAGCGCCGAAACCGCTTCGCCGTCGACGTCGTCCGGCAGCCGGATCTGGAGGTAGTCCGCGTCGGAGGCGTCCCCGAGGTCGCCGACCTCGTCGTCGGACTCCGCCGCCTGGTCCAGCCTCGCGCGCAGCGCGCGTGCGAGCGCCGCCCCGGCGCTGCGCCACTTCACCGGCTCGCCCGAGCCGACACCCACGACCCAGCCGACGCCACCCGACGGCAGGGGCAGCGCGCGGACGTCACCGGCCGACGAGGAAGCGCCTACGGCCTGCAGCACCGCGATGTCCACATCGAACGGTTCGGCCGCCGCCGCCAGGTCCGGGCCCGACTCGCCGTCGAAGACCGCGACCGCGCCCGGCACGCCGTCCCGCCACTGCCGCACGACGTCCACTTCGACCAGTGACGTCGGGATGGCGGGCAGCGCCGGGTCCGCGTCGCGGACCGGCTGGGCGGAGCGGAACACTGAAGAACCGGACACGAGAAGACCTTCCTGCACGGCTGGCCGCGCGCATTCGACTGCCTGCCCCCGAAACGGCGGAGCCGTAACGAGTTCAACGACAGCTGTAGAAGTTACCGTCCTCGCACGTCCGGTCACGATGCGCGCCCGAACGAAGACCCCGGACGATCACGGGGGCGGGGCGAGGACTTGCCTGCCATCGACGACGGCCCCGGTGCCGCCCATGGCACCGGGGCCCGACCGCGGCGAAGAAGCTCGCCACTCGTCGTCGACTCGATTGCGTTGTCGCCTCGGGCGTTGGGGCAGCGCCGCTACCCCGACCGCCGGCCGGCAGCCTCAGCCGGTGGCCGACTCCAGGGCGTCGCCCAGGTTCTTGGCCTCCTCGACCGACATCTCGACGACGAGCCGCCCACCACCCTCAAGCGGGACGCGCATCACGATGCCGCGTCCCTCCTTAGTCACCTCGAGGGGACCGTCACCGGTCCGGGGCTTCATGGCCGCCATAGCGTGCTCCCTCCGTGAACTCTTCCCCCGCTGGTCGCCACAACCAGCTCGGGTCCTCCCCCATTCTCCCCCATCCCGAGGCGGGGACGAAACCGAACCGATCAACTCGTGTCGCCCGTGCGCTGGTCGAATGCCCGCGAGGGCTGGCAGACTCACGTCCTGTGCGGGCTGTTCCGGTGCATTCCGGCGCGACCGTCGGCGCCTCTGGGCCGACGGTCCGCGCCCGGCGCCGGACCGGCCCCCGCGGCGCTCGACCACTACCCGGGCGACCAGCCACAACACTGTCTACTCGGGACTTCGCGCGACCCCCGGAGTCCACTTTGGAAAGTCGAGCGACGATCTCGCGTCCCGCCACAACGGACCGCAGGAAGAGGAGTGCGAAGTGACCGACGTGCTGCTGACCGAGGACACCGCAGGTGTGCGCCTGCTCACGCTGAACCGGCCCGAGTCGTTCAACTCGTTCGACGTCGAGCTCAAGCAGGCCCTGATCACAGCGCTGCGGGAGGCCGCCGCCGACGACTCGGTGCGCGCGCTGGTGATCACCGGCGCGGGGAAGGCGTTCTGCGCTGGCCAGGACCTCAAGGAGCACGTCGCGCTGCTGAACTCCGGAGACCCGGCGCCGCTGAACACGGTCGAAGAGCACTACAACCCGATCATCCGCGCCGTGACGAGCATGCCGAAGCCGGTGATCGCCGCGGTCAACGGCACCGCCGCCGGGGCGGGCGCGTCGCTGGCCTACGCGTGCGATCTGCGGGTGGCCGCGGCGAACGCGAAGTTCCTGATGGCCTTCGCCAACGTCGGGCTGTCGACGGACTCCGGCGCGTCGTGGACGCTGCCGAGGCTGATCGGCTACGGCCGGGCAATGGAACTGCTGCTGCTGGCCGAGCCGGTGGCCGCCGAGGAGGCGCTGCGGATCGGCATGGTGAACCGGGTCGTCGACGCCGGTGAAGCCGTCGCGGCGGCCACCGAGCTGGCCAAGCGGATGGCGGCCGGGCCGACCAGCGCCTACGCCCGGATCAAGGAGGCGATGCTGGCGGCGGCCGCCGAAGGCCTGGCCGAGGCGCTCGCCGTGGAGGCGGGGGCGCAGGCTGAGGCCGGGGCGACGGCCGACCACCGGGAGGCCGTCGCGGCGTTCGTCGAGAAGCGAACCCCCCACTTCACCGGCCACTGAGGCACCCCTGGGTCGTGAGTGTTCTGGACTGCTACAGCGCTCCACAACACTCACGACCCGTGACCAGCAGAAACGTCAGCCGGCGGGCGGCAAGGGCCGGTGGCCTGCACAGCGCGCAGCACGTCGTGGGGCCGAGGTACGCGACGGCCTCGGCACCGGGATCAGCCGGTTTCCCCGCCGCCCGAATAGCCGCGGCAGAACGCCGCGAAAGCAGTCAGCGACCGGCGCATGCCCCAGACGAAGGCCGGCCGCACCACCGGCCAGACCAGCGCGCCGCCGGGCGGCAGCACCAGCCGTTCCCACCACAGGAACGTCGACGCCGCGTTGCCGCACCGGACCACGTCGAACCCGCCGTCGCCGACGATCAGCCGCCCGCGGTGGCGCACCCGGCAGGTCTGCGGCGGCCGCCATTCGACGATCTCCATCCGGTCCACTACGCCGAACCCGCGGAAGCCGGTGA
Organism: Saccharopolyspora elongata; assembly: GCF_004348985.1. Lineage (GTDB taxonomy): Bacteria > Actinomycetota > Actinomycetes > Mycobacteriales > Pseudonocardiaceae > Saccharopolyspora > Saccharopolyspora elongata. The sequence continues at coordinate 92,379 of NZ_SMKW01000008.1, read as the reverse complement.
CCGCCACCAACTGCGCGCCGGGCCCGTCGGGGCCGCCGAGCGCGTGCACCTCGGTGCCCAGCATCCACTCGCCCTGCCGCGCCCAGTCCGTCGCCGCCGCCCACACCACCTCAGGCGGCGCCTCGACCGGCACGCTCAGCCGCAGCTCGACCGGGCGCACTGGTCAGCCCTCCGGCTCGTCGGGGTGCCCGGCCCGGGCCTCCTGCAGCTGCTCGCCCGCGGCGTCGAGCTGCCGCTCCAGGACCGCGATCCGGCCGTGCAGTTCGTCGAGTTCCCCGGCGAGGCGCTCCAGCGCCCAGTCCACCTCCGACGCCTTGTAGCCGCGGAGGACCTGCTGGAACCGCAACGCGCGCACGTCGGCACCCTCGATGTCGGCCGGGGGCAGGCGGGTCGGGGTCGAGCCCGGCGGCAGCGGCGCGAGCTGCTCGCCGCGGCCGAAGACCAGCGAAGCCAGCAGGTAGGCCACCGCAGCGACCGCGAGCACCACGAACAGGTAGATGAGCGCACTAGCCACGGTCGTCAATCGTGGCACGAACGGCGAACCGCCGCGGCCACGGTCAGGTCTTGGCGGGCGCGGCCTCGAGCACGCCCTCGATCGCGGAGGTGAACTCACGCCAGGCGCGGCGCTCGTTCTGCAGGGTCTGCACGCCGGTCTGGGTCAGGCGGTAGGTGCGGCGCTGCCGCCCGCCGACGGTGCTCCAGGTGCTCTGCACGTAGCCGGCGCGCTCCAGTCTGCGCAGCGCCGGATATACCGTCCCGGTGGGCAGATCGAGGGCGCCGCCGCTGCGTTCCTGCAGCGCCTCGATGATCGCGTAACCATGCAAGGCCCTGCCGTCGAGCGTGGCCAGCAGAAGGGCGTCCAGGTGGCCGCGGAGCGCATCAGCCTTCACAAGTAGCGACTCTACGGTCATTTGCGACCACTGTCACCGACCTTGCGCAAGAGGACCTAGGTCCTTTCGCGATCCGGACTCCGAATGACGTCCATCACAGTGCGCCGTTCGGGTGGCGCAAACCCGAAAATCCGTTGACAGCACTCGATTCCCGCCACACTGCGAAGTCGGACGTACCGGGCGAGCGATCAGGAGCCGATTGCCGTGTCCAACGACAGCGCCCAGGAAACCACCGGTGCTTCGCGACTCGACGCCGAGACGACCTTCGCCCCGCGGCAGCAGGCCCTCGACCAACTCCGCTCGTACCTCGCGATGCTCGTCGACGTGATCGACCAGCACCCGGAGGCGAGCATGGAACGGGACGAGGCGCAGTGGCGGCTGGAGGAGCTCGTCGACGAGCTGGCCAGGACGCCGCCGAGCCCGCCGCGCGTCCAGTCCCGGTGGCTGCGGCTGGTCCCGGTGCTCCGGGAGGTCCGCCCGGACGTGCCGATCGCGACCCTCACCCAGCTGCTCAAGCAGGCCGTCGGCGACCGCTGAACCGCTCACCGCCTCGTGCCGGTTCTTACCGGATCGAGCGCTCACGAAGCCTCAGGCGAAGGCGCGGAGGACCTGGTCCGGCGGGTGGGTGCCCGCGATGGCCGCGACCATCTCGACCGTCCGGCGGGTCTCCAGCACGTGGTGCGCCCGGAAGATCCGGGCGCCGCCCCAGGCCGCGATCGCGGTGGCCGCCAGCGTGCCCTCCAGGCGCTCCGTCACCTCCGCGCCCAGCGTCTCGCCGATGAAGTCCTTGTTGGACAACGCCATCAGCACCGGCCAACCGGTGGCCACCAGCTCCCCGACCCGCCGCAGCAGCGCCAGGCCGTGCCAGGTGTTCTTGCCGAAGTCGTGGGTCGGGTCGATCAGCACGCCGTGCGCGGGCACCCCGAGCCGCACCATCCGCTCGGCCCGCTCGACGAGTTCGGCCGTCACCTCGGCGACCACGTCGGCGTAGCGGGGCCGGTACGGGTCGGTGCGCGGCGGCAGGCCGCCGGTGTGCGAGCACACCACGCCGACGCCGAACTCGGCCGCCACCTCGGCGAGCAGCGGATCGGCGCCCGCCCAGGTGTCGTTGAGCAGGTCCGCCCCGGCCTCGCACACCTGCCGGGCCACGTCGTGCCGCCAGGTGTCGACGCTGATCACCAGGTCCGGGTGGCGCTCCCGGACCGCGGCGACAAACGGCACCACCCGTTCGATCTCCTCGGCGGCGTCCACCGTCTCGCCCTGCGCCCCGGCGCGGACCCCGCCGATGTCGATGATGTCCGCGCCGTCGGCGACGGCCCGGTCCACGGCGGCGGTGGCCGCATCGGCGGCGAAGGTCCGCCCCCGGTCGAAGAACGAGTCGCGGGTGCGGTTGACGATCGCCATCACCAACGGTCGGTCCTGGGGCATGTCCTTGTCGCGGAACCGGAGAGCCTGCACAACCCCAGATCCTGGCACGCCACCGGCCGTGGGATATACACGGACCGGCTTGCTCGGCGGAACCTCAGGCACCCAGTTCCCGGCTCGCGGCGCAGGCGTCGAGCGCCTCGTCGACGTCGGTGGCCACGGTGAGCGTGTCCAGCGAGTGCCGGGTGGCGAATCCGGTGTCCACCAGGCCGTGCAGCCAGTCCAGCAGGCCGCTGTAGTGGCCGTCCGGGTCGAGCAGCACGACCGGCTTGGCGTGCATGCCGATGTAGCGGGCGGTCCAGATCTCGAACAGCTCCTCGCAGGTGCCGATGCCGCCGGGCAGCGCGAGGAACGCCGTCGCGTGCGCGTCCATCAGGCCCTTGCGCTCCCGCATCGTGTCCACGACCAGCAGCTCGTCGGCATCGGTGTCGGCGACCTCGAGGTCCACCAGGGCGCGCGGGATGACGCCGATGGTCCGGCCGCCGCCGGCCCGCGTCGCCCGGGCGACCTCGCCCATCATCGACACGCGCCCGCCGCCGGAGACCAGCGACCAGCCGCGCTTGGCGATCTTGGTGCCCACCTCCGCCGCCAGGTCCAGGTGTTGCTGCGGCACCGGCCGCGACGCGCAGTAGACGCAGACGGCGACGTCCACAGTGGTCTCCTCGGGCTCAACGCTGCTCAATGAGTGGCCTCCCACGCCTCGTACGCCTCCTGCACGATGCTGACCGCGTCGTCGATGTCGTCGGTGAGGTGCAGCAGCGCGAGGTCCTTGTCCCCGATCTTGCCCGCGGCGTGCATGCTGTCGCGGATCCAGTCGTACAGGCCCTGCCAGTAGGACTTGCCGAACAGCACCACCGGGAACTTGGTGACCTTCTTGGTCTGCACCAGGGTCAGCGACTCGAACAGCTCGTCCATGGTGCCGAAGCCGCCGGGCAGGCAGACGAACGCCTGCGCGTACTTGATGAACATCGTCTTGCGGACGAAGAAGTAGCGGAAGTTGACGCCCAGGTCCACCCACGGGTTGAGGCCCTGCTCGAACGGCAGCTCGATGCCCAGCCCGATGGACAGCCCGCCGGCCTCCGACGCGCCGCGGTTGACGGCCTCCATCGCGCCCGGGCCGCCGCCGGTGATCACCGCGCAACCGATCTCCGCCAGCGCTGCGCCGAGCTCGACGCCGGTGGCGTACTCCGGGTGCTCCCGCGGCGTGCGCGCCGAACCGAACACGGTGACCGCGCGCGGCACCTCGGCGAGCGCGCCGAAGCCCTCCACGAACTCGGACTGGATGCGCATCACCCGCCACGGATCGGTGTGCACCCAGTCCGACGGGCCGCGCGAGTCCAGCAGCCGCTGGTCGGTGGTGGTGGGTTCGCGCAGCCTCGATCGGCGCAGCACCACGGGTCCGCGTTGCTTCTCCTGGGGGCGCTCCGCACCGTTCGGCTCACCCCACGGGCCTTCGATCGTCATGTGGTCGAGAGTACGCACGGACCCTCGGCCGCCGACGCCTGCCCGGCCACCGCGCCGAGCGGGGAAATGCCTGTTCACGAGGGATTCACACGAGCGTGCGGCGGCGTACGATACGAAGAAAAGATCTAGTGGTGCCGGCGATGCCGGCCGTGCACACCACGCAGATCACCCGATCTACGCAGGCGCCGGAGACGGGTCGCCGGGCAAGGCCAGAAGTCGAGCCCGGGAGCCAGCCATGCTCATCGAACTGCTGATCCTCATCATCGCCCTGGGTGTTGTCTACGTCGCCGCGAGCGTCAAGGTCATCAAGCAGTACGAGCGCGGCGTGGTGTTCCGCTTCGGCCGCCTGCAGCAGCTGACCCGCGGGCCCGGGCTGACCACGATCGTCCCGGCGGTGGACCGGATGCGGAAGGTCAACCTTCAGATCGTCACCATGCCGGTGCCCGCCCAGGAGGGCATCACCCGAGACAACGTGACCGTCCGGGTGGACGCGGTGGTGTACTTCCGCGTCGAGGACCCGGCGCGCGCCATCGTCAACGTCGAGGACTACCTGTTCGCCGTCGGCCAGGTCGCGCAGACCTCGCTGCGGTCGATCATCGGCAAGAGCGACCTGGACGACCTGCTGTCCAACCGCGAACGGCTCAACCAGGGCCTGGAGCTGATGATCGACAGCCCGGCGCTGGGCTGGGGCGTGCACATCGACCGGGTGGAGATCAAGGACGTCTCGCTGCCGGAATCCATGAAGCGCTCGATCGCCCGCCAGGCCGAAGCCGAACGCGAGCGGCGTTCGCGAGTCATCTCGGCGGACGGCGAGTTCCAGGCGTCCCGCAAGCTCGCCGACGCGGCCCGCGTCATGGCCGACACCCCGGCCGCGCTCCAGCTCCGCCTGCTGGAAACGGTCGTCGAGGTGGCGGCGGAGAAGAACTCGACCCTGGTGCTGCCGTTCCCGGTCGAACTCCTCCAGTTCGTCGACAACGCGAAGCGCATCGCCGCGACGGGCGAAGCCCCGAGCGCGGAGCCGGCGGAGCTCACCGACGCTGAGAGCGAAGCGGCGGAGCTCACCGACACGGAGCGCGAAGCAGCGGAGCTCCCCGCAGCGGAGCCGCCGGCGGCGGAGCTGCCGCGGCAACGCGAGGGCACGGCCGCCGACGGCAGGAGGCGGCGCGACGCGGAGCGCTCGGAGAGCGCGGACAGCGACGAGGAGTCGATGCTGGGCATCGCCTGACCGCGCGCAGCGCGGGCTTCAGGCGAAGAAGCGGCGGAGGACGTCGGCGCAGTGGCGGATCTCCGCGGTCGCCACATGCTCCTGCTTCGTGTGGGCGAGGGTCGGCGAGCCCGGGCCGAAGTTCACCGCCGGGAGACCCCGGGCCGCGAACCGCGCCACGTCGGTCCAGCCGAGCTTCGCGACCGGCTCCGACCCCGACGCCTCGACCAGCTGCGCCGCCGCTGGCGACGTCAGGCCGGGCAGGGCACCCGCGGCGCCGTCGGTCACCGCGACCTCGAAGCCGTCGAAGACCTCGCGCAGGTGTGCTTCGGCCTCCGCCAGCGACTTGTCCGGGGCGAACCGGTGGTTCACCGTCACCACGCACGAGTCCGGCACCACGTTGCCCGCGACGCCGCCCTCGATCCGCACCGCCTGCAGTCCCTCGCGGAACTGCAAGCCGTCGATCACCGGGTTGCGCGGCGTGTACTCGACCAGTCGCTGCAGCACCGGCTGCGCGGCGTGGATCGCGTTGACGCCCATCCACGCGCGGGCCGTGTGCGCGCGGGCGCCGGTGGTGCGCACCTCCACCCGCATCGTGCCCTGGCAACCCGCCTCGATCGCGGCGTTCGACGGCTCGCACACCACCGCCAGATCGCCGGCCAGCCATTCCGGCAGCTCCCGCTCGATCCGGTTGAGGCCGTTGCGCTCGGCTTCCACCTCTTCGCAGTCGTAGAACACGAACGTCAGGTCGTGCCGCGGTTCCGGGAGCGTCGCGGCGAGGTGCAGCATGACCGCGTCGCCGCTCTTCATGTCGACCGTGCCGCAGCCGTGCAGGACCTCCTCGGCGCCCGAACCGGTGCGCCGCACCGGGAGGTTGTCGTTGATCGGCACGGTGTCCAGGTGCCCGGCGAGCACCACTCGCGAGTCCCGCCCGAGGTTCGTGCGCGCCAGCACGGCGTCGCCGTTGCGCACCACTTCGAGGTGCGGCGCCTGGTCGCGCAGCGCCTGCTCCACCGCATCGGCGATGGCCTTCTCCCCGCCGGAGACGCTGGGGATGTCCACCAGCGCGGCGGTGAGTTCGACGGGGTCAGCGGTGAGATCCAACGGCGCAGTCACGCCCCGGAGGCTACCCGGACGCCCGGATAGCGGCGGGACCAGCGGTTCGGTCCCGTGAACAGGTGGGAAACGGATTCGCGCAACCACCGTCCATGCCGTGATCATCACGCTAGGCTTCCGCCGCTGGAGGTGGGGCATGGATTACACGGTCAATCCCGATGCGCTCAGGAAGGCCGGGGCGAGCGCGAAGTCGGCGGGCGAGCAGGCCGGGCAGGTGAAGCTGGGGCCGCCGGCCGAGGACATCGCCGAGGCGATGCCCGGCGGCAAGTCCGAGGGGGCGTCGAAGCAGGTCGCGAAGAGCTGGGACAAGGCGATCAAGTCCTGGAGCCAGGCCGCGGCGCAGCACGGCGAATCGCTGACCGCGAGCGCCGACGGGTACCAGCAGTCCGACGAGTCGAGCGCGGCGGACATCGACCGCGTCGGCACGCAGGCCGGGAGGTAGGCAGCAACATGGTGTCCTTCGCCGACGTGCGCCGCTGGAAACCGGAGGGCCTCGACGCCGTCCACAACGACCTCGGAAAACGCCGCGACGACCTCGTCAATCTGCAGGACGAGCTGGACGGCGCGAAGAATCCGGAGGGCTGGAGCGGCAAAGCCGCCGACGGCTCCGCGAAGCAGCACGAGAAGCTGGTGTCGGACATGCGCTCGCTGGTGGCCGAGGTCGCCACCGTGCGGGTCGCGGTGGCCGCGGCGGCCGACGACGTCGCCAGGATCAAGCAGCAGATCGAGCAGGCCGACCACGAGGCGCAGGCCAACGGCTTCGAGATCACCGAGGAAGGCGGCGTCCGCGACGTCAAGCCGCCCCAGGACGTGCCGGAAGACCAGCTGGAGCAGGTCAAGCAGCAGCGCATCCAGGTGCGCGACAAGCTCGTCGAGACGATCGAGAAGATCCTCGACGACGCCGAGAAGGCCGACGCCGAACTCGCCAAGGCGCTGACCTCCGCCGAGCAGGACAAGATCGAGCCCGGCAAGGGCGGCTCCCTGGCCGACGCCGCGAACACCGATGACATCCAGGCCCTCGCCGCCTCCGCCGGGAAACCGAAGGACGATTCGCCGAAGGCGGCGGCGGAATGGTGGAAGTCGCTGTCCGACGAGCAGCGCGCGGCGCTGCGGGAGAACCCGCCCGAATGGCTGGGCAACCGCGACGGCATCCCCGCCGAGGTCCGCGACGAGGCCAACCGCGGCCGCATCGACGACGTGCGCAACGACCTCGAGCAGCAGAAGAGGCAGCTGGAGCAGGGCGGCGTTTCCGAGGACGAGAAGGAAAAGCTCCAGCAGGTCAACGACAAGATCAAGTCGCTGGACGAGGTCGAGAAGACCATCGCCAAGGAGGACCCGCCGCGCCAGCTGCTGGTCCTCGACAGCAGCGGCGAGCGGATGAAGGCCGCCGTCGGGGTGGGCAACGTCGACACCGCCGACCACGTCTCGGTGTTCACACCCGGCTACACGACCACCGTCCAGGACAGCCTCGGCGACTACGACTCGAAGATGGCGGACCTGGTCAAGGAGTCGAAGGCCGAGCTCCTCCGCAACGGCAAGGACGACAGCGTCGCCGCGGTGGCCTGGCTCGGCTACGAAGCCCCGCAGAAGTCCGAGGACACGGACGTGTTCGGCGACTCGGTTGTCAGCTCCAGCTCCGCCCAGGAGGGCGGCGAGAAGCTGAACAACTTCTACAAGGGCATCAACCAGTCCCGGGACACCGACCCGCACCTGACCGCGATCGGCCATTCCTACGGCTCCACCACCACCGGCTACGCCCTGCAGGGCGGCGGCCACGGCGTCGACGACGCGATCATCTTCGGCTCCCCCGGCGTCGGCACCAACGACATCGAGGACCTGCACGTCCCCGAGGGCCACGCCTACCGGCTGGAGGCCAAGGACGACCAGGTCGCGGACTTCTCCCGGTTCGGCGGCGACCCGTCCCACATGGACGGCTTCAAGGACCTGTCCACCGAGAAGTCGAACGAGGGCAAGGGCGTCGAGGGCCACAGCGACTACCTGGACACCGAAACCACCAGCCAGCACAACATGGCCTCGGTGGTCGCGGGCCTCCCGGACAACACCGTGGAGGGCAAGACCAACGGCGTCGGGGATGTGATCTCCTACGTCCCGCACCAGACCCAGGAAGCCGGCTCCGCGATCTACGACTTCGGCGAGAAGACGGTGTCCGGCGCCAAGGACCTGGGCGAGAAAACGGTGTCCGGCATCAAGGACTTCTTCTCATGAGAAAGCTCGTCCTGTTCGTCCTCTGCGCTCTGCTCGCCACCGGTTGCGCGAGCGGACCCGAACCGTCCGACGGGGGAAACGTGGCAGACCCACTCAGCATGTTGCGGCAGCGACCGTCCATGGAAGAGATCACCGTCCGCTACGAGGAGATGCAGCAGAAGCTGCGGGACCGGCTGTCCGCCGACCTCGGCCTGGCGACGCCGTGGATCAACAAGGGCGACCCCGGCCAGGCCGCCTGCCAGGGCAAGGAGCTCTCGCACGTCGATGGCGCCGAACAGCACAGCCTGGACACCTGGGCCTACGAGGGCAACATCCCGGACGCCCAGTGGGAGCGGGCGCAGCAGATCGGGATCGACGTGACCAAGGAGTACGGCTTCAAGGAGCTGGAGATCGTGGTCAACCGGCCCGGCGACCACAAGGTCGAGATGCGCGACGAATTCGGCGCGCAGCTGCAGTTCGGCACCAAGGTGAACACGATCCTGAGCCTGCGCACCGGCTGCCACCTCCTCCAGTCCGCCAAGGGCTGATCCCGCCCGCGGCCGCCGGCCACGAGTCCACCGGGCTCGCGACCGGCGGCCGCGTGATCTCTCGCTTCGAAAGGCAAAGACCGCTCCATGGTGTCGTTCGCCGACGTGCGTCGCTGGAAACCCGATGCGCTGGAGGAGGTTTTCCGCACCCTCGGCAAGCGCCGCGACGAGCTGGTCGGGCTCGACGACGACCTCCACGCCGCGCGCAACCCGGCGGGCTGGACGGGCGAGGCGGCGGAGAACTCCGCCAAGCGGCACGCCGGACTCGGCAAGGACCTGCACCGGCTGGTCGCCGAGGTCGACGGCGTCCGCGACGCCGTCGGCAAGGCCGCCGAAGAGGTCGAGCAGATCAAGAAGCGGCTCGACGCGACGGAACACCAGGCGCGCGCCAACGGCTTCGAGATCACCGAGGAAGGCGGCATCCGCGACGCCGCCCCGCCGCAGGACGTGCCCGCCGAGGAGATCGAGCGGGTCAAGCAGCAGCGGCTGCGCGCCCGCGACGAGCTGGCCGCCGCGGTCGAATCGATCCTCGACGAGGCCGAGCGCACCGACGCCGAACTGGCCAAGACCCTGACCGCAGCGGAACAGGACGAGATCCAGCCCGGCGCCGCCCCTGCGCAGACGATGGCCGCCAAGGCCCCCAAGGACGGCAGCCCGGCGGAGAACGCCAAGTGGTGGAAGTCGTTGTCGGACGCCGAACGCGAGGCGTACACCAAGAATCCACCCGCCTGGCTCGGCAACCGCGACGGCATCCCGGCCGAAGTCCGGGACAAGGCCAACCGCGCCCGCATCGCCGGCGAGCGATCCACGCTGCGGGCCCGCAAGGACGAGCTGCGCGAGGGCGGCGTTTCCGGCGACGAGGAAGAGGAGCTCGCGAAGGTCGACGCCAAGCTCAAGTCCATCGACGCGGTGGAGCGGATGCTGGCGCGCGGCGACCGCCAGCTGCTGCTGCTCGACACCGGCGGCGAACGGGCGAAGGCGGCGGTCGCGGTGGGCAATGTGGACACCGCCGACCACGTCTCGGTGTACACGCCGGGCATGAACACCACCGTCGACGGCTCGCTCAACGCCGACAAGCAGATGGACCAGCTGCGCAGGCAGGCCCAGTTCGAGAGCGACCGGCACGGCGACGGCGGCGAGGTCGCCGCGGTCACCTGGGTGGGCACCGAGTTCCCGCAGCGGAGCGAGGTCACCGACCCGGACCGCTCGGTGGCCACCGCCAAGCTGGCGGAGGACGGCGGCAAGAAGCTCGCCTCCTTCTACGAAGGCATCAACGCCTCGCGGGACGACGATCCGCACGTGACCGCGATCGGCCACTCCTACGGCTCCACGATCACCGGCTACGCGATGCAGGAGCAGGGCCACGGCGTCGACGACGTGGTGTTCTCCGGCTCGCCGGGCGTGGGCACCGACGACGCCGAGGACCTCAACGTGCCGGCCGGGCACTCGTACCGGATCGAGGCGAAGAACGACTGGGTGGCCGACCTGGGTCGCTTCGGCGGCGACCCCAGCCACCTGGACGGGATGACCGGCCTGTCCGCGAAGGAATCCGAGCACGGCAAGGGTGTCGAGGGCCACAGCAGCTACTTCGCGCCGGACAGCACGAGCCAGTACAACATGAGCACGGTGGTCGCCGGACTGCCGGATCGGGCGGTCAAGGACGACGGCCGCGGGGTCGGCGACGTGATCTCCGGCATGATCTCCTGAGACGACCGCCGCCAGCACCCGACCGTACGGGGGAATCGTGGACGACCCGCGCAACCTGCTCCGCCAGCGCCCCAGCATCGAGGAGATCAGCGAGCGCTACGAACAGATGCAGCAGCGGCTGCTGGACCGGCTCAACATCGAGGTCGGGCCGCTGAAGTGGGCGGTGTCGGACCCGGTCAGCCGGGCCGGCTGCACCGAGTTCCCGGACGTCCACGAGGCGGAGAGCCGGGTCCTGGAGTCGTGGCGGGCGCCGGGCAACCTGCCCGACTCGGACTGGCCGCTCGCGGTGGAGATCGTCCAGGAGATCACCGTCGAGTACGGCTTCGGCGAGCCCGAGATCATCGTGAACCGCAGCGGCGACCACGAGATCATCGGCAACGACCAGTACGGCGCGGTCTACCAGTTCGGCACCGCCGCCAACACGGTCCTGATGATCACCACCGGCTGCCACCTGCTGGCCGCCGCCAAGGGCTGACGCCGTTTTCGCGCGAAAACGGCGCGGCACCCGGTCGGCGCCACCCGTGGCGGCCACCCCTGCGGGCCGCCGCCACCTGCGCCGATTACCGTTTCGGGTATGAGTGCACAGTCTCCCGACCCGCAGACCACGGGCGCCCACGGCGTCGGCCTGGCCACCGTGACCGACGACGGCACGGTGCTGGACACCTGGTTCCCGACCGTCAAGCTCGGCGAGCCGGGCCGGTCCGGCAGCACGCGGCTGTCCGCCGAGGAGGCGGCCGAGTCCCTCGGCGAGGCCGGGGCCGCCCTGCTCGGGCGGGACGAGGCCCGTGGCGTCGAGGTCGTCGCGGTGCGCACCGAGATCGGCCGCCTCTCCGACGAAGCGGTCGACGCGCACGACATCTACCTGCGCCTGCACCTGCTGTCGCACCGCCTGGTCCGCCCGCACGGCCAGAACCTGGACGGCATGTTCGGCCTGCTCGCCAACGTCGTGTGGACCAACCACGGCCCGTGCCCGGTGGAGGGCTTCGAGGCGACCCGGCTGCGGCTGCGGGCGCGCGGCCCGGTCACCGTCTACAGCATCGACAAGTTCCCGCGCATGGTCGACTACGTCGTGCCGTCCGGGGTCCGCATCGGCGACGCCGACCGGGTTCGGCTGGGCGCGCACCTCGCCAGCGGCACCACCGTGATGCACGAGGGCTTCGTCAACTTCAACGCCGGCACGCTGGGCGCGTCGATGGTGGAGGGCCGGATCTCGGCGGGCGTCGTCGTCGGCGACGGCTCGGACGTCGGGGGCGGCGGCTCGATCATGGGCACCCTCTCCGGCGGCGGCAAGGAGGTCATCTCCATCGGCGAGCGCTGCCTGATCGGCGCCAACGGCGGGGTGGGCATCTCGCTGGGCGACGACTGCGTCGTGGAGGCAGGCCTGTACATCACGGCGGGCACGAAGGTGACGCTGCCGGACGGCACCATCACCAAGGCGCTGGAGCTGTCCGGCTCGGACGGCCTGCTGTACCGCCGCAACTCCACCACCGGCACGATCGAGGTCACCGCCCGGACCGGCGGCAAGGTCGAGCTGAACGCGGCGCTGCACGCCAACGACTGATACCCGTTCGAGGCAAGGCGAAGGGCACCTCCGGCCGGGGGTGCCCTTCGCGCTTCCTGCGGGCGGGATCCGCTGGATGGACGAGGCGGCGGCCGGGGCGGCCGGTTTTATCATGGGCAATGGCCATCAGCTGGCAACGACGAGATCTCACCGGCGTCGTCGACCTGCCCGCCGAGCCCCGCACGGCTGACCGGCAGGCGCCGCTCGCCGAGCACATCAGGGCCGGGCTGGACGCCCGGCTGCGCGCCCTGATCTCGCACGACCCCGGCACCCGGCAGGGCGAAGATCCCGAGGAACTGCACCAGATGCGGGTCTCGGTGCGCCGGATGCGGGCGATGCTGCGGTCCGGCCGACGATTCCTGGACCGGGACTGGTCGGAGCCGTTGCGCGCGGAGCTGGGCTGGTTGGGCAGGGCCCTCGGCCCGGTTCGCGATCTCGACGTGCTGCTGGAGCGGCTGCGCGTGGAGAGCGCCGATCTCCCGGCCGACGAACGCGCTGCGGCAGCCCGGCTGATCTCCGGTCTGGAGGTTGAGCACGGCCTGGCCCGGGTGGAGATGCTCGCGGCGCTGGACAGCGACCGCTACCTCGCCCTGCTCCGCTCGGTCTCGGACTCGCTCCGCGCCGGACTGCCGGCGCCGGAGTCCGATGTGGACACCGAAGGCGAGTTGCGCAGGCTGGTCCTCGGTCAGTTCCGCAAGGTCCGGAAATCCGTTGCGCGGCTGCCAGAAGCGCCCGCCGACGACGAGCTGCACGCGCTGCGCATTCGGGGCAAGCGAGTGCGCTACACGGCGGAACTGGCGCAACCGGCGTTCGGCAAGCCGATGCAGCAGCTGATCAAGGCGGCGAAGCAGTTCCAGGACGTGCTCGGAGAGCACCAAGACGCCTGCGTGGCCGAAGAACGCATTCGCGGCCTCCTCCACGACGTCGGCGAGAACGTCGACGCCGCGGTCGCATTCGTGGCGGGCCGCTTGGTGGAGAGAGAGCAGGCGCGCAAAGCGGAGCGCCGCGCCCAGTGGTGGCAGGCGTGGGAAGCACTCGACGCCGCAGCCGCAGCGATCTGAAGGTTTCCCAGGCAAAAGCCCGTGAGCGGTTTGGGGCGCTGTAGCACCCCAAAGCACTCACGGGCTTCTACCAGCGATAGCGGTCCGGCAGCCGGATCATTCGCTCAGGCGCTTGGCGGCCGCGGCGATGCGCTCGTCCGACGCGGTCAGGGCGATGCGGACGTGGCGCTCCCCCGCCGGGCCGTAGAAGGTGCCCGGCGCCACGAGAATTCCCCGCTGCGCCAACCAATCCACCGTCTGCCAAGCATCGTCGCCGCGGGTCGCCCACAGGTACAGGCCGGCCTGCGAGTGCTCGATGCGGAACCCCGCGGCCTCCAGCGCGGGCCGCAACACCGCCCGCCGCGCTGCGTAGAGCTCGCGCTGCACGCCCACGTGCGCGTCGTCGCTCAGCGCGGCGGTGATCGCCTCCTGCACCGGCCGGGGGACGATCATCCCCGCGTGCTTGCGCAGCTCCAGCAGGCCCCGCACCAGGTCCGGATCACCAGTGAAGAAGCCGGCGCGATACCCCGCCAGGTTCGAGGACTTCGAAAGCGAGTGCACGGCGAGCACGCCGCGGAACTCGGAGCTCACCGAGGGGTGCAGCACCGAAACCGGCTCGACGTCCCACCCGAGCGCGAGGTAGCACTCGTCCGAGGCGACGACCGCGCCGACCTCCCGCGCCGCCCGCACCGAGTCGGCGAGCTGCTGGGCGTCCAGCACCCGGCCGGTCGGGTTGGACGGGGAGTTCAGCCACAGCAGCCGGGTACCGGCCGGCGGCAGCTCGCCGGGCGCGAGCCGGACCACCTCGGCGCCGGCGATCTTCGCGCCGACCTCGTAGGTCGGGTACGCCAGCTCCGGGATCGCGACGATGTCGCCGGGCCGGACGCCGAGCAGCGTCGGCAACCAGGCCACCAGTTCCTTCGAGCCGATGGTCGGCACCACCGCGTCCGGTTCCAGGCCGGAAACGCCGTAGCGCCGCTCCATCGAGGCGACGGCGGCCTCCCGGAGCTCCGGGGTTCCGTGCGTGGCCGGGTAGCCCGGCTGATCGGCCACCGCCGACAGGGCCCGCCGCAGGTTCTCCGGCACCGGGTCGACCGGCGTGCCGACCGACAGGTTGACGATGCCGTCCGGGTGCGACCGGGCCGTCTCGGTCTGGGACGCCAGCGAATCCCACGGGAAGTCCGGCAGCTGCGGGCCCCGAAGCCCGGGCGCCGCAGCACCCGGGCCGGTCGCGGAACTCATTCGCCCTGCGGGGGCAGGCTGGTGACGGGCTCGACGTCCTTGTTGACCTTGCCCACCTTCGCCGCACCACCCGGCGAGCCGAGCTCGTCGAAGAAGTCGACGTTCGCCTTGGTGTAAGCGGCCCACTCCTCCGGCACGTCGTCCTCGTAGTAGATGGCCTCCACCGGGCAGACCGGTTCGCAGGCACCGCAGTCGACGCACTCATCGGGATGGATGTAGAGCATCCGCCCGCCCTCGTAGATGCAATCGACAGGGCATTCCTCGATGCATGCCTTGTCGAGCACGTCGACGCAGGGCTCGGCGATCACGTAGGTCACGGTTGCTCTCCTGCTCGAAGCGTTGTCCTAATCGCGCTCAGGAACCTCCTGAGGCGACTGCTGACAGTATCTCTCGTACCCACCCTGGACACGTAACTGGTCCCACAGCGCGAGAGCAGGACCGACTCTACGACGCCGGGGTTAACGCCGTAAACCATTGCGTCGCAACCATTGCGCACCGAGCCGCCCCACCTTGCGCAGGGCAGATCTTTCTCCCAGGTAGCCGCCCACGACGCCGACGACCGGGACGCTGCCGATCAACTCGTGGTAGAAGCGGCCCTGCGGCCGCCTGTCGAGTTCCGAATCGATCTCCCACAGCGCACGTGCCATTCGCCACACCGTGCGCACGACGGCCTTCGGCGTCGCCCGGCCGTGCTCGCGCCGCGCGGCGTCGAGGTCCTCGGTGAGCTCCGAGACCCGCTCGTCGTCCTCGGCGCGCCCGGCCGCCAGCTCATCCGACAACTCGCGCCCCAGCAGCACCTCGGCGATCAGCTGCACCTTGACGGCCCGATCGGTCACGCCGTGCTCGGCGGCGATGGCGCACAGCACCAGGCCCTGGCCGGTGATGCCCAGCGCGTTGCGGATCGGCAGCCGCGAGGTGATGACGCCGCCGAACCGGGGCAGCCCGGCGACCAGCGCGAGAAACCGCCCGACCCGGGAGGCCCACCAGTCGCAGCGCTGCTCGACGGACATCGCGTCCCACGCGGAACTTCCCGGCACCTGCATCCCGTCCAGCTGCCGCAGAACCTTCCGCAACGCCCCGTCGGCGTCGAGATCTCCGGACCGACCGCGCAGCCGCAGCGGATCGGACTCGCGCAGCGCGTCCAGCACCGGCGCGGTCGCCCGCACGAACGGCCGCAGCACCGCCGCGATCCGCTCGTCGGTCAGCACCTCAGCCATGGCGCTTCGCGTTCTTGCCCAGCACGATTCCAAGCATCATCGCACTGGGCAGGGCGCCGCCACCGATCAGCAGCAGGGCGCGCCAGTCGTTGAGCAGCACGATGTCGCCGCCCGGACCGAACAGGCCGAACACGAAAACCGTCGCGAACCACACCAGCAACGGAGCCCCGGCGATCCGGCGCCGCGGCGAGATCCGCGCGGCCTCGGCCACCAGCAGCGGCGTGGTCACCACCGCCAGCGCGGCGGTGACCGGGAACTGCACGGAGCCGATGTAGGACGGGAGGAACAACAGCTCGATCAATGCCAGCAGAAGAGCATTGAGCAGCAGAAAGCCGAGCAGCACGCGGTCGCGAGCGGTCAACGGTCGCCCACCGGCTCGGTTCCGCTCACCCCGAGCCCGCCGAAGAGATCGGCCTGGCAGCCCTGCGGATCACCCGTCGCCAGCACGTAGTGCTCGGTCGTCACGATCGGCTGCGCGACGCCGTTGGACAGCGCGTACGCCGCCACGCCCTCGCCGTTGTGCCACTGATCCAGCCACACCTTCACCTGCGTGCCGTGCGCTCGCAGGGCGCTGATCTTCGCCGGCAGGTGCTCGGAGACGTCGACGACCGTGGTGATCGATTCGTCCTCGACGCTGGCCAGCTCGTGCGGTTCGGGCAGCTCGAAGGGCATGTCCGCGGCCTCCGCCAGCCCGGCGAGCCCCTTCGCGAGCTCGTCGCGGGACGGGACCGCGTAGAACACCCGCTGGACGTCGGGAACCTTCGCGGCCGCCGCGACGGTCACCTCGTGGGCGCGGACGTGGTCCGGATGGCCGTAGCCACCGTCGGCCGCGTAGCTCACGACGACCTGCGGCTTCACCTCCCGCAGCACGGCTTCCAGCGCATCGGTCTGCTCCTGCAGGTCACCGACGGCGAAGGCGCGCGGGTGCGCGTCGGGCAGCGCGCCCGCCTGACCGGGCTGTTCCCAGAGCATCCCCGAGTCGCGCCAGCGGCCGATGCCGCCGAGGAACCGGTGATCGGCCACCCGCAGCGCGGCGCAGGCCGAGCGCAGCTCGCCAACGCGGTAGCCGCCGAGCTGGTCGGCCTGGTCCGAAGCCAGGCCGCGCAGGCTCTCGGGGATGACCTCGCCCTCCTCGCCGAGGGTGCAGGTCACCACCACCACCTGCACGCCGCGGGCGGCGTAGCGGGCGATCGTCCCGCCGGTCCAGAGGGTTTCGTCGTCTGGGTGCGCGTGTACCAGCAGCAACCTCGGTGGGGCCGTCAGCGTCACCGGTCCAGCCTAATCTGCGGCGCACACCACACTGCGCACGGTAGCCGCATTACCCCGAACGCCCGAGTCGGCGCGCCGCGAACGGCGCACCCCGATCGCGGCAACCACCCGGCCCCGACCGCCCGAGAGCCGAACAGAGCGACGTTCTCGCAGCTCAGCGACAGCATGTCCGTTGGGTGGCCATGCCGCGGGAATTAATAGCCGTCGTTATCGGCAGGCGTTCCGATCCACTTGGCCGCGGTCGAGAACGGCCCGGCCAGGCCGTTGCCGGCCTCGATCCCGGTGGCCTCCCGGCGCAGCGCCATCACCTGGGCCTGCTGGTACAGCGGGAGCGCGACCGCGTCGCGCCACAGCACCGGCTCGACGACCGCCGAGGCCTCCGGGAACGGCACCTGACCGGTCAGCGCCGCGTCGATCGTCGGCTGCAGCAGCTCGTCGCAGAAGCCGGCGTCGTTGTACGGGAACGCCTGCTCACTGTCCGCGGCCACGCCCGGGCAGCCGTACGAGGAGGCCATCATCGCCGCCGGATCGCCGCCGGCCGGACGAGGCGCGATCGCCATGTCCACCGAGCCCGCCCCGCCGGATTCCCCGGACCGCGGATTGGCCGACAGCATCTCGCCGAACAGCTGGTCACCGGTCGGCGTCACCACGGTCGCCTGGATTCCCTGCTCCCGCAGCTGCTGCGCGGCCGCCTCGGCGACCCGGATGTACGACTCGTGCTCGAACGGCGCCGCGATGACGAGGTTCAGCGGTCGGCCGTCCCGCAGCCACGCCCCGCCGCTGCGGTGGTAGCCGGCCTCGCCGAGCAGCCGCTCGACCTGCGCGGGATCGGGCCGGTTCGGCAACCCCTGTTCGGTCGGCGTGTAGCCGCGCTCGGACGGGGCGAGCACCTGGGCGTGCGCCTGCAGCTGATCCGCGGGCCCGCCGCCGGTGCCCGCCTCGACCAGCGCGGGCCGGTCGAGGGTCGCGAGAACCGCCCGGCGCACCTTGACGTCCGCCAGCTCACGGCTGTCGTGCCGCAGCAGCACCTCCATGGTGGCCGGGCGAGGCACGGTGATCAGCTGCACCGCGTCGCCGAGGTCCCGCAGCGACTGCATGGTGCCCCGGTCCGCGCCGAACACGGCGAGGTGGCTGTCCCCGCTGCGCAACGCCTCGACCTGGCGCGCCCGGTCGAGCGCGCGCAGCACGATCCGGTCCGACTGCGCGGGCGGACCCCAGTAGCGGTCGTTGCGCTCCAGGATGATCTCGCCGCGGTCCAGGTCGATCTGCCGGATCGCGAACGGGCCGCCGGAGGCCGGGTAGCCGTCGTCGAGCACCGTCGCCCAGCCGCGCGGCGCGTCCCTGAGCAGGTGCGCGGGTAGCAGGTTGTTGAACAGCGTCTGCCAGCCGCGGAACGGCTTGGCGAAGGTCACGTCGACCGTCTTGCCGCCCTGCCGCGACGCGACGTCGTCGATCAGCTGGTAGCCGGCCGGATCGGACACGCCGGGCTGGGAACGCAGCTGCTCCCACAGGTAGACGAAGTCCTCGGCGGCGATCGGCGCGCCGTCGGACCAGTTGGCCTCCCGCCGGATCCGGTAGCGGACGGTGAACTTCTCCGCGTCCGGCACCAACTCGGCCGATTCCATCAGCGTGCCGTCCAGCTGCAGGTTGCCGTCGGCTCCCGGGCGGAACACCGACGGCAGCATCAGGCTGGCCAGCGCCGAACTCGTCGGCGACAGGTCGGCGAGGGTGTGCGGGTTGAACCCGCCCTCGAGCTCGTCGACACCGACGACGACCTCCACCGGCATCGGCTGCGTCGGCGGCGCGCTGGTCGGCGGGGCCTGCGTCGGGGTTTGCGGTTGCGGCACCAGCGGCGGCGGGGGCGCATTCGTGCAGGCGGCCACCACGCTGACAGTCGTCAGCAGCAGGGAGACCACTGCCAGTGGGCGGCGTCGACCCTGGGACACGCCGGACCTCCCCTCACGTCTGCTCCCCCGAACACCCCGGCCCACCCGGGGCGGCTCGCACGTGCGGAAGACGCGCGAGAGCCCTCCATGGTTCCTGCCGTCGCCGAAATGATCGACACCGGGGTCACGGCCCAGTGTGCTAGCCGACGGCCCGCGCTGCGCGCGATTCGGCGAAATCCCCGGTCACGCCGGGGACGAGCGCGAGCGGGCTCGGCGGCGGCCGATGTTCGAGCCGCCACCGGGATCACCGCACGTGTCGGAAATCCCACAACGAGCCCAGACCGGGCGCTCGGTTGTCTTCGAAACGGCGCAGCCGCGTCGCCCACCCTCGCAACCGGTGCCGCCGCCACGGGTTCTAAGACGCCTTCTCGCGAGGACAGCCCCGACGTGTGAATTCGCCATTCACGATGTCCGGGATCCCACAGCGAGAAGGCGTCTTCGACCTCAGTTGGCGCCGTTGTCGCGGGCCTTGGCGCGGGAGCGCTCGCGGGCGCGGGTCGTGCTGTCCAGGACCATCTTGCGCACCCGGATCGCCGACGGGCCGACCTCGACGCACTCGTCGCCGGAGCAGAACTCCAGCGCCTCCTCCAGCGCGAGCGTCCGCGGCTTGGCCAGCCGCTCCAGCTCGTCCGCGGTGGAGGACCGCATGTTGGTGAGCTTCTTCTCCTTGGTGATGTTCACGTCGAGGTCCTCGGCGCGCGGGTTCTCCCCGACCACCATGCCCTCGTAGACCTCGCTGCCCGGCTCCACGAAGAAGCTGCCGCGGTCGGCCAGCTGGATCAGCGCGTAGGTCGTCGCCGAGCCCGCCCGGTCGGCCACCAGCGAACCGGTGTGCCGGGTGCGCAGCTCGCCCACCCACGGGAAGTAGCCCTCGAAGACGTGGTTGGCGATGCCGGTGCCGCGGGTCTCGGTGAGGAACTCGGTGCGGAACCCGATCAGGCCGCGGGCCGGGACCACGTACTCCAGCTTGATGCGGCCGGTGCCGTGCCCGTCCATGGTCTCCATCCGGCCCTTGCGCCCGGCCAGCAGCTGGGTGACCGCGCCGAGGTGCTCCTCGGGGGCGTCGATGGTCAGCCGCTCGAACGGCTCGCACAGCTGGCCGTCGATGGTCCGGGTGACCACCTGCGGCTTGCCGACGGTGAGCTCGAAGCCCTCCCGGCGCATGGTCTCCACCAGGATGGCCAGCGCCAGCTCGCCGCGGCCCTGCACCTCCCAGGCGTCCGGCCGCTCGGTGGGCAGCACCTTCATGCTGACGTTGCCGATCAGCTCGGCGTCCAGCCGGTTCTTGACCTGCCGCGCGGTGACCTTGGTGCCGCCGTTGCGGCCGGTCAGCGGCGAGGTGTTGACGCCGATGGTCATCGAGATCGCCGGGTCGTCGACGGTGATCCGGGCCAGCGGCTCGGGGGCGTCGGGGTCGGCGAGGGTGTCGCCGATGGTGATGTCCGGGATACCGGCGATGGCGACCAGGTCGCCCGCGGACGCCTCGCTGCACGGAACCCGGTCGAGGTTCTCGGTGATCAGCAGCTCGGTCAGCCGGACCTTCTCGACGGTGCCGTCGGCGCGGCACCAGCCGACGGTCTGGCCCTTGCGCAAGGTGCCGGAGTGGATCCGGCACAGCGCGATCCGGCCGAGGAAGGAGGACGCGTCGAGGTTCGTCACCAGCGCGCGCAGCGGCGCCTCGGCGTCCGCGGTCGGCGCGGGCACGTGCTTGAGCAGCACGTCGAACAGCGCGGTGAGGTCTTCCTCGTCGGGCAGCCCGCCGTCCACCGGCTGGGCCAGCGACGCCCGGCCGGCGCGCGCGGAGGCGTAGACGACCGGCAGGTCCAGGATCGCCTCCATGTCGAGCTCGACCTCACCGTCGAGCTCGCTGGCCAGTTCCAGCAGCAGGTCGTGGGCCTCCTCGACGACCTCGGCGCAGCGGGCGTCCGGGCGGTCGACCTTGTTCACGACCAGGATCACCGGCAGCCCGGCGGCCAGCGTCTTGCGCAGCACGAACCGGGTCTGCGGCAGCGGGCCCTCGCTGGCGTCCACCAGCAGCAGCACCCCGTCCACCATCGACAGGGCGCGCTCGACCTCGCCGCCGAAGTCGGCGTGGCCGGGCGTGTCCACCACGTTGATGGTCACCGGGCCGGCGTCGGTCTCCCGACGGACCGCGGTGTTCTTCGCGAGAATCGTGATGCCCTTCTCGCGCTCCAGGTCGTTGGAGTCCATCACGCGGTCGACGAGCTCGGCGCGCTCGGAGAAGGCACCGGACTGCCGCAGCATGGCATCCACCAGGGTGGTCTTGCCGTGGTCGACGTGGGCAACGATGGCGACGTTGCGCAGATCACTGCGAATGGGGGCGGCGACGCTGGTGGCGGACACGCGGGTACTCCTGGATCGGCGCAGATGGGCGCGGCGGGGTTCGTCGACTTGGTCCGGGTGCGGGACGATCCGCAAGGCACCGTGCCGCGGCTCCACTGCGCCGCAGCTGCGGAGCTGATTGGGCGCCACCACCCCGGGGTGGAGGCGCGCACGTCGACGCGCGGCTCCTCCCAGAGTAGTGCAACCTCGTGCGGGACCGGCCGCCGCGTGCTCAGCGCAACACCCGGGGCCGGTGCCCAACATCAAGTTCGCCATTTCAGGTTAGGTTCGCCTAGCCTGTGCCCAACCCCGTCTCGGCACCGAAAGAACACACCGTGGGCAAAGGCACCATCAAGGTCAAGAAGAAATGCTGTCGGTCGCGACCGCCCTGCAAGAGCTGCCCCATCGTGGTACTGCGCGACCTGCTGCGCGAGGCCAAGGCGGAAGAGGTCAAGAAAGCGCAAAAGAAGGTCAAGAAAGCGGCAAAGAAGAAATAGCGCGAATTGATCTCACCGCGGCACCCGCCGCGGTCGCGAGGTGGCCTCGGGGCTACTTGTGGGCGGCCGTGGACAGCGGGTCGGCATACTTCGCCAACTCGGGGATCGTCCGCAGCGCGGTGAACTCGATGACCTCGTAACGAGCCAGCTTGTGCAGCGCGAACGGGTCCGTCGCGAGGATCGCGTCGAGCCTGCCGCGGGACATCGCCCTGGCGATGATCACCCCGCCGCTGCGCGGGTGGCGGTGGCCGGCGGCGATGAAGTCACCGGCATCGTAATGCTGGGTAACCCATTCGTAGTGATCTACCAGTTGGCCGTCGATATCCGATTCTGGCGCGGTGTATTGCAGCAGCACTACAAACATTCTTTCACGGTAGCCCTTCCACTTGACCGCTGCCGATCACCAAGCGGTAACATTGCCGCGTGCGCGCAATGTCGAACATGTGGTGGGCCGTCCGAGGGCGGCCCAGCATCGTCGTGCACTGACACGCAGACCACCGGCCGCCCCTCCGGGCGGCCGAGCGGTGCGAGGTCGATCCCGGCGGCAGCGACCCAGGACCCCAGGAGAGACCAATGACCCGCCTGTCCGGGATCACTCCGTCCGGCCACGTCCAGCTGGGCAACTACCTCGGCGCCGTGCGGCGGTGGGCCGCCGAGCGCGAACCTGCGGACCTGTTCTTCGTCTCCGACCTGCACGCCATGACCACGTCGCACCGGCCGCAGCGGCTGCGCGCGCTCACCCGCGAGCAGTTCGCGGTGCTGCTCGCGGCGGGCATCGACCCGGATTCGCTGTTCGTGCAGTCGGATCTGGCGGGCGAGCTGGGAACGCTGAACTGGATCCTGGAATGCACCTGCTCCTACGGCGAAGCCGCCCGGATGATCCAGTTCAAGGAGCGGGGCGCCGGGCAGGAGTCGGTGCGGCTGGGTCTGCTGACCTACCCGGTGCTGATGGCCGCCGACATCCTGCTGCAGGGCGCCACCCAGGTGCCGGTCGGCAGCGACCAGGACCAGCACGTCGAGCTCGCGCGCACGCTCGCCCGCCGGTTCAACGCCAACTACGGCGACGTGTTCGCCGTCCCGGAGGCCGTGGTGCCCAAGACGGCGGCGCGGATCCGGGACCTCGCCGACCCGGCGCGCAAGATGGAGAAGTCCAACCAGCAGTCCCCCGGCGTGGTCTTCGTGCTCGACGAGCCCGACGTCATCCGCCGCAAGTTCCGCCGCGCGGTCACCGACGGCCTCGACGAGGTGCGGTACGACCCGGACGGCCGGCCAGGGGTGGCGAACCTCCTGGAGATCCTCGCCGCCTGCAACGACACGAGCCCTTACGCCGCAACGGAATCGGCGAGCACCTACGCGGAGCTCAAGGAGGCGGTGGCCGACGCCGTGATCGAGGAGCTGCGACCGGTGCGCGAACGCGCCCGCGAGCTGCTGGAGGACGCGGCGGAGCTGGACCGCATCCGAGCGCACGGGGCGAAGCGGGCGAGCGAGCGGGCGCAGCCGCGGCTGCAGGCCGCGTTGCGCGTGACCGGCCTGCGCTGATCCGCCGGAGCACGGGGTGCCCGCGACCTGACTGCGGGCGCCCCTTGCTACCTGCGCATTCGTTCACTAGTTCGAGTGGATCACCTGGCGAACAACTGATCAGTATCGGCAGCCTGGACTCATGGGTACTGTGATGGAAGGCAACACCGCGTTCTTGGTCGAGAGGAGTGCCGCCGTGGCTGCACCATCGTTCGACCCGCACGCCCCGTTCGATCCGCTCGTCGACCTGGACGGCCTGTGGACGCCCGAGCTTGCCGAAAGGTACCTACCGATTCCGGGGATGCCCCCGGCTAAGTACGAGTGCCTGGACGGGAAGCTGATTGTGAGCCCCTACGAAGGTTCGGCGAATGTCTACGCAGCGGATGAGCTCTACCTCCGGATGCGTACGCCTGCACGTCGCCTCGGCGGCAATGCCTACACCACGCTGAACGTCGAGATGCCAAAGATTTCGTCGATGCGGTGGGCACAACCCGACTTCGCCGTGCTTCGTGAACCAGCACGTGGACGCGTCTGGATCTCACCCGAAGCCGTCCTGCTCATCGGTGAGTGCGTGTCGAGGTCGAGCCGCCGGAACGACTACGTGGACAAGCCTGCTGAATACGCCAAGGCCGGCATTCCATACTTCATGCGAGTTGACATCGCCAGGGAACGCGAGCGCGTTTCGGTGGAGCTGCTGCGCTTGGAAGACGGCATTTACCGCGACCATGCCAAAGCGCTGGACGGCCAGGCCTTTGAGACCGAGCTGCCGTTCCCGCTGTCGTTCGATCCCATCGAGCTCCTGGAGCTTTAGGCCCCGATTAGCAGGTTCCGGAGGGAGTGGACGAGGACCCGGTCGGCGTCGAGCCAGTCGAGGCCGGCCAGTTCGTCCGCCTCCACCCAGCGGACTTCGCTGTGCTCCACGGCTTTCGGGGTCGCCGCCGGGTCGGCGAGTTCGGCCGCGTGGATGCGCAGGAGCATGCCGTTGCTGAGCGGGACGTCCGTGCCGACGCGGCCGGTCGGGCGGACTTCGACGGCGAGCTCTTCCTGGCATTCCCGGACGACCGCGGCGGATTCGTCCTCGCCCGGCTCGACCCGGCCGCCGGGCAGCTCCCAGCGGCCCGCGTCCGGGGCGGGGTAGCTGCGCTGCTGCGCCAGCAATCGTCCCTTGTGGACGATTGCGGTGCCGACGACGATCGGGCGGGTCGCCCAGGATTCGGCGAGTTCCCGCACGCCGGCGATGCGCGCGGCCAGCACGTCCAGCGCGAACCGGCGGACGACGGCAACGTCGACGAGGCGCCCCAGCGGACCGAACGGTGTCGTCCAGTGCAGCGAGTCGGTGAGCAGCGTCCGGGGGCCGACCTCGGCGAGCACCGACTCGTGGCGCAACTCCGGCAGCGGGCCGGAGATCAGCACGGAATTCATCGCGTCGGCATCGGCGCGCACGACTCGAGTGGTCAGATCGACGGGAAGGCGGGCGATCTTGGTGTGGAAGACGATCTCATCGCCGGGCACGAGCAACGCGGCCGGACGGGTGGCGGCGCGGCCGCTGACGCCCAGGGTCGCGAGCCCGACCTCGGCGGTCCGGGTGTGCCGCAGGGCGGCGCCCAC
Organism: Saccharopolyspora elongata; assembly: GCF_004348985.1. Taxonomy (GTDB): domain Bacteria; phylum Actinomycetota; class Actinomycetes; order Mycobacteriales; family Pseudonocardiaceae; genus Saccharopolyspora; species Saccharopolyspora elongata. The sequence continues at coordinate 67,579 of NZ_SMKW01000008.1, read as the reverse complement.
CGTGGCCACCGGCGCCTCGATCAGTCCCGTGCTCCGCAAAACCGACACGTGCAGACATCTTGCCCCACCCGGTCGGGTCAACCACCACCGCCTGGCCGGAGGCCGTACCGACGGGGAGCGCGACGAGCACGACCGCGTCGTGGCGGCATCCGAGCACCGACGGTTCCCGCGATCGGCACCGCCGCGGGGTGCGCCGCTCAGCTGTCGGCCGCGTACCGCGGCCAGCGCGCCACGACGCGAGCGCCGCCGTCCGGCGACTCCGCGGCCCGGACCGTTCCGCCGCGACGGCGCACCGCCTCGGCCGCGAGGGCGAGCCCAAGCCCGGCTCCGCCGGTGCTGCGTGCCCGGTCCGATTCGACCCGGTGGAACCGGTCGAATACCCGCTCGCGGTGCTCGACCGGAATCCCAGGCCCGTCGTCGTCCACCACCAACCGCACCCAACCCACCCCGGAGGAGCCCATGCCATCAGCGAAAACGGAGACCCGCACCAAGGTGCGCGTGTAGCGCAGCGCGTTGCCGACGATGTTGTCCAGCACCGTCGACAGCTCCGCCGGATCGGCGAGGACCAGCACCGGCCGGGCCGGGACCTCGACCTCGATCCGCGGTCCGAGGCCGGGCGAGCCCGGCAGCTCGAGCCGGTTGGCGGCGGCCCGCACCGCCGTGCCGATGTCGACCGGCTGCCCCGGGGCGGCCGTGCCGCGCTCGGCCCTCGCCAACGCGAGCAGGCTCTCCACCAGCACCGACAGGCGCTGCGCCTCGTGCGCGATGTCCTGCAGTGTCTCGTGGGCGAGCTCCGGGTCCGGATGCATCACGGCGACCTCGGCCTGAGCGCGGATCGACGCGACCGGGTTGCGCAGCTCGTGCGCGGCGTCGCCGGTGAACCGCCGCAGCCGTTCCGTGTCGGCGTCGCGGCGAGCGAGCATCGTGTTGAGCTCCTCGGCGAGGGCGCGGATCTCGTCGACGGCCGCGGGCACCGGCAGCCGCTCGCCCTCGGGCAGCCCGGCGGCGGCGATCCGCATCCGTTCGACCGGACGCAGCGAACGGCGCACCACGAGCCAGGTGGCGAGCCCGACGAGCGCGGCGGCGAGGATCGAGCCGAAGCCGAGCAGCCGGCCGGTCTTGCCCGCGGTGTCGGTGAACCCGACCAGTCGCGCCCCGGTCGCGACTAGCAGCGGGCGGCCGGTCTGATCGGGCACGACGACGCCGCGCCACCGGTGCAGTTCGGCGGGCGGCTCGAAGTCGATCACCCCGTCGCCGGCGCGCAGCTCGTCGATCTGCCATCCGTGCAGGCTCGACTCGGGCAGCCCGTCCAGCGGAGCGCCCGAGGTGTCCAGCACCCGGATGTCGGGGGCGGCGACGGCGGCGGGCGAGGCGCCGGCGGCGAGCCGGTTCGCGGTCGCGCTGGCGGTGCGCTGCAGGTCCGCGTCGACGGAGTCGATCAGCAGCCAGCTGACGACGCCGGTGCTCGCGTGCGCGACCACGCCGAGTCCGATCAACGCCACGACTGCGGCCACCACGCTGGTGCGGAACTGGATGGTGCGGCGGTGCCACCACCTGCGCAGACGCATCATCATGCCGGTTCAGCGCAGACCCGGTAGCCCTGACCGCGCACGGTCTGCACCAGTTCCCCGGCGCCGGCCGCGGAGAGCTTGCGGCGCAGGTAGCCGACGTAGACCTCGACGACGTTGCGGGTGACGAACTGCTCCTCGCCCCAGACCATGCGCAGCAGGTCGTCCTTGGGCACCACGGCCTCCGGGTGGCTGGCCAGCGCGACCAGCAGTCCGTACTCCCTCGGCGAGAGGGCGATCGACTCGCCCGCCCAGCGCACCTCGCGCGCGGCGCGGTCGATCTCCAGATCGCCGACCCGCAGGCTCACCTGCCGTCCGGCGGTTTCGCGCCGCCGCAGCAACGCGCGCACCTGCGCCACCAGCACCAGGAAGGAGAAGGGTTTGACCAGGTAACCGTCCGCACCGAGATCCAGCCCGTCGGCCTGGTCGACCTCGCCGTTCTTCGCCGAGATCAACAGCACCGGGGTGGTCACGTCGTCGGCGCGCATCCGCTCCAGCACCCGGTAACCGGAGAGGCCGGGCAGCATCACGTCCAGCACCACGACGTCGAAGGCACCGGTCAGGGCCAGGCGCAGGGCGTCGATGCCGTCGGCCGCGATGGTCACGTCCATGCCCTCGGCGGACAGCCCGCGGCGCAGCGCGGCACGAACTCCCGGCTCGTCGTCCACCACCAACACCCGCGGCACCATGGCCCAAGCATGCCGATCCGCCGGCCACGGCGGCAGGGAAATCTCAGTCGGTTCTCAGTTGAGAGCTTCTTTCTCAGGTGGATCTCAGCCTCGGACCGGCTCGGGGGCGCCGCTGCCGATCGCCCGCGCGGTTGCCGTCGGCGGCGCGCCGAAGCCGACAAAACGAATCGATCACGGAAGCCGAATCGGCGGGATTGGCCGGAAAGACCGATTCCCGCGATCACCGCCCGGATCCGATCGGCCACACCGGGTGATGGACCGGAGCCGGCGCATTGTGATGCTGGTCGCCATCCGACCGGACGGCTAACGCCGGGAGAACCACCTGCGAAAAACGTCGTCCCCGACGTGTCCGAGACGCTCTCCGGGGCCGCCGGCACCGGCGAAACCCATGGCCAAACGCGGTTCGACGACATGATCAAGCGTTGCGAAAGTAGCAAGAGCCAGCAACGTTTGGACCGTCACCGACGCCCCGGGTCTTGACATATCTCCCCAGCACATGACGGCTTGACAGCCTCCACCGCGTCGGTAAAGGTCGATGCGATCGATTGACTGATCAATCAGTCACAGGTCGAAACGCAACGCCAGCGGGGCGCTGTCGAGAGGCTCCAGCGCCGCCCCAGCGGCCGCATCACCGGCGCCAGTCCGCGCCGACGGGTGCCGCGCCCCGCGAGACACAGGAGGTTCCGCCGGATGCCGAGCAGAGGACAGTCGAACGCCGGCCCCAGTCGTCGCGACTTCCTCCGGTACGTCGCGGTGGGTGCCGGCGCAGTGGGCGCGGGCGCCGTCGTCAGCGGGTGCGCGGGCGGCGCGGTGCGAAAGGCCCCGATCCCCTCCGGTCCGCCGCAGTACGGCGGTCGGCTGCGGGTCGGCATCGTCGGCGGGTCCAGCAAGGACACCCTGGACGCGCACGCCACCGTGACCCACCCGGACCAGGCACGCATCTTCCAGCTCTACGACACGCTGCTCCGGTTCGACTCCGACTACCGGATCCAGCCCGCGCTGGCCGAATCCGTCGAGTCCGATCCGCAGGCGCTGACCTGGACCATCCGGCTGCGCGAGGGCGTCGAGTTCCACAACGGCAAGACCCTCGCCGCCGAGGACGTGATCCACACCCTCCGCCGGATCGCCGACCCGGCGGACCCGAAGAACGGCGCCGTGGGGCTGAGCTCGCTGGACCTCAACGCCATGCAGGCGCTGGACCACCGCACCGTCCGGCTGACGCTGTCCCGCCCGGACGTCACACTGCCCGACCAGTTCGCCGAGTACGCCAACGGCATCGTCCCGGTCGGCTACAACCCGAACCGGCCGGTCGGCTGCGGCCCGTTCGCCTACGACTCCTTCGAACCCGGCCAGCAGAGCCTGTTCACCAAGAACCGCAACTACTGGCGCGACGGCGAGCCGTACGTGGACGAGGTCGTGATCATCGACTTCCCGGACGACACGGCCCGGATCAACGCGCTGCTCGGCGGCCAGGTCGACGCCATCGACCAGGTGCCGCTGGGGCTGCTGCGGGTGCTGGACGCCGACCCGAACCTCCGGCTGCTGGAATCCCAGACCGGCTCGTGGGTGCCGTTCACCATGCGGGTGGACCGGCCGCCGTTCGACGACGCCCGGGTGCGGCAGGCGTTCCGGCTCGTCGTGGACCGCGAGCAGATGATCAAGCAGGTGCTCGGCGGCCACGGCACGATCGGCAACGACATCTACTCGCCGGCGGATCCGCTGTACAACTCGGCGCTGCCGCAACGCGGCCGCGACGTGGCCAAGGCCCGCCAGCTGCTGCGCGAGGCGGGCCGGGAGAACCTGACCGTGGAGCTGGTGACGTCGCCGGTCGCGGCCGGTGTGGTGGAGGCGGCGCAGGTGTTCGCCCAGCAGGCCGCCGACGCCGGGATCACCGTCAACATCCGCCGGGTCGATTCCGGCGAGTTCTTCGGCGACATGTACCTGTCCTGGGACTTCGCGCAGGACTACTGGTTCACCCGGAACTTCCTGGCGCAGGCGGGGTCCGGCAGCCTGCCCGACTCGCCGTACAACGAGACCCACTGGAACCACCCGGAATTCAACGATCTGGTGTACCAGGCGCGGGCCACCACCGATCCGGCGCGCCGCAAGGAGCTCGTCGCGCGCGCCCAGCAGATCGAGTGGGAGAGCGGTGGATACATCATCTGGGGCTTCCCGAACCAGCTGGACGCGCACAGCGTCCGGGTCGTCGGGCTCGAACCGGACAAGAGCGGCGCACCGTTGAACTCCTACGGTTTCCGCCACGCGTGGCTGGCGAAGTGAGGGCGGACCGATGACTCGAATGCTGGTCAAGCGAATCCTGCTCGGCGTGGTCATCCTGTGGGCCGTGTCGGTGGTGGTCTTCCTCGCCACCCAGGCGCTACCCGGGGACGCCGCCCGCGCCATCCTGGGCCGCGAGGCGACTCCGGAGCGGCTGGCCGCGCTGCGTGCGCAGCTGCACCTCGACGAGCCGATGTGGGTGCAGTACTTCTCGTGGCTGGGCAACATCTTCCGGCTCGACCTCGGCACGTCCTACGCCAACGGCATGCCGGTGGCCGAGCTGCTGGGCTCGCGGCTGAACAACTCGCTGGCGCTGATGCTGTGCGCCACGGTGATCAGCGTGCCGCTGTCCATCCTGGTCGGAACTTACAGCGCTTTGCGCCGCGACAAGGCCTTCGACCACGCGACCTCGGTGGTCAGCCTGGTGCTGGCCTCGCTGCCGGAGTTCGTGGTCGGCATCGTGCTGGTGCTGGTCTTCTCCACCGGGGCGCTCAACCTGCTGCCCGCCGTGTACGTCATGACCGGCACGGGTTCGGCCTGGAGCGATCCGACGCAGCTGGTGCTGCCGACGCTGACGATGGTGCTCGCGGTTTCGCCGTACATCGTGCGCATCATGCGGGCGACCATGATCGAGGTGCTGGAGAGCGAGTTCGTGCAGCAGGCCCGGTTGAAGGGGCTGCCGGAGCGCACGGTGATCCTGCGGCACGCGCTGCCGAACTCGATCGGCCCGGTGGCCCAGGTGATCGCGCTGCAGCTGGCGTGGCTGGCCGGTGGCGTGGTCATCGTCGAGTTCCTGTTCCGCTTCCCCGGTATCGGGTTCGCCCTGGTGGACGCGGTGAACAACCGCGACCTGCCGGTGGTGCAGACGCTGACCCTGGCCATCGCCGCCGTGTACATCGTCGTGAACCTGCTGGCCGATGTGGTGAGTCTGGCCGCCAATCCGAAGGTGAGGTCCGCCGCGCGATGACCACGACTGCGCAGACCGAGGAAACCCGAGCGACTCCCGTCCCTGCCGTGCCGCGCGCGGTCGGCGCGTGGCGGGCGGCGATGCGCCTGCCGCGCACCAAGATCGGCTTGACGCTGTCGATCCTGGTGGTGCTGACCGCGATCGTCGGGCCGCTGCTCGCGCCGCACGGTGCCACCGAATTCGTGGACACGCCGTTCTCCGATCCGACGGCGACCTCCTGGTTCGGCACCGACAACCTGGGCCGCGACGTGCTCACCCGGTTCCTCCACGGTGGACAGACGCTGCTGGTGCTGGCGGTGCTGGCCACGCTGCTCGGCGTCGGGCTCGGCTCGCTGCTGGGCATGTACGCCGGCTACCGCCGCGGCTGGTTGGACGAGGTGCTGATGCGCTTCGGCGACATCGCGCTGGCCTTCCCGCAGGTGGTGCTGGCGCTGCTGTTCGTCAGCGTCGTCGGCCCGGAGCTGTGGCTGCTGGTGCTGGTCGTCGGCGGCAGCCACCTGCCGCGGGTGATGCGCGTGGTGCGGGCGGCGACGCTCTCGGTCGCCGAGCGCGACTTCGTCAAGTCGGCGGAGGCGATCGGGCTGTCCCGGGTTCGCATCCTGCTCGGCGAGATCCTGCCGAACGTCACCGGAACCGTGCTGGTGGAGCTCGGGCTGCGGCTGAACTACTCGATCGGCCTGGTCGCCGGGCTGAGCTTCCTCGGCCTGGGCCTGCAGCCGCCGACGGCGGACTGGGGCCTGATGATCAACGAGAACCGGATCGCGCTGACGGTGCAGCCGTGGGCGGTGGCGCTGCCGGTGATCGCCATCGCGGTGCTGACGATCGGCACCAACCTGGTGGCGGACGGCCTGGCGCGCTCGGTCGCGGGCGTCGACCGGGGAATCGAGAAGGCCCGCTGATGCCACCGCCGACCTGTGATCCGCAATTTCCATTGAAATTGCTGGAGATCCCGGACCACGACCTGTCGCCGACCCGTTGGGGGTGCCGATGACCGCCGCTGCTCTGGACGCCACCGGACTGGAGATCCGGGGCGTGCCCTCGGAAGCCGCCATCGTCGCCGACGTGAGCTTCGCCCTGGCACCGGGCGAGATCCTCGGCCTGATCGGTGAATCCGGCTCCGGCAAGACCACGCTCGGCCTGGCGATGCTGCGCTACTGCAAGCGCGGCACCTGGATCGCCGACGGCCGCATCCTCGTCGGCGACACCGATCTCACCGCGCTGCCGCCGAAGCGGGCCGCCGCACTGCGCGGTCGCCGGGTCGCGTACATCCCGCAGTCGCCGGGCTCGGCGCTGAACCCGGCGCTGCGCCTGCACACGCAGCTCGCGGAGGGCGTGCACGACGTCTCCGGCGAAGCGGCGAAGCGGCGGATCAAGCAGGTGCTGACCGAGGTCGCGCTGCCCGATGACGACGATTTCCTGAGCCGGTACCCGCACCAGCTCTCCGGCGGTCAGCAGCAGCGCATCGCGATCGCGATGGCCTTCGTCGGCCGCCCGGAGGTCGTGGTGCTGGACGAGCCGACCACGGGCCTGGACGTGACCACCCAGAAGCGGGTGCTGACCACGATCCGCGAGATGTGCGAGCGGCACGGGACGGCGGGCGTGTACATCTCGCACGACATGGCGGTGGTCGCGGAGCTTGCCGACCGCATCGCGGTGATGTACTCGGGTCGGATCGTGGAGACCGGCCCGACCGCCGAGGTGCTGAACGAGCCGCGCCACCACTACACGGCGGGCCTGGTGCTCGCGGTGCCGGACCTGGACGGCGAGCGGGCGATGCAGGCCATCGACGGCCAAGCTCCGTCGCCGCTGAGCCGCCCGGACGGCTGCGCATTCGCGCCGCGCTGCGCCGCCGCGACCGACGAATGCCGCGCCGAGGTGCCGCCGGTGCAGGAGGTCTCCCCCGGCCACGAAATCCGCTGCCTGCAGCCGCGTTCCGGGCGTCTCGTGGCACCGGCTCGCGCGTCGGAATCCGTCCCGGACGAGGCGGGACCGGTTCTCGAGATCCGCAACATCCGGGCCTGGTACACCGATTCCCCCGTGCTGCAAGACGTTTCGCTGAGCGTGTCACCGGGCTCCTGCCTCGCGCTGCTGGGCGAGTCGGGCAGCGGCAAGACCACGCTCTCGCGCTGCCTGGCCGGCCTGCACCCGAAGCACGAGGGCTCGGTGCTGCTGCACGGCGAGGAGCTGGCGGCCGGCAGCGGCAAGCGCACCCGCGAGCAGCGGCGACAGGTGCAGTACGTGTTCCAGAACCCGTACGAGTCGCTGAACCCGCGACGCCGGGTCCGCGACCTGGTGGCCCAGCCGATCTCGGTGCTCGGCGGGGATTCCTGCGGCAAGAGCACGTCAGAGCGGGTCATCGAGGCGCTGGAGCTCGCCGCGCTGCGGCCGGACATCGCCGAGCGCTACCCCGACCAGCTCAGCGGCGGCGAGCGGCAGCGGGTGGCGATCGCGCGCGCCCTGGTCACCCGGCCCGAGGTGCTGATCTGCGACGAGATCACCTCCGCGCTGGACGTCTCGGTGCAGTCGGCGATCGTCGACCTGCTCCGGGACCTGCGGGAGAAGATGGGGCTGGCTCTGGTGTTCGTCACGCACAACATCGCGCTGGTGCGCAACATCGCGCAGCGGGTCGCGATCCTGCAGAACGGGCGCATCGTCGAGCAGGCGCCGGCCGAAGAGCTGTTCGCCGCGCCGCAGCACGACTACACCCGGTCGCTGTTGAGCGACGCGCCCAACTTCCAGCTGGAGGCGAAGAACTGATGTCGGTCGCAGCGGGTTTCGAGCGGGTTGCCCAGGAGTTCGCCGAGGTGGTGGCGGCCGATGCGGCGGGTGCGGCGTTCGCCGTCTTCCGCGACGGCGAGCAGATCCTCGACCTGCAGGCCGGGCACCGCGACCAGGCGGCCACCGAGCCGATGACGACCGACACCCTGATGCCGGTGTTCTCCGGCACCAAGGGCATCGTCGCCACCGGCGTCGCCCTGCTGGTCGACGGCGGCGCGCTCGACCCGGACGCGCCGGTGGTCCGGTACTGGCCGGAGTTCAGCGCGGCGGGCAAGCAGGACGTCCTGGTCCGGCAGCTGCTCTCGCATTCGGCGGGGTTGCCTTACCCGGCGAAGCCGGTCACCCGCGAGGCGGCGATGGACAACCGGGCGATGGCGGAGCTGCTGGCCGCGCAGGCTCCACTGTGGCCGGTCGGGACGACCACCGCCTACCACGCGCTGACCTTCGGCTGGCTGGCGGCGGAGCTGATCCGGCGGGTCGACGGGCGGGAGGTCGGCGAGTACCTGCGCGCCGAGGTCGCGGAGCGGGTTCCGGCCGACTTCTGGCTGGGGCTGCCCGAGCCCGAGTGGCCGCGCACCGGGCGGCGCTGGCGGGCGGCCGACTACCAGGTGGCGAACCGGCTGAACACGCCGGAGGCCCTGGCCTACCGCGACAAGGTCTACGGGAACCCGCCCACGCTGCTCGGTGATGACGCGCCCTGGAACACCCCGGCGTGGTGGGTCGGCGGCAGCCCGGGCGGCGGCGCGATGGCGTCTGCGCGCGGCATGGCCGCGGTGTACTCCGCGCTGGTGACCGGCGAGCTCGTCGGCGGCTGGACGCTCGAGCGGATCCGCCGGGAGGAGAGCCGGGGCACCGATCCGGGCACCGGCCGACCGCTGGCCTTCGGACTGGGCTACGAGCTGCAGGACTCGATCGAGACCTACGGCCCGGAGGCCACGGGGTTCGGCCACAGCGGGGCGGGCGGTTCGCTGTTCGGCTGCTGGCCGCGCCTGGGCGTGGCGTTCGCCTTCAGCCCGTGCCTGATGCGAACGGAGGGTTTCGACAACCGTTCGCACCGCCTCCTGACCGCGCTGCACGCCTGCCTGTAGGGCTAGGTCGCGCGCCGCTTTCGCGCGAAAACGGCGTTCGCGCGCCTGCCGGGCGCCGCTTTCGCGCGAAAGCGCCACCCGGGGCCACCGAGCGGCACGGCCCCCCAGCTGTCCGGCTAACTCGGTTGGCCGGGCCGATACGCTCGGGGTATGGAGTTCGAGGTGGACGATTCGCGGGCCAGGGTCGATCGCGACGCGGTGTGGGAATTCCTTTCCACGCAGGCGTATTGGGGCAAGTGGCGCAAGCGGGCGGATTTCGACAAGCAGATCGACCTGGCCTGGCGCGTCGTCGGCGCCTACCGGAAGCCGGACGGCGGGCTGATCGGCTTCGCACGAGCGTTCTCCGACGGGGTGGGCATGGCGTACCTGGCCGACGTGTTCGTCCTCCCGGAGGCGCGCGGTCACGGCATCGGCAAGGCCCTGGTGCAGGGCATGATCGAGGATGGCCCCGGCCGCGACTTCCGCTGGATGCTGCACACCGACGACGCGCACGGCCTCTACCGCGGCTACGGCTTCACCGATCCGGATAGCACCTACTTGGAGCGTCCGCGACGCATCTAGCGAGCGGCGCCGGGTGGAGGTCGGAGCGCCGAACCTCCACCATGTCGGTATGACGGAACTGCTCACCGATAACCAGGTCGCCGAAGCGCTCCAGCACCTACCGGAGTGGACCCAGTCCGGCGTCAAGCTGACCCGCACCGTCGAGTTCGGCAACTTCCCGCAGGCGATCCAGGCGGTGAACCGGATCGCCGAGATTGCCGAGAGCGAGAACCACCACCCGGACATGGACATCCGCTGGCGCACCGTGACGTTCTACTGCACCACGCACTCGAAGGGCGGGATCACGGCCAACGACACGTCGCTCGCCCAGGAGATCGACAACGTCGTGGAGCAGCTCAGGCCCTGAGCGGCTCAGCCGATCTCTTCCGCGAGGTCGGCGGCCTCGAAGGCGCATCCCCAGGACAGCGCGACGCCGCAACCGCCGTGGCCGTAGTTGTGGATGATCCGCGCGCCTTCGTAGTGCTCGACTTCCACCCGCACCGATTCCCGGCCGGGCCGCAGCCCGACCAGTTCCGCGAGCACTTCGGCGTCGGCCAGCCGCGGCTCCACCGCGGCGCACCGGCGCCGGATGCCCTCGCTGTCCTCGCGGCGGGGCGTGCAGTTCCAGTCCTGTTCGCCTGCGACGCCGCCGAGCACGACGCGGTCGCCGTGCGGCATGTACGAGGTGAACTCGCCGGAGTCGCTGAGCTCGATGAAGTACTCGTCGATCCCCGGGTTGCGCACCACGACGTGCTGGCCGCGCACCGGGTGGACGCCGGGGTCGCCGACGAGTTCCCGCGCGCCGACGCCGGTGCAGTTGACCACCGTCGCGGATTCGGCGACCGCCTCGGCCAGCGTCGGGACGGGGCTGAGCCGCAGGTCACCGCCGGCGTCGCGGAACCGGGCCACCAGGTGGTCGAGGTAGCGCGGCATGTCGATCAGCGGCACGGTCGCGCGGTAGCCGCTGACGAACCCGTCCGGCAGTTCCTCGGGTGTGCAGGGGCGCAGGTCGGGGATCAGCCTCGCCTCGGGCGGGACCGAGTCGCCGAGGTCGAACCGCGCCGCCATCCGCCCCGCGGCCAGGTGCACGCCGGAGTCCTCGTCGCGGGCGAGCGCGGTGAACTCGGCGTGGGACCTGGTCACCCAGTACAGCACCCGGTCGGCGGGCCGCAGCATCGCCGGGCCCCACATCGCGCCCGCGACCGCGGAAGTGGTGTCCTGCGGCCGGTCGGCGGTGCGGATGCGCACGCGCCGGCCCGCCTCGGCGAGGACGACCCCGGTGGTCAGGCCCTGCACGCCCGCGCCGATCACCAGCACCGGATCTGCGGTCATCTTCAACACGCTAGCAGTCCACCGGCGAACTCGACGGCCTCGAACGCGCCGCTCGGCTCAGGCGTCAGCGGCCGGAACTCGACCGAACTGCATTGCGAACCGGAAGTGGGGCTCGCCGATCGAACCGGCACGGCGCCGCCTCGCTCCACAGAGGACCACCTGGGACCGAGGGGAGCGTCGAGCCACCGGTTCGCGCTGGTCAACGGGGTTGTTCAGCGGCTGTCGTAGGCGGCGCGGGCCCTGTGGATCTCGTCGATGTGGGATTCGCCCAGGCCTTGGCCACCTGCACCACCGGCAGCGGGCTCTCCCCCAGCCCGGTGAGCGCGTAGTCGACGCGAACCGGGGCCGAGGGAGTCACGGCGCGGGTCACGAGTCCGTCCCGTTCGAGGTTCCGCAAGGTCTGGGTGAGCATCTTCTGGCTGAAGCCGGCGATATGGAGATCGCGGAGGTGGCCGGGCCCGAGGCCGGGCCGCGGCAGGTCCTGATCCGGGTGGCGGCGGCCACGGTCAACCCGGTCGACCTGGCCACCCGGACCGGTGCGCTCACCGATGCGGGCCTGCTCCCCGCGCGAGGTCATCGGGATCGGCGGGGATGCCGCCGGAGTCGTCGAGGCCACCGGCGACGAGGTCAGAGTGGTGCCAAGGTGACGACGTTCTGTGGCGCTTCTTCCGCGAAGGCGCAACCGCTCTGAGCATCCGAGAAACACACCTCATTGCGGAGTTCGAGTCCGAGGAGCTGCCCGGAGAAGTGGACGTCAGGGTCACCCGAGGATCGCGATCAAAGATTCCTTGCTCCGCAGTTGAAAGGGAGTCCCCTGGCCATCCGACTCTGCCCCTTCGTCTCTTGGTGGCTCCGGCGGCGCGCAAGAGAATACCTGGCGGTACCACGCACGAGGCCAGGAAACGAGGTCACATGCCAACGCCCGGATTTCCGCCGGACACGCTCGACGGAGAGGGAATACCCATCTGGATCACCCAGTTGGCCAGCGACGACCCGAACCACGCCGTGCACGTGGTCCGCGACCTCGAACCTGCGGACGCGCTGGAAGCGCTAGGCGCCAAACCCCGGTTGTTCCGGCCGTGCGAGCTGCCCGGAAGCAAGCCGGACGAGTGGACCTCCCTCCCGGCCGCGGCCCTCGGCGCCGAACCCGGCGCCGGTGCGACGCTGCTGGCAGGACGTATCGGTGCGTGGACATTCGTGTACGACGACGCGGGGTACACCGTCGGCGACGATGACACAACCGCCCTGTCCGCCAACGGTCGCGTAGCGGCCACGAGCATGTTCTCCATCAACGCCGACGCCAGCCTCACCTACGCCGTCGACGGGAAGGAGCTTGCCTGGATCAACGTCGACGACCTCGACCTGGAGAAGGATCTGCCCGGCATGCCGGCCGAACTGCGCGCAGCGTTCGAAGCGGCCGGCACCGTCGAACACGACTACCTCGATCCTGGTGAACCCGACTACGACATCTGCATGCGCGCTATCTGCGCTCTCGCCGGCCTGCGATGCACGGTCGAAGACCTGCGCCGAATCCCGCTACTGGCCACACCGTTCGGCTGACCCCGCGCGGGTGGCCGGGGCGCCGAACTGCGGTCAGCGCGAAGCTCAGCCCAGGAAGTCCTGGATCGCCGCGAGCCACGGCTTCGGGTTCTCCGCGCCGATGAGGTGCCCGGAGTCGACCTCGACCAGCCGCGCGCCGGGGATCTTCGCGGCGAGCTCGCCTGAGTTGTGCGGCGACACCAGGGTGTCCCGGGTGGTCGCGACGACCAGCGTCGGCACGGAGATCTTCGGCAGGTCGGCGCGGACGTCGACGGTGCGCAGCAGGTCGAGGTGATCGCCGGTGCCGACCGGCACGCCGTCGGCGGTGCCTCGGAACACCTCGTCCCAGTCGTCTATGGAGTTCAGCGCCGCCGGGCTGAAGCAGTTCAGCAGCACGAATCGCGCGAGCGCTTCCCGGTCCGGGCCGTCGAGCAGCTGCTGCCAGAGGTCCAGGTTGAGCCGGAAGTGCCGGTCGGCGGCGGCGAATCCGGCAGTGAGCACCAGCGACGTGACGCGCTCCGGGTATCGCACGGCGGCCCGGACGGCGACCGTCGTGCCCATCGAATAGCCCAGCACGCCAAAGGTTTCCACGCCCGCGTCGACCGCCGACGCGACGACCTCGTCGACGAGCCGGTCCAGTTCGAGCGGCTGCTCGGCCTTCGGCGTCCCACCCGAGCCCGGGTAGTCCGGCGCGACGACCGTGCGCTTCCCGGCGAGCTCGTCGATGAACGGGAAGTTCGCCGCAGCCGACCCACCAGCGCCGTGGGCCAGCAACAGCCCGGGCCCGGAACCACGCACCTCAACGGACAGAGACATCGATCTTTCCTTTCACATCAACCGTTCGCCGAACACCGGTGGCCGCCAACGCGGCCAGCGCGGCGAAAATTCCGATCCCGATGAGCCAGTACGGCCCAGCACCGCCGTCGAGCACCCGGCCACCGATCCACGCACCGCCGGCGTTGCCGAGGTTGAAAGCCGAGGTGTTCACGGCGACCGTCAGGGTCGGCGCGCCCGCTGCCGCAGCGAACGCCCGGGCCTGCAACGCCGGGATCAGCGCGCAGCTCACCGCCCCGAGCACGAAGACCCCCACCGCCGCAGCCACCGGATCCCGCACGACCAGGCCGAAAACCCCGAGCACGACGGCCATTCCGGCGAGGAGCCCGCGAACCGAACCCCACGGCCGCAGGTCTGCCAACCGGCCGCCCACCAGGTTCCCCAGCAGCCCGCCCACGCCGAACGCCATCAGCAACCAGGCCACCGCCCCGGCCCCGAAACCGGAGACGCCGGTGAGGATCGTGGCGATGTAGGTGTACGGCGTGAAGAGGGCGATCTGCGTGAGCACGGTGACCACGACGACCACGAGCACCTCGCGACTGCCCAGCGCCCTGATCTCCGCCCGCACCGAAGAGGTCCCGGCCGCCCGCGACGACGGCACGGCGACCGCGACGACCACCGTGGCCACCAGGCTCAACGCGGCGATCGCCCAGAACGTGGCGCGCCAACCGAGCTCGTGGCCGATGAACGTGCCCAGCGGCGCGCCGAGCACGGTCGCCAGGTTGAGCCCGGCGCTCACCACCGCAATCGCCCAACCGCGACGCTCCTCCCCCACCACCGACACGGCCTGCACCAGGCCGACGGCGAAGAAGGTCGAGTGCACGAGCGCCGCGAGCACCCGAGCGATCATCACCAGTCCGAAGGCGCCGGCGACCGCAGCCAGCACGTTGCCCGCGGTGAACACGACGATCAGGCCGACGAGCAGCGCTTTCCGCGGCAGCCGCGTGGTCGCGGCGGTGACCACCGGCCCGGCCAGCGCGACCGTCAGCGCGTAGCCGGTGACGAGCAGGCCAGTCGTACCGACCGACACGCGCAGGTCCGCCGCGATGTCCGGCAGGACGCCGATCACCGCGTACTCGGCGGATCCCACGGCGAACACGCAGGCCATCAGCGCCACCAGTGCCCAACCACTTCGCTGACTTCGCATGCCACCGACGCTAGAGTTTGACAGTGATGTCAGAGTCAACGACGCGTGAGCCGGATCTCATGAAGATCGGCGAGCTGTCCCGCCGGAGCGGCGTCAGCCAGCGCCGGCTGCGCTACTACGAACAACAGGGCCTGCTCACCTCGGAGCGAGCGCCGAGCGGCTACCGCTACTACCGCGAGGAAGCGGTGACGGTCGTCGCGCAGATCCGGAACCTGCTGGCGGCGGGCCTGAACACGGAGATGATCCGCACGGTCCTGCCCTGCGCGAGGGGCGAGCTACCGGTCCTCGAACCGTGCCCGAACCTCGTGGCCACCCTCCGAACCCAACTGGCGGCGATAGACGACCGCCTGGCGTGCCTCCAACAAACCAGAACGGCCCTCGCCACCTACCTCGTAGCCACCGACCGGTAGCCAAGCTCCTGCCGTAGCTCGGGGCCCGGACCGCGCCGACTCGCTACCGTTGACCCATGACCACGCTTCCCGACCGGATGCGCCCGCCGCGCGCTGAAGGCTGGTTCGCGGAGGATCTGGACCGCCTCCCCGAGGCACCTCGGCACACCGAGCTGATCGACGGAGCCCTCGTCTTCAGGACGATCCCGCAGCGGTCCTGGCACGGCCGTCTCGTCACCGGCCTGACCGTAGAGCTCTCCCGCCAGGCCCCCGTCGGCATCGAGGTCGAGCGGGAGATGACGATCCGGCTCGACGCGCGCAACAGGCCCGAGCCCGACCTGCTGGTCACCACGGCCCCGTTCGACCCGGACCGGACCTGGTACGAGCCGCAGGACGTGCTGCTCGTGGTGGAGGTCGTCTCGCCCGAGTCGGCACATCGCGACCGAACGGTCAAGCTGCGCAAGTACGCCGACGCGGGCATCCGGCACTACTGGTACGTCGAGGACGAGGACGCATCAGCGGCAGTGCACGTCTACGAACTCGACGGGCCGACCGGCATCTACGCCCCGGCAGGCATTTTCCGCAGCGCCCTCCAGCGGCCAGTACCGTTCGAGATCAGCATCGACTTGGACCGGCTCACCCCACGCCGCCCCCGCTAGCAGCCGGGTCGGCGTTGTGCGTCGGGCGTCAGGTCAGGCCGTCGGTCGGCGTTCGTTGCCGCGCTTGTAGTTGCCGGTCACCTTCGCGAGGAGCAGCTGGTCGGACTCCTCGCTGACGCCGAGCGACGCGATCAAGCGTTGCGCGCGGGCGCCGGAGACCGTCGCCACGACGCGGCCTCCCCGGCTCACCCGCACGCTTCCGGACTTCGTCACCGCGTACGCGAAGGGGTCGTCTTCCAGGCCCACTTCCCGCCCCCGAGGTCAGACGTTGAAGCGGAACTCCACGACGTCGCCGTCGGTCATGACGTAGTCCTTGCCCTCCATGCGGACCTTGCCCGCCGACTTGGCCTCCGCCATCGTGCCCGCCGCGATCAGGTCGGCGAAGGAGACGATCTCCGCCTTGATGAAGCCGCGCTCGAAGTCGGTGTGGATCACCCCGGCCGCCTGCGGCGCCGTCCAGCCCTGGCGGATCGTCCAGGCCCGCGCCTCCTTCGGCCCGGCCGTCAGGTAGGTCTGCAGGCCCAGCGTGTGGAAGCCCGCGCGGGCCAGCGCGTTCAGGCCCGGCTCCGCCTGGCCGATCGATTCCAGCAGCTCGCGCTGGGACTCCTCGTCCAGCTCCTTGAGCTCCGCCTCGACCTTGGCGTCCAGGAACACCGCGTCGCCGGGCGCGACCAGGTCGCGCAGTTCCTTCTGCTTCGCTTCGTCGGCCAGCACGCCCTCGTCCGCGTTGAACACGTAGAGGAACGGCTTGGTGGTCAGCAGGTTGAGCTCGCGCAGGTCCGGCGTGTCCTTGCCCAGGCCCACGGCGAACAGGGTCTGGCCGGAGTCGAGGATCTCCTTGGCCTGCTGGGCGATCTCCAGGGCCGGCCGCTTGTCCTTGTGGGTGCGGGCTTCCTTCTCCAGCCGCGGCAGCGCCTTGTCCAGGGTCTGCAGGTCGGCCAGGATCAGCTCGGTGTTGATCGTCTCGATGTCGCTGGACGGGTCGACCCGGCCGTCGACGTGCACCACGTCGGGGTCGTCGAAGACCCGGATGACCTGGCAGATCGCGTCGGCCTCGCGGATGTTGGCGAGGAACTTGTTGCCCAGCCCCTGCCCCTCGGAGGCCCCCTTGACCAGGCCTGCGATGTCGACGAACGACACCGTGGCGGGCACCGTCTTCGCCGAGCTGAAGACCTCGGCGAGCTTGTCCAGCCGCTCGTCCGGCAGCGGCACCACGCCGACGTTCGGCTCGATGGTGGCGAACGGGTAGTTCGCCGCGAGAGCGTCGTTGCTGGTCAACGCGTTGAACAGGGTGGACTTGCCGACGTTGGGCAGCCCGACGATTCCGAGGGTGAGACTCACACCCCGAAGTCTAGGTGCTCGCTCGCGGCGGCATCGGGGCCGGTCGCGCGGGGGTGCGCGGATGCACAGCCGGGGTGCACCCGCGCCCCGCGTCGTCAGTCGTCGTCCTGCTCGCCGCCCTGCTGGTCGCCGCCGTCCTGCTGGTCGCCCTGCTGCTGGTCGTCGCCGTCCTGCTGCTGCTCCTGCTGCTGTTCCGGGGCGGGCGCCGGGTCGTTGCACCCGGCCGTGACCACTAGGGCGAGCGCGGCGCCCGTAGCGGCACCGAGGACCTTGAAGCCACGCCTGGTGCTGATCTTCGTTTGAGCCATGCCGCGACGATAGGGATGAAACGCGCAAAATGCACCCTCCTCGATCGAAATCCCCCGCGCGAGGGAGGCCGCCCCAGCCCGGGCGGGAGGTTCACGGGCCGCGAGATCCCGAGCATTGCCGGTGAGTTCAACCGAGCCACCAGGAGCGCAGATGCTCAAGCCGAGCCGGGCGGCGCTGATCGCGTCGGCCCTGACCTTCCTCGACTTCGAATCACGGCACTTCCTGCCGCGCAGCCGCGTCCTCTTCGAGCTGCCGAGCTGGGCGACCCCGCTGGCCGCAGCTGCCGGCGTGCTCGGCGCAGCGCTGCTGATGTCGCCGCTGCGAGCCCGCCGCGCGATCGTCGCGATCAACGGCGGGGCCGTGATGCTGCTGCTCTGGGCATCCGGCGGCATCCTGTTCGACCTGTTGCGGCTGTTCGGGCTGATGGGCTTCGGGCCGGACTGGCCGATGTTCGCCACCCGCGCCTTCGCCTTGACGAGCGCGATCCTGCTGTTCCGCGCGACGGTCCTGCGGGTCCGGGCGCTCGCCGGGGCTTGCGGCCGCTGCGGCGGCCCGGCCGCACCACCGCCGCGCTGGCTCGGATACCTCGGGGTCCTGTTCGCACTGCCCTATCCGGTGATCAAGACCGCCTGGGCGCTGGGCGGCACGATCGGGCTGGACTACCCGGACCCGGCCAGGGACGGGTTCACCAGCGGGTGGCTGGTCGTGCCCGCCGCGCTGGTCGGCATCGTGCTCTCGCTGGCCCTCGTGCACCGGTGGGGGCGGATCTGGCCGGGCTGGGTCCCCGGCCTGGCGGGTCGCCCGACTCCGCGCGGCCTGCTGCTCTTCGGCGGCTGGTTCGGCGCCGGGCTGCTCTTCACGATGGGCCCGACCGGCTTCGCCGACGTGATCGCCGACCTGATCTCCGGCACGTCGTCGGCGAACCCGATCCCCGGGATGCACTACTGGCCCGGGGCGCTGTTCTACGTGAGCTGGATGTGCTGGGCGCTGGTGCTCGGGCCGTCCGTCTACCTGTACCAGCGGGCGACGCGCCGCAAGCCGTGCGGAACCTGCGCTCGCGTGCCGGTCGCGCAGGGATGATGTGGCCATGCCGTCCCGCCTGATCAGACCGTTCACCGGGCGAGCCACGTACCGCCGGTGGGTGCATCTGATCCTCGGCGCCGTCCTGGCCGTCCCGTACCTGGCGGTGGCCGGGTTGGTGCTCGGGCCGCTGCTGGGCCCCGAAATCGGACCTGGCCTGCCGCCTGTCGTGGTCGGCATCGCGCAGGGCGCGTTCGTCGTGCTCGCCGTGGTGGCCACCGGGTTGCTGCCGGCGACGAGGTCGCTGTCGGGGGCCGCCGCGAAGGCGCTGCTCGGGCTGCCGGAAACGAGCACCGCCGTCACCTGGCCGGACCGGTGGCGGACCGTCTGCTGGCTCGTCGTCCACCTGGTGCTCGGCTCCGGCGTCGGCCTGCTGACGCTGATCGTGCCGCCGTTCATCCTGGTCCTGCTCGCCGATCCCCTGGTGCACCTGCCGCCCGAGCTCACCGGCATCCCGCTGTACCGGGCGTTCGGCATCGGGCAGTGGTGGGCACCGCTGGGCGGCGCGGGCCTGATCGTCGCGGGCTTCTACCTGGTCGCGGCGGTCGCCGCAGCGCTGGCCCGGCTCGCCCCGGCATTGCTGGGCCCGTCCGAGCACGAGCGGTTGCGGCGGCAGGTCGAGGAGCTGTCCGATCGGAACCGGATCGCCTCCGAGCTGCACGACTCGGTCGGACACGTGCTGAACGTCGTTGCGCTGCAAGCGAGTGCGGCGAACCGGGTGCTGGACAGCGACCCCGCCTTCGCCCGGGAGGCGCTCGCGGTGATCGCGGATTCGACGCGAACCGCCCTCGCCGACCTGGATCGCGCGCTGGGCAGCCTGCGATCCTCCACTTCGGACGACCCGGGCCTGGCCGACCTCGACGGCCTGGTCCGCGCCACCGAGCTGGCCGGTCTGGCGGTGCGCCTCGAAGTCCGGGGCGACCCGAGCCAGGTCCCGCCGCAGGTGGGCCGCGAGACCTACCGCGCGGTGCGCGAGGGCCTCTCCAACGCCTTGCGCCACGCGGGCCGGGCGGAGGCCGCGGTGCGGATCACCATCGACTCCGGTGCACTGGAGCTGGAGATCACCAACCCCCTGGGCTCGACGTCGACGCCCGGCCACGGCTTGGGCCTGAGCGGCATCAAGTGCCGAGCGAAGGCGCTCGGCGGCCACGCCGAAGGCGCCGCGCACGGCGACGACTGGCGGCTCCACGTGCGTCTCCCCTGGTAAACCGCTGTCCGCACTGGTACGTGCCCGGGGCGGGGCGAGGCGCAATACGCTCGGCGGCGTGAGCGAAGCCACGACCGTGCTGGTCGTCGACGACGAGCCGCTGATCCGTTCCGGGCTGCGGGCCCTCATCGATGCCGAGCCCGACCTGACCGTCGTCGGGGAGGCCGCCGACGGCGCCGAGGTCGTCCCGCTGGTGCGGCGGCTGCGGCCGGACGTCGTGCTGATGGACGTCCGGATGCCCGGCATCGACGGGATCCAGGCCACCACCGCGATCCTGGATTCGGTGCCGGAACCGCCGAGCATCGTCGTGATCACCACCTTCGAGCACGACGACCACGTCTACGGCGCGCTACGCGCCGGCGCGACCGGGTTCCTGCTCAAGCGCTGCCAGCCCGAGGAGCTCGCGCAGGCAATCCGGATCGCCGCGCGCGGCGAATCGCTGCTGTTCCCGGCCGCGATCCGCCGGCTGGCCGCGCCGCACCGCGCGAGCCGCCCGCAGGTCGAGCTCACCGAGCGGGAAGCCGAGATCCTCCGCCTGGTGGCGCGCGGGATGTCCAACGGCGAGATCGCCGCCGAGCTGTTCATCGGCGTGCAGACCGTCAAGACCCACGTCGGCAACGTGCTGGCCAAACTCGGCGCCCGGGACCGCACGCAAGCGGTCGTGTTCGCCTACGAATCGGGCTTCATCAGCGTGTCCGATTCCCGCTAGTACCGGCTCCGGTCCGCTGGCACCATCGGAGACATGCTGGTGGGAACAGAGGAAGCACTCCGGGCCGTGGCCTCGCGCGATGCACGTTTCGACGGCTGCTTCATCCATGCCGTGCGCACCACGCGCATCTACTGCCGCCCGTCGTGCCCGGCACGCACGCCCAAGCCCGACAACAGCCTGTTCTTCCCGACGGCCGCCGCCGCGCAGGCCGCCGGCTTCCGGGCCTGCCGCCGATGCCTGCCGGACGCCGTGCCGGGGTCGCCGGAGTGGAACCTGCGCGCCGATCTCGCCGGCCGCGCCATGCGGCTGATCAGCGACGGCGTCGTGGACCGCTGCGGCGTGCGCGGGCTCGCCGACCAGCTCGGCTACTCGGAACGCCACCTGACCAGGGTGCTCACCGCCGAACTCGGCGCCGGGCCGCTCGGGCTGGCGCGGGCGCACCGCGCGCATTCGGCGCGGATCCTGATCGAGACCACCACGATCCCGTTCGGCGACGTGGCGTTCGCGGCCGGATTCTCGAGCCTGCGCCAGTTCAACGACACGCTGCGCGAGGTCTTCGGCGTGACCCCGACGGAGATGCGCGGCCGCGCGCAGCGGCGCAGCGCGGTCCGCGGCAGCGCCGGTGCCGTCCAGCTGCGCCTGCCGTTCCGGGCTCCCTGCGATGTGGCCGGCGTGCTGCGGTTCCTCGGCGAACGAGCGCTGTCCGGCCTGGAAGATGCCGGGCCGGACCACTACACGCGTGCGCTGCGCCTGCCGTACGGCACCGGGATCGCCACGCTCCGACCGCACGAGAAGTACGTCGCCTGCACGCTGAGACTCACGGACCTGCGCGATCTCGGCAGCGCGGTGTCCCGGCTGCGGCGCCTGCTCGACCTCGACGCCGATCCGGCCGCGATCGGCGAAGCGCTCGGCGCCGACCCGGCGCTGCGGCCGGCCGTCGCGCAGACGCCCGGGGTTCGGGTGCCGGGCAGCGTCGACGGGCTGGAGGTCCTGGTCCGCGCCGTGATCGGCCAGCAGATCTCGGTGGCGGCGGCGCGCAAGACGACGGAGCGCCTCGTCACCGCGCTGGGCGAGCCGCTGGCCCACCCGGAAGGTGCGGTGACGACGCTCTTCCCGACGCCGGAGGTCCTCGCGGAGCGAGCGCTGGAGGTCCTGCCCGGGCCGCGGCGGCGGGCGGAAACCGTCCGCGCTGTCGCGGCGGCCGTCGCCGACGGAAGCCTCGCGCTGCACACCGGACGAGACGAAGCCGAGCTGCGGGAAGATCTGGAGAGCATCTGCGGCATCGGCCCGTGGACGTCGAGCTACGTCGCCATGCGCGTGCTGGGTTCGCCGGATGTGCTGCTGACCGGTGATCTCGCGCTGCGACGGGGCGCGGGGGCCCTCGGGCTGTCCGAAGACCCGGCGGCGATCGAAGCGCATGCGCGGCACTGGAGCCCGTGGCGCTCCTACGCCGGAGTGCTCCTGTGGGAGGCGGCGGCCAGCGGCACGCCGCAGCTGCAGCTCGCTTCGTGACCCGGCCGCCGCAGGAACATTGGAGCGAAGCATGATCACATGGTCCACTGAGGACACTCCGGCTGGTCCGTTCACCGCCGTGGTCGACGCCGACGGTGCCGTCCTCGCCTCCGGCTGGACGGCCCGCCTGGACGAGCTCGTGCCGCTGGTGTCCCGCGAGCTCCTGCCCGAAGGACCGCGCGAAGCAACGGATCTCGGCGCGGTCACCCGCGCGATCCGCGACTACCACGCCGGCGACCTGCGCGCGGTCGACGCGATTCCGGTGCGGCAGCGCTCCGGGGAGTTCCTCGAACACGCCTGGCAGGTGCTGCGGAAGGTCCCGGCCGGTGAACCCGTGAGCTACGCGGAACTAGCCGCGCTGGCGGGCCGCCCCCAAGCGTTCCGAGCAGCGGCAGCAGCCTGCGCCCGCAACGCGGCGGCGCTGTTCGTGCCGTGCCACCGGGTGCTGCGCAGCGACGGCTCGCTGGGCGGCTTCCGCTGGGGTCTCCCGGCCAAGCGCTGGCTCCTCGACCACGAGACCACCGCCTGACCGGCCCGACTGGTGCTCGATCCTGCCTGAACTCGGGAACCCACTTCCGGAGGGCGCCGGGAGAAACGAGGCTCCAATTTCGCCTGAATCGAAGCCTCACCCGCGGAGCACGGCGGGCGCACGGTCCCAACCCTGCCCAAGGGCCGTTCCGGATGGTGCGCGGGCACGCGTAGGACGCAGGGCGCCGATTTCGCGCGAAATCGCCGCTCCACGTGGGTCGGGGTGGCGATTTCGCGCGAAATCGGCGCAGGTGCCAGGCACCTTCGGGATCAGCCGGGGGAGCCGTTCTGAAACGGCTTCTGAAACCGGGCGGGGGCGCGGTGCCCGGGACGGTCAGGTCTGGAGTTCCAGGGTGGAGCCGTCGCGGGACTTGCGGACGCGGAGGCGCACCGAGATCCGTTGGCGCATCTCCTCGACGTGGGACACGAGGCCGACGACCCGGCCGCCGGCCCGCAGGTCGTCGAGGGTGTCCATCACCAGGTCGAGGGTGTCGGCGTCGAGCGTTCCGAACCCCTCGTCGATGAACAACGTGTCCAGCAGCGCACCGCCGGTCTCGGCGGCGACGACATCGGCCAGCCCGAGCGCCAGCGAAAGCGAGGCGAGGAACGACTCGCCGCCGGAGAGCGTCTTCGCGGGCCGGACCTTCCCGGAGTAGTCGTCGAGCACGTCCAGTCCGAGCCCGCCACGGGTGCCCCGCGCCCCGGCCGCATCGGAATGCACGAACGAGTACCGGCCGCCGCTCATCCGCTGCAGCCGCCGGGTGGCCGCGATGGCCACCTCCTCCAACCGCGCGGCCAGCACGTACGCGCGCAAGGACATCTTCCGCGCGTTCTGCCCGCGTCCGTTGACCACGTCCGCCAACGCCTCCAGCTCGGCGTGCTCCGCCAACGCCGGCCCGAGCTCCGCCCACGCTCCGCGCAGCCGCTCCGCGAGCTGCGCGATGTCGCGCTGCCGCTGCTCGGCGCGATGCGCCAACGCAGCCGAGCGCTCCGCCGCTTCGCGGGCTACGACGGCGGCCTCGGTGGCCTCTTCGAGGCCGACCTCGGCGTCTGCGTCCACGCCGAACAGCTCCGCGCTGGACAGCGCTGCGCGGGCGCCTGCGGCGCGTTCTTCGACCTCGGCGAGCGCCTCGGCGAGCTGGGCGATCCGGTCGTCGCCGCGTTCGGCCGCCAGCGCGGCTGCGGCGTTGTCGAAGCCCGCCGCGGTGGCGGCTTCGGCCAGCGCGGTTTCCTGTTCGGCGAGGCGGTGTTCGGCGTCGTCCCTGCTCGTCCGGGCTGCTGCGAGTTGTTCGAGGCGGGCGGCGATGTCCAGCAGGTGCGTTCGCCGGTCGGCGATGCTCGGGAAGTCGCCGCGTCCTTCGCGCAGCCTGGCCTCGCGTTCGTCCACTGTGGTCGCAAGCGATGCTTGTTCGCTGCGGGCCGCCGCGGCTCGGGTTCGCACCTTCGACAGCTGCTCGTTCAGGCGCTCGGTGGATTCTTCGAGCTCAGCCAGGTTCTTGGTGCGTTGCGGTAGTTCCGCGGCGGTTTTCTGGAGCGCGTCGCGCTCGGTTCTGAGCTCGGCGAGTTCGGCGGCGAGGTCCGCCTCGGTGTGCTCGCCGAGGCGTTCTGCCAGGTTGTCGACGTGCTGTTGGGCTCGTTGCGCTTCTGCCGTGGCCTTTTCCCGCCGGGTGGCGGCGCGCTGCTCCTCGGTTTGGGCGTTGTCCTCGTCCTCGGCTCGCACCGGGGCGCCGACCGGTTCGCCGGGCGCGGGGTGTTCCGCCGAGCCG
The DNA here is from genome assembly GCF_004348985.1 of Saccharopolyspora elongata. GTDB lineage: Bacteria > Actinomycetota > Actinomycetes > Mycobacteriales > Pseudonocardiaceae > Saccharopolyspora > Saccharopolyspora elongata. The sequence continues at coordinate 43,320 of NZ_SMKW01000008.1, read as the reverse complement.
CAGACCGGGCACGGTTCGCCTGGCGAGAGCCGGGCCGCGAGTTCGGCGGCCATCCCGGCGAGCCGGCGGGCCCGGAGATCTTGCAGCAGGTCGCGAGCCTGCTGGTGGGCGTCGATGGCGTGCTGCGCGCGGGCCGTCGCCGACGCGAGTTCCTTTTGCGCGCCGGGCAGTTCCCGCGCCGTCCGCAGCAGCGCGGCGACCTCGGTGCCGCGCGCCTGCACCGTTTCCAGTCGCAGTTCCGCGTGCTTCGCGTCTTCGACCTGTTGCCGCGCGGTGCCGATGCGGTCGGGCAGGGTGGCCTGCTGCCCGACGAGCTCGGTTTCCAGGGTCTCGTCCGCTGCCAGCCGATCGGCTAGGGAGGCGAGCTTCTGCCGGTCGGTTTCCTGTTGCTGCGCCTCGGGGATCAGGTGCGCGAGACCACCCGCTTCTTCACGCCTGGTGCCCGCGAGCGAACGCAGTTCGGCCAGCGGTGTTTCGGCGTCCAGCTCGCAGCTCGCGGCTGCAGTGGCCACCGCAGCCCGTGCTTTGTCGCGCTCCTGCTCCGCCCGCAGCACGGCATTCCGGGCCGCGAGCACCGGGACGGCGCGTTGCGCCGCTTCCCGCTCCGCGCGCCAAGCGTCGTGCTGGTCCTGCTGTTCGCCGATCGCGGCGAGGGTCGCGTTGGCCTGCCGCACCCGGCGGACCTTCTCGGCCAGCTCGCGGCGCTCGGTCAGCTTCGCGTCGGCCACCTCCCGCTCGCGCCGCAGGCGGGAGTGCTCGGCCTGCGTGCCCTCCATCTCGCGAAGGGACCGCTTTTCGATGTCCTCCAACCAGTTCTGCTCGTCCGCGTCGGCATCCGGCTCCGCGCCCGAGACCTGCGAGACGCGCGCGAGCAGCTCGCGGACCCGCTGCGTCTGCTCCTCGACGCCGCGCCCGCGCTCCCGGCGGCGTTCGACGAACCAGCGCTCGACCTCGCCGAACCGCTCGGTGCCGAACAGCTTCTCCAGCAGCTTCTCGCGCTCGGTGGTGTCCGAGCGCAGGAACTTGGCGAACTCGCCCTGCGGCAGCATCACGACCTGGAAGAACTGGTCGACCGTCATGCCCAGCAGGCGTTGCACCGTGCGCCCGACCTCGTCGATGCGCGTCAGGCCCTCCGGCGGCTGCTCGGTGGGCGCGCCGTCGACCCAGGTCAGCGAGGCCTTCGCCTGCTGCGTGGTGTAGCCGTCGCCGCGCTTCTTCGGCCGCTGGTACTCCGGGCTGCGCTCCAGCCGCAGCCGCTGCCCCTGCACCGTCAGCTCCAGCACGACCTTGGTGATGGTGTCGGGTTTCGCGGTGTCGCAGCGCAGCCGCTTGACCTCGCCGCGCGCGCCCGGCACCGAACCGTAGAGCGCGAAGGCGACCGCATCCAGCAGCGTCGTCTTGCCCGCGCCGGTGTCGCCGTGCAGCAGGAACAGGCCGTCGCCGCCGAGCCGGTCGAAGTCCACCTCCTGGTGGTCGCGGTACGGGCCGAACGCGGTGACTTCCAGGCTGTGCAGCCTCATTTCGCCCCCTCCGCCGCGGCGACCGCGCGCAGTGCCTCGTTGAGCAGCGCGCGTTCGGAATCGTTGGGGTCGCTGCCCCGGCAGTCGGCCACGAACCTGGCGGCGAGCTCGTGGTCGTCGCGGCCGCGCACGATCTCGGCGTAGTGCAACGGCGCTGTCGCGCGGCCGGTCGCCGGCTTCCACTCCAGGTGCACGGCGTGCGGAAAGCGCTGCTGCAGCCGCCGCATCGCCTCCAGCGGGCGCACTTCGTCGGTGAGCGTCGCCGAGAGGTAGCACTCCTCCAACTCTGCGTGCTCCGGCTCGGCGAGCAGGTCCTCCAGCAGCCCCTGGACCGTCGCCAGCCGCCGGGGCACCGGCAGTTCGCGCCGCTCCACGCAGGCCAGGCCGTCCGCGTCCAGATCGACCAGCCACACCGACTTGCGGTGCGCCGCTTCGGAGAACGAGTAGGCCAGCGGGCTGCCCGAGTAGCGCAGGTGCTCGGCGAGCCGCTGCGGGCCGTGCAGGTGCCCCAGCGCGACGTAGTCGACGCCGTCGAACACCGAGCCCGGCACCTGCTCGACGCCGCCGACCGCGATGGTGCGCTCGGAATCGCTGCTGTCGCCGCCGGTGACGAAGGCGTGCGCCAGCACCACCGAACGAGTCCCCTGTGGACGTTCGGCCAGTTCGGCGCGCACCCGGTTCATCGCTTCGGTGAGCACCGCCGTGTGACCGCGCGACTCGATCTCGGCGCTGGCCCCGGGCACGTCGGCGCAGGCCTGCAGGGCATGGCGCGCCGGGTCCGGTTCGAGGTACGGGATGCCGTAGAAGGCGACCGGGCCGTGCCGGTCGTCGATCACCACCGGCTCGTGCAGCCGGGCGATCTGGGTGCGCAGGTGCAGGCCGCCGGCGGCGGCGAACTCGGCGAACGCGCCGACCCGGGCGGCGGAGTCGTGGTTGCCCGAGGTGACCACCAGCTGGGCGCCCGCTTCGCGGATCCTGCCGAGCACCCGGACGCAGGTCTGCACCGCCTCCCCCGACGGCACCGCGCGGTCGTAGAGATCGCCTGCGACCACCACGACGTCGACCTGCTCCTCGATGACCAGGTCGGCCAGCCCGCCCAGGACGGCCTCCTGATCTCCGAGCAGGTCTCGCCCGTGGAACGTCCGTCCCACGTGCCAGTCGGAGGTGTGCAGCACTCGCATGGACCCCAAGCTATCGACGCCCCCCGCCGGAGGTCGCAGACCCCCCACGCCGCTTCGGCGTGTCGTGCACCTCGTAACCGCTTTCCGCAGGTCAACGCCCGTGCACGTGTTGTGCTGCTATGGCGACACAACATGCTCACGGCAACTGACCAGCGAAAACGGCGCCGACGGACGGCAGCGCGTTCACAGCGTGGCTGTGCGTGATGTTGTCGGGCGGGTCCGCCATCATTTGAGCTGCCACTGCCACTACCGGACGGAGCTCATGTGGGTACCGGCGTCCTGATCACCATCGTCGTCGTGCTGACGCTGTTGGTCGCGGCAGCGCTGATGCTGATCTGGCGGCTGTACACGGACAGTGCACGCCGAGCCGACGAGGCGCTGCGCATGGTCGAGGCCGAGCGCGCTCGCACCGCCGAGCAGCAGGCCGCGCTGCGGCGCTACGAAGTCGCGTTCGCCTCCATCACCGGCCGCGGCGAGCTCGGCGAGCAGGTGCTCGTGGAGACCGCGCGGTCGCTGGGGCTGCGCGAAGGAATCCACTTCACGCTGCAGACCGACCTCGCCGGCGGCGGCTCCGCGCGCCCCGACATGGTGCTGTCCGTGGGCGGCGGGCGCCAGGTCCCGGTGGACGCCAAGGCGAGCCTCGCGGTGTGGGCCGAGGCGATGGAGACCGACGACCCCGAAGAACGCACCGACGCCCTGCGGGTGCACGTCCGCAACATCCGCTCCCGCGCCACCGAACTCGCCGGCAAGGGCTACCAGAAGTGGGCCGACGCGATCTACGGCTCGATCATGTTCGTGCCGTCCGACGCCGCCGTGATCGCCGCTCTCGACACCGACCCGCAGCTGCTCACCTGGCTGCTGGGCAAGCGGGTCTTCCTCTGCGGGCCAACGGGTTTCGCGGTGCTGGCGTCGGCGTCGATGTTCGCCGCGACGGAACGCACGATCGCCGAGGACATCGAGCAGGTGCGCGCCCACTCGGTCCGTGCCCAGCGTGCGGCGTCCAACGCGGTGGAGGCGGTGAACCTCTCCAGCACGCACCTTCAGCGCTTCGTCTCGGCCCGCCGCCGCGAGCTCGACGCGCTGGAATCGTTCCGCAGCACGGTCCAGCCGCTGGCCGAAGCCGCGGGCTCCGGCGACGTCGGAACCATCCGCCACGACGAGGACGGCCTGGTCAACGGCTCGCTCCCGGCGCGGGAAGGGCTCGATGCGGCCCAGCCGCTCGTCCGGGATCGGGAGACCGAACGCTTCTGACCGCGCACCCCGGCACATCTTCGGCCTGGAGCTGGATCGAACTCCCGAAGCACCCACCTCCGCAGGTGAGGGCACAAGCCACCGCTCCGCCGCGATGGGCGGATTCCGATTTTGCCTAAAATCAGGCGCCCCACGAGACCCGGGAGGAGCCGGCCGATCTCAGGGCTCGTTCCAGAAGGGCTCCGCCCTGCTGATCCCGTAGGTGCCCGGTGCCTGGCACCGGTGGCGATTTCGCGCGGACTAGGCCCAGGCGGCCACGCCCCACGCGTGCCCGCACATCAACCTGCCCGGGCTCGCCGGGAACAGGTGCACCGCTGTGCGGAAGGGCCGGTCAGACGTGGGTCTCGACGAAGGCCGCGACCGTGTCGACGATCAGCGTGTTGTGCGGGCCCCGGCCGAAGCCGTGGTCCAGGCCCTCGTACGGGTGCATCTCCGCCGTGACGCCCAGCTTGCGCAGGTCCCGCACGAAGTCGAGGCTCTGGTCGAGCGGGACCAGCGAATCCGCCGTGCCCTGCTGGATCAGGAACGGCGGCTCGTCCCCGGAGATGTTCTTGATCGGGCTCGCCGACTCGGCCCGCGCCGGGCACTCCAGCGGCATGCAGCCGAGCAGCTGCTTGATCACCCGCCGCGCGTACTCCTGCATCTGCGGATGCGCCGCCTCGGCCTCGGCGCTCATGTCGGTCGGCCCGAACCAGTCCACCACCGCCCGGACGCCGGTCAGCCCGCCGCCCGGCTTGTCCGGATCCCCGGTCAGCGCGCCCAGCTGCGACACCAGGTGGCCGCCGGCCGAGGCACCCCACAGGCCGACCCGGTCGGCGTCCAGCTGCCACTCCCCGGCCCGCCCCTGCAGCCAGCGCACGGCATCCGCCACGTCGACCACCTGCGCCGGGTACTGCGCCGCACCGGTCAACCGGTAGTCCACTGTGGCCACCGCGTAGCCGTGTTCCAGCAGGCGCTGCGCCGTTAGCGCCTCCGGCGCAGCGGGATCGGCGTCCAGCGTGCGAAACCCGGCGTCCCAGCCGCCGCCGTGCACGTACACGATCAGCGGGGTCGGTGTCTCGCGCTTCGCGGGCAGGAACAGATCCAGCTTCAACGCGCCGGTGTCGCGCTGCGCGTACACCTGGTCGCGCTGCACGCTGGCCGCGCCGAGGTCGCGGCCGGCGGTGTCGATCCGTGGCGCTTCGTCGGCGTCCGACTCCCGGGAGCAACCGGCCGCGACCAACGTCACCAAGGCGAAACAGGCCGCCAGGACACGCCGAGTCACCGCCATCCGCCCAGCGCCTCCCCGATCTCGCGACAGCTCACCCGAATGCCTGAGCTTAACAAGATCAGTGGCGCGTCATTCGGTGATCAGTCGCGCTCGTCCGCAGCGCGCTGTTCACCTGCCAGGAAGTGCGCGATCCGCACCGTGGAGTCGTAGAGGTCCCGGTAGTGCCCGAAGTACGCGTCGTAGCGCTCGGTGTGCTCCGGGTTCGGCCGGACGGTGCGCGTCACCGGGTTCCAGTCGTCCGGGGCGACGGCGGTGCCGGTGCCGACGCCCGCGAGCAGCGCGTCGCCGTACGCCGCGCCGACCGTCTCGGCCGGGATCTGCTGCTCCTGGCCGGTGATGTCGGAAACGATCTGCGTCCACAGCCCGCCCTGGGTGCCGCCGCCGACGGCGACCAGCCGCCGGGCCGTGCCGCCCGCCTCGCCCATCGCCGCCAGGTTGTGGCGGACCCCGAAACCGATGCCCTCCAGCGCGGCCCGGTACAGCTCGGCGTGGCCGTGGCTGGTGGTCAGCCCAGCCAGGATGCCGCGTGCGTCCGGGTCGAAGATCGGCGTCCGCTCGCCGGCGAAGTACGGCAGCAGCAACAACCCGCGGCTGCCCGCGGGCACCTTGCTCGCTTCCTCCACGAGCTGGGCGAAATCGCCGTCGACGAGGCCGCGCAGCCATTGCGTCACGGCGCCCGACGTCGCCATCCCGGCGGCCAGCGTGTACGTGTCGGGGAACGCCCCGCAGGTGCCCCAAAGCGCCTGGTGCGGCTGCAGATAGGTGAGGACCTGGACGAAGAACATCGTGGTGCCGTACATCAGCATCACGTCGCCCGGCTCCCGCACGCCGACGCTGGTGGCCTCGGCCCAGGCGTCGACGGTGCCAGCGGTGACCGGCAGCCCTTCCGGCAGCCCGGTCTCGGCCGCCGCCTGCGCGGTGACCCGCCCGACGACCTCGGTCGGCCACGCCAGCTCCGGCAGCGGCAGCCCCGGAGCGACCCGCTGCGCCCAGTCCGCCGACCAGTCGCGGGCCCGCAGGTCGTAGAGCGGATCGCACTGGCTGGCCGAGTGGTGGTCGAGCACGTACCGGCCGGTCAGCCGGTGCACCAGGTAGGAACTGCACATCAGCAGCATCTCGGTGCGTTCGTAGACCTCCGGCTCGTGCTTGGCCAGCCAGCGGATCTTCGGCCCGACGGCCTGGCTGGACAGTGCCGAGCCACCCCGGCGCAGGATCTCGTCCGCCCCGAACTCCTCGGTGAGCTCCGCGATCTCCTCGGTCGCGCGGGTGTCCACGCCGTAGAGGATGGCCGGCCGCAGGGGTTTCCCGTCGCCGTCGGCGGGCAGCAGGACGGGGCCGATGCCGCTGACGCCGAGACCGGCGATCTCCCGGCCTTCGGCGGCGGGCACCAGCTCCCGGGCCAGTTCCAGGAAGTCCGCCCACCACACCGATTCCGCGTCGTGCTCCACCCAGCCCGGATGCGGGTAGGAGGTCTCGTGCGGCCGGCTGGCGCGGGCGATGATGCGCCCGTCGGTGGCGACCAGCACCCCCTTGGAACTCGCCGTGCCGATGTCGATCCCGAGCAACACCTTCTCGGCCACCTGCGCGATCCTCCTCGTCAACTCGCACGCCTGGAACACCGGAGACCCCCGACCGCACCGCCCCGGGCCGTCCCCACCCCGGTGCGGTACGCAATTTCAATGGAAATCGAACCTCCGATTTCCATTGAAATTGCGGGAGTTGTCCACAACCTCCGGCGTGTCGTGGTCCGACACCCCGGAGGTCCGCGGTTTCAATTGAAACTGCACCAGAAGGGGATGTTGTCAGCCCCGGGTCCACTCGTCGAGGCGGACGTCCAGCTGATCCGCCACGGCGCGCAGGGCCGCCCGGTGGTCGCCGGGCACCGCGTGGATGTGGTTCGCGCCGAACTTCGACAGGAACACCTCGCCCGGCGCGTCCAGCCGCGCGAACGCGTGCGGCCACTCCGGCGTCGACTGGTTCACCAGCGTCTGGTTGGTCTCGTCGTCGTAGGACTCGAACTCGCCGAGCATCAGCTGCAGGCGGTACTCGCCGTCCTCGCGGGTCAACCGGCCCAGCGTCATCTGCCCCGGGGCCGCGATGTGCTGCACCGATGCGCCACCGGCCGGGAAGAAGAACACCTCCGGGTAGAAGTTGACCTTCGCCAGGTTCTCCGCCGGGTCGTCGCTGCGGGCGGCGTACCAGGTGGCGTGCTGGCCGGAGTTGCACAGGTCCCAGATGTCCCGGTCGGCGTGGTAGTGCCGCACGTCGGCGAACAGCACCGGGGTGCCCGCCAAGGCCTTGAACAGCTGCATGGTCAGCGCGCCGTCCATGTCCGCCTCGGTGGCGCACACGTGCGGCTCCTTCGGCCCGTTCCAGTCGTACGGGTCGTTCAGGAACGCCTCGGTGACGTCCATGGTCGCGAAGTTCTCGGTCAGCTCCGGCTGCGCCTTGATGCCGGAGAAGTCCAGGTTGCGCTCCGCGATGATGTCCCGGATCGCCTGGTAGGAGCGGATCTGCCGCTCCAGCAGCTCCGGCGTCAGCTTCTTGCCGTCGTAGTGCACGCCCGCCGCGTGCTGCTCGATCCACTCGCGCGCCTTCTTCGCCTCGGCGGCGTCCGCCTTGTCGGCGCGCAGGACCAGCTCGTACTGGTCGATCTCCTCCACGTCGATGCCGAACTTGCGCATCCACTGGTCGGTGTTGGCCACTGCGGTGTTCATGCCCATCGGACGCCCGCCGAACCGGCCGAACGTCGACCCGCGCAGCGACCGCACCGCCGCAGACGCCTTGGCGTGCACGCCGATCTTCTCGACCAGCTCGGCGTCGTCCGGCGCGCCCCAGGCGCGGGTGTGGCGGCGGCCGATCTGGTCCAGCGCGCCGCCCGCGGCGAGCATGCCGACGAGGCCCGGCTCGGTCGGGTCGGTGCTGGCCACGAGCACCAGCGGGCTGCGGGTGGCGTCCGCGGCGAGCATGGTGAAGTGCGGGAACGTCCACACCGAGTAGTAGAAGACGGTGACGTCGACGTCGGCCGCGGCCACCTTGCGGGCCACCGAGGTGGCGAGCGCGTTGGTGGCGACCAGGTCGTCGCCCACCACCACGTCGTGCCCGGCGGCTTGCAGCGACCGGACCAGGGAATCCTGTTTGGACCGAATGAAATCCGCGATGCGGGCGTGGACGTGGTCACGACCGTCGGAAATGCTGACGACGCCGATGCGAGCCACAGTTCCTCCCAAGTTCACTGACAGGCGGCGTTGACTGCTGGAGAACCGGCGGCGAGGAGCACGTCGGTGGGCGCCACCGGTGAACTCCCTGCGGATCGCCTGACCGGGAAAGCCCGCCGCTGGAATTGCCGAGAAGACCGGCGAGCAATCGTTTTCTCGGACGCTATTCTGGCATGACACGGGCTGTCAAGGCAGGTAGCCCGCCATCACTCGGCTAGCGGGCACACGAGGAGGAGCCGTGGCGACGATCAGTGATGTGGCAACCCGCGCCGGGGTGTCCACTGCGACCGTTTCACGTGCGCTCAACGGCAAGAGCACCGTCGATCCGGCGCTGGCCGCGCGGGTGCTCGCGGCCGCCGCGGAGCTGGGCTACCGGCCCAACGGCCCGGCCCGCAACCTGCGCAAGCAGGAGACCGCGGTGCTGGCCCTGATCATCTCCGACGTGGAGAACCCGTTCTTCACCGCGATCGCCCGCGGCGTCGAGGACGTGGCGCACGCCGCCGGCTACTCGGTGGTGCTGTGCAACTCCGACGACGAACCGGACAAGGAACGCGAGTACGTCGATGTCGCCCTGCAGGAGCGGGTGGCAGGGGTGCTGCTGTCGCCGACCGGGCGCGGCGACAGCGCCGAGCTGCTCAGCCGCAACAACACGCCGGTGGTGGCGGTGGACCGGCCGCTGCCGAACTCGGCAGCCGACACGGTGCTGGTCGACACCAGGCTCGCCGCCAAGGAGGCGACCCTGCACCTGGCGGAGCAGGGCTACCGGCGGATCGGCTGCCTCACCGGCCCCAGCGGCGTGCTGACCGCGGACGACCGCCTCGCCGGCTACCGGGACGGGCTGCGCGCAGCGAAGCTGCCGGCCCCCACGGCGCTGGTTCGACGCTCGGAGTTCAAGGCGCCCGGGGCGAAGCAGGCTGCGCGAACGCTGCTGACCCAGGACGATCCGCCGGACGCGGTCCTCGTGGCGAACAGCATGATGGCGGTCGGCGTCCTGGAGACGTGCACCGAATTGGGCCTGCGCCCCGGCCGGGACATCGGCGTGGTCGCCTTCGACGACGCGCCGTGGGCGACGCTGCTGGACCCGCCGCTGACGGTCGTCGCCCAGCCCGCCTACGACATGGGCGCGATCGCCGCCCAGCTGCTGCTGGACCGGATCAGCGGGGAACGCACCGACATGACCACCACGACCCTGTCCGCGCACCTGGTCACCCGGGGCAGCAGCACCCGCCCGTGACGCCGCGAGGCGAACGGACCGTTCACCTCGCTAGAAGACGCGAACGGACCGTTCACGCCAACACGACGAAAGAGCGAACGGACCGTTCACCTCGGTAGGAGGCGTGAATGGTCCGTTCGCTCGGTTCCGGGGTTCAGCCGTTGCGCTGGTGCTGGCGGATGGCCTCGTCCACCACCTGCTGGATGTCCGCAGGCCGTTCGCCGTCGTCCTGGCCGGTGGTCTCCGGGGTGCTCACCTCCGGAGTCCCGGGTTCCGGCGGGGCGGTCGACGACGGCGGGGTGCTGGTCTCCGGCGGCGACGACGGGGCAGCCGGCTGCGTCTCCGGCGGCCGGGCGGGCGCCGGGGGTGCGATCGGCAGCTGGCGACCCGGCACGCGGCCGCCGTACCAGTACGTCGTCGAGCTGTAGTCGCCCGGCTCGTCGTTGACCGGCCCGTGCTCGACTCCCGCCCGCAGGCCGGTGCGGAACGGCACCGCGTCGTTGACCATGATCCGGTAGGCGCCGGTGCAGTCGAACCGGCAGCCGTCGGCGCCGATCTCGTGTGACGGGTTGCCGACGTGCGGCATCGTGAACGTGGTGCCGTCCCGGAAGTACCAGCCGGACTCGTAGAAGTCCTCGGTACCGGTGCCGTGCCAGGCCGGCTCGGCGGAGCCGTCGACGTAGAACCGTTCGTCGCCCTCCAGGTAGTTGCGCTGGTTCGCGGCGGCGCGCGTGCCGAGGGAGTGCGGTTGGTTGCTGCGCGCCGCCGCGCCCGGCGGGATCAGCCCGCGCATGGTGTGCGTGACGCCGTAGAAGGTGCCCGGCCCGCTGGTGTTCAGGAACGTCCAGTCCCTGCCGGGCACGGTGTTCCCCCGCAGGTGGGTGGCGTGGAAGTACCCGGTGTTGCCGCCCACCTCCGCAGGCGCGCTGGTGACCTCGGCGGTCGCACCGGTGATCGGGATCCCGCCGCCGTTGACCACCTCGACCACCGCGTTCTGCGCGAACGGCATCGGCCACCAGGACGTGTACCAGCCGTCCAGCCCCGGGTCGACCGAGGTCATCAGGCTGCGCACGTCGTACTCGCCGAGCCCGGTGCCGAAGAACTCGCCGATCGGCGCGTCCACAGTGGTCCGCCCGTCGAAGGTGATGCGGATCCGGGCGGTGGACAGCACCTCGTCGGAGGCCGCGACCTGGCCGGGATCGTTGGGGTAGCGGGCGATGAGCTTGGACCGGGCGAAGACCTCGTTGTCGATGCGGTAGCCGTGCGCGCTCTGCTCGCCGGGGTGGTCCGGCCCGAGGTCGAGCACGTCGGTGCGCACCCACTCGCCGCCCACCTTGCTGTGCACGTCGTAGCGGAACTCGTTGACGTCCAGGGCGGACGACACGAAGCGGCTGGAGACCTGCACCTCGGATTTGCCCGCGGTCAGTTCGGCGGGCACCTCGAGGAATTCCAAGCCCCACTGGCCGGGCCGCGCCGGGCCGCCGCGCCACTGCCCGACCGGCCTGCCGTCCACGAACACGTCGGCGACCTGGTCGGCGATCTGCGCGTCGTACCGCCGGATCAGCCGGATGCCCTGGTTGTTCGGGTCCACGCGCATGGTGAACCGGCTGCCGCCGGCCTGCCCGAAGGCGTAGCCGTCGTCGACCGCCTGCGGGCTGCCCACCACCTGCGGCAGCCGCACGCGGAGCTGGGAGATCTGCTGCGGCCCGGCCAGCCGGGCGATGGTGGTCGAGGAACCCGGCGTCAGGTCGAAGTTCTTGCGGGTCGGGGTGGCGCCGGAGGCGGCGGGCTTCGGGTCGGCGACGCCGAAGCGGCGCAACCGGTCGAGCACGTCCCGGGCGGAATCGTGCGGGTTGAAGGTCTGCACGCCGTCCGCGTTGGGGAACGCCCGGTAGGAGACGTGGTAGAAGTACGGGTTGTGCTGGACGGTCACCCGCATCGAGTTGCGGTACGGCATCGGCACCTTGATGAAGACACCGCCGGCGGCGTCTCCGGCGCCGGCCACCAGCGGCCACGAGAACGGCGCGCCCACCCGCCCGTTGACCACGTCGACCAGCGGCGCGTTCAGGATCACCCGGCCGTCGAGTTCGATCACGATGTTGCCGGTCGCAGTGACGTCGCCCCAGGGTTCGCGGGTGGACCAGATCGAGGTGATCTCCCCCGCGCCGTCGTGTTCGGCGATCACGCACCCGCGGTCGGTGATCCGCAGGCAGGAGTAGGTCCCCCGGAATCCGTCGTTGTTCCCACCGGTGCGGTCGAAGCTGGAGGCCTGGAACGACTTCTCGTCGCCGCGCAGCTGGGCCGTCGCACCGAGGTTCCGGTACGTATCCCAGCCGACCGGCCCCCTGGCCGGCGCCGCCGGCTGCGCGTCCGCGCGGAATCCGGCGTCCGCGACCACGGCGGCCGCGGCCAGCGAAGCGATTCCGAGGTAGGCGCCAAGCCGGCGGGCGCGCCGACGACCATTTCCCGGCGGCGTTGCTGAGCGATCTCTCATCGTGCTCGCCCCTCCCCGCGCGCCACTATCCACTGCGGACGGTGGCGTACGCTGTTTCCGATGGTGGTGCGCGACTGAATGGATTTTCGTCCGGCTCCGGGGGTTGAAAGATCACTCGCGCATTGAGCGCAGCGTAAGAAGGAGATCTCCGCGAAGCCAACCAATACGGGCGGTGTCGAAGAATCCGCGAAGCGAATTCACTCAATAAGATGGTTGCCGGGCTCGCGGGATCCGACAACCACCATCCAGGTGTATTGGGATTTTCACGAGAAAAGTCTTACCGACAACGGAATTATTCGGAAATCGCGATCATTCGCAATAGCGCCGGGCATTGCGGCGAGCGCGCAGTCGTGAGTGGCCGTGGCCGCCCCGGCGACCACGGCCACTCACGACGCGGTGTCAGCTCTGGTTCAGCCGGGCGTAGACCTCGGCGGCGTTCTCCTTGGTGACCAGCTCGGTCTGCAGGGTCTGCGTCTTCTCCACCGGCTGGCAGTCGATCAGCAGCTTCTTGGCCGCTTCCACGGCTTCCGCGCCGCCGGTCGGGTACAGGTTGGTCGCCTGCAGCCGGCCGTCCTCGACCGCCTTGATGCCGCCGGACGGGATGGGCAGCCCGTCGATGCCGACGAACTTCAGGTCGTTGCGGCCCGCCGCCTGGGCCGCCAGGTACGCGCCCTCGGCCATCGGGTCGTTCTGCGCGTACACCGCCTTGATGTCGGGGTTCGCCTTGAGCAGCGCGTCCATCTTCTGCTGCCCGACCGACCGCTCCCACTCACCGTCGGCGGTGGCCACGACCTCGATCTGCGAGCCCTGGATGCCTTCCTGGAAGCCCTTTTCCCGCTCCGCGGCCGGGGTCGATCCGGACAGCCCCTTGATCTGCACGATCTTGCCGCCCTCCGGCAGCAGCGTGCTCTTGAAGTACTCGCCCGCCTGCCGGCCGATCTGGACGTTGTCCGCGCCGATGTAGGTGGTGTAGGCGTCGCCGTCGACCTTCCGGTCCAGCACCACGACCGGAATTCCCTTGTTGTAGGCCTTCTTCACCACGTCGGTCAGCGGCGCGGCCTCGTTCGGCGAGATCATCAGCAGGTCGACCTGCTTGGTGAGGAAGTTCTCCACGTCGCTGATCTGCTTGGAGTTGTCCTTGGCCGCGTCGGAGAACTGCACCTCGAACTGCGGGACCTTCTCGGCCGCCTTGCGGATGTCGTCGTCCATCCGGACCCGGTACGGCTCGGCGAGGTTGGCCTGGCTCATGCCGATGGTGTACTTCTCGTTCGGTCCCTTGCAGTGCTGGGTCGGGTCCTGCGCCTGCACCTTCCCGGTGTTCTCGCTGGTCGTCCCGCAACCGGCGGCGGCGAGCGCGGCCGCGGCGCACGTGACTGCGATCAAGGACTTCGTTGTCTTGCGCATCGTGCTTCCTCCCGGACGAGGGGTTTCAGGACGTCGGTCGCAGGCGCTGCAACGCCGCCGCCGCGACGATCACCAGGCCCTTGATCAGCAGTTGCAGGTCGGTGTTGACGCTGTTGAGGCTGAGGATGTTGTTCAGGATGCCGAGCAGCAGCGCACCGGCGATGGTGCCGATCACCGAGCCCCGGCCACCGGCCAGGCTGGTGCCGCCGACCACCACGGCGGCGATTCCGTCGAGTTCGTAAGCGATTCCGTCGTTCGGGCTGCCCGCGTTGAGCTGGCCGGCGTGCACGATCCCGGCCAGCGCGGCGCAGAACCCTGCGATGCCGAAGGCGATGATCTTGACCCGGTTCACCGGCACGCCGGAAAGCCGGGCCGCCTTCTCGTTGCCGCCGATGGCGTAGAGGTGGCGGGAATAGGCGCTGCCGCGCAGGAACAGGATCGCGACGATGGCGACCACCGCGAAGATCAGCGCCGGGATCGGCACCACGCCACCGAAGGTGCGCTCCCCGAGCAGGGAGAACAGCATCGGCGCCTGGCCCGGCCCGTCGCCGTAGGAGATCTGCACCGTCTCGCCGCCGGACCACATCCGCGCCAGGCCGCGCGCGATCTGCAGGCCCGCCAGGGTGACGATGAAGGCCTGGACGCCGAGCACCGCGACGGCGGTGCCCTGCAGCAGGCCGAAGACGATGCCCGCGAGCAGCACCAGCGCGACGGTGGCCCAGACGCCGTAGCCGTCCTCGACCATCAGCACGGCCGAACCCACCGCCGCCAGCCCGAGCACCGAGCCGACCGACAGGTCGATGCCGCCGATCAGGATCACGAAGGTCAGCCCGATCGCGATGATCCCGATCTCGGACACCGCACGCACGATGTTGAACAGGTTGTCGCTGGTCAGGAACAGGATCTGCCCGTCGTTGCGGGGCGAGAAGACCACCGCCGCCAGGAACACCGCGACCAGGCCGAAGAAGCTCTGGAACCGGAACAGCGTGGCCACGACGTTCGTCCGCCGCGGCGCGGCGGATTCCGCGGGCCGTTCCTCCGTCTGGTTGCTCACCGCGCTCCTCCCCCAGTGCTCTGCCGACCGGTGCCGACGACCGGCCCGGCCCCGCCGGCCGCCACGCCCTCGCCCATGGCGGCCGCCAGCAACTCCGCTTCGCCGACCTCGGCGGTGTCGAACTCGGCCACGCTGCGGCCGGCGCGCAGCACCACCACCCGGTGGCACACGCCGACCAGCTCCGGCAGCTCCGAGGACGCCAGCAGCACCCCGATGCCGCGTCCCGCGATCTCGCCGAGCAGCTGGTAGATCTCCGATTTCGCGCCGATGTCCACGCCGCGGGTCGGATCGTCCAGCAGCAGCAACCGCGGTTCGGTCAGCAGCATCCGGCCGAAGACGACCTTCTGCTGATTCCCACCGGAAAGGGTGCCGACCGGGTCGAGGATCCGGCCGAGCTTGGTCTTGAGCTGCTGCACGCTGCGCTCGGTGGCGGACACCTCGGCGCGGCGGCGCACCAGCCCGGCCACGCCGAGCCGGTCCAGCACCGAGAGGACCGTGTTGGCCAGCACCGAATGCTCCAGCACCAGCCCGGAACTCCTGCGGTCCTCCGGCACGAAGGCGATGCCTTCGCGCAACGCGCGGTGCGGACCCCTCGGCCGCACCGGGCGCCCGTCGAGGGACACCTCCCCCTCCCACGTGCCGGAGGACCCCGCCCCGAACAGCGATTCCAGCAGTTCGGTGCGACCTGAGCCGAGCAACCCGCACAGCCCGACGATCTCCCCGCGACGCACGGTCAGATCGATGCCGTCGGGTTCCCGGCGACCCACCCGCGGCCGGCGCGGGCGGACGGCGAACCCGGACACCGACAGCAGCTCTTCGCCGACGGCACCGCTCTCGGCGCGGAACATCGTCTGCACCGAACGGCCCACCATCGCCTCGGCGGCCTGCTCCGCGGTCAGCTTCCGGGCGTCGAACTCCGCGACCTTGCGGCCGTTGCGCAACACGGTGGCGCGGTCGGCGACCCGGCCGATCTCGTCCATCCGGTGCGAGATGTAGACGATGCCGGTGCCGCCGCGGCGCAGCTCGGCGATCACCGCGAACAGCCGCTCGACCTCCGTGCTGGACAGCGCCGACGTCGGCTCGTCCATGATCAGCACCTTCGCGTCCAGCGACAGGGCGCGAGCGATGGTCACCAGCTGCTGCTCGCCGACGCGCAGCTCGCCGACCGGCCGCAGCGGGTCCAGGTCGATGCCGGTGCGGCGCAGAAGCTCGCGGGTGCGCACGGCCATCTTCCGGCGGTCCACCACGCCGAAGCGGTTGCGCAGCTCGCGGCCGAGGTAGAGGTTCTCGGCGACGCTCAGCGCGGGCACCAGGTCGAGCTCCTGGTGGATCATCGCGACCCCGGCGTGCTGCGCGTCGGCCGGCTTGCCGAACTGCACCACCCGGCCTTCGATCGAGATCGACCCAGCGTGATCGACGACGTCGCCGGAGAGCACCTTCATCAGCGTGCTCTTGCCCGCGCCGTTCTCGCCCAGCAGCGCGTGCACCTCGCCGGCGCGGATTTCCAGGTCCACGCCATCACACGCGAGCACACCCCCATAGCGCTTGGTGATGCCGGTCATCTCGACCAGCGGTGGCGCCGTGCTCATAGCACCCCCGTCACGCCGCTCGCGAATCGTGAGAAAACGATTGCCCGGACGCTAAAATGGTCACGCTACCTGTGTCAAGGTTCACACACCCGCCCAAGTGACAGGGCATCCATTCGGCTGCACCGACATCACATGGCGGTCACGTCGGCGGGGGTCGCAGGTAACCCAACGTGCATCAACGCGCAAGTTCCGGAAGAGGGCTCTCGGCCCGGGGTACTGGACCGTTACCGTTGGGACTCGTGACCGCGATCCGCGATAGCCAGAGCGCCCCACCCCCCAGCAGCGGCGCCTCCCAGTGGTCGACGCGCTCCGCATTCGGGGCGAAGGGCGTGCCGCTCTGGGGAGCCGTGCTGCTGGCTGCCGTCCCGACCGCGGTCGGAACAATCCTCGACATCCTGCTCTGGTCGCAGCCCGACATCCTGTTCAAGGCGTGCTTCTTCGTCGGCTGCGTGCTGGCCGTGCTGCTGGTCAAACGCCGCAGCGTGTTCGGACCGATGGTCCAACCGCCGCTCGTGCTCACCATCGTCATGCCGCTGCTGGTGCTGCTCACCGGCAGCGGGGTCACCGCGGGCGCCGGCATCACCGCCAAGGCGCTCGCCATCGCGCGACCGCTGATCAGCAGCTTCCCGATCATGGCGGGCGCCACCATCGTCTCCCTTGGCATCGGCCTCGTCCGCATGTTCGTTACCCAGCGGTCCCGGCCTCGCCCCGAGATCGCGGACAGCGACGCGGCGACCAAGAAGCGCCGCCCCGTCGCGCCGCCGCGCAAGAAGCCGGCCGAAGACGTCAAGAAGCGGCGGCCCGAAGAGCGCGAACGCACCAGGAAACCGCGCGGCGACGACGCAGCGCGCCCGCAGCGAGCCCAAGCGGAGCGCGGGCGGGCCCAGGCCCCCGGGCGGCCGCGCAGCGGCGATGCGCCCAGCCGGGCACGAGGCGACGCGCCCGGCAGGGCGCGCGGAGCCGAGCCGCGACCAGAGCGCGACGGGCGCGCGGTGCCGCCGCGGCGGGGCGCAGCCCCGCGGCAGGCGCCCGGGCGGCCGCGAGCGGCGGAGCCGCCGCAGGGGGAGCCGCCCCGGCGACCCCGGCGGCCGCGACGGGACGAGCAGTTCGGGTGAGCTGGGACTGAAAAAGGGGCATCCGCGCAGCGCGGATGCCCCTTTTCGCTACTCGGTCAGCGGACGCCCTTGGGCTTGTCCGGGTTCTCGTCGAGGTCCTTGCGGAGCTCCCGCGGCAGCGCGAAGCTGATCTTCTCGTTGGCCGTGGTGACCTCGTCCACCTGGTTCCAGCCGCGCTCGGCCAGGTGGTCCAGCACCTGCAGCACCAGCACGTCCGGCACCGACGCACCGCTGGTCACGCCGACGGTGGTGACGCCGTCCAGCCAGGCCTCGTCGATCTGGTTCGCGAAGTCCACGAGGTGCGCGTCGGACGCGCCCGCCTGCAGCGCCACCTCGACCAGGCGCTTGGAGTTCGAGGAGTTCTGCGAGCCGACGACGATCACCAGGTCGCACTCCGGAGCCATCGCCTTCACCGCGTACTGCCGGTTGGAGGTCGCGTAGCAGATGTCGTCGCTCGGCGGCGCCTGCAGACCCGGGAACCGCTCCTTGAGCTGGTCGACCCGCTCCATCGTCTCGTCCACGCTGAGCGTGGTCTGCGACAGCCACACGACCTTGCTCGGGTCGCGGACCTCGACCTTGTCGACGTCCTCCGGCTTGTCGACCAGCTGCACGCGGTCCGGGGCCTCGCCTGCGGTGCCCTCGACCTCCTCGTGGCCCTCGTGGCCGATCAGCAGGATGTCGTAGTCCTCGCGGGCGAACCGGTTGACTTCCTTGTGCACCTTGGTGACCAGCGGGCACGTCGCGTCGATGGTGCGCAGGTTGCGCTGCGCGGCTTCCGCGTGGACCGCCGGGGACACGCCGTGCGCGGAGAACACCACGAGCGCGCCCTCCGGCACCTCGTCGGTCTCGTCCACGAAGATCACGCCGCGCTCGGACAGCGTGTCCACCACGTGCCGGTTGTGCACGATCTCCTTGCGCACGTAGATCGGCGCGCCGTAGGTCTCCAGTGCCTTCTCGACGGTGATCACCGCGCGGTCGACACCTGCGCAGTACCCGCGCGGCTTGGCCAGCAGGACCCGCTTGGCCGGCCGGGTGTCCTGGTCAACGAGGTCAGTGGCCTCGGGCGAGGTCGTCATACCGCCAAGGGTACGGACCTAGCTAGCCGAGCTCAGCCCCGCAGTCGCCTGCCTGCTCCAGATCACAGTCGTGCGCCGGTCCCTGGCGGGACTTCCATCCGCCGCCTCGCCACGGGTGTCCGCAACTTCAATGGAAATCAGAGGTTCGATTTCAATGGAAATTGCGGCGAGACCCGGTGCCGGGCCGAGTCCGCAGTCGAGCGGAACGGTCCTGCGGCCCACTCCAGATCACAGTCGTGCGACGAGGCGATGGCTTCGCGGGCCCGAGTGCGGCAGGCTGGGCGCATGTCATCGTTCCCCCTGCCGGTGCGGATCGCCGCCGGGCTCGCCGCCACCGCCGTCGAGCAGGCCCGCCAGCTGCCGGCCACCCTGATCGGCCTGCCGGTCACCGTGGCCAGCCAGGCGCTGCAGGCATCGATGCGGATCCAGCAGCAGATCACCGAGCTGGCGATCAAGGGCGACGAGGCCCTCGCCGGTCTGCGCACCCCGGAGGAGCAGCCCGCCTGGGCGACCTTCGACGAGGACGAACCGGCCGAGCCGGCGGTGCTGTCCGAGGACCTGTCGGTGCTGCCCGACTACGATCACCTGACGCTGCCGCAGCTGCGGGGCCGGCTCCGCTCGTTCTCCGAGGCGGAGCTGGCCGAACTGCTGGCCTACGAGCAGCGGCACGGTCAGCGGCCGGAGTTCGTCCGCATGCTCCACAACCGCCTCGACCGCCTGCGCAACCAGTGACCCGAGAAGACCCCGGCAGTCTCGCCTGAGACTGCGGCCCCGGCCCCGCGGCCGGGAAGCACCGAGGAGTGACGCTGAGTTCCCCGACCAGTCCCGAGGAGCCCTGGCCGGTACGGACCGTGGCGCGCAAGATCGCCGACTGGATCAACCGGCTCGGCACGATCTGGGTGGAAGGGCAGATCACCCAGATCTCGCTGCGCCCCGGCGCGGCCACCGCGTTCCTGACGCTGCGCGACCCGTCCGCCGACGTCTCGCTGACGCTCACCTGCGCCGCCGCGATGCTGCGCAAGATGGAGCCGCCGCTGACCGACGGCAGCCGGGTCGTGGTGCACGGCAAGCCGACGTTCTTCGTTGGCCGGGGCACGCTGAGCCTGCGGGTCGACGAGATCCGCGCGGTCGGCATCGGCGAACTGCTGGCGCGCATCGAACGGCTCCGCCAGCTGCTGAAGGCCGAGGGCCTGTTCGACCCGGCGCGCAAGCGGCCGCTGCCGTTCCTGCCGAACCGGGTGGGGCTGATCACCGGCCGCGCCTCGGCGGCCGAGCACGACGTGCTGACCAACGCGCAGCTGCGCTGGCCCGCGGTGCAGTTCGAGGTCCGCAACGTCGCCGTGCAGGGTTCGACCGCGGTGCCGCAGATCCTGACGGCGCTGCAGGAGCTGGACCGGATGCCGGAGGTCGACGTGATCGTGCTGGCGCGCGGCGGCGGCAGCGTCGAAGACCTGCTGCCGTTCTCCGACGAGGCGCTGTGCCGCGCGGTGTCCGCCTGCCGCACGCCGGTGGTCAGCGCCATCGGGCACGAGCCGGACTCGCCGCTGGTGGACCACGTCGCCGACGTGCGCTGCTCGACGCCGACCGGCGCGGGCAAGCGGGTCGTGCCGGACGTCGCCGAGGAGACGCAGCGGATCCACCAGCTGCGCGACCGCGCCCGCCGCGCGCTGCACGGCTGGGTCGACCGGGAGCGCCGGCTGCTCGACGCGCTGCGCAGCCGCCCGGTGCTGGCCGACCCGATCGGGCCGCTGGAACGGCGCGCCGAACAGGTCGAGCTGATGCGCGACCGCACCCGCCGCGCGATGACCACCGCGCTGAACACCGAGCGACACGCGCTGACCGCGACTCGATCTCGCTTGACGACCTTGGGTCCGGCGGCCACGCTGGCTCGTGGATACGCAATCGTGCAGCGCGTCGAGGACGGCGTGGACGGCGTACTCCGGTCGGTCGAGGAGGCGCCGCCGGGAACTCGACTGCGGGTGCGGGTCGTTGACGGAGCGATCCAGGCAGTCGTACCGGACCGAGCAGGCTGAACAGGACTGAGAACGTGCACCCGAAGCAGGAACCATCGTTCCTCCCCCTGACCGTCGGCGTCGCGAGGTCGGCGACCGACGGCTCAGCGCTGCTGCGGAACGGGGCCGGCGAGGTGCGCCGCTGCGCCGAGGCGGCGGACGCCGCGGCGGTCGGCTGCTGGGCCGCGCTGCTGGGCGGCTGCCAGTCCGCCGAGCGCAAGGACCTGCCGTCGCGCCTGCGCGCGCTCGCCGAGGCCACGTCCGGGTACGTGGGGGCCGGGTGGTGGGCCGCTTCGGCGCACCGACGTAGGGTCGCGGAGGCGCAGTTGCGCATCAACGACGCGGTGCGCGAGGGCGACGGCGCCGAGTTCGCGGAGGCGTTCGTCGGCTACGACCAGGCGATCGCCACCGCGGTGGTGTCCGTGCAGAAGAACGTGGAGAGTCCGACCCCGTGACGGCGAACGATCAGCAGGACGAGCACTTCGACCCGGTGGCCGAGCACCCCGAGGTCGCCGAGCTCGGCTACGAGCAGGCCCGCGACCAGCTGGCCGAGGTGGTCAAGCAGCTGGAGGCCGGCGGCCTCTCGCTGGAGGACTCGCTGGCGCTGTGGGAGCGGGGCGAAGCCCTGGCGGCGGTCTGCGAACGCCACCTGGCGGGAGCCCGCGAGCGCGTGGAGCGAGCCCTGGCGGCCGTCGAACAGGACTGACCAAGGCCTTCGCGGCACCCTCCCAGCACGCAGTTTCAATTGAAACTGCGCACTTCAGAGCACTTTCCGCCAGTGGATACCACCACAGGGTGCAACAGTTTCAATTGAAACTGCGCTCGGGACTGGGCACGTGTCCGACTGCAGTTTCAATTGAAACTTCGGCCGGTCAGGCTCCGGGCGGGGCGTTGATGGCCGCTTCGACGAGGGCTCGGAACTCCGCCTCGTCGGCGTTGCCGGTGATCAGCAGCCGGACTCCGCCCCGCTCCGCCACCCAGGCCTGCTCGCCGCGCACGCTGTCGTAGACCACCCACTGCCGCCCAGCAGCGTCGACCGTGCCCCGGGCGTGCGGCGCCTGCCGCGTCTCGCTCTCGACCAGCTCGCCCTCGGCGGCCGTCGACTGCGCCAAGCGCAGGTACCGGCCGCCGCCGGTCAGCCACCCGACCCGCACGACCTGCACGTGGGAGGCGAGCGTGGTCACGTTCGCCGCGTTGGCCCGCCAGTTCGCGGGCAGGTTCGGTTCGAGGACCGGGAAGTCCACCCGCCCCGCCGCGCGCCGCAGTTCGGCGGGCACATCGACCGTCGGCACCGGGCCGCCCTGGATCGAGGGGCCACCCGGGTTGAACGAGCACTGCCCCGCCATCCCGGCGATCCCGAAGGCCACCAGCACCATCGGCAGCAGGGCGAACACCATCGCCGACACGGTCCGGGGCGGACGGGATGCGGGCGGTTGCTGGTTGCGGGGTTCGGCCACGACTCCCATGCTCTCACCGGCCGACCAGCGGCCCGCCAGGCGGCCGAGCAGGAGTGTGCTGCCCCACGAGAGAGCTCCGACGGGCCTGCCGATCTGCGAAGATCGGGGCAACGAGCCTGAGCGCGGGCCTGGATCCCGCCGTCCTCGGGCAGTGGAACCTGAAAACCGCTCACCACCGGGAGGCGCGATGAGCACCGAACGACACCGCGAAGCACCGGACCGCAACCTGGCGATGGAACTGGTCCGCGTGACCGAGGCCGCGGCGATGGCCGCGGGGCGCTGGGTCGGCCGCGGCGACAAGAACGCCGGCGACGGCGCCGCGGTGGACGCGATGCGCAAGCTCATCGGGACCGTGTCCATGAGGGGCGTCGTGGTCATCGGCGAGGGCGAGAAGGACGAAGCCCCGATGCTCTACAACGGCGAGGAGGTCGGCAACGGCGAAGGCCCGGACTGCGACGTCGCGGTCGACCCGATCGACGGGACGACGCTGCTCAGCAAGGGCATGCCGAACGCGCTGGCGGTGCTCGCGGTGTCCGAGCGCGGCACCATGTTCGACCCGTCCGCCGTGTTCTACATGGAGAAGATGGCGGTCGGGCCGGAGGCCGCCGGGGTCGTGGACCTGACCGCCCCGATCGCGGAGAACATCCGCCGGGTCGCCAAGGCCAAGCACATCGACGTCTCCGACGTCACGGTGTGCATCCTGGACCGCCCGCGGCACGAGCAGATCGTCAAGGACGTCCGCGAGGCCGGCGCACGCATCCAGTTCATCTCCGACGGCGACGTGGCGGGCGCGATCGCGGCCGCGCGGCCGGGCAGCGGCGTCGACATGCTGCTGGGCATCGGCGGCACCCCGGAGGGCATCATCGCCGCCTGCGCGCTGAAGTGCCTCGGCGGCGAGATCCAGACGCGGCTGTGGCCGCGGGACGACGCCGAGCGGGCGAAGCTCCGCGACGCCGGGCACGACGTGAACCAGGTGCTGACCACTTCGGACCTGGTGCGCGGCGACAACATGTTCTTCTGCGCCACCGGCATCACCGACGGCGCGCTGCTCAAGGGCGTGCACTACCGCGCCAACCGGTGCACGACGCAGTCGATCGTGATGCGCTCCAAGTCCGGCACGGTCCGGGTGATCGAGGGCCAGCACAAGCTGTCCAAGCTGCGCGAATACGCCGACGTCGACCTCGGCGAGAGCGACACCCCGCTGCACGGGCTGCTGCCCTGAGCGGGTGACACCACCGGGAAATTGGCAAAAACTCGCCGATTGCCTGGAATGACGTCGTTTTCCGAGCGGTGACCTGCGGTTTCGACTGCGGGTCACCGCTTTCGACGTTGTCGATCTCATCCCTTAGTGGGTACGCCGATGGGATGGCTCCGCTTACCGTCTGTGCCCAGCCCGGCCAGTGGTGCCGGACACACGGGAGGATTCGACGGACATGCGGAAGCGTTCGGTTCTGATCGGAGCCATCGCCGCGGTCGGCGCGATCGGTGCACTCGGTCTGCCCGCGGTCGCGGCACCCAGCGACGTCAACCCGTACATCGTCGGCGGCCACGACGCCACCGAGGAGTACTCGTTCATGGTGTCGCTGCAGCAGCAGGGCCAGCACGGCTGTGGCGGCTCGCTGATCAAGCCCGACTGGGTGGTCACCGCCGCACACTGCGTGCAGGGCGGCGGCCAGTTCAGCGTCCGGGTCGGCAGCAACGACCACACCAGCGGTGGCGAGGAGGCCAACGTCACCAACGTGCAGACGCACCCCTCCGGCGACATCGCGGTGCTGCAACTCGACCGCCAGCTGCAGGCCACCCCGATCAAGATCGCCGCCGACTCGGGCGCGGCTGGCACCGCGACCCGGATCATCGGCTGGGGCCAGACCTGCGCCCAGCCCGGCTGCGGCCCGGCCCCGCAGGTGCTGCAGGAGCTGGACACCCAGGTCGTCGAAGACTCCGGCTGCCAGGGCATCGATGGGCAGGGCGAGATCTGCACCGACAACCCGAACGGCAACTCGGGCGCCTGCTACGGCGACTCGGGCGGCCCGCAGATCAAGGGCACGCCGGGCAACTGGGAACTGACCGGCGCGACCAGCCGGTCCGGCAACGGCGACTCGACCTGCGCCACCGGCCCGTCGATCTACACCGACGTCGTCGCCTACGCGGACTGGGTCAACCAGAACACCGGCGGCTGATCCCGCTTCGGGTGGAGCGGCTACGCCCACCCGAGAACTCACCCGGGCACGGCGCGATTCCGCGCCGTGCCCGGGCGCTCGTCAGCCCATGTTCGACGAGTGACCGGGGAACAGGTGGGCCCCCGGGTTGAGCTCCACGGCGATGTTGTTGACCGCCGTGGCCGCCTCGCCGAAGCCGGTGGCGATCAGCTTGACCTTGCCCGGGTACGCCGCGACGTCGCCCGCCGCGTACACCCGCGACCGGCTGGTCCGCATCGTGCTGTCGACGAGGATCGCGCGCTTCTCCAGCGCCAGGCCCCACTCCTCGATCGGCCCCAGGTCGGCGGTGAAGCCCAGCGCGGCCACCACCGTCTGCGCCGGCAGCACCCGGCGCTGCCCGTCGCCGAGCTCGACCTCCACCTCGCGCACGCCGGTGTCGTCGCCGCGGATCTCCGCGACCTCCGCCGGGGTGATCAGCGGGACGCCCAGGTCCTCGACCTTTCCGACCAGGCCCGAATGCGCGCGGAACCGGGTGCGGCGGTGCACCAGGGTCACGCTGCGGGCCACCGGGTGCAGGGCCAGCGCCCAGTCGAACGCGGAATCGCCGCCGCCGACCACCACCACGTCGTGTCCACTGTGCACGGACAGCTCCGGGATGAAGTGCACGACGCCGCGACCGACCCAGTCGCCGCCGACGGGCAGCGGGCGCGGGGTGAACTCGCCGATCCCGGCGGTGACCAGCACCGCGCCGGCGCGCACCGCCTCTCCCCCGCCGACCCCGACGAGCAGCCCACCATCCACATCGGACATCTCGGTCGCGGGCCTGCCGAGCAGGTAGTCCGGGTCGTACTGGCCGGCCTGCTTCACCAGCGCGGCAACCAGATCGCGGCCGCGCACCTCGGGGAACCCGGCTACGTCGAAGATCATCTTCTCCGGGTACATCGCGGTCACCTGGCCGCCTGGCTCGGGCAGCGCGTCGACCACCGCCACCGACAACCCGCGGAATCCCGCGTAGTAGGCGGCGAACAAACCGGTCGGACCCGCGCCCACGATCAGCAGATCGACCTCATGCGACACCGCGGTCATGCCCACCACCTCGTCGTCGACCGTGTGGACACACCCAGGCTAGCCGGATCTCCGCCGTGATGTCCGCATCACGGCGAGCGCTGCACCAGAACGCCGAACTCGCTTCCGCAGTTGGCGGTACCCGTTCGTCGGACCCGCCCTTACGTTCACCGAAAAAGGGGATCACGTCGGGGAGGACTGCCCGTGAAGAGGAAATCCATGCTGCTCGCCGGTCTCTCGGCCGTCGCGCTGAGCACCGGGCTGCTGCCCGCCACCGCGAGCGCCGCGGACGACCCGGGCGCGCTGATCGTCGGTGGCCACGACGCAACCGAGCAGTACGACTGGATGGCGTCGCTGCAGCGCGCCGGGAACCACAGCTGCGGGGCTTCCCTGATCGACCACCAGTGGGTGCTCACCGCCGCGCACTGCGTGCAGGACGTCACCCCCGCCGACCTCGGCCTGCGGATCGGCAGCCCGGACCACACGACCGGCGGCACCGAGGCCGGCGTCGCCGAGATCGTGGTGCACCCGGACTACGCCACCAAGAACCCCAATGGCGACATCGCGCTGCTGAAGCTGGACCGCGCGGTGTCGCAGACGCCGGTCGAGATCGCCGACGCCTCCGGCCCGGACGGCACCGCGTCGCGCATCATCGGCTGGGGCGTGACCTGCCCGGTCCGCGGCTGCGGCCAGCCGCCCGCGCAGCTGCAGGAGCTGGAGACCAAGGTCGTCCCCGACGGCCAGTGCTCGCTGAGCGGCGTCGACGGCGCGACCGAGATCTGCACCGGCAGCAACCAGCTGCTGGCCAACGCCTGCTTCGGCGACTCCGGCGGCCCGCAGCTCGAAGGCCAGCCCGGCGACTGGAAGCTGACCGGCGTCACCAGCCGCCTCGGCAGCCTGATCCCGGTCTGCGGCACGGCCCCGTCGATCTACACCGACGCGACGGCCTACAAGGACTGGATCGCCGCCACCATCGGCTGATCTCCTCCGACGCGAAGGGCACCTTCCTCGAAGGTGCCCTTCGTGCTTTCCCGGCTGCGAGATGCGGCACCTTCATCGGTCCAGTGAGGACGTTCGGGTGCTCCGGGCCACAGATCGGCCGCCGAGTGGGGCGGGCCACGCTGACCGGGAGGCCCTTCCAGCGGGACACTTTCGGCATGGCTGAACAGGATTACCGGATCGAGCACGACACGATGGGCGAGGTGCGAGTCCCCGTCGACGCCCTGTACCGCGCGCAGACGCAGCGAGCCGTCGAGAACTTCCCGATCTCCGGCCGGGGCCTGGAACGGTCCCAGATCCGCGCGCTCGGCCTGCTGAAGGCCGCCGCGGCCCGCGTCAACGGCCAGCTCGGGGTGCTGGACGCCGACGTGGCCGAGGCGATCGCCGCCGCGGCCGACGAGGTCGCCGAGGGCGCCCACGACGCGCACTTCCCGATCGACGTGTTCCAGACCGGCTCCGGCACGTCGTCGAACATGAACGCCAATGAGGTCATCGCCACCCTGGCGTCCCGGCGGCTCGGCCGCGACGTGCACCCCAACGACCACGTCAACGCCTCGCAGTCGTCCAACGACACCTTCCCGACGACCATCCACGTCGCGGCCACCGAGGCGGTGCTCACCGACGTCATCCCGGCGCTGGACCACCTCGCGACGACCATCGAGGGCCGCGCCGCGGAGTGGACCGAGGTCGTCAAGTCCGGCCGCACCCACCTGATGGACGCGGTGCCGATCACGCTGGCCCAGGAGGCCGGCGCGTGGGCCTCGCAGGTGCGCTACGGGATCGAGCGGCTGCGGGGCGGCCTGCCGCGGCTCGGCGAGCTGGCGATCGGCGGCACCGCCGTCGGATCGGGCCTCAACGCCCCGGCCGGGTTCGGCGCCGCGGTCGCCGCGGAGCTGGCGGAGGTCACCGGGCTGCCGCTGACCGAGGCCCGCGACCACTTCGAGGCGCAGGCCGCGCAGGACTCGGTGGTGGAGATCTCCGGCGACCTGCGCACCGTCGCGGTCAGCCTCACCAAGATCGCCAACGACCTGCGCTGGCTGGGCTCCGGCCCGCGCACCGGGCTGGCCGAGCTGGCGCTGCCGGACCTGCAGCCGGGCTCGTCGATCATGCCGGGCAAGGTCAACCCGGTGATCCCGGAGGCCACCCTGCAGGTGGTGGCGCAGGTGATCGGCAACGACGCCGCGGTGGCGTTCGCCGGCTCGCAAGGCAACTTCCAGCTCAACGTGATGCTGCCGGTGATCGCGCGCAACGTGCTGGAGTCGGCGCGGCTGCTGGCCGCGGTGTCGCGGCTGCTGGCCGACAAGGTGTTCGCGGGCGTGCAGGTCAACGCCGAGCAGGCCCGTGCCTACGCCGAGGGTTCGCCGTCGATCGTCACGCCGCTGAACCGCTACATCGGTTACGAGGAGGCGGCCGCGGTCGCCAAGCAGGCGCTCAAGGAGCGCAAGACGATCCGCGAGGTGGTCCTGGAACGCGGCCACGTCGACGCGGGCAAGCTCACCCTGGAGCAGCTGGACGAGGCCCTCGACGTCCTCCGCATGGCCAACGGCGGCTGACGCGGTCGAGCGAAGCGTGACGGGCGCCTTCGACCGAGTAAGCCGGTCGAAGGCGTCCTTCACTCATCACCAGACCAGGTAGCCACCCGCCGAGCCGTAGACATCATGTTCTGGCTTCAGGTGAGCACTCTGGTGCTGATCAACGTGCTGATCGCGAGCATGCTGCTGGTCCGCGCTCCGCGCGCGCAGCACAGCGGCGCAGCCGATGGCGCGTTGAACGTGTAGCAGCTGATCAAAGAGGTCGAGGCCGAGCGACAACGGCAAGCCGCGATCACCTGCCGACACCACCTGCGGCCACGCCCCGGGCTGCGAAAACGTCGGAAAGCCTCGATACCGCTGTGTCAGACGTCAGGTGCACCATGGGCGCATGGTGCTGCTCGCGGATGTGGTGACGACCTCGCGCGAGGTCTCGGCGACGCGTTCCCGCAAGGCGAAGACCGCCGCGATCGCCGGGCTGCTCGCGCGGCTCGACGCCGATGAGGTCCGCCCGGCGACGGCGCTGCTGGCCGGTGAGCTGCCCGGCGGACGGGCCGGCGTCGGCTGGTCCACGCTGGCCGCGCTCGACGTCGAACCGGCGCCCGAGCCCACCCTGACGATCACCGATGTCGACTCGGTGATCAGCGCGGTGCGGCTGATCAGTGGCGCCGGCTCCGGTCAGCGCCGGACCGAGGCGCTGTCCGGGCTGCTCGGCAAGGCGCCCACCGACGAGCAGGAGTTCCTGGTGCGGCTCCTCGGCGGCGAGCTCCGGCAGGGCGCGCTGGAGGGCGTGATGATCGAGGCCATCGCCGCCGCGGCCGGGGTGCCGACCGAGGCGGTGCGGCGGGCGTTCATGCTCTCCGGCCGGCTGCCCGCGACCGCCGAGGCCGCGCTGCGCGGCGGCGAACCGGCGCTCGCCGAGTTCCGCCTGGAGATGGGGCGGCCCGTCCGGCCGATGCTGGCCTCGCCCGCGGAAACCCTGGACGCCGCGCTCGACGAACTCGGCGAGGTCAGCGTCGAGTACAAATTGGACGGTGCGCGCATCCAGGTGCACCGGGACGGCGACGACGTGCACGTCTACACCCGGACGCTGCGCGAGATCACCGGCAACGTGCCCGAACTCGTCGAGCTGGTGCGCGGCCTGAACTGCCGGGCTGTGGTGCTGGACGGCGAGACGCTCGCGCTCGACGACGCCGGGCGCCCCAGGCCGTTCCAGGAAACGATGGGCCGGTTCGGCGCCCAGAACTCGCGCGATCTCCTGCTGCACCCGTACTTCTTCGACTGCCTGCACCTCGACGGCGAAGACCTGCTCGACCTGCCGCTGCGGCAGCGCCTCGACGCGCTGGAACGGGTCGCGCCGCAGCACCGGATCCCCGCGACCCTGTCGCCGTCGGCGGATCGTGCGGCCGCGCTGTTCGACGAGGCACTGGACGCCGGACACGAAGGCGTCATGGTCAAGGCGCTGGACTCGGCGTACGCGGCGGGGCGGCGCGGCCGCTCGTGGCGGAAGGTCAAGCCCGAGCACACCCTGGACCTGATCGTGCTCGCCGCCGAATGGGGGCACGGCCGGCGACGCGGCTTCCTGTCGAACCTGCACCTGGGCGCGCGGGACCCCGACGGCGGCCCGCCGATCATGGTCGGCAAGACGTTCAAGGGCCTCACCGACGAGCTGCTGGCCTGGCAGACCGCGGAGTTCCAGCGCCGCGAATCCCACCGCGACGACTGGACGGTCCACATCGCGCCGGAACTCGTCGTGGAGATCGAACTCGACGGCGTGCAGACCAGCACCCGCTACCCCGGCGGCGTCGCGCTGCGCTTCGCCCGCGTGCTGCGCTACCGGCCCGACAAGGACGCGGCGTCGGCCGACAGCATCGAGGCGGTTCGCGCCATGCTGCCGGGCGGGTGAGATCCTGACGGCATGAGCGGCAACGACTTCGACGAGATCGGCTCGATCAACATCGGACCGGGCACCATCAGCCCGCGCGACTTCCAGGCGGACGCGGTCGAGCTGGACTACTACGTCGCGGTCCTGGTCCTGGAGGCCACCTCGGACGCGGCCGACCACGAGCCGCTGTACGAGGAATCCTTCGTGCTGCTCAAGGCGGAATCCGAAGAAGAGGCGAAGGAAAAGGCCGTCGAGCACGGCAAGCAGCAGGAAACCAGCTACCAGAACGAGAACCACGAACTGATCACCTGGAAGCTGAAGCAGATCATCGAGGTGAAACCCCTCGAAGACGCCACCTTCGACGACGGCACGGAACTCTACGGCCGCTTCTTCCGCAATTACCAGGCCTACAGCTCCTTCGAACCCCTAACGGAAGAAGAAGCCTGAAAACGCAGAGGCCGGGGTCCCACAATACAGCGGGAGGTCCCGGCGTACTTCCACGTACCTCGGTACGCAGCCGAGCGGAATTTAGCAGGGTCGAGTCGGCGATCACCACCGGGTGTATCGATTTGATCTCGAACTGCAGTTCTCGCTTCACTACGGCACGTGTTCGTCCACGCCTACGTCGATGAGTCCTACGACCTGACCATCGGCGTCTACATCCTCACGGCCAGCATCGTCGACCTCGCCGATTCCGAAGACATCCGATGCATGCTCCGCGAGCTTCGACGGGGCGGGGGAAAACTCCACTGGAGCAAGGAACCCCCGCATAGACGCTCGGAGATCATCAAGGCCATAAGCACGCAGACCGTGCACAACGTGGCCGTCGTAGCTACCTCGAAACCGATCTTCCCTGAACGTGGGCGCCGGAAGTGCCTTGAAGCATTACTTCCCGAACTGGAGCACGCCGGGGCAACCATGGTGACATTCGAGACTCGGCAGGAGCGGAACAACAAGCTCGACACAGACATGGTTGACGCGTGCAGGCAGAAGCGACTGATCACGCGGCGCACCGGTGTCACATTTGCGCCTGGTGGGAGCGAACCCCTGCTTTGGATTCCCGATGTCGCGTGCGGCGCCGTGCTAGCCGCAGAACGTGGGGACCACGGCTACCTGGAGCAACTCGGGAACAATGCTCGGATAATCAAGGTTACTGCCGGATGAGGGTGAAAAGCCCCAGAAAACGCAGAGGCCGGGGTCCCGCCTCCGGCGGGGGGTCCCGGCTTACTTCCACACCCCAACAGAGCGTGGCTGCAAGCAGTATAACAACAGACTGGTCTCTTACATCAACTCCAGATGGGTCAGCTCATCCGGTGATCTTGCGGCTGCCTGCCGGAAACGTCGTGACCGGGTTAGGCCGTCCGGCTTCGGGAGGCGACTGGGGGCGTCCGACCCCGTATGGTGGTGAAACGTGCAGTTCTTGAACGGGCAGCAGCCCTCCACCGACCTGACCTACGACGACGTCTTCCTGGCGCCCCGGCGCTCCGGCGTCGAGTCCCGCTTCGACGTGGACCTCGCCACCAGCGACGGGACCGGCGCCACCCTGCCGATCGTGGTCGCCAACATGACCGCCGTGGCCGGCCGCCGGATGGCGGAGACCGTCGCCCGGCGCGGCGGCCTGGTCGTTCTGCCGCAGGACGTCGACCCCGGCGCGGTCGCCGAGATCACCGCCTGGGTCAAGGCGCGGCACCCCGTGTGGGACACCCCGCTGGTGTTGCACGTCGATGACGCCGTCGCCGACGCCCTCAACCTCCTGCCCAAGCGCGCCCACGGTGCTGTCGTGGTCGTCGACGACGACAACCGGCCGCTCGGGGTCGTCGACGAGGCGGCCTGCACCGGCGTCGACCGGTTCGCGCGGGTCGGCGAGGTCGCCGACCGGCACCCGGTCGTCCTGCCGCTGGAGACCAAGCCCCGCGAGGTGTTCGAGCAGCTGGACCAGCACGCGCGCAACGTCGCGATCGCGGTCGACGCCGACGGTCGGCTGGCCGGGATCATGACCAGCCGCGGCGCGCTGCGCGCCGAGATCTACACCCCGGCGCTGGACGACGCCGGCCGGCTGCGGGTGGCGGCGGCGGTCGGGGTCAACGGCGACGTCGCGGCGAAGACGTCCGCATTGCTGGAGGCCGGGGTCGACACGCTGGTCGTGGACACCGCGCACGGCCACCAGGAGAAGATGATCTCCGCGCTGCAGGCGGTCCGCTCGGCCGGCCCGCGGGTCCCGGTGGTGGCCGGGAACGTGGTGACCGCCGAGGGCGTGCGTGACCTCATCGAGGCGGGCGCCGACGTGATCAAGGTCGGTGTCGGGCCGGGCGCGATGTGCACGACGCGCATGATGACCGGCGTCGGCCGCCCGCAGTTCTCCGCCGTCGCCGAATGCGCCGCCGAGGCGCGGCGGCTCGGCAAGCACGTCTGGGCCGACGGCGGCGTCCGGCACCCGCGCGACGTGGCGTTGGCGCTGGCCGCCGGCGCGGCGTCGGTGATGGTCGGCTCGTGGTTCGCGGGCACCTACGAATCGCCCGGTGACCTGCAGCGCGACGAGCACGGCCGGGCGTACAAGGAGTCCTTCGGCATGGCGTCGAAGCGCGCCGTGTCCGCCCGGACCCGCAGCGACAACGCGTTCGACCAGGCCCGCAAGGCGCTGTTCGAGGAGGGCATCTCCAGCTCGCGGATGCGGCTGGACCCGCAACGGCCGAGCGTCGAGGACCTGCTGGACCAGATCACCTCGGGCCTGCGCTCGTCCTGCACCTACGCGGGCGCACGCAGCCTGGAGGACTTCTACGACCGCGCGCTGGTCGGCATCCAGTCCGCCGCCGGTTTCGCCGAGGGCAGGCCGCTGCCCTCCGGCTGGTGATCGAGCGGGGGCGCCGCTCGTCGAGCGGCGCCCCCGCCTCTTGATCAGGGCGTGAAGTCCCCTTCCAGGAGTTCGGTGACCAGGGCCGCGATCGGCGAACGCTCCGAGCGGGTCAGGGTCACGTGGGCGAACAAGGGGTGGCCCTTGAGCTTCTCGATCACCGCCGCGATGCCGTCGTGGCGACCCACCCGGAGGTTGTCGCGCTGGGCGATGTCGTGGGTCAGGACCACCCGGGAGTTCGCGCCCAGCCTGGACAGCACCGTGAGCAGCACGTTGCGCTCCAGGGACTGCGCCTCGTCGACGATGACGAACGCGTCGTGCAGCGACCGGCCGCGGATGTGGGTCAGCGGCAGGACCTCCAGCATGCCGCGATCGATCACCTCGTCCAGCACGTTCTCGCTGGCCAGCGCGCCGAGGGTGTCGAACACCGCCTGCGCCCACGGCGCCATCTTCTCGTTCTCGGTTCCCGGCAGGTAGCCGAGTTCCTGACCGCCGACCGCGTACACCGGCCGGAACACCACGACCTTGCGGTGCTGCTGCCGCTCCAGCACCGACTCCAGACCCGCGCACAGCGCGAGCGCGGACTTGCCGGTCCCGGCCCGGCCGCCCAGCGACACGATCCCGACCTCCGGGTCGAGCAGCAGCTCGAGGGCGATCCGCTGCTCCGCGGAGCGGCCGTGCAGGCCGAACGCCTCCCGATCGCCGCGCACCAACCGGACCTGCTTGTCCGCGGTCACCCGGCCCAGCGCGCTCTGCGAGCCGCAGAGCAGTCGCACCCCGGTGTTCGGCGGCAGGTCCCGGGCCTCGTCGAGATCGGCGACGCCTTCCTTGAACAGGACGTCCACCGAATCCGACGGAGCCTCGACGTCGGCCATCCCGGTCCAACCCGAGGACACCACGTCCTGCGCGCGGTACTCCTCGGCGTCCAGGGCGACCGCCGCCGCCTTGACCCGCAGCGGCATGTCCTTGGTCACCAGCGTGACCCGGTGTCCCTCGGCGGCCAGGTTCAGCGAACAGGCCAGGATCCGGGCGTCGTTGGAGTCCGTGCGGAACCCCGGCGGCAGCACCTGCGGGTCGGAGTGGTTCAACTCGACGTGCAGGCTGCCCCCGGACACGCCGACCGGAACCGGCTCGTCGAGCCGACCGTGCTGAATTCGCAGGTCATCGAGGACACGGAGGGCTTCTCTGGCGAACCAGCCGAGTTCGGGGTGGTGGCGTTTGCCCTCCAGTTCACCGATCACCACCACCGGGAGCACGACGTTGTGCTCGGCGAAGCGGGACAACGCCCACGGATCGGACAGCAGCACCGAGGTGTCCAGCACGTAGGTGCGGATTTCGGTGTCACCGGGTTGCGCGCTGCTCGCGGACTCGCCGCTACGGGCTGGGATCTCCGCTTGGGGCTGGGAACGTCGTGCGGTCACGGCTACTCCCTCGCGGGCGTGGCATGCACGCCCGCTCGTCGGCGGGCCGGGCCTGCCCCCGTCGCGCCCCGGCCGGACCGGTAGTCCGCCGTGGCCGCAGGGACCGGGCACCGGCCCTTCGCGACCAAGGTGGACGTGGTAACCGTCCGCTCCAGCCATCAGGCACGATCAGGGCCTCCCGGACGGGCCGCGTTCGGACTTGCACTGGGAACGGCCCGTCATCAGCGACGCTACCGGCGGGATTGCATCTCGGCAGGCAGCCACACAGGTGATTCGCCGATTGGTCAACTTTTCTTCATATGGCACGGGATTCGCCCAGGTCACGGATCCACCGGCGGATCAGGGACAAGGTCGATCCGGGTCCGGCAGCAGGTCAGGACCCCTCCGCGGCCCGGCGCGGATCCGGCACGCCACGTGATCATGACTACGCCATTCGGGTGATCTTCACCGGGTGAACGGCTCAGACGCGGGCCGCCAGCTCGGCCCGGACAGCCTCGGGCACCAGCGGTTCGTCAAGCAACCGGCGATAACGATCGGCGCTCGATGTGCCCGCCGGGCGGTTCTCCAGCCAGCGCCGCAACAGCCGGTAGCCCTCGACGTAGGTGGTGGTGTAGGCGCGCCACAGCGGATCGCGCATGAACCGGACGAGGTGCCGCGCCCGCTGGTCCGGCATCAGCAGCCAGCGCTGCAGGTACGCCGAAACCTCCGCCTCGTCCACGCCGTCGGCGTGCAGCATCAGCAGGGCATCCTGGCGGACCGTCAGCAGGCGGCTCATCGCGAGCTCCAGCCGCTCCGACAGCTCACCTTCCATCCGGATGCCCAGGTCCGCGAAGATCTCCGCCGCCCACGGGCCCCAGCCCGGCCCCACGACCGCCTGCAGGCCCAGATCGGCGAGGCCTTCGGCCATCAGGCACTGCGGGGTGTTGACCAGGAAGATCGTGTGCTCGGCCTGGGCATCCCGGATCGCCAGGCCGGCCTCCTTGCGGCAGTGCTCGGTGTGGTGACCCGGGTAGGACTCGTGCGCGACGAGGTGCGGCAGGTTCGCGGCCCGGTGCCCGACGTCGGCGTTCACGGCCACCCGCGACCGGTAGTCGCCGACGTAGTGGTTGAAACCGCTCCAGGGCTTGTCGGTCACGATCTGGTACTCGACGACCTCCTGGACCGGCAGGCCGAAGCGGCGGCGCACGCGATCGCGCAGCGCGCTCGAAAGCGCCTGGACGCAGACCTTGAGCCGGTCGGCGGGCACCGCCTCCCGGCCGCGGACGGCGGCCAGGCGCGCGGGCATCGAGCCCCGGCCGGGCAGCAGCTCGGCCAGCAGGCGGTGCGCCTCGCGGTACTCGTCCTGATCGCCGAGCGCCGGCGTGACCTGGAAGTACGCCTCCACCTCCGCCGGGAACGGCACCTGCTCGCCGGCCAGCTTGCGCCCGGAGCACTCCAGCGCGGTGAGCTGCGCGGCGAGGAACCGGCGGCGCGGTTCGGCCAGGCCGGATTCCGGCAGCGCGGCGAGCAGCCGGCGCGCGTCGGCGGTCAGCCGCGCCGGGTCGGGACTCGTCTCGTTCTGCACCCGCCGCCGCAGCGTCGGGTCGCCGGTGTAGGAATCCACGAATCCCTGGACGAGCCGGTCGAATCTGAGCCCGAGGAGCACGTATTCGGCCACGAGCGCTTCGGAGTCCACATCCGGACACTACGCCGCGCGCTCGCGGGCGCGAAACGGTGGTCCCCGTTTCCACGGCCGCCGAAACCGCGCGCTTTTGCCGACGCAACGAAAAGGACGGTCGCGACACCTGAAGATCACACAATGGTGTTAACAAGGTGTCGTTTTTCCACTTTGGCTGGATATCTTTCACGCCGAGCGGATCACCCCGGCTGAACATTGGGGTGCGCAGCCGGGAATTCGATCGCGCTCTTCATCCCATCCAACAAGGAGTACCCAAGTGCTTAAGAAGGCAGCGATCGTCGCCGGTGCCGCCGCCGGCCTGCTGGCCCTGGCCCCCGTCGCCTACGCCGACAGCGCGGACAACGACGGCATCAACATCCTGAACGACAACAACGTCAGCGTCCTGCCGATCCAGGCCTGCGGGAACAACGTCGCCGTGGCAGGCGCCGTCGTGCCGATCCTGTCGCCGCAGCTGAACAACTGCGTCAACGCCCCGATCATCGACCACCCCAAGGGCTACTGACCCAGCGGGGCGGATCACCTGGATCTGGTACGCGGAATTAGGTGACGAAAAGGGCGCCGGGCCTGCCCCGGCGCTCCTTTTTGCGTGCCGGAAAACGGGCCGGGAGTCCGCTCGCCGCCGGAATTCCGGGCCGCGACGAGCGGAAACGAGATTCGCGTTCACACAATAGTGTTACTGAGTTTGGGAATCCGACCCGCGCCGGGTTAGCTTCTCTGCCGGAACGCGCCAGACTCGATGGCCACCTCGCGGGCTTTCCGAAGTCCCCGGTGTGAACTCCGAATACCGCGGTAATCAAAGGAGAGTGAACCCAAGTGCTGAAGAAGGCTGCGATCGTCGCCGGTGCTGCCGCCGGCCTGCTGGCCCTCGCCCCTGTCGCCTACGCCGACAGCGCGGACAACGACGGCATCAACATCCTGAACGACAACAACGTCAGCGTCCTGCCGATCCAGGCCTGCGGGAACAACGTCGCCGTGGCAGGCGCCGTCGTGCCGATCCTGTCGCCGCAGCTGAACAACTGCGTCAACGCCCCGATCATCGACCACCCCAAGGGCCACTGACCCAGGGCGAATCGCGTCGGGAGGGCCAGGTCCTGCGGGACCTGGCCCTTTCGCCGTCCCAGGGTCAGCGGCCCAAGCGGCGGTGCCGGACCGCGTAGTCGCGGAGCGCGCGGGTGAAGTCGACACGGCGGAAGGCGGGCCAGTACGCCTCCGTGAACCAGAACTCGGAGTGCGCGGACTGCCACAGCATGAAGCCGGACAACCGCTGCTCCCCCGAGGTGCGGATCAGCAGATCGGGGTCGGGTTGTCCGGACGTGTAGAGGTGCTCGGCGATGTGGTCGACGGTGAGCACCTCGGCGAGCTCTTCGATCGTGGTGCCCGCTTCGGCGTGCTGCTGCAGCAGCTTGCGCACCGCGTCGGCGATCTCCCGGCGCCCGCCGTAGCCGACCGCCACGTTGACCTGCATGCCCGTGCGGCCCTTGGTCCGCAGGGCGGCCGCGGACAGCCGGGCGGCGGTCTCGGTGGGCAGCACGTCGAGGGCGCCGACGATCCGCACCCGCCACGGGGTGGCCGGGTCGGTGAGCTCGTCCACCACGCCGGCGATGATCTCCATCAGCGCGTTCAGCTCTTCGGACGTGCGGTTGAGGTTGTCGGTGGACAGCAGCCACAGCGTGACGACCTCGACCTCGGCCTCGTCGCACCAGCCGAGCAGTTCGGCGATCTTGCGGGCGCCGGCGCGGTGTCCGTGAGCGGCGTCCAGGCCGGCTTCCTTGGCCCATCTGCGGTTGCCGTCCAGGATGACGCCGACGTGCCTGGGGTGTTCCACCCCGTCGAGCTTGCGGCGCAGCCGCCGCTCGTAGACGTCGTAGATGAGTTCTTTCAACCGAACCTTGAGCGCCACGCCCGATGAGCCTACGCGGATGCCGGCGGGCCGTGGCCCCCACCTCAGCTCAGCGTGCCGCGCAGGTCACGGACGGGATGCGCGACACCGCGCCTTCGAGTGCCGTTGGACACTTCCGATCACAGGGGCGGGTGCGAGGTCTCCGCACCGAACCTACGGTCCCGTAACCTCGAGGTGTGACTAGCGCCCTCACCGCTCGCCGCCCGACGGCATTCGTCAAGCCGCGGATGCGCGGCTGGATCCACTTCTGGTCGCTGGTGGTGTCCGTCGCCGCCGGTGCCACGCTGATCGCCCTCGCCGCGTCGACCGTGTCGGCCGCCGCCGCGGTGGGCACCTCCATCTACGTCGCGACCGTGCTGGGGCTGTTCGGCGTCAGCGCCCTCTACCACCGCAAGACCTGGAAGACGATCGGCGCGCGCACCTGGATGCGGCGGCTCGACCACTCCATGATCTTCCTGTTCATCGCAGGCACCTACACCCCGTTCGCGATGGTGGCCATGCAGCCCACGACGGGCGCGGTGGTGCTCGCCGTCGTCTGGGGCGGAGCGCTGGGCGGCGTGATCTTGAAGCTCGCCTGGCCCAACGCGCCGCGCTGGGTCGGCGTGCCGGTCTACATCGCGCTCGGCTGGGTCGCCGTGTTCGTGTTCCCCGACCTGCTGCAGAACGCCGGGGTGGCGGCGCTGGTGCTGCTGATCGCCGGCGGGCTGATGTACACGGCGGGCGCGATCTTCTACGCGACCCGGTGGCCCGACCCGTGGCCGAAGACCTTCGGCTACCACGAGTTCTTCCACTCGGCGGTGTCGCTGGCGGCGATCTGCCACCACATCGCGATCTGGCTCGCGCTCTACGCCTGACGCGCGTTCCACCAGGCCAGGGCCCGTGCGCACTTCGTGCCGCTATGACAGCACGAAGTGCGCACGGGCCCTTTCGCTTGCTCAGCCGCCCTCGGGGCCGCGGTTGCGCAGCTCGTCGACCTTGGACAGGGCCTCGCGCAATTCGCCCAGCCAGTCCTCGGTGTGCCTGCCGACCAGCCGCACCGCCCAGGCCAGCGCCTCGGACCGGGACCGGGCGACCCCGGCGTCCACCAGCGTGTCCAGCACCATGCGCTCGGGCTGGTGCAGCCTCGTCATCACCGGCACGGACAGCGTGGTGAACAGTTCCTCGGTGCCGCCGAGGCTGGCGCCCCAAGCGACCTTGCGCCCGTAGCGGTGCTCCGCCTGGCGGGCGATCTCGATCCGCTCTTCGCGGGTCTCCTCGCGGAAACGGGAGATCCGCCCGCTCTCCGCTGCGGCGCGCTCGGCGTCGTCGGCGAACTCGCCGTCCACCGGCGGCAGTTCGCCGACCACCAGGATCTCCTCGCGGTCGACGGTGACCGCCGGGCCGCCGACGAACCAGCCCTCGGGCAGCCGGCCGGTGAACCAGGCCGTGGCGTCGGCGGCGGTCGGCGGCTCGCTGCGCCGGCCACCGCCCGCCCACGGCGGCCCGCCCCGGCCTCGGCCGCGAGCCGTTCGTCCGAATCTCGAATGCATGACTCCCACCTCCCGATTACAGGATTACACGCTTACACCGCAGGTGGGTAGGGCTGTCGTTCGGCTCGCGGCGAAACCGGGGCACCTTTCCGCAGGATGGAGTGAACGGCCCGTTCACCTCATCCATCGGAGCAAACGGGCCGTTCACCCCCAACCAACAACACGCAGCAGCTACGAGTGGATGAAGCGAACGGCCCGTTCACCTCATCCATCGGAGCAAACGGGCCGTTCACTCCCAACCAACAACACGCGGCGGCTTCGGTGGCTGAAGCGAACGGCCCGTTCACCTCATCCATCGAGGTGAACGGGCCGTTCGCGGCCTTTCGGCCAGGCTCGGTGGCTCAGCGGGTGAGGGAATCGACGAGGTCTTCGGTCGTCGTCACCGGGCGGTCGCACACGTAGCCCCGGCACACGTACGCCGCCGCGGCTCCGCCGACCAGCGGCCGCTCCGCCAGCAGCGGAACCCGGGTCGCCTCCGGCTCCCCCGCCAGCGCCACGGCTCCGCCTGGGGCGTGCCGCCGCGCCGCGGCGATCAGCGCCGCGCGGTCGGCGTCGCCGGCTTCGCCGACCACCGCGACCTGCAGCGGGCCGTGTGCGCGGGCCTCGGCGGCGCTGAGCCAGTGACCCGCGAAGCGGGGAGCGCGCTGGGCCAGGAGCCCGGCGCGGCCGAGCGCCTGCTCCGTCGCCGCGCGGTAGCGGCCGGCGGCGTCCGGGCCTGCGAGCGCGGCAGCGGCGAGCAGGGCCGAGGCGAGCGCCGAGGCCCCGGAGGGGCTGGCGTTGTCGGTGGGATCGGAGGGGCGCCGGACGAGGGGCTCGGCGTCGGCCGCCGTGTCGTGGAACATGCCCGGGTGGTCGGCGTCGGCGAACTGCTGCAGGGCCGTGTCCAGCAGTCCGCACGCCGCATCGAGCCATCGCGGCTCGGCGGTCGCCTGGTGCAGCGCGAGGAGCCCGTCGGCGAAGCAGCCGTAGTCCTCCAGCACCCCCGCGGCCGTTCCGACCACTCCGTCGCGGGACGTGCGCCGCAACCTGTCGTCGACGAGGTGCCGCTCCAGCAGCAGATCCGCCGCCTGCGCCGCCGCCTCGATCCAGC
The DNA here is from genome assembly GCF_004348985.1 of Saccharopolyspora elongata. Taxonomy (GTDB): domain Bacteria; phylum Actinomycetota; class Actinomycetes; order Mycobacteriales; family Pseudonocardiaceae; genus Saccharopolyspora; species Saccharopolyspora elongata. The sequence continues at coordinate 3,360 of NZ_SMKW01000008.1, read as the reverse complement.
TCGGCTCGTCGAGCACCGCCGCGGCCTCGGCGAGCGCCGTGATCGCCATGCCGTTCCAGGCGGTGACGACCTTGTCGTCCTTGCCCGGTTGCGGGCGCCGGTCGCGGGCTTCGCGGAGGCTGTCGCGCACCCGGCGCCAGCGGGCGTGGTCGTCCGGGTCCCGCTTGAGCTGCAGCGTCGATGCGCCGTTCTCGAAGGTGCCCGTCTCGGTCACCTCGAACAGCTCCGCCGCCCAGTCCCCGTCCACCGGCCCGAGCACCTCGCGCAGCTGGTCCGGCGTCCACACGTAGGTGAGCCCTTCGACGCCTTCGGTGTCGGCGTCCAGCGATGCCGCGAAGCCGCCTTCCGGCGTTCGCAGGTCGTGCAGCAGGAACTCGGCCGTCTCGCGGGCCACCCGTTCGCCGAGCGGGCTGCCGATCCTGGCGAGGTGCGCGTACACGCGGAGCAGCAAGGCGTTGTCGTACAACATCTTCTCGAAGTGCGGCACCACCCACGCGGCGTCGACGCTGTAGCGCGCGAAGCCGCCCGCCAGCTGGTCGTAGATGCCGCCGCGGGCCATCGCCGAGCAGGTCGCTTCGGCCAGTTCCAGCGCGGCGTTCTCGCCGTCCGGCACGCCGACCCGTTCGTGGTGGCGCAGCAGGAACTCCAGCACCATCGACGGCGGGAACTTCGGCGCGCCTCCGAACCCGCCGTGGGCCGCGTCGAACTCCGCGTGCAGCCGGGAGACCGAACCGGCCAGCACCTCCTCGTCCAAAATGGACTCCGGCAGCGGGGCGCGCTGCGCGGCCAGCTGCTCCACCACCCGGGCGGCGGCCTTCCGGACCTCTTCGCCGCGGCCTTCCCAGGCCCGCGCCACGGCGTGCAGCAGCTGGCCGAACGACGGCATGCCGCCCATGGGCGCCGTCGGGTAGTAGGTGCCGCAGTGGAAGGGCTCGCCTTCCGAGGTGAGGAAGCAGGTCATCGGCCAGCCGCCCTGCCCGGTCATCGCCTGGGTCGCCTCCATGTAGACCGCGTCGATGTCCGGCCGTTCCTCGCGGTCCACCTTGATGTTCACGAAGTGCTCGTTCATCACCCGCGCGATCTCCGGGTCCTCGAACGACTCGTGCGCCATCACGTGGCACCAGTGGCAGGCGGCGTAGCCGACGGACAGCAGCACCGGCACGTCCCGCCGCCGCGCCTCGGCGAACGCCTCGGGCGACCAAGGCCACCAGTCGACCGGGTTGTCGGCGTGCTGGAGCAAGTAGGGGCTGGTCGCGTTCGCAAGCCGGTTCGCCATGCGCCCAGCCTCCCACTTCGCCGAACCGGGCGCACCCAGCCCCGCCCCTCCGGACACCCCGGCTGCGCGCACCGATTTCTCACAAAAGGTGTTACAACCGACGGCATCTCTGCTAATACTTACGGCCACTCGCGGATCTTGAGGAGCGGCGGATGACGACCATGCGCCTCGGCGCTGTGCGACCACGCGACGAGACCGCGGTGGATGCCGTCGCCAGCCCGCAGGGGTAGCGATGGGAAACGTGCGGCCGTCGGACGCCGGGCCGTGTTGTGCTCGATGACGTGCCGCAGCACGTCCTGCCTGCGCTGCTCGACCACTGCACACCGCGACACCTCGTCGTCACCGACGACGCCACACCCGAGCACGAACTCGCCGCGATCCGCGCCTCCGGAACCGAGGTGCGGGTCGTGCCGACGCCCCCGCCGTGACGGCAGAACCATCCGAGGGAACGATGCGAGCAAGGATATCCACTGTGGACAACCTGGGAGCGGCGCGATGAACCTGGTCGCCGGAATCGACTCCTCCACCCAGTCCACCAAGGTCGTGGTCTGCGACGCCGACACCGGAGCCGCGCTGCGGGAGGGCCGCGCACCGCACCCGGACGGCACGGTCGCCGACCCGGAGGACTGGTGGCGAGCGCTGACCACCGCTTCCGACGGCCTCCTCGACGACGTCGCGGCCATCGGCATCGCGGCCCAGCAGCACGGCATGGTGGCGCTGGACGAGCAGGGCGTGCCCGTGCGGCCCGCGCTGCTGTGGAACGACAACCGCTCCGCGCAGGCCGCGATCGACCTGACCGAGGAGCTCGGCGGGCCGCAGGCGTGCGCGGAGGCGATCGGCTCGGTGCTGGTCGCCAGCTTCACCGCCAGCAAGCTGCGGTGGCTGGCCGAGCACGAACCGCACCTGGCCGACCGGGTGACCGACGTGCTGCTGCCGCACGACTGGCTGACCTGGCGGCTGACCGGCGAGTTCGTCACCGACCGCGGTGACGCGTCCGGCACCGGCTACTGGTCGCCCCGCCAAGGCCGTTACCGGGAGGACGTGCTGGCCACCGCGTTCGGCGGCCGGACGCCCCGAACGCCGCGGGTCCTCGGCCCGGCGGAAGCAGCCGGGCACACCCGGGACGGCAAGCTGGTGTCGGCCGGAACGGGCGACAACATGGGCGCCGCGCTGGGCCTGGACGTCCGGCCCGGCGACGTCGTGGTGTCGCTGGGCACGAGCGGCACGGTGTTCGCCCGGGCGGATCGGCCGAGCGCGGACCCGAGCGGCCAGATCGCCGGATTCGCCGACGCGACGGGCGGTTTCCTGCCGCTGGTGTGCACCCTCAACGCGGCCCGGGTGCTCACCGCGACGGCGGCGATGCTCGGTGTCGAGATGGCCGAGTTCGACGAGCTGGCGCGCCGAGCCGAGCCCGGTGCGGGCGGCCTGGCGCTGCTGCCGTACCTGGACGGCGAGCGCACGCCGTTCCTCCCGGACGCCGCCGGAACCCTCACCGGCCTCCGGCGGGACAACATGACGCCGGAGAACCTCGCGCGGGCCGCGGTGGAGGGAATGCTGTGCGGGCTCGCGGCCGGCGTCGACGCGCTGCGCGCGGAGGGCGTCGAGGTGGGCAGGGTGCTGCTCATCGGCGGCGCGGCCCAGTCGCGGGCGGTGCAGGTGGCGGCGCCGCTGATCTTCGGCGTGCCGGTGACGGTGCCCGCACCGGCGGAGTACGTCGCCCGAGGCGCGGCCCGCCAGGCGGCATGGGCGCTGGCGGGAACGCCGGAGCCGCCCGAGTGGCTGCTGCCAGGAGCGGCGGAACTGGACGTCACCGACCCGGAAGCAGGAGCCCGCATCCGAGACCAGCACACCGGCGCATTCACCCAGGTCCACGGCGCCTGACCGGGAACGCCCGTGAGTGGCGAAGCCGGTCTCACCGGAATCGCCACTCACGACGTCATGTCGAAGCCGCTCGTCCGGCCGAGGGCGGCCGCCCAGTCGGATACGGTGCCTTTGCGCAGGTGATCGATCAGGGGGAGTTTCCTTTGCAGCCAGGGCATCCGCCGTTCCAGCCGCCCCACCGCCCCATGGCGCCGCCGCCGCAC